>JAZKHY010000016.1:0-70119 GCA_040385105.1 Pseudomonadota bacterium
TCGACCAGGCCTTCGGCCACCAGCTGGTCGGTGATGCCGGTGACGTTGCCGCCGGTGACCATCATGCGGCGCGACAGCTCGTTCATCTTCAGGCCGTCCGGGCTGCGCTCGAGCTGCGCCATCAGGTCAAAGCGCGGAAGCGTGGTGTCAAACTGCTCGCGCAGGCCGCTGCGTACCTGCTTTTCGATCAGCTGCGTGCAGGTAAGCAGGCGCAACCAGAGGCGCAGGGCATCGGGGTGTTCGCTGTGGGCTCGGGCTTCAAGGTCCATGGCTTCATTCCAGTTCGTTGGCCGCGCTTGCGGCTGGGGCAATTGCCTGCTGCATTTGGTTCTGCGCCTGCACCTGTTGCTGCTTCGCGAGTTCGCGGTACATCTGGTCGCGGCCACTCAGGTACTGCCTGGGCCAGTCCACGGCGCGGCTTTGCAGTTTTGCGGCCTCATGCAGCGTCCAGGCCGGGTCCGCCAGGTGCGGGCGCGCAATGGCACAGAGGTCGGCACGGCCGGCGGCGATGATGCTGTTGGCATGGTCGGCCTCGCTGATGGCGCCGACGGCAATGGTCTGTATGCCCACCTCGTTGCGGATGCGGTCGGAAAACGGCGTCTGGTACATCCGGCCATAGACGGGCCTGGCATCGCGCGTGGTCTGGCCCGACGAGACGTCGATGAAGTCACACCCCGCCTGCTTGAACAGCCGCGCGATGGCAATGGCGTCGTCCGCCGTATTGCCGCCGGGCGCCCAGTCATGCGCCGAGATGCGCACGCTCATTGGCAGGTGGGCGGGCCACACGGCACGCATGGCAGCGAACACTTCCAGCGGGTAGCGGCAGCGGTTGCCGATGCTGCCGCCGTATTCATCGGTACGCTTGTTCGACAACGGCGTGATGAAGCCCGACAGCAGGTAGCCATGCGCACAGTGCAATTCCAGCCAGTCAAATCCGGCTGCCGCGGCGCGCTGCGTGGCCTCCACGAACTGCTGCCTCAGCAAGTCCATGTCGGCACGCGTCATGGATTTCGGTGTCTGGTTCTGCTCACCGTAGGGCAGTTCACTCGCGGCCATCAGGGGCCAGTTGGGCGCACTGCCGGGGAGCCCGCCGGGTGCGGGCAAGGGCTCGTCGGTTTCTTCCCAACCCAATTGGGTCGAGCCCTTGGGCCCGCTGTGCCCCAGCTGGATGCCGATCTTCGCGCTGCTCTGGCCATGCACGAAGTCCACGATGCGCCTGAAGGCATTGCCCTGGGCATCGTTCCACAGGCCGGGGCAGCCCGGTGTGATGCGGCCTTCGGGCGTCGGGCTGGTCATTTCCACAAACACCAGCGCCGCGCCGCCGAGCGCGCGCGCGCCCAGGTGCACCAGATGGAAGTCCTGCGGAACCCCGTCCACCGCGCTGTAGGTGGCCATGGGCGAGACGATGATGCGGTTTTTCAGCTGGACGTCCCGCACCTTCAGGGGCAGCAGCATCGGCGCGACCGGCTTGCCGCCGGACAGCCAGGCCTCATAGCCTTCCAGCCACTTCGCGTCGCGCAGGCGCAGGTTCTCGTGGCTGATGCGCTGGGAGCGGGTGAGCAGCGAATACGCGAACTGCTCGACTTCCATGCCGCTGTAGCGGTCCACGTTCTCGAACCATTCCGTCGAGTTGCGCGCGGCGTTCTGGATCTTCAGCACTTCCACGCTGCGCCGGGCTTCATAACCGTCGAGCACGGCATCAAGGTCCTTGCCGGACGTGAATTGTGCAATGCCCGCGCTGCTGAACTCATTCGCCAGGTCGATGGCGTCTTCCAGCGCCAGCTTGGTGCCGCTGCCAATCGAAAAGTGGGCCGTGTGCGCGGCGTCACCCATCAGTACGATGGGCACCCGGCGGCCGCCAATGGTTTCGCGGTGCACCCAGGTCTTGCACACCACGCGCGGAAAGCGGATCCAGATGGCCGAGCCGCGCAGGTGCGACGCATTGCTGATGAGCCGGTTGCCGTCCAGGTACCTGCCAAAAAGTTTTTCGCAGAAGGCAATGGCATCTTCCTGCGGCATGGCGTCCAGGCCATGCGCCTTCCAGACTTCTTCGGGCGTCTCGACGATGAAGGTGGAGGTGTTGTCGTCGAACTTGTAGGCATGCGCCTGGAACCAGCCGTGCTCCGTCTTCTCGAAGGCGAAGGTGAAAGCGTCAAAAGTCTTGTGCGTGCCGAGCCAGACGAAGCGGCATTGGCGCAGGTCAACATCGGGCTGGAAGGTTGCGGCGTAGCGGTTACGGATGCGGCTGTTCAGCCCGTCGCTTGCGATCACCAGGTCGGCGCTGTATTGCGCGGCAAGCGCCTGGTCGTCGGTCACGTCGGTCTCGAAGACCAGTTCCACGCCCAGCTCCAGGCAGCGGTCCTGCAGGATGTTCAGCAGCCGCTTGCGGCCAATGCCGCAAAAGCCATGACCGCCCGAGCGCACGCTGGCGCCCTTGAAGAACACTTCAATGTCGTCCCAGTGGTTGAATGCGTCGCCAATGAGCTGCGCGCTTTTGGCGTCGGCCTGCTTCAGGTTGGCAAGGGTCTGGTCAGAAAGTACAACACCCCAGCCGAAAGTATCAAACGGCCGGTTGCGCTCCACCACCGTGACGCGGTACGCCGGATTGCGCTGCTTCATCAGCAACGCGAAATACAGGCCCGACGGGCCGCCGCCGATGCATAGGATGTTCATGAAGAAATAGTTTAGACCTAAACTAAATGTTGTCAACCGTTACCGTGTATCCGTGTGTCTGGAGGTTGACGGCCGCGCGCCGGATCATCAAGAATTTCCGCATGGACACCTCACTCAACCCGCTGATCCGGCGCGTCGAGTCGCAACTCGCCGATTTGCCGGTATCCGTCGCCCTGCGCCTTCCCGGCGGGCAGGCGCTCGGGCCGCCGCAGTCACCTGTGACACTGGCATTCAACGAATGGTCCGGCCTTGCCATGCTGGCCGCAGGCCAGATAGGCGCCATTGGAGAAGCCTATGTCGAGGGCCAGCTCGAGATCGAGGGGCACATGCGGGATGTCATGGCTGTTGCGGCGGGCCTTCTGCCGGGCAACCCGGTGCGCAGCGATACACGCTGGTGGGGTGCGCTGTCGCGCCGCGCACGCTCCCTGCTGGCGCACACGCCGGGACGCGACGCCGCGCAGATCCAGTTCCACTACGACGTCTCGGATGACTTCTACAAGCTCTGGCTCGACCCGAGGCGGGTCTACTCCTGCGCCTATTACAGCGATGCAGGCATGACCCTGGCGCAGGCGCAGGAGGCCAAGCTGGAACACATTTGCCGCAAGCTCATGCTCAGGCCCGGTGAGCGCTTCCTGGACATCGGCGCGGGCTGGGGCGGCCTTCTGCTGTGGGCGGCCGAGCACTACGGTGTGGACGCGACCGGCATCACGCTGTCGCGCAACCAGCATGCCCATGTGCAGTGGCTGATTGAAGAAAAGGGCCTGCAGGGCCGGGTCCGCATCGAGCTGCGCGACTATCGCGAGCTGGATGAGTCGCTGCGCTTTGACAAGATCGCCTCCGTCGGCATGTTCGAGCATGTGGGCCGCGCCAACATGCCGGCCTACTTCTGCAAGATATGCAGCCTGCTTGAACCCGGCGGCCTCGTCATGAACCATGGCATCACCTCGGGCGGGCTGGACAACGAGCAGCTGGGCGCGGGCATGGGCGACTTCATCGAGAAATACATCTTCCCGGGCGGCGAGCTGCTGCACGTCAGCCACGTGCTGCGCGAGATGTCGGTGGCGGGCCTGGAAATGCTGGACACCGAAAACCTGCGCCCCCACTATGCGCGCACACTCTGGGCCTGGTCAGACGCGCTGGAGGCCCGGTTGGCCGAGGCCGCCCGGGTGCTGGCCACAACCACCGATGCCGCGCGCGCCGGCCAGATCCTGCGCGCCTACCGCCTCTACCTTGCCGGCAGTGCCATGAGCTTCGAGCATGGCTGGATTTCGCTGCACCAGATGCTTGCCGCCAAACCCAGCGGCGACACGCGCCAGGGCGCCATGACGGGCGCACAATCGTCCTATCCCTTCAACCGGGCTTACATCTACAACCACTAAAGGCGGCGCATGCTCTACAAATTCAAATCCAAGGCGGCAGGTGACGTGATCATGCTGGAGCCCAGCGGGCGGCAGATCGTGGCCATCCTGGGCAAGTCGCCCGGCCCGCAGGGGATCATCGAGTCCGGCCAGATTGCGGCAGGCATCTCCGCGCTGGAGGCGGCGATTGCGAAGGATGAGGCCGACCAGAAAGCTGCAGCAGCCGAGGCCGCCAGCCGCGGGGAGAAGCCGCCGAAGCCGGAAGGCGTATCACTGCGCCAGCGTGCAGTGCCCATGCTGGACATGATGCGCCGCTCGCAAAAGGAAGGCAAAGACATCGTCTGGGGCGCTGACGCTCCCTGACGGCGCGCTCAGTCCACCTTGGCGCCCGAGGCTTTCACCACTGGCGCCCACTTCTTCAGCTCCGAATCAATCAGCTGCGCGAATTGCGCAGGCGTATTGCCGCTGGGGATCGCACCCTGGGCGAGCAGCTTTTCCTTCAGCTCGGGCGCGTTGAGCGCCTTGGACACTTCCTGCTGGATCCTGTTGGCGATGTCGGGCGACAGGCCGGCGGGGCCGAGCAGGCCGAACCATGAGGTTGCCTCGAAGCCCTTGAGCTTGCCGGCCTGCTCGACGGTGGGCACATCGGGCAGCGCGGCCGAGGGCTGGGCACTCGTGACGGCCAGGGCCTTGAGCCGGCCTGACTTGATCAGCTGCATGGATGAAGGCAGGTTGTCGAACATGACGTCCATGTCGCCGCCGGTCAGGCTCAGCAATGCGGGGCCCGAGCCGCTGAACGGGAAGTGCGTCATGTAGGTGCCGCTCATCACCTTGAACAGTTCACCCGCCAGGTGGATGGAGGTGCCGTTGCCGCTGGACGCCATATTGAGCTTGCCCGGGTTGGCCTTGGCCACCCGGATGAAGTCGGCCACGTTGTTGATGCCGGCGGCCCTGGCCTTCTCGGCATTCACGACCATGACATTCGGCACGCCTGCCACCAGCGTGATGGGGGTGAAATCCTTCTGCGGGTCGAACGGCATCCTGGTGTAGAGCCACTTGTTGATGCTCTGCGTGCCGACGGTGCCCATCAGCAGTGTGTAGCCGTCAGGCGCGGCCTTGGCCACGATGTCGGCGCCGATATTGCCGCCCGCGCCTGCACGGTTGTCCACCACGAACTGCTGGCCGAACGCCTTGCTCAATTCAGCGGAGATGGCCCTTGCCAGGATGTCGGTGGTGCCGCCGGGGGCAAAGGGCACGACCAGCCGTACCGGTTTGGCCGGCCATGCGCCCTGCGCAGCCGCGGGGCCGGCCAGGGCCAGCAGGGCGGCCGCAGCGCCTGCGGCAAGAATGAGGCGCCGGGCGGGCAGGGTTCTGGGCTGGATGGGCATGTCTGTCTCCTTGAACATTGTCTGATGAGCCCGCGGATGCGGGCAGTTGACCATGCCCTGTTTGTACGCGAGGGGAGGGTAGTTGCGTCAGTGGGATTACCCGAGTCGCCGGCATCCAGCGCCCGCAAAAAAGCCGCCCGCAGGCGGCTTTGTGCCATGGGCAGGGGCAGGCTCAGTCGGCGTACTGCTTGGCTGCGTCCACAGCGACCTTGATCTTGGCGATTTCGGCGGTCACGAACTTCTTGTGCTCATCGGGTTCGGTGCGCTTGTCGGTCACGACGATGGCGCCCAGGCCTTCCTGCTTCTTCACGAAGTCCGGGTCCTTCAGGGCCTTCTTGAGCGCATCATTGAGCTGCTTGTTGATGGCTGCGGGCGTGCCCTTGGGGGCGTACAGGCCGTGCCAGATGGTCAGGTTGAAGCCCTTGAGGCCCATTTCCTGGAGCGAGGGGTAGTCCTTGAGCAGCTTGTGGTTGGCCAGCGGCTTGGCCGTGGTGACGGCAAACGCCTTCACGCGTCCTGCCTCGATCTGGCCCACGGTGTTGGTGGTCTGGTCGCACATCACGTCCACCTGGCCGCCCACCAGGGCATTCATAGCAGGCGCGGTGCCGCCGAACGGAATGGTCGTCATCGCTTCCTTGGTCTGGATGGCGGACTGCCACAGCAGGCCGCAAAGGTGCGATGCGGAGCCCAGGCCGGCGTGCGCCAGGTTCAGCTTGCCGGAGTTGGCGCGGATGTAGTTCTCGAAGTCGCGGTAGGTGTTGGCTGGCAGCTGCGGCTTGCCGATGAGCGTCATCGGCACGTCGTTGATCATGCCCAGGTACTCAAAGTCGTCAAGCGTCTTGTAGGTCAGCTTGCGGTAGAGCGCGGGCGTGGCGGCCATGCCGATGTGGTGCAGCAGCAGCGTATAACCGTCGGCAGGCGCCTTGGCGACCTTGTTGGCACCGATGGTGCCGCCGGCGCCAGCCGCGTTTTCAACGACGAAGTTGCTGCCCGGAATCTGCTTGCGCATCGCTTCGGCGAGGTCGCGCGCCACGCGGTCGGTTGGGCCGCCGGCCGTGAACGGCACGACGATGGATACCGGCTTGCTGCCGGGGTAGGTCTGCGCTTGGGCGGCCAGGGCCACAGCGGCTCCAGCGAGGACGAGCAGGCGTTTCATGATGGTCTCCAGTTGATTTGCAACCCGCAGATGGTATGCGCGGTGTTACAGACCATCATCGCGGGAAATACTTAGAGTCTGTCTGGGGAAATCCCTGCTGCCCGGCCGATGGCCCCATGGGCGGCGGGGGTGTTGCGGCGGGCGCGGGCTTATGCCCATTCAGGTATTAGTACATGGCTTAACTGTATTGGACGGGCGCTGGCCGCAAGCCTAAAGTCCACCCATGCCCAATGCCCGTACTGCAATCTGCCGCCTGCTTGTTGCCCTGTCGCTCGGGTTTTCGGCAGGGCTGAGCCTGGCGCAGGCACCCGCTGCGGCAGTTTCCGCCGGTGCAGCCAACGCCGCCATGGTGCGCGGCGCTGCAGTGGTGGACATCCGCTCCGCATCCGACTATGCGGCCGGCCATCTTCCGGGCGCTGTCTCAGCCCCCGGGCTGGCTGATGCGTCGGACCTGGCTTCCCTGCAGCATCTCGTTTCCGCCCATGGCATTGACCTGTCGCGCGAAGTGCTGCTGGTCGGCCAGCCTGGCGACGAGCGCGCCATGCGGCTTCAGTCCCGCCTGAACCAGTACGCGACAGGCCGCATCGCATGGCTGGTGGGCGGTGTGCATGAGTGGGTGCTGAGCGGCAGGCCCGTGGCCACGGGCGCCGTCACCTTGCCGCCGGTACCCCAGTACCTGGTGGACCTGCAGCCGCAGGCGCCCGCTCCGCGCATGGCTGGTGCCAACCTGCGCGACGTCGGCATGCGGAATCGCCCCGCGCTGGCATCTGCCCTGTAATTCGCCTTCCCGCCTGCTACTTGTAGCTGCGCGCGTCCTCGATCACCTTGCCGTCATTGGGCAGGGTGCCCGGCGCGACCAGCTTCACATCACCGCGCAGCTTGGTCACATCGCGGATGGCGTCGCCAATCCTGCCTTCAAGGCCCTGCGGTGCGCCGGCCGCTTCCACCTGAAGCGTCATGCTGTCATTGGCCATCTCGCCGGTCACCACCAGGCGGGCCTTCACCACTTCAGGAAAGCGCCGTGCAATGTCGGCCACCTGGCCCGGGTGCACAAACATGCCCCGTATCTTGGTGGTCTGGTCCGCCCGGCCCATCCAGCCCTTGATGCGTGTGTTGGTCCGGCCGGTCGGGCAGCTGCCGGGCAGCACCGCCGACAAATCGCCCGTGCCAAAGCGGATCAACGGATATGCGGCATTCAGGGTGGTGACCACCACCTCGCCCACCTCGCCCTCGGCCACAGGGTCGCCGGTACCCGGGCGCACGATCTCCAGGATCACGCCCTCGTCCAGCACCAGGCCCTCGCGGGACGCGGTCTCGTAGGCAATCAGCCCGAGATCCGCCGTGGCGTAGCTCTGGTAGACCGCCATGCCGCGTTCGGCAAACCAGTCGCGCAGGCTCGGCGGGAACGCCTCGCCGCCAACCATGCCCTTGCGCAGGCTTGAGATGTCGCTGCCGGTTTCCGCGGCTTTTTCAAACAGGATGCGCAGGAAGCTGGGTGTGCCGGTATAGGCCTGCGGCTTCAGCTCGGCAATCGCCTGCAGCTGCTGCTCGGTCTGGCCGGTACCGGCCGGGAACACGGTGCAGCCGACCGCATGGGCGCCCGACTCCATGATGAAGGCGCCCGGCGTCATGTGGTAGCTGAAGGCGTTGTGCACCAGGTCGCCCGCGCGAAAGCCCGCCGCAAACAGCGCGCGGCCGCAACGCCAGTAGTCGGCGTCATGGCTTTCCGGCTCATAGATTGGGCCGGGGGAAGAGAACACATGCCGCATCCCCGGCCCGCGCACCAGCGCGCTGAAGCCGCCGAACACATCGGTGGCCAGTGCCGCGCGCTGCCGCTCCAGCAATTCATGCTTGCGCGTGACCGGCAGGCGGGCCAGAGCCTCGCGCGAGTTCACGGCCCTCGCGTCAACTCCTTTGAGGGTCCCGGCGAACGCCGGAGCATTTGCCTGCGCATGAGCCACCTGACCCGCCAGCGCCGCCAGCAGGGCAGCTTCGCGCTCAGCGGAGCTTCGCGTCTCAAGCGCGTCAAAAAAATCGCTCATTGAAAAATTCCGGGAATAGAAGGGTTGTTACGCGAGGTAGCCGCGGAACCGGCTTGGCCGGGCCGCTGGCTGCGCCCCCCTCAGGGGGGAGGCGCCGAAGGCGCGACGGGGGGAGCTTCATGCCAGCCACCGTTTGCGGCGCTTGTAGCTTTTCACGTCCTTGAAGCTCTTGCGCTCACCGCCGCCCATGCCAAGGTAGAACTCCTTGACGTCCTCGTTGCTGGCAAGCTCCGCAGCCGGGCCGTCCATGACGACGCGGCCGCTTTCCATGATGTAGCCGTAGTCGGAATACCGCAGGGCCATGTTGGTGTTCTGCTCCGCCAGCAGGAAAGTGACCTTTTCCTTGGTATTGAGGTCTTTCACGATCTCGAATACCTCCTCCACGATCTGCGGCGCCAGGCCCATGGACGGCTCGTCCAGCAGCACCATGCTCGGGCTGGCCATCAGCGCGCGGCCTACGGCGCACATCTGCTGCTCGCCGCCCGATGTATAGGCCGCCTGCGAGGTGCGGCGTGTCTTCAGGCGCGGGAAGTAGGCATAGACCTTCTCGAGGTTGGCAGCAACCTCGGCCTTGCTCTTGCGCGTGTAGGCGCCGGTGAGCAGGTTCTCCTCGATCGTCAGGTGGGCAAAGCAGTGGCGCCCCTCCATGACCTGCACCACCCCGCGCTGCACCAGGTCGGCTGGCGACAGGTTCTCGATGCGCTCGCCGCGCAGCTCGATGGAGCCCTTGGTCACGGCGCCGCGCTCGCCCCTGAGCAGGTTGGAAACGGCCCGCAGCGTCGTGGTCTTGCCCGCGCCGTTGCCGCCCAGGATGGCCACGATGCCGCCTTCGGGCACCTGCAGCGAGACGCCTTTGAGCACGAGGATCACATGGTTGTAGATCACCTCGATGCCGTTGACGTTGAGAACGATGTTTTTTGAGCTCATGGTTTGTCGGGGTTCATTTGAAAGCGTCACTCCCTGGCGCTTTCAAATGAACTGTCATCCTTGCACGGGCTGTCATCCCGGACTTGATCCGGGATCCACGGTGGGTTGCAACTTTGCTTCAGGCCACCGTGGATTGCGGGTCAAGCCCGCAATGACAACTCCTCAGGGACGACAGATTCAGGTCAGGACTGGCAATCAGCAGGCGTGCGCGGCGTCAGCTTCTTGTCGGCAGCATACTTGGCTGCTGTGGACTTCACCAGCGGCTTGATGATCTGCTCGTCGGCCTGCAGCCAGTCGGAGGTGAACTTCCAGGCCTTGCCGTCCCAGGTGTGGATGCGGGCCCAGGAGGCGCCCATGTGGTCCACGCACGACGTGCTGATGGGCCGCATCACGCCGGCAAAGCCCAGCGCATCCAGCTTGGCCTGGGTCAGGTTCAGGTTCTCGAGGCCCCAGCGGACCTGCTCGCCCGTCACGACCTTGCCCTTGGCAAAGCGCTCCTGCGCAGCGCGGATGCCTTCAATGCCGAGCATCGCGCTCATGGCGCCACGCATGTACAGCACCTGGCCGACTTCGTCCTTCGGGCCGGTACCCTGGCCCTTGGCATGCACCAGGGCCAGAACATCCTTGACCAGCTTGGACTGCGGCTCTGCGCCGTGCTGCATCGTCACCGCGTTGTAGCCCTTGGCGCCGTCGGCCACGTCCTTGACGTCCGGCTCCGCGCCCGACCACCACACGCCGTACATCTTCTCGCGCGGGTAGCCGGTGGCCTGCGCTTCCTTGATGGCGGTGGAGTTCATCACGCCCCAGCCCCAGAGGGCCACATAGTCGGGGCGCGACTGGCGCACCTGCAGCCAGGTGGCCTTCTGCTCGACGCCGGGCGCCGTCACCGGCAGCAGCTGCAGCTCGAAGCCGTGCATGCGCGAGCGTTCCTGCATCAGCGGGATCGGCTCCTTGCCGTACGGGCTGTCGTGGTAGACGAGCGCAACCTTCTTGCCCTTGAGCTTGTCAAAGCCGCCTTCCTTCTTGGCGATGGCCTGGAGGATGGCGTCCGCTGCCACCCAGTAGGTGCCGGCGATGGGGAAGTTCCACTTGAACACGGTGCCGTCCGCGCTTTCGCTGCGGCCGTAGCCCACGGTCACCACCGGGATCTTGTCGCCGGGGGCTTTCTCGGTGATGGCGAACGTCGCGCCGGTGGACAGCGGCTGCACCAGCGAGGCGCCACCGTTCTTGCCCTTCAGGCGCTCGTAGCACTCCACGCTGCGCGCCGTGTCGTAGCCCGTTTCGCATTCCTCGAACGAGAGCTTCACGCCGTTGATGCCGCCGCGTGCATTCACAAGCTTGATGTAGTCAACGTAGCCGTTGGCCCAGGGTGCGCCGTTGGGACCGTAGGGGCCCGTCCGGTACGACAGCACCGGGATGAACTGCTCCTTGGCTTGAGCATATGCGCTGGTCGTGAAGACCGACGCGCCGGAGGCAATCGCTGCCACCGCCAGAACCAGAGTACGAAGCTTCATTTGTCTCTCCTGTGAATTAAAAATTGAAGCACACCAAAATAGGAACAACCAGTAAACGAACAAACCGCTGAAAACGCATTGGTACTTGCCAGTAATCCCCAACCCTAATGCGGGAACGGCCACAGGCGCAGCTTCTGCTTGCCGATGGACCACAACCGCGCCAGGCCGTGCGGCTCCACGATGAGGAACCACACAATCAACCCCCCGAAAACCATCAACTCCGTGTGCGAGATGCCCGCGGTGGAAATCTCGATGCCGAAGATCCCGAGGAAGAACGGCAGGAACTGGTTCAGGGCAATCGGCAGCACCACGATGAAGGCCGCGCCGAAGAAGCTGCCCATGATCGAGCCCAGCCCGCCGATGATCACCATGAAGAGCAGCCGGAACGACATGTCCACCGAGAAGGCGGCGGGCTCCCACGCGCCCAGGTAGACGAAGGCCCACAGCCCGCCGGCCACGCCGATGATGAAGGAGCTCACGGCGAAGGCGCTGAGCTTGGCGTACATCGGCCGGATGCCGATGACGGCGGCCGCCACGTCCATGTCGCGGATGGCCATCCATTCGCGGCCGATGGCGCTGCGCACCAGGTTCTTGGCCATCAGGCCGATCACGATGAGGATGGACAGGCACAGCAGGTACTTGCTCACAGCGCTGTCGATGGGCAGGCCGAACACCTGCAGGTTGGACACCGACACCGAACCCGAGGGCGTGTCCAGTGTGAACCACTTGATCCGCAGGAACATCCAGTCGCTGAAGAACTGCGCGGCCAGCGTGGCCACGGCCAGGTACAGCCCCTTGACGCGCAGGCTCGGCAGGCCGAACAGGATGCCGAAGAAGGTGGCGCACAGCCCGCCCAGGACCAGCGTCGGAATGAGCGGCATGCCCGGCATGCGCATGAAGAAGTTGTAGGCCCCATAGGCGCCCACCGCCATGAAGGCGCCCGAGCCCAGCGAGATCTGGCCGCAATAGCCCACCAGGATGTTCACCCCCAGCGCCGCGAGCGACATGATCAGGAACGGGATGATGATGGCGCGGAACAGGTAGTCGCTGGCCAGCAGCGGCACGGCGATGAAGGCAAAGGCCAGCACCAGTGCGATGAAAATGCGGTCCTGCAGGATCGGGAAGATCTGCTGGTCGGCGCGGTAGCTTGTCTTGAACTGGCCGTTTTCGCGGTAAAGCATTTGTTGTTCTTCTTTCTTTTACACGCGGTCGATGATCTTCTCGCCAAACAAGCCCTGGGGCCTGATCAGCAGGAAACCAAGTGCCAGCACATACGCAAACCAGATCTCGATGCCGCCGCCCACATACGGGCCGAGGAACACTTCCGACAGCTTCTCGCCCACGCCGATGATCAGCCCGCCGATGATGGCGCCAGGCACCGAGGTGAGCCCGCCAAGGATCACCACCGGCAACGCGCGCAGCGCTACCGTGGCCAGCGAGAACTGCACGCCCAGCTTGCTGCCCCAGATCATCCCGGCCACGAGGGCCACCACGCCTGCCACGCACCAGACGATGAACCAGATGCGGTTGAGCGGGATGCCGATGGACTGCGCCGCCTGGTGGTCGTCCGCCACCGCGCGCAGCGCGCGTCCGGTCGCGGTTTTCTGGAAGAAGATGCTGAGCGCCGCAACCAGGCCCGCCGCGATCAATGCCGCATAGAGGTCTTCCTTGTTGATCAGGATGCCGCCCTGGAAGATGGAGTCAAGGATGAAGATCGGCTCCTTGGGCATGCCGATGTCGATCTTGTAGATGTCGCTGCCGAAGATGGTCTGGCCCAGGCCCTCCATGAAGTACGCAATGCCCAGCGTGGCCATCAGGAGTGTCGCGCCTTCCTGGTTGACCAGGTGGCGCAGCACCAGCCGCTCAATCAGCCAGGCCACGATGAACATGATCACGCCCGCCACCATGAATGCAAGGATGTCGGCCAGGATCTTGTTGTCCAGCCCCGTCCAGCGCGGGATCCATTCGCCAAAACGCGCCATCGCCAGCGCCGCGAACAGCACCATCGCGCCCTGGGCAAAGTTGAACACGCCCGACGCCTTGAAGATCAGCACGAAGCCCAGGCCGACCAGGGAATACAGCATCCCCGCCATCAGCCCGCCCAGAAGAGTCTCAAGAAAGAAAGCCATGTTGTTGTCTGCTCAATGTGAGGTTCCGAGGTACGCCTTGATCACGTCCTCGTTGTTGCGCACTTCATCGGGCGTGCCGTCGCCGATCTTCTTGCCGTAGTCCAGCACCACCACGCGGTCGGAGATGTCCATCACCACGCCCATGTCATGCTCGATCAGCACCACTGTGGTCCCGAACTCGTCGTTCACGTCCAGCACGAAGCGGCACATGTCCTGCTTTTCTTCCACATTCATGCCGGCCATCGGTTCGTCCAGCAGCAGCACCTGCGGCTCCATGGCCAGCGCCCGGCCCAGGTCCACCCGCTTCTGCAGGCCGTAGGGCAGCTGGCCGACCGGCGTCTTGCGGTAGGCCTGGATCTGCAGGAAGTCGATGATGTGCTCGACAAATTCGCGGTGCCTGATCTCTTCGCGCTCGGCCGGGCCGATGCGCAGCGCCTGCATGAACAGGTTGCTCCTGATGTGCAGGTTGCGGCCGGTCATGATGTTGTCCAGCACGCTCATGCCCTTGAACAGCGCCAGGTTCTGGAAGGTGCGGGCCACACCCATCTCGGCCACCTCGCGGCTGTTCATGTGGTCGAAGGTCTTGCCGCGAAAGCTGATGGTGCCCTGCTGCGGCGTGTACACGCCATTGATGCAGTTGAGCATCGAGCTCTTGCCCGCGCCGTTGGGCCCGATGATGGCGCGGATCTCGTGCTCCTTCACATTGAAGGAAATGTCCGTCAGCGCCTTGACGCCGCCGAAGGCCAGGGAAATGTTCTTGACGTCGAGAATGACGTCGCCGATCTTCTTGCTCATGTTACGCAGCCGCCTTTACCGGGGTGAAGGTCTTGGCGTCCATGATCTTCAGCGTGGCGCTCACCGAGCCGGTACGCCCGTCCTCGAACTTGACCTGCGTCTCGATGAACTGCTCGGTCTTGCCGCCGTAAAGCGCATCCACCAGCACGTCGTACTTCTCGGCGATGTAGCCGCGGCGGACCTTGTTGGTGCGGGTGAGCTCGCCGTCGTCGGCATCCAGCTCCTTGTGCAGCACCAGGAAGCGGCTGACCTGCGAGCCCGCCAGCAGCGTGTCGGCCGACAGGTCGGCATTGACCTTCTCCACACACTCCTTGATGAGCTGGTAGACCTCGGGCTTTTGCGCCAGGTCGGTGTAGCCGGCATAGGGCAGGTTGCGCCGCTCGGCCCAGTTGCCCACGGCGTCGAAGTCGATGTTGATCATCACGCAGACCTTCTCGCGCTGGTCGCCGTAGGCCACGACTTCCTTGATGTGCGGGAAGAACTTGAGCTTGTTCTCCACATACTTGGGCGCGAACATCGCGCCGTCGCTGGCACCGCCCACGATGCGGCCGACGTCCTTGACGCGGTCAATGATCTTCAGGTGGCCGTGCGCATCGATGAAGCCCGCATCACTCGTGTGGTACCAGCCGTCGGCCGTCAGCACTTCAGCGGTGGCGGCGGGGTTCTTGTAGTACTCCTTGAGCAGGCCGGCCGACCTCACCAGGATCTCGCCGTTGTCCGCAACCTTGATTTCCACCCCCGCAATCGGTATGCCCACCGTGTCGGCCCGCGCCTGGTTGTCCGGCTGCAGGCAGACGAACACGGCGGTCTCGGTCGAGCCGTACAGCTGCTTGATGTTGATGCCGATGGAGCGGTAGAAGGTGAACAGGTCGGGCCCGATGGCCTCACCCGCCGTATAGGCCACGCGCACCCGGCTCAGGCCCAGGTTATTGCGCAGGGGGCCGTAGACAAGCAGGTTGCCCAGCATGTACTTGAGCCTGTCGAGAGCCCCAACCGGCAGGCCGTCCATCAGTGCAGGGCCGACTTTCCTGGCGACGTTCATGAACCCATGGAACATGTTGCGCTTGATGCTGCCCGCGTCTTCCATCCTGATCATCACGCTGGTCAGCAGGCTTTCGAACACGCGCGGCGGTGCGAAGTAATAGGTCGGGCCCACTTCCTTCAGGTCAATGGTCACCGTGGCAGCGGACTCGGGGCAGTTCACCACGTATCCGCAGGACAGCCACTGTGCGTAGCTGAAGATGTTCTGCCCGACCCAGGCAGGGGGCAGGTAGGCCAGTACTTCTTCGTCACTGGTCAGCTTGTCAAATTCTGCGCCGGCGCGTGCGCGGTCCAGCAGCGTGTTGTGGGTGTGGACGACACCCTTGGGGTTGCCCGTTGTGCCCGAGGTGAAGAACATGGCGGCCACGTCGCCGGGCTGCGCCTTCTCGCCCTCGGCCTTGAAGAAGCCCGGGTTGGCGCTGCTCACGGCCTTGCCCGCTTCCACCAATGCCTCGAAGGAGCCCAGGCCCGGTTCCGAATAGTTGCGCAGGCCGCGCGGGTCGTCATAAAAAATCGTGGACAGCTGCGGGCACTGCGCCCGGATCTCCAGCAGCTTGTCAACCTGCTCCTGGTCCTCCGCGAAGGCAAAGCGCACGTCGGCATTGTTGATGGGGAACACGCATTCACCGCCCACCGCGTCCTGGTACAGCGGGATGGGAATCGCGCCCAGGGCCTGTGCCGCCAGCATCGTGGCATACAGCCGCGGCCGGTTGGCACCGATGACCACCATGTGCTCGCCGCGCGCCAGGCCTGCCTGGTGCAGGCCGCAGGCGACTTCCTCGACCAGCCTGGCCATGCCGGCCCAGCTGTGCGTCTGCCAGATGCCGTATTCCTTCTCGCGCATGGCCGGCGCCTGCGGGCGCTCGGCGGCATGCTTCATCAACAGTCTCGGGAACGTGGTTTGCATTGCAGTCTTTTGTCTCAGGTGACTTGTCTGAGTGCGGACTGTAGGCGCAAGTTTGACGTTATTTTGTCGTTCCGACGACAATCTAGGGGTGACTCCCCTCCGGACTTTCCCGTATCCAACACATTCTTGACCTGTGTCAATCGACGTCCCACTCCATAAAAGGCGCCGCGCGCCACTGCCAGGCGAGCTCGAAGGTATTCCGTGGCTGGGGCTGCTCGAGCCTGCCGAGCGTGAGCGGGCGGTGGCCGAACTGCAGTGGGTGGATGCCCTTCCGGGCGACTATGTCTGCCGCGTGGGCCGGCCGGTGACCTACTGGTTCGGCGTGGTGGAGGGCCTGCTCAAGATGAGCAGCGAGAATGCCCAGGGCCAGACCATGACTTTCACCGGCGTGCCGCCCGGCGGCTGGTTCGGCGAAGGAACGGCGCTCAAGCGCGAGCCCTACCGCTACAACATCCAGGCGCTGCGCAAGAGCGTGGTCGCCGGTATTTCCGTGGACAGCTTCCACTGGCTGCTGGACCACTCCATCGGCTTCAACCGCTTCATCATGAACCAGCTGAACGAGCGCCTGGGCCAGTTCATCGCGGCGCGCGAGATCGACCGGATGAACGATACCGATGTGCGCGTGGCGCGCAGCCTGGCCGCACTGTTCAACCCGGTGCTCTACCCCGGCGTGGGCGAGGTGCTGCGCATCACCCAGCAGGAGCTGGCCTACCTGGTGGGCCTGTCACGCCAGCGCGTGAACGAGGCGCTCGCGTCGCTTGAGATGCAGGAAATGATCCGCGTCGAGTACGGTGGTGTGCGGGTGATCAACCTGCCTGCGCTGAGGTCAACCATGATGCAAGTGCGCGAGTAAGCCGGGACACCCATCCCGCAACGGGATCGATGCGCACGCCAACTGGCACTACCTCCCCGTGTGGAAGCGCGGAAGAACTGCTTGCAGGAGGCAAGCGTTAAAGTTTGCCGATTCCAGAGAACATCGTTGTTGCCTTATTGTTGCTCCGCTTTCAGTCAGTCCTTACTCCCGGGCGGGTGGGGCAGCGACTTCCGTCGGATGCCACATCATAACCATTCCCTGCCCTGGCAGGAAAGCCTGGTCCATTGACCAGCGTGCCAGGTGTTTCTGGTCCAGAGGTGTATCCCGGCGCTCGTCTTCCGGGTGCAGCGAGATGGCTTCAACGGTGAACATTTCATGGGGGTCACTGACCTCGATGGTCAGTCCATCCATTGGCAGGGTCGTCACTACAAGTTCCGAATAGTCCAGCGGAGCGAGCTTTTTGTATTCGATGCGTACCGGGATGGAGTCGTTCGGAGGGATGGCTTTGGGCAGGAGGAGCACGATGAAGTTCCGGTCCGGCACATCGTCAACGTATTTGGCGAGGAGGTCGTTTTCAAACACCTCGCCGCCGACCGTGATCCGCTTGAAGCGGCAGAACTCCCTGTACTTTGGGGTTACGTCCACCAGGGCCTTTGCCACTGGGCAGGTCACGGGCTTGTCGGTCAGGTTGAAAACCCGGAAGTCGTAAATGACGTCCAGCTCTGCGAATTCCGTTGGACCACCAGAATCGGGGTCCATGAATTTCTTCAGCTTGAACGACGCCCGGAAGTCCCTGCGCATGACATCGGCCAGCAACAGATGCTTCTCCACCTGGTTGAATACCGCCGGATCAATGTTGCGCTTGTACACCGTGCGAAACAATTGCTTGTTGACGTCTTCCAGCAGCTTTTTGCTGCTTTCCTCGTGCTTCGTCTCCAGTGCAGTCAACAAGGATTGCTGATGATCGGCGTGCTTCTTCCGGTTGACCCATTCGATCGTGAGGTTCAGGAACAGAGCCACCAGACCGGCAATGCCCGCGTCCTTCAACAGGTAGCTGATGAGTGACCTGGCAACGGGAGCGCTCGCGTATTGGTCCAGGCCCCAGTGCACTGCCAGGCAGACCACCGATGCGGTCGCAATCGCGCAACTGATCGGCCGGATGTCCTCATACCATCTTGCTGCAACGTCACCTGTATTCATTTGCTCCTCCAGTGGGTGGTATTGAAATATATAGTATTAAATTATTGTTTGGATAGTAATTTACAACTCAATTCATCAGGTGTGTCGATTGAAGCCGGCGCTTAAACTTGGCGCCAATGACTGCTCCCAACACACTGCCGCCAAAACCGGCTGCAGCACCTGCCACGAAGACGCTGACCCGTGCCCCCGCGCCCGAACCGGCGCGCCTGAACAAGCGCATGGCCGAACTGGGCATGTGCTCGCGCCGCGAGGCCGACGACTGGATCGAGAAGGGCTGGGTCAGGGTCAACGGCGAGGTCGCCGAAATGGGCATGAAGGTCCTGCCCAATGTGCGCATCGAGATCGACAAAAAGGCCCAGGGCGCGCAGGCCACCCAGGTCACCATCATCCTGAACAAGCCCATGGGCTATGTGAGCGGCCAGGCCGAAGATGGCCACGAACCGGCCGTCGTGCTCATCAAGCCTGACAACCGCTGGCGTGACGACAACGCCCGCTTCTTCTTCAACCCGGCCCAGTTGCGCGGCCTGGCGCCGGCCGGCCGGCTGGACATCGACTCCGTTGGCATGCTGGTGCTGACCCAGGACGGGCGCGTGGCCCGCCAGCTGATCGGCGAGCAGTCGGAGATGGAGAAGGAATACCTCGTGCGCGTGAGCTATGGCCCCATTGCCGCCAACACCCGCGCCAGCTTCCCTGCCGCGGAACTGGCCCGCCTGCGACATGGCCTTGCCCTGGACAACCAGCCGCTCAAGCCGGCAAAGGTGGAATGGGAGAACGCCGAGCAGCTGCGCTTCGTGCTGACTGAAGGCAAGAAACGCCAGATCCGCCGCATGTGCGAACTCGTCGGCCTGAAGGTGGTGGGCTTGAAGCGCATCCGCATTGGCAGGGTCATGCTGGGCAACCTGCCTGTAGGGCAATGGCGTTATCTGGCGCCGCATGAAAAGTTCTGAATAATCATTTAGAACTATTGCATCGCATGCATATTTGCATAAAAATGCAGACATGCGAACCAGTCTTGACTTCCCCGACGAGCTTTTCCGGCACCTGAAGACGCGAGCTGCGCTGGAAGGCTCCACCTTGCGCGACCTCGTCATCGCCCTTGTTGAGCGCGGCTTGATCGCGGACGAGGCGCCAAAGCCCAAGCGGGAAGCCGTGCCCTTTCCGAGCGTGAGCCTGGGTTCGCCGATGGCGTTGCCGGCTTCGGAGTTCACCAATGCACGGCTGAGCGAGTTCCTCGATGAGTGAGGACGTACCGGGCGCCATCGGGCGCTACAGGCAAAAGCCATCGAGGCCGCTGCTGGCGCGTGAAGCGCCCGGCCTGCCATGGCCGCTGCGGCCTGGCAGCGCAAGGGGCGACCTGCCCGACATCAACGTCTGGCTGGCGCTTGCGCTGAAGGAGCATGTGCATCATGAAGCGGCCCTCCGGTATTGGGCCGAAGTGCAGGCGTCCGATGCCGCCGCACCGGGTCACGAGCCGGCGCTCTGGTTCTGCCGGGCAACCATGCTGGGCCTGGTGCGGCTCATGTGCCAGCCCAAGGTCGTCGGCGCCGGGGCCATGGCGCTCCACGACGCTTTCGCGCTTTACCGGAGCTACCTTGCCCTGCCGGGGGTGGGGCTGTTGCCGGAGCCGCCCACCTCGGACGTGGAGCTTGAGGCCCTGGTAGCCGCCCGTGCGATCCCGCCCCGGATGTGGTCAGATGCCTGGCTTGCATCACAGGCCAGGGCGTCCGGTTTGCGGCTTGTGACCTTCGACAAGGACTTTCTCCGCTTCAACCTGGAGCGCTGTATCGTCCTGCCTGTGCAATGATCTGACAATGAACCACGTTTGACTGGAGCTCCCATGCGACTAATGACCCTCAGCCTCCCGGCAGCGCTGCTTGCCGTGGCGGCCCTCACTTGCGGCACAGCCCAGGCCCAATCCCAGGGCACCGTCAACGCCATCTGCAGCACCGACCTGTCCTGGTGCGAGCTCGCGGCCAAGGAGTTCACCCGGGCCACCGGCATCCGGGTGCTGCAGAGCCACAAGGGCACGGGCGAGGCCGGTGCGCAGCTGCGGGCCGAAGCGGCCAACCCCAAGACCGACATCTGGTGGGGCGGCACCGGAGACCCTTTCCTGCAGGCAGCCGAGATCGGCCTGCTGGAGCCCTACCGCCCGGCCTATATCAACGACCTTCAGTCCTGGAGCGTGCGCCAGTACGCCATGACGCAGAACATGGTCGGCGGTTTCTACACCTCGGCGGTGGGCTTTGGCTGGAACACCGAGCTGCTCAAGAAAAAGAAGCTGGCCGAACCCAAATGCTGGGCCGACCTGATCAAGCCCGAGTACAAGGGCGACATCGAGATCTCGCACCCCGCCACCAGCGGCACGGCCTACTCCATCATGGCGACGCTGGTCCAGATCATGGGCGAGGAGCAGGCCTTTGACTACATGAAGAAGCTGCACAGGAACACCAGCACCTACACCCGCAGCGGCCAGGCCCAGGCGCCCAATGTGGCCAAGGGCGAGGTCGCCATCGGCGTGAGCTTCATCTTCGGCTTTGAGGGCTGGCGTCTCAACAAATACCCGGTCAAGACGGCCGCGCCGTGCGAGGGCACCGGTTTTGAGGTCGGCGGCATTGCGCTGGTCAAGGGTGCGCGCAACAAGGAAGCCGCCACGCGCTACTACGACTGGCTGATGAGCCCCGAGGGCCAGGGCGTCGGCGCCCGGGCCAACAGCCTGCAGGTGCCGGCCAACAAGACCTTCACGCCCGACCCGCGCATCCCGAAGATGGACAACGTCAAGCTCATCAAGTACGACTTCGAGAAATACGGCAAGGCGGCAGAGCGCCGCCGCCTGCTGGAGCGCTGGACCAAAGAGGTCGAGTCCCAGCCAAGGTGAGCCACCGGGGCGGCGCGGCCCCGATAATCAGCACTTGAAATCCCCGGCAAACGCCCCTAGATGCAGGGGCGTTTTCCTTTCCCGCTTTCCTTTCCGGTATTCATCCCGTTACCCCTCCAAGAGACATCATGAGCAAGCAAACCCTGTCGTTCCAGGCCGAAGTGGCGCAACTGCTGCACCTGGTCACCCATTCGCTGTACTCCAACAAGGAAATTTTCCTGCGCGAGCTGATCTCCAACGCCTCCGACGCCTGCGACAAGCTGCGCTTCGAGGCGCTGAACAACAACGCGCTGTATGAAGACGCGCCCAATCTTGAAGTCCGCGTGAGCTTTGATGCGGAAGCAAAGACGCTCACCATTGCCGACAACGGCATCGGCCTGTCGCAGCAGGAAGCCATCGACAACCTGGGGACCATCGCCAAGAGCGGCACCAAGGACTTCATGAGCAAGCTCAGTGGCGACCAGAAATCGGACGCACAGCTGATTGGCCAGTTCGGAGTGGGCTTTTACTCAGGCTTCATCGTGGCTGACAAGATCAGCGTGGAGTCGCGGCGCGCAGGCGCGCCCGCAGCCGAAGGCGTGCGCTGGGTCAGCGGCGGCGCGGGTGATTTTGAGGTGGAAGCCATCGACCGCCCGGAGCGTGGCACCAGCGTGACGCTGCACCTGCGCGACGACGCGCTGGACTACCTCAGCACCTGGAAGCTCAAGTCCATCATCAACAAGTACTCCGACCACATCTCCCTGCCCATCCTGATGCGCAAGGAAGAATGGAAAGAGGGGGAAGACAACAAGGGCGGAGAGATGGTGCTCACGGAAGAGTGGGAGACCGTCAACCAGGCCAGTGCCCTCTGGAGCCGCCCCAAGAAGGATGTGACTGGCGAGCAGTACACCGAGTTTTACAAACAGATCAGCCACGATCATGAAGCGCCGCTGGCCTGGAGCCACAACCGCGTGGAAGGCAGCACCGAATACACGCAACTGCTGTTCATCCCCTCGCACGCGCCGATGGATCTGTGGAACCGCGAGAAGGCCGCCGGCGTCAAGCTCTACGTCAAGCGCGTCTTCATCATGGACGATGCCGAGGCGCTGATGCCGGTGTACCTGCGTTTCGTCAAGGGCGTGATCGACTCGGCCGACCTGCCGCTCAATGTGAGCCGCGAGCTGCTGCAGGAAAGCCGCGACGTCAAGGCCATCCGCGAAGGCTCCACCAAGCGCGTGCTGTCCATGCTGGAAGACCTGGCGAAGCAGGAGAAGGAAGGCGAGACCGAAGAGGACAAGGCAAAGTACGGCAAGTTCTACGCCGAGTTCGGCGCCGTGCTCAAGGAAGGCCTTGGCGAAGACTTCGGCAACCGTGAGCGGCTGGCAAAGCTGCTGCGCTTTGCGTCCACCACCTCGGACGCCGTGACGGTCAGCCTGGCCGACTACAAGGCACGCATGAAAGATGGCCAGGACGCCATCTACTACATCACCGCCGACACGCTCCTGGCGGCAAAGAACAGCCCGCAGCTGGAAGTCTTCCGCAAGAAGGGCATTGAAGTCCTGCTGATGACCGACCGCGTGGACGAGTGGGCGCTGAATTTCCTGAACGAATTCGACGGCACCCCGATGCAAAGCGTGGCCAAGGGCGCATTCGACCTGGGCAAGCTTCAGGACGAAACCGAGAAGAAGGCCGCAGAGGAGGCAGCGGAGACTGCAAAGCCGCTGCTCGCCCGGCTCAAGGAAGCGCTCAAGGACAAGGCCGCAGACGTGCGGGTCACCACGCGCCTGGTCGACTCACCGGCCTGCCTGGTGGCCGAAGACGGCGGCATGAGCAACCAGCTCGCCCGCATGCTCAAGCAGGCCGGCCAGAAGGCACCCGAAGCCAAGCCCGTGCTGGAAGTGAACGTGGAACATGCACTGGTGAAAAAGCTCGAAGGCTCGGTGAACTTCAACGACCTGGCCCACATCCTGTTTGACCAGGCCCTGCTCGCCGAAGGCGGCCTGCCCGAAGACCCGGCGGCCTATGTGAAGCGGGTGAACGCGTTGCTGGCCTGACCTACCCAAACCCGCCGAGCCGCCGCACCTCGGCAGCCTCCGGGCTGATCAGCAGGCTGATCAGCTCTGCTGCGGCCCGGGGCTCGGCGGCGCGGGTGCACACCGCAGCCGTATAGACAGTCGCCAGTTCAAACACCTTGGGCAAATCCCCGGCAAGCTGGACGCCCGGCGTGTAGAGGATCTCGGTCACCTGGGTACAGCCGATCACCCCGGCCTCCCCGGCCTGGGCCATCTCGCGCATGGCCGTCGCGCCATTGGGGAAGGGCCGCAAGCGCCCGGCCAGTTCCCCGTCAATCCCGAGTGACTGCAACACCTTCATGAAGTGAATGCCGGCCGTCGCCTTGACAGGGTCCGGAAAGTAGATGCCCCTGGCCGCGAGCAGCGCCGCCTTGAGCTCTTCTGCCGTACCCACCGGCGGCACGGCTTCCCCTGCCTTCACCGCGACGCCGGTCTTCACGACGCCCAGCGGCCGCGCGCTGCCTGGCAGCAGGTCGCCGCTTTCCGTGAGTTGCGTGATCAGCGCCTGCGTGAGGATCAGTACGTCGCAGGCCTCGCCCGCGAGCAGCCGGTCCTTCATCAGGCCCACGGCACCGAAGTTGCCCTTGATGCCGCAGCCGCTTTGCGCTTCAAAGCGCGCCTGCAGCTGCGCCACCAGGCCCTGCGCCGCGCCGCCACTCAGAATGTTGATCTGTTTCATCCGGCTCAGTCTGCCTTGATGTTGGCGGACTTGATCACGCCGGCCCACTTGACGATGTCGTCACGCGCATACTTGTCAAACACTTCCGGATTCATTACCAAAGGCGCCGCACCCTGTTTGGCCCACAGCGCCTTCACGTCGGGCTGGCTGGTGATTTTCGACACCGCTTCATTGAGCCTGTCCACCACTGCCTTGGGTGTGCCGCGCGGCGCCATCAGGCCGAGCCAGATGGTGGACTCGAATCCGGGTACGCCGGCTTCGCTGATGGTGGGCACATCGGGCAGCACATCGGAGCGCGCCCGCCCGCTCGTGGCAATCGCCTTGACCTTGCCCGACTTGATTTGCTCGACCATCGTGGTCACCGCATCAAACATCATGTCTACCTGGCCGCCGATCAGGTCAGTGCGCGCGCCGGTGCTGCCACGGTAGGGAATGTGCACCAGGTACACGCCGGCCATGCTCTTGAACAGCTCGCCGGCCATGTGGTAGGGCGTTCCCGGGCCGGAGGAAGCGTAGTTGAGCTTGCCCGGCTGCGCCTTGGCGCGGGCCAGCAGTTCCTTGAGGTTTGACGCAGGCAGCGAGGGATGGGCCACCAGCACCAGGTCAGAGTAGTTCACCGGCGCGACCGCCACGAAGTCGCGCATCAGGTTGAACGGCTTGTTGGCGATCAGCGTTTCATTGACGGTGTGGGCGTTGGACATCATCAGCAGCGTGTAGCCGTCCGGCGCCGACTTGGCCGCGACGTCGGTGCCGATGACCGAGCCTGCGCCCGGCCGGTTGTCCACCACAAACGACTGGCCAAGCGACTCCTGCAGCCGCTGCGCCATGAAGCGCGCGAAGTTGTCGGCCGGCCCGCCTGCGGCGAAGGGGACGATGATCCTGACCGGCTTGCTGGGGTACGCCTGCGCAATGGCCGTGCCTGCGGCAACCATGCCGAGGGAAAGAACGAGTGTGCGAAGAATGTTTTTCATTGGATTTTCCCGATCTTTTTGACGACTTCGGCCATGCGCCTCGCGTCGTCCGTTACGTACTTCTCAAACTCCGGCGAGTCCTGGAACAGGATGGGGCTGCCCGCGTTGTTGATGACTTCCTTCACCTTGGCATCCTGCGCCGCCGCAACCGCTGCCTGGCGCAAGCGCTGCGCCACAGGCTCAGGCGTACCAGAGGGAATGAACAGGCCCGACCACTGCGCGTATTCCGCGCCATAGCCCGCATCCTTGAGGCTGGGCACATCCGGCAGCGCGGCCAGCCTGCCGTTGCCCCAGTGGCCCAGCACCCGCAGCTTGCCGGCCTTGACATGCTGCAGCACCGTGGCGGGGCCGGACGACACCGCGTCGATCTGCCCGCCGAGCAGCGCCACGACCGCGGGTCCTGCGCCGGTGAAGGGCACATGCGTCATCTGGATGCCGGCGTTCTGCGCCAGGATTTCCATCGGCACATGCATGGTGCCGTAGTTGCCCGACGAGCCGTAGTTGATGACGCCGGGGCGCCTCTTTGCATCGTCCACAAAGTCCTTCACCGTCTTCCACGGTGACTCGGCACGCACGGCCAGCACCGTAGGGTCTGCGGTGTAGCGCACGATCGGCCTCAGCTCCGCCAGCGCAAACATCGGCGCGCGGCCGATCACCGCGTCAGCTTCAGGCAGTACTGTCAGCGACGACAGCGCCATCAGGATGGTGTAGCCGTCAGCCCTGGACTTGGCCACCTGCGCCATGCCAATGCCGCCGCCCGCGCCGCCCTTGTTTTCGATGACGACGGGCTGGCCAAGCTCGCGCGTCATGGCTTCGGCCACGGGCCGTGCCACCAGGTCGGCCAGGCCACCGGGCGGGAAGGGAACCACCATGGTGATGGACTTGGTGGGGAAGGCGGCTTGCGCAGCGCACAGGCCAGCGGCGGTCAAGGCGAGAGTAGCCACGAGGGCGGAACGTCGTTTCATGAGTCTTGTCTCCTTGGGTTTCATCACAGCCGTGCCGGGCCGTGCTTTCACGTTTGCATGCTAACATCGCGCGGCTTTTCGGGCACCCCGGTTAAACCCGTGCGGCTGCCTGCGTATCGGGGTTGCATGCGCCATCAACAGCAAAGAGACAAACCATGAAATTCGTCGCCTTCCACCACAACGGCCAGCCCGGCGTCGGCCTGCTCTCTGCCGACGGCTCCACCGTCCAGCCATTTGATATTCCGGTGCAGCAGCGGGCATCTGGCGCACTGCCAATCATCGAATTGCTGGCCGAAGGCGTCAAGCTGCCAGCCCTGCTGGAAGCGATCCCGCTGGCTGGCGTGCGCATCACAGCACCCATTCCCAGGCCGCGCCGCAACATCTTCTGCGTGGGCAAGAACTACCATGCGCATGCGAAGGAGTTTGCCGGCAGCGGCTTTGACAGCAGCGCCAAATCGGGCGGCGACGTGCCCACCACGCCCATCATCTTCAGCAAAGTGCCCGAGTGCGTCATTGCACCCGGCGAGGCCATCGTCATCCCTGCGGCGGTGTCCACCGCCATCGACTACGAAGCCGAACTCGCCGTCATCATCGGCATTGGTGGCAAGGGCATCAGCAAGGCCGAAGCCATGAAGCATGTGTGGGGCTACACCATCGTCAATGATGTGACCTCGCGCGACTGGCAGATGCGCCACCAGCAGTGGCACATGGGCAAGAGCTTTGACACCTTCTGCCCGATGGGCCCGTGGCTTGTGAGTGCGGACGAGCTCGACGGCGCGAACACGCATGTGCGCTGCTATGTGAACGGCGAAGAGCGCCAGAACGCCAGCACCACGGACCTCATCTTCGACATCCCGACGCTGATCGAGACGCTGTCCGCCGGCATCACCCTCTACCCCGGAGACATCATTGCCACCGGCACACCGGTCGGCGTCGGCATCGGCTTCAAGCCACCGAAGTACCTTCAGGCGGGCGATGTGGTGCGGGTGGAGATAGACGGTATCGGGAGCCTAGAGAACCCGGTTCGCTGAGGGCAGCCGCGCCGGCGGTGGCCGCAGCGTAAACTGCCCCATGCCTTTCACCTCCCTGGGCCTCAGCGCTCCACTCACGCGCGCCATTGCCGAAGCCGGCTACACCGAGCCCACTCCCATCCAGCAGCAAGCCATACCGGCGGTGCTGCGTGGGCAGGATGTCATGGGACTGGCGCAGACGGGTTCGGGCAAGACGGCGGCGTTTGTGCTGCCGTTGCTGCAACGGCTGAGCGATACCCCACGCGAGAAGCCGCGCAAGGTGCGCGTGCTGATCCTCGTTCCCACACGCGAGCTCGCGGCGCAGATCGGCGAGGCGGTGCGCAGCCTGGCGCAGTACCTGCCGGAGCCGGTGAAAACGTCGGTCGTCTTCGGCGGCGTGTCCATCAACCCGCAGATGATGGCGCTGCGCGGCGGGGCTGATGTGGTGGTGGCCACGCCGGGCCGCCTGCTGGACCTGGTTGACCACAACGCCGTCAAGCTCTCCGCCGTTTCATCCCTCGTCCTGGACGAAGCCGACCGCATGCTCGACCTCGGCTTTGCCGACGAGCTGGCGCGCATCCTGGCGTTGCTGCCACAGCAAAGGCAGAACCTGTTCTTCTCGGCGACGCTGCCGCCCGGTGTGCAGGAACTCTCGGGCAACATGCTGCGCGAGCCGGTGCGCATTGAAGTGGAGTCCACACCCGCCACCGAGCCCAGCATCGTGCAGCGCGCGATTGAGGTGGATGCGGGCCGCCGCACCCAGCTGTTGCGCCACCTGATGAAAGAGAACAAATGGGAGCGGGTGCTGGTCTTTGTGGCCACCAAATACGCGGCCGAGCTGGTGGCTGAAAAGCTCTACCGCTCCAAGCTGTTTGTCACGTCATTCCACGGCGAGCTGAGCCAGGGCGCGCGCACCCAGGTGCTGGAAGAGTTCAAGGCCAAGCGCTGGGAAGCTGTCATCACCACCGACCTGGCCGCCCGCGGCATCGACATTGCGCAGCTGCCCGCCGTCATCAACTACGACCTGCCGCGCTCCGCCGACGACTACGTCCACCGCATCGGCCGCACGGGCAGGGCAGGCGAGAACGGCATCGCCATCAGCTTTGTGAGCCCGGAGACGGAGGCCCATTTCCGCCTGGTAGAGAAGCGCCAGGGCCTGAGCATCCCGCGTGAGCAGGTGCCCGGTTTCGAGGTGACGACGCCGGCACCCGCGCAAGGCGCAGCGCCCCAGGCGCCCGGCAATGGCGGCGTCAAGGGCAAACGGCCCAGCAAGAAAGACAAGCTCCGCGCTGCGGGCCTGCTGCCACCGAAGGGCTGACGCCATCTCTCCCGTCTCGTGGATTGCGGATCAAGTCCGCAATGACGGGCATTGCGTGCCTGCTGGGCTTCAAAAAACCGACATCCCCGTCTTCCCCACAAACATCTCCAGCGCCTTCATCCCCAGCAGCGAGTTCCCCGTTGCATCCAGCGCCGGCGACCAGACGCACAGCGTCAGCTGGTCTGGCACCACCGCCACGATCCCGCCGCCCACACCGCTCTTGCACGGCACACCGATACGGAAGGCAAACTCCCCCGCCGCGTCATAGGTGCCGCAGGTCAGCATGAGCGAGTTGATGCGCCGCGTGAGGCGCTCGCTCACCACATGGCCGCCGGTGTGCGGATGCGCGCCGTCGCGGCACAGGAAGCCCGCGGCGCGCGCAACCTGCACGCAGCTCATGCGGATGGCGCACTGGTTGAAGTACACATCCAGCACCGCCGCCACATCGTTGTCCAGCGAGCCGAAGCTCTTCATGAAATTGGCCAGCGCCGCATTGCGAAAGCCCGTGTCCGCCTCGGACTGCGCCACCTCTGCATCAATACCCACAGCCTCACCGCACAGGCTGGAGATCAGCGCCACGATGTCTGCTCTGGCATCAGTACAGTGCGACACCAGCCTGTCCGCCACCGCAATCGCGCCGGCGTTGATGAACGGGTTGCGCGGCTTGCCGCGCTCATGCTCCAGCTGGACCAGCGAGTTGAACGGGTTGCCCGAGGGCTCGCGCCCGATGCGCTCCCACAGCTGCTCGCCCAGGTGCTTCATCGCCAGCGTCAGCGAGAACAGCTTGGACATGCTCTGGATGGAAAACGGCACCGCACAGTCCCCGCTGGCTGCCTCATGGCCGTCGCAGGTGCGCAGTGCCATGCCGAACTGGTGGGCCGGCACCCGCGCCAGCGCGGGGATGTAGCTGGCCACCTTGCCTTCCTGCCCGAGCAGGGGGCGGATGGCGGCATTGATGTCGTCAAGGACGGGCTGGAAATCCTGGATGGTCATGGGGCAATGGTAGTCAGAAACCGTTGCGATCATGAAATCATGGCTTCCCTGTATATTCCGGCGACATGCACCCGACGCCCTCACGTCTTCCCATCATCCTCGCCCCCGGCGAGGGCCGCGCCTACCCCATGGGCCGCATCGTCGCGCTGTTCAAGGCCGATGGTGCCGAGACGGCGGGCAAGTACTCCATCTCCGAGTGGTGGCTGGAGCCCAATACCAAGGGGCCTGGTGCGCATTCGCATGATGAAGACGATATCTTCTTCGTGCTTGAAGGAACAATGAGCTTCCTGGTAGGCGATGCATGGACGCATGCAGCGCCCGGCTCGTTCGTGCTCGTGCCCGGCGGCGTCACGCATGATTTTGAGAACCGCGGCGCGGTGCGCGCCGGCGTGCTGAACCTGTCCATTCCCGGCGAGTTCGAGCCGCATATGTCGGGCATCGCACAGTGGTTCAAGGAGCATCCGCCTGAGGATGCGGTGGGCTGACTGGCGCGCATGCCAGACACAACCGTGCATCACCTTCACGTGTCATGGCACAGCGCCTGGCACGCCCTGGGCCTGCCGGGCGACAACACTGCCCTGCGTGACCAGCTCGTCGCCCGCTACGCCGAGCCGCACCGCAAATATCACACGCTCCAGCACCTGGGTGAATGCATCGCCATGCTCGGCCGCTACCCCGGCCAGCCGGACCACCCGGGCGAGGTGGAGATGGCGCTGTGGTTTCATGACGCCATCTACGACATCGGGGTTCCGGGCAACGAAGAGCGCAGCGCACTCTGGGCCCGGGCCGAGCTGGAGGCCGCAGGCGTATCCGCTGCAGTGGCGCGCCGCTTGCACGCCATGGTTATGGCCACGCGCCACGACGTGGTTCCGCAAACTGCCGATGAGCAGTTGCTGATCGATGTGGACTTGTCCATCCTGGGCGCCGCGCCGGCGCGGTTCGATGAATATGAGGTGCAGGTGCGGCGGGAGTATTCGGCAGTTCCCGATGGTGATTTCCAGCGCAGGCGCAAGCAGATCCTGCTGGGGTTCCTGGCAAGGCCAGCCATCTATGGCACGGCGTTCTTCAGCTGCTTGCTGGAAGCACAGGCACGGAAGAACCTGTCGGCGTCCATCGCAAGGCTGTAGCGACGTGCCCTCGGTCTTGGATAATGCTGCGAACAACAATCCATCTTCGAGACAAACCTCCATGACCCCCTCCAAAGCAGAAATCACCGAGTTCCTCGTCAAGAGCTTCCCGCAGGCCAAATGCACGGTGGACGAGGTGGGCAAGGGCACCTCCGTGATCCGGCACAACATCACCGAGGCCGAGCTGCGGCCCGGCGGCACGGTCTCCGGCCCGGTGCTGATGTTCGTGGCTGACGTGGCGCTCTATGTGGCCATCTTCGGCGAGATCGGCATCGTGCCGATGGCGGTCACGACCAACATCAACATCAACTTCCTGCGCAAGCCGTCGGCCAGCGCCGCCATCATCGGCGTGTGCAAGCTGATCAAGATGGGCAAGACGCTGGCAGTGGGCGAGGTCACGATGTACTCGGAGGGCAACCCCGATCCTGTTGCCCATGCGGTCGGTACCTATTCGATTCCCAGGGCCAAGTCGTAACAATCCACACCAGGCGGCAGTACCGTCAAAATTGGGGTCAGATTCCAATTCTCGATTCCAATTCTCAGGCGAAGGGCCCGCCATGTGCCGCAACATCAAGACACTGTTCAACTTCGAGCCGCCGGCCACGCCGGACGAAATCCGCGCGGCCTCGCTGCAGTTCGTGCGCAAGCTCAGCGGCTTCAACGCGCCCTCAAAGGCGAACCAGGAAGCCTTTGACAAGGCAGTGGCCGATGTGGCCGCTGCCGCGGGCGTGCTGATTGAATCGCTGATCACAACCGCCGGACCGCGTGACCGCGAGACAGAAGCTGCACGCGCCAAAGCACGGTCGGCCGAACGCTTCGGTGCACGCGCATGAAGCCGCGCATCACGCTCCTCACCCTCGGCGTTGATGACCTGGAAAGGGCGGTCGCGTTCTACCGTGACGGCATGGGCCTGAAGACCGACGGCATCATCGGCAAGGAGTTTGAATACGGTGCGGTGGCCTTCTTCGAGCTGGAGTCCGGCATGAAGCTCGGCCTGTGGCCGCGCAGGAGTCTGGCGCACGACACCGGCCTGCCGGTGAGCGCGCCGGGCCCGGCCAACATGTCCATTGCCCACAACGTCGGGTCAAGGGAAGAGGTCGATGTGGTGATGGCGCAGGCCCGGGCCGCCGGCGCCGTCATCGTCAAGGCCGCGGGCGACACCTTCTACGGCGGGTACGCGGGCTACTTCCACGACCCGGACCAGCACCTCTGGGAGGTGGCGTGGAACCCCCAGTGGACGGTGCCTGACTGATGTGGTGGAAAGCATAATCCGGCATGCTCAAATGGTTCCGCAAAACCCCTGCCGCGCCACCGTCGCCTGTTGCAGCTGTCCCTGGCCCTTTGGAGCAGAGCATCGCCATCCGCAGCCGTGGGGCAGGGCATTTCGAGCGCGGGGAGTTTGACGAGGCAGCGCGATGCTTTAAGGAGGCGCTGGTTCTTGACCCTTCAAGCGCTGCCGCCTGTTTCAACCTTGGCCTGGTACTGCGCGCCCAGGGCCGGCTGCCGGAGGCCGCCGATGCGTTCCACCAGGCGTGGCAGGCAGACGAAAGCATGGCCGATGCGCTGCAGCTGCTGGGCGCCATCCGGCAGGAGCAGGGCGACCTGCCCGCTGCCGCCGGCTATCTGCGCCAGGCGCTCGCCGCCGACCCCGCGCTCGATGGCGTGCACGGCGACCTGTGCCTGGCGCTGTTCCAGCAGGGCGAGGTGGACGAGGCGGCCCGGGTCATGGCGGACGGCATTGCGCGCCATCCCGGCAATGCCGGGTACCACGCCTTCGAGGGCAACCTGTTCGTGCACCGCAAGCAGCCGGCGGACGCGGTGCAAAGCTACCGCCGCGCGCTGGCGCTGGACGGCAGCCAACCCGGGTTCCACCACAACCTGGGCATCGCCCTGCAGGCGGTGGAGGCACATGAAGAGGCTGTGCAGAGCTTCGACCAGGCCTTGGCACTCAACCCTGACTACCCCGATGCCCACAAGAGCCGTGGCGTCGCGCTGATGAGCCTGCAGCGCCATGCCGAAGCCCTGCAGGCCCATGAGCGCGCGCTCGCGCTGGATGCGGGCGACGCAGGTGCGCACTTCAACCGCGCCGTCGCGCTTACCGCGCTGCGCCGCCATGACGACGCCGATGCGGCTTTCGCCCGCGCCCTGGCGCTGGACGACAGCCGGGCCGAGGTGCACAACAGCCGCGGGCTCCTGTTGAGCGACAGGCTGCGGTATGCCGAGGCGCTGGCCTGCTTTGACCGCGCCCTGCAGCTGGAGCCCGGCCATGCCGACGCGCTGGCCAACCGCGCCATGACGCTCGGCCACCTGGACCGGCGCGAAGAACAGGCCGGGGCCTTCGAACGCCTGCTTGAAGCGGAGCCGGACTATCCCTACGGCATCGGCTTCCTGCTGTCGTCGCGCATGTATGCCTGCGACTGGAGGGGCCGCGAAGCGCTGGTCGCCCGCGCCGCGGAAGCCATCAGCGCGGGCCGGCGCGCCGTTGTGCCCTTCAGCTGGCTCGCAATGCAGGGCTCGGCGCAGTCGCAGCTGGAATGCAGCCGCATCTACGCCGCCGACAAGTACCCGCCCCAGCGCCGGGCCCTCTGGCGGGGGGAGCGCTACGCACACGGCAAGATCCGCATCGCCTACCTGTCGGCCGACCTGCACAACCATGCCACGGCTTACCTGATGGCCGAGCTGTTCGAGCTGCACGACAGGGAGCGCTTTGAAACCACGGCCCTGTCCTTCGGCCCCGACACGCCCGGCGAGATGCGCAGCCGCCTCAAGCGCGCCTTCACGCAGTTTGTCGATGTGCGCAGCCGGAGCGACGATGAGATCGCGCAGCTGATGCGCGGGATGGAGATCGACATCGCGGTGGACCTCAAGGGCTTCACCACCGACGCACGCATGGGCATCTTCACCCGCCGCGCCGCGCCGGTTCAGGTGAGCTGGATAGGCTACCCCGGCACGCTGGGCTCGGCATGCATGGACTACATCATTGCCGATGGCCAGGTGGCCTCGCCTGATGTGGAACGCTGGTATTCGGAAAAACTGGTGTACCTGCCTGACAGCTACCAGTGCAATGACTCGCAGCGGCGCATCGCGCCTGAGACACCCACACGCGCGCAGCAAGGACTGCCCGAAAGCGCCTTTGTGTTTTGCTGCTTCAACAACAACTACAAGATCACGCCCGAGGTCTTCAGCATCTGGATGCGCCTGCTGCAAAAGGTCCCGGGCAGCGTGCTGTGGCTGCTGCAGGACAACGAACTGGCCGCGCGCAACCTGCGCGCCGAAGCCGCACAACGCGGCGTGGCGCCGGAGCGCCTCGTATTCGCGCCCCGCGCGCCGCTGGATGCGCACCTGGCAAGGCACCGACTGGCCGACCTGTTCCTGGACACCTTGCCCTACAACGCCCACACCACAGCCAGCGACGCGCTGTGGGCAGGCTTGCCGGTTCTCACCTGCAAGGGCGAGGCCTTCGCCTCACGCGTGGCCGCGAGCCTGCTGCATGCAACAGGCCTGCCGGAGCTTGTGACGCACAGTCATGCAGAGTACGAGGCAAAGGCGCTGCAGATGGCAAGCTCGCCTTCAATGTTGGCCGCAATACGAAAGCAGCTGGCTGACAACTGCCATACCGCACCGCTGTTCGACACCCCACGCATGGTCAGGCACCTTGAGTCTGCCTACACAACCATGTGGGAGCGAAGCCAGCGCGGCGAAGGGCCTCACACCATCAAGGCAGGCTCCGCCATCTGCTCCATCTGCTCTTCCAGCATCTGCACCTGCCCCTGCCAGTAGTCGCTGGAGCCGAACCACGGGAATGCAATCGGAAAGGCCGGATCGTCCCAGCGCCGCGCCAGCCAGGCGCTGTAATGAACAAGGCGCAGCGTGCGCAGCGGCTCGATGAGCTGAAGCTCGCGCCGGTCAAACTCGCGGAACTGCTCATAGCCCTCCACCAGCACGCTGAGCTGGCCACTGCGCTGGGCGCGGTCGCCGGACAGCAGCATCCACAGGTCCTGCACCGCAGGGCCGGTGCGTGCGTCGTCCAGGTCCACAAAATGCGGGCCGCCGCCAGGCCGGTCGGTCGGTGTCCAGAGGATGTTGCCCGGGTGGCAGTCGCCATGCAGGCGGATCGGGCGGAAGGTCTTGCTGCGCGCATCCAGGCCACTGGCCGCAATCGCATCCAGGGCTTTCTGGCAAGCGGCGCCCCAGGCCGCCTGCACATCCAGCGGTACCTTGTCGTTGGCCAGCAGCCAGTCACGCTGTTCAATACCGAATGATTGCAGGTCCAGCGCAGGTCTGTGTTCAAAAGGCCGCGCCGCCCCCACGGTGTGGATGCGCGCGAGAAAGCGGCCAATCCACTCCAGCACCTCGAAGTCATCCAGCTCGGGTGAGCGGCCGCCGCGGCGCGGGCTCACGCTGAACATGAAGCCGCCAAAGCTGTGCAGCGTCCTGCCGTTCAGCACCAGCGGGCCGACAGCCGGAATCTCCGCCGCCATCAGTTCGGCCGCAAACGCATGCTCCTCCAGGACCTGCGCCTCGCTCCAGCGGCCCGGCCGGTAGAACTTGGCAACGACGGCGTCCAAGCCCTCAATGCCTTCCTCCAGGTGCACCAGGTACACGCGGTTCTCATACGAACTCAGCGCAGTCAGGCGGCCGTCGCCGTAGAGGCCCACGCTGGCCAGTGCATCCATAACCATGTCGGGCGTCAGGACTTCATAGGGGTGAAGGGAGGGACTGCTTGTATCGGATGACGCCATCGCGACATTGTCCCTGTTAAACCGGGGGAAGTGCCCTTGTCAACGCCTGTCGATTGATCTAAGCTAAGTTCAGTTAAGAAAGTGATTTCGGCGTCCCGGGAACATCCCGGCCTATTGATGCAAGGCAAGGAAGACAACGAGAGATGGCTTTGAGCAACGACAACCCGCTGTTGGGTACCTGGCACCTGGTGCGCTGGGACATCACCTATGGCGACGGCCGCGCGCCGACACTTCCATTCGGCAGCGAGGCCAGCGGCCTCATCATCTACACCGGCGACGGCACCATGAGCGCCTGCATCGCGCGCGCCGGGCGCAAGCCCCTGTCCAGCGACAGCGTGCGCAGCGCGCCGGAGGGCGAGCGGCTGGCGGCATTTGAGAGCTACTTCCAGTATGCGGGGCCCTACGCCATCCGCGTGAAGGACGGCCGGCAGCAGGTGGTGCACAGCGTCGTGCAGTCGCTCAACCCGAACTTCGTGGGCACCGAGCAGGTGCGCAACATGGACTTTGCCGACAACGGCGAATTGACCTTGTCGGCTTCCGACACCGTGCCGGGCACGGACGTCGCGCGGCATCACCGCCTGATCTGGGCGCGGAGGGCTTCCATATGAGCCAGTGGGACCTCTACGAAAAGCACCGCGCCGTGTTCGAGCGCGCAGGCCAGGCCTGCCGCGAGCGCCATTGCTGGAGCCCTTACCCCGAGATGCCGTCGAAATACCCGGACTCGGCCAATGCGCAGGAGAAGGGCCTGGCCGCCTTCAATGCCCACCATGGCACGCGCTTCTTCCTCGACCAGCCGGCCACTATCAGCGAGACCGGCGAGGAAATCTCGCCCTACACCCAGCAGCCGCTGGACATCGTGTATCCGCAGGCTGACGTGGAAATGCTGTTCCGCGCCGCAGAGAAATCCATCGCCACCTGGGCTGCCGCTTCCATCGAGGTGCGCATCGGCGTGCTGATGGAAGTGCTGGACGTCATCTACAGGGAACACCTGTTCGAGATTGCCAATGCCGTCATGCACACGGCCGGCCAGAGCTTCAACATGGCCTATGCCGGCTCGGGCGTCAATGCGCTGGACCGCGGCATCGAGGCGCTGGTGTATGCGGAGCAGGCCATGCGGGCCGTGGCACCGTCCGCGCGCTGGGAGCGGCAGTTCGGTTCGGCCAAAATCACGCTGGACAAGACCTACCGCCTTGTGCCGCGCGGTGTGGCCGTGTGCTTCTCATGCGCGAGCTTCCCGACGTGGAACGCCTGGCCCTCGATGATGGCAAGCCTGGCCACCGGCAATGCCGTCATCGTCAAGCCGCACCCGGCCACGGTGCTGCCCATGGCCATCAGCGTGCGGGTGTTCCGCAAGGTGCTGGCCCATGCAGGCTTTGACCCCAACCTCGTCACCATGGCGCTGGACACCACGGCCGAGCCCATCGGCAAGCTGCTGGTCAAGCACCCCAAGACGGCGATTGTTGACTTCACCGGCAGCACACGCTTTGGCCAGTGGGTGGAGCAGAATGCGCACCCGGCGCTGAGCTTTACCGAGACCGCCGGCTGCAACACCGTGGTGCTGGAGTCCGCCGACGACCTGGACGCCGCGCTGCGCAGCCTGGCCACCACGCTGTGCATGTTCAGCGCGCAGATGTGCACCAGCCCGCAGAACATCTACATCCCGGCTGCCGGTGTGCGCACCCCCGCTGGCCTGGTGCCTCTGGACGAGGTTGCCAAGCGCCTGGCCGATGCAGTCGCCGCCTTGACGGGGGACCCGAAGAAGGCATCGATGATCCTCGCTACCATCCAGTCGCCGCAGTCGCTGGCCTTGCTGGCGCAGCTCAAGCAGGAGGGCGCCAGGCGCGGCCAGGTCCTGCTGCAGCCGCAGGGCTATGAGCACCCTGACTATCCCCTGGCCCGCACCAGCACGCCGCTGATGCTCAAGGTCGGCAAGGCCGAGCGCGACCTGTATGCCGAGGAGCGCTTCGGCCCGATCAGCTTCGTGATTGCCTGCGACGATGCGCAGGATGCGTTGAAGCAGGCCACCACCGACGTGAAGCAGGTGGGCGGCCTTACCGCCTTCCTCTACTCCACGGACGAGGACTACATCGCGCAGGCCGAGCAGGCCTATGCCCATGCCGGCGCGCAGCTCACCATCAACCTCACCGGGCCGATGCCGCTGAACTTTGCGGCGGCCTACAGCGACTACCACGTGACCGGCCTGAACCCGGCGGGCAACGCATCGCTGACCGACATGGCTTTTGTGGCCAGCCGCTTCCGGGTGACGCAGTCGCGCCGGCCGGCCCCGGCCGGTGCTGCATCAAAGCCTGGAGCGTCTGCATCATGAATGCCGCCAGGCCTTTTGACGGCCGTGTCATCGCCATCACCGGTGCCGGCAACGGACTGGGCAAGGCCTATGCGGAGCTGCTGGCCGGCCTTGGCGCGAAGGTGGTGGTGAACAACCGCCTTCGTGCTGACGCAGGCGCCGTCTCGTCGGCGCAGGAGGCGGCGCAAGCCATCCGCGCGCAGGGCGGCGAAGCCGTCGCCGACCACTCGGACATCTCGACAGAAGCGGGCGCACAGGCCCTGGCCCAATGCGCGCTGGACACCTGGGGCCGCATCGACGGCCTCATTTGCAATGCCGGCTTCACCCGCGACAAGACCTTCATGAAGATGGCCATGGACGACTTCCGCGCCGTCATGGAAGTGCACCTCATGGGCACCGTCTACTGCTGCCGCGCCGTGCTGCCCGCGATGGTGGAGCAGAAGTTCGGCCGCATCGTCTGCTGCATCTCGTCGGCCGGCCTGCACGGCAACTTCGGCCAGACCAACTATGCGGCGGCCAAGGCCGGCGTGATCGGCTTCATGCGCTCGCTCAACCTCGAGGTCAGCCGCCACGGCGTGCTGGCCAATGCGCTCGCGCCCTTCGGCGCCACCCGCATGACCAGCGGCGGCTCGATGAGCCGCGACCCGAGCCCGCGCTATGAGCCCGACCGCGCCGCGCCGGCTGCGGCGTACCTCGTGAGCGGGCAATGCAGCTTTGGCGGCGAGATCATCACAGCGGCCGCCGGCTATTTCGGCAGCGCTGCGATGATGGAGGGCGAGGGCATCCGCCTGCCGGCCACCGACGCCGCGCCGACGCTGGCCGATGTGGCGGCGCAGATGGACGCGATCCGCAAGCTCGACGCCGCGCGGCAGTTCGGCAATGCCATGCAGTCGGCCGACTGGATCCTGCGCGGCAAGCTGCCCCCGGCCGCTCAGGCCGGCCCTGCCGTACAGGCGGAGGGAGCGGCCGCATGATCCTGCATTCGCAAGACGCCATCGCGCACTACACCGCCCTCGGCGCCTGGGGCGGGCAGACGCTGCATGGCCTGCTGGCCGCGCGCTGCGCGGAGGCGCCCGATACGCTCGCGCTGGCCGACCCGCCGAACAAGGGCGTGTGGGTGGACTGCCCGGTGCGGCGCCTCACCTGGCGCGAGGTTCTTGACGGCACCGCGCGCATTGCCTTTGCGCTCCATCGCGCCGGTTTGCGCCGTGACGACGTCATCCTCACCCAGCTGCCCAACATCTCCGAGTTTGCGATGCTGCACCTGGCCTGCGCGCAGCTGGGCGTGGTCATCTCCCCCATCCATGTGCAGCAGCGCGAGAACGAGGTACTGCGCTGCGGCGAGATTGCGCAGGCCAGGGCGCTGGTCACGCTGCGCCGCATCGGAAAGTCAGACCAGGTGGCGTTCGCACAATCGCTGCGCGACCGGCATGGCTGCATGCTGCCGGTGATGTGGCTGGAAGACCTGCTCGCCGCAGGCGATGCAGCCTTGCTGGACGAGGTGAACGGCGTGCTGCGCGAAGCAGCCCGCAGCCTGCCCGTCACCGCCAACGACATCTATTCCATCTGCTGGACGTCCGGTACCGAAGGCAGCCCCAAGGGCGTGCCGCGCAGCCACAACAACTGGCAGGCCGTGGCGCGGCGCATCATCAACGGTGCGGGCCTGCGGCCGGGCGACGTGCTGCTCAACCCCTTCCCGCTGGTGGCCGTTGCCGGCATGACGGTGCTGGTGCCCTGGCTGATCCAGGGCGGCCGCCTGGTGCTGCACCAGCCGAGCGACCTGCCTGTCATGCTCGGCCAGATCCGGGATGAGGGCGCGCACTATGTCTGCATCGCGCCCGCACTGCTCAACCGCCTGCTGGTGGACCCGGGCCTCGTGTCTGCGCAGGACCTCAGGAGCCTTCGCGTCATTGGCTCGGGCTCAGGCCCGATCGACGCCTGGACCATCCGAGAGTTCAAGAACCGGCATGGCATCGAGATCGTCAACTTCTACGGCTCCAACGAAGGCGTGGGGCTCACCGCAGGCGAGTCGCGCGTGCCCGACCCGGCCAAGCGCGCCGTGCTGTTCCCCGCTGCGGGCCGCGCCGGCCAGGCCTGGGGCGACGACATGGCCGCCCATGCCATCACAAGACTGATTGATCCCGCCACCGGCAACGAAGTCACCCAGCCCGGCACGCCCGGCGAGCTCGCGGTCAAGGGGCCGACGGTGTTCCCCGGCTACTACCGGGCGCCGGAGAAGAATGCCGCATCCTTCACGCCCGACGGCTTCTTCCTCACCGGCGACATGTTCAGCCTGGAGGTCGACGAAGACCCGGCCCGGCCGTACTACCGGTTCATGGGCCGCTACAAGGACATCATCATCCGCGGCGGCATGAAGATATCGCCCGAGGAGCTTGATGCATTGCTCATCGGCCACCCCAAGCTGCGCGAGGCGGCCTGCTGCGGCTGGCGCGACGCCATCATGGGCGAGAAGGTGGGCGTTGTGGCCGTGCCTGCACCGGGGCAGCAGGTCACGCTGGACGACATCACGGCCTGGCTGAAGAAGGCCGGCGTCGCCACCTACAAGCTGCCCGAAGCCCTGGCCTGCATCGACGCGCTGCCGCGCAATGCGCTGAACAAGGTGCTGCGGCGCGACCTCAGGGGCCTGTTCGACAACGTGGCCAGCACGCCGGGTGATGAAGCCCGGCAGCCGGTTGCCGCCTGAGCTGCACGCCGCTCATTCCACCCATGCCCGCCCACGCCAACACAAGAACCTGCAAACCGCCGGAGACAAACATGCACAACACCCCCCTGACCCGACGCACCATGCTGGCGAGTGCCGCCGCCTGCGCATTTGCGGCCACCGGCGCGGCGCGCGCGCAGGACGCCTTCCCGTCCAAACCCATCCGCGTCGTTGTGCCGTTTGCGCCGGGAAACACCTTTGACGTCGCGCTGCGCCAGGTGTCGGAGGAGATGGTCAAGGCCGGCGGGCAACCGCTCGTCATCGACAACAAACCAGGCGCCTCGGGCATCATCGCGGCGCAGCTGGTCGCCAATGCGCCGCCGGACGGCTACACCATCCTGCTGGCCAGCCTGTCGCACCTGGCGGTGAATCCCTACACCTTCAGCAAGCTGCCTTACGACCCCGAAAAGAGCTACCGGCCGATCACCAACCTGCTGGGTGCGACGCTGATCATGGTGGTGAATGCGCAGCAGGTGCCGTCAACGAATTACAGGGACTTCGTGACTTGGGCCAAGGGGCAGGGCAACAAGGTGTCCTACGCATCGTTCTCGGCCGGCAACACCTCGCACTTCGCCGGCGTCATCCTGAACAAGGCCGCCGGCCTGGACATGGTGCATGTGCCCTACAACGGCACGCCGCCGGCCGTGCAGAGCGTGCTGGCCGGCAACACCCAGGTAGCCTTCGTGCCGCTGCCCGCCGCCAAACAGCACATCGAGGCGGGCAAGCTGCGTGCCATTGCCACCACCGGCGCCGCGCCGCCGGCACTGATGTCTTCCATCCCGACCTTTCGCAGCCTGGGCGTGCCCGAGCTGGAGATCTACCTCTGGGGCGCGCTGCTGGCACCGGCGGGCACACCGGATGACGTGATGCGCACGCTCAACCGCCAGCTGGTCGGCGCCATCCGGACGCAGCCCGTGCGCGACAAGTTCGCGTCGATGGACTTCGAGCCGATGCCCAGCACGCCCGACGAATTCACCGCCTACCTGCGCAAGGAGCAGGCGCGCTGGTCCGAGGCCGTGAAGCTTTCGGGCTTCAAGGCCTCTGAATAGCACGGCAAGCCATCAAGACACACCAACGCAACACCCACCAGACACCACGACACAAGGAGAAGTACATCATGGGCGCCAATGAAATCCCAGTCCTCGTCGGCGGCTTCGCGCCGATCGAGCATGAAACCACGCTGGACCTCACCGACATTGAGGGCGAGGTGCCGAAGGACCTGACCGGCATGTATGTGCGCAACGGCCCGAACCGCAAGTTCGAGGCGCCCGGCCGCTACCACTGGTTTGACGGCGACGGCATGCTGCATGCCGTGCGCTTTGAAGGCGGCAAGGTCCAGTACCAGAACCGCTGGATCATGACTGACGGCCTGAAGGAAGAAATGGCTGCCGGCAGCGCGCTGTGGCAGGGCATCAAGGACCCGCCGCGCAAGGACAGGCCTGACGCGCCGATGAAGAACACCTCCAACACCGACGTCAAGTTCTACGCCGGCAACCTGGTGTCGATGTGGTACCTGGGTGGCTCGGTGTACCAGTGCCGGCCAGACGATTTGTCCACCGTCGGCAAGCTGGAGTTTGACCCGCGCATGAAGGCGATGCCGGTGTCGGCCCACTCCAAGGTAGACGAGCGCACCGGTGAGTTCCTGTTCTTTGCTTACGGCAAGGAAGCGCCCTACATGCACTACGGCGTGATGGACCGTCACGGCAAGCTGCAGACGCTGATGCCGGTGCAGCTGCCCGGCCCGCGCCTGCCGCACGACATGGCGATCACGCCCAACTACACCATCGTGCACGACCTACCGCTGTTTTATGACCAGGAGGCCTTCAAGGCCGGCCGCCACAAGCTGAAGTTCTACCACGAGATGCCGTCGCGCTTTGGCGTGATCCCGCGCCACGGCACGCCGGACCAGATCCGCTGGTTTGAAGCCAGCCCGACCTACATGTACCACGTGAGCAACTCGTGGGAAGAGGACGACGGCCAGGGCGGCACCGAGATCGTGATGACCGGCACGCCGTTCCGCCTGCCGCGCGACTGGCGCGGCAATGTGGAGGTGGAGCGCTTCCCCAAGATGCTGGCCAACCTGGAGCATGACTTCATGTTCTATGAATGGCGCTTCAACCTGCGCACCGGCCAGACGAAGGAGCGCATCATCGACGACATCGTGAACCAGGAGTTCCCGGTCATCAACTCGTGGATGCAGGGCTACAAGACGCGCTATTCCTGGAACGTGCTCATGGGCCGTAGCAACCGTGCCGAAGACCCGCGCTTTTGCGGCTTTGTGCGCTACGACCTGGAGAAGGACACCTGCACCAGCTACCACGAAGGCGTGAACAAATGGTTCAGCGAGGCGCCGTTTGCGCCCAAGGACAACTGGAAGAAGGAAGACGACGGCTACCTCGTCGGCTTCATGTGGGACGACGAGAAGAAGGCGTCGTATGTGACGGTGTTTGACGCTGCCGACATTGCCAAAGGCCCGGTCTGCCGCATCAAAATGCCGCAGCGCGTGCCCAACGGCTTCCATGCCACCTGGGTCAGCGGCGAACGCCTGGCCCGCGGCTACTGACACGGGACCTTCATGATTCTTGTCAGCCAGCAGAAGATCGACGAGTACACCGGCGCAGGCTGGTGGGGCACCGACACGCTGTGGAGCCTGTTTGAAAAGAACCTGCGCGCGCAGCCCGATGCCGAGGCTGTGGCCGACGCGCCCAACCGCGCGGAGTTTGCCCACGGCGCGCCGCAGCGCTGGAGCTGGAGCCAGCTGGGCGCGCAGGTGGACCGCTTCTGCCTGATGCTGCTGGACGGCGGCATCCAGCGCGACGATGTGGTGGTGGTGCAGATGCCCAACAGCGTCGAGCAGTTCGTTGTGTACCTGTCGTGCGCGCGCCTGGGCATTGTCGTCACGCCCGTGCCGGTGCAGTACCGCGACCATGAGCTGGGCCACATCCTGCACACGACCAGGGCCGTGGCGGCCGTGACGTTCTCGCGCATCGGCAAGCCGGAGGCCGCGCACATGGCGGCGCAGATGTTCGAGGGGCTCAAGCCTGCCCATCCGGCATTGAAGACCGTGTTCGCCTGGGGCGATGCTGTCGAGGCGCCGTCCATCGACATCAGCGCGGCCATGCCCGCCAGCATCACCGCTGCGCAGGGCGCTGCACTGGCTGTGGCGCAGCGCGAGGCGGCCGTCACCGCCAACGACGTCTTCAGCATCTGCTGGACCTCGGGCACCGAAGCCTCGCCCAAGGGCGTGCCGCGCAGCCACAACGAATGGCTGATCGTGGCGCCGTCCATCATCGAGGCCGCGGGCATCGAGCCGCATGCGCGCCTGCTCAACCCGTTTCCGCTGGTCAACATGGCCGGCATCTCCACGGCGTTTGCCGCCTGGCTGGTGCTGGGCGGCACCGTCATCCAGCACCAGCCGTTCTCGCTGCAAGTGTTCCTGCAGCAGCTGCGTGAAGAGAAGATCGACTACACCGTGGCGCCCCCGGCCATCCTCAACATGCTGCTGCAGAACGAGCAGCTGCTGGCGGGCATCGACTTCAAGCGCCTGTCGCGCATCGGTTCCGGTTCGGCCCCGTTGTCGGACTGGATGGTGCGCGGCTTCCAGGACCGGCATGGCGTGCAGATCGTCAACTACTTCGGCTCCAACGAGGGCGCGGCGCTGTCGGGCAGCCACAAGGACATTCCCGAGCCGGAGCTGCGCGCGCAGTTCTTCCCGCGCGCAGGCGTCAAGGGCTACGACTGGACGATCACCACCACGCGCAAGATCAGGACCCGCCTGGTGGACCTGGAGACCGGCGAGGACATCAACGAAGCCGGCAGGCCCGGCGAGATCCGCTTCAGCGGCCCGACCATCTTCAGCGGCTACTACGGCGCGCCGGAGCTCAGCCGCAAGGCCTTTGACGAGCAGGGCTTCTACAAGACAGGTGACCTGTTCGAGCTGGCGGGCGACCGGCTGCAGTACTACCGCTATGTCGGGCGCTCCAAGGACCTGGTGATCCGTGGCGGCGTGAACATCTCGTCCGAGGAGATCGAGAACCTGCTGATGGCCTGCCCGGGTGTCAAGGATGCTGCCGTGGTGGCCGTGCCCGATGACAAGCTGGGCGAGAAGGTCTGCGCCTGCGTCGTGGCTGCCGATGGAAAAGACGTGACGCTGGAGTCGCTCTCGGCCTTCCTGCGCGATGAAAAGCGCATCGCCGTCTACAAGCTGCCCGAGTACCTGATGCTGGTGCCTGCGCTGCCGCGCAACCCGGTCGGCAAGATCCTCAAACGAGAGTTGCGGGTGCAGGCTGCTGCACTTGCCATGAAAGAAACCGCATGAAACCTGTTTTGTTGTTGATCCCCGGCATGCTGAACACGGCCGCTGTTTGGAGCCGCGTCACGCCGTTGCTGGAGGGGCAGGCTGACATCCGCATCGCCAGCGTCGTCACGCAGGCCAGCATTGCCGACATGGCGCGCGACGCCTGGGCGCTGGTGGCTGATGTGCCCGCCGGCACGCCGCTGGTGGTCTGCGGCTTTTCCATGGGCGGCTACACCGCGCTGGAGATGCTCGCGCACCCACAGCGCGCGGTGGCCGCCCTCGGCCTGCTCGACACTTCCAGCCGGCCGGAAACGCCCGAGGGCATGGTCACGCGCGAGAAGACGATTGCCGCCATCGGCAAGGACTTCGACCGCTTTCTCGACGGCCTGCTCAAGTTCCTCACCGCACCGGCCACGCATGACAAGCCCGAGCTGATGAAGGCCATGCGCGACATGATGGTGGAGGTCGGCCCCGAGGCGACCATCCGCCAGAACCGAGCCATCATGGCGCGTGCCGACAGCCGCCCGCTGCTGCCTTCGCTCAAGCTGCCGGTGCTGGTGATGTGCGGCAGCGAAGACAAGGTCACGCCGCCGGAGCTTTCAACCGAGATGGCGCAGCTCATTCCCGGCGCGCGGCTGGAATGGATTGCCGGCGCCGGGCACATGGCGCCGCTGGAAGATCCGGCGCGTGTGGCCGGACTGATCAAGACCCTGCTTTAAGAAAACCAAACCGTTGAAGGAGACAGACATGACAAGCAACATCAACATCCAGCGCCGGCACGCCCTCAGTGCCATCGGCGCCGCTTCGCTGGCGCTGGCCGTTCCGGCCGTTCGCGCCCAGGCGCCCGCAGCGTACCCGGACAAGCCGGTGCGCATCGTCGTGCCGTTTGCACCCGGCAACACGCTGGATGCCGCGCTGCGCCAGGTGGCCGAGGTGTTCAAGGTCAACACCGGCCAGCAGCTGCTGGTGGACAACAAGCCCGGCGGCTCCGGCATCATCGCCGCGCAGACGGTGATGGCCGCGCCGCCTGACGGCTACACGCTGCTGCTGTCCAACACCAGCATGCTGACGATCAACCCGCACACCTTCAGCCGGCTGCCGTATGACGCGGAAAAGAGCTTCAAGCCGGTGACCAACTTCCTCGGCTCTGCGATGGTGATGGCGGTGAACGCCGCCAGTGTGCCCGCCAACAACGTCAAGGAGTTCGTCGAATGGGCCAAGGCCAACAAGGGCAAGGTGTCGTATGCATCGTTCACCGCCGGCAACAGCTCGCATTTTGCCGGTGTCATCCTGAACCAGCGCGCCGGCATCGACATGACGCATGTGCCCTTCAACGGTACACCGCCCGCCGTGACCAACCTGGTCGGCGGCCAGGTGAATGCGGCCTTCCTGCCGCTGCTGGCCGTCAAGCCGCATGTGGAGTCCGGCAAGGTCAAGGTGCTGGCCGTGACCAGCCCGACCCGCTCGGCCCTGATGCCCAATGTGGCGACCTTCCGCGAGCAGGGCTATCCTGACCTTGACATCTACATTTGGGCCGGCGTGAGCGCCCCGGCCGGCACACCCGATGCCATCGTCGCCCGCGTCAACGCCGAATTCGGCAAGGCACTGCGTTCGCAGGAGATCAAGGACAAGTGGAAGGTCATGGACTTTGAAACGCTGCCGTCCACGCCGGAGGAGTATGCGAAGTTTGCGGCGGCGGATTCGAAGCGGTGGGCTGAGGCGGTGAAGATTTCCGGCTTCAAGGCGAGTGAGTAAACGGCGCGCCTTGATTGAGTGAGCCGCTGTCGCGGCTGGAGTTTTGGGGCTTCGTGCCTGCGTTGCTGCGGGATCAGGAGGGCAGGGCGCTCTGCTCCGCGACTGTCCTCCGGCCGGCCTAGGGCCGGGCCTCCTCCTTTATGTCGCTACGCAGAGCGCCCTACCCTCCTGATCCGGTGGCGCTATCTCGCGCCCGAGGGGCCTCTCAGCGTGAAACATTGCCTTTGTGAGTCGCCGGAGCGCCGAGTCGGGCGTGAGGCATGGCGGCGTCACCGGAGAGCCGGGCCGAGCGTGGGGTCAGATCACAATTCAGGACAGTAATCTGAACGGAGCGCGCGGCGTCGAACGAAATTGTGCTCTGACCCCAGGCGCCCACGCCTCGAAGCTGTCGCTGATACGAAGCAACGCAGGCACGACACCACAAAGCCCCTGCCGCGACAGCGGCTCACTTGATGAAGCGCGTCACTGCATAGGCTTCGTCAACGGCGTCCAGGCCCCGCCCTTGATCTGGTCCACTTCCACATACTCCGGGTCCAGGTGGTTGCCCTTGAAGTTCTGCTTGGCATAGAAGAGCGGGCCTTCAAAGCTGTTGGCCTGCAGGTACTTCACCACCTTGTCCGCCGTAACATCGCGCCCTGCGGCCTGGACAGACTTCACAAACATGTCGGTGTACGAATACGCCAGCAATGCGTTCTCGTCCGGGTCGCTGTTGAACTTGCGCTTGTAGGCCGCAAACCAGGTCTTCACCGGTGCCGGTGCGTTGTCGTTGGTGTAGAGCTTCCAGGTACCCACGCCATACAGGCCTTCCACCGTGTCCTTGCCCAGCGCGGCGACGATGCCGGTGCGGCCCGGGTTGGCGGTCAGCACCTTGACGTTGGTCCAGCCCAGCTTCTTCACCTCGGCCATGATGCCCACCGTCTCGCGGGTGATGGTGGCGATGACGATCAGGTCCACATCGGCTGCCTTCATGCGCGCCACCTGTGACGAGAAGTCGATGTCGCCGGCCTTGTAGCCGGCTTCGGCCGCATAGCTCATGCCCTTGGCGGCCAGCGCCTTCTTCACGCCTTCACCCACCAGCGTGCCCAGCGGGCCTTCCTGGTAGATGTAGCCGACTTTCTTTGCGCCCTGGTTCTCCAGCATCCATTTGACGCCGGTGTTCATGATGGTGTCGTAGTTGGGCGTGACGGTGAACAGCAGCGGGCTGTCGGCCGCGCTCTTGCGGATGATGGACGACGCGCCCCAGGGCGCGAAGTAGATCACGCCTGCATCCACTGCGCGCTTGGCCACGGCCGCATTGGTGCCCGAGCCGAACGGGTTGATGATGGCAAAGACATCGTCCTGGCGCACCAGCTTGTCGGTGGCGCGCACCGCCATCTGCGGCTGGCTGCCGTTGTCTTCCACCACCAGCCGGAACTTGCGGCCGTTCACGCCGGCGCCTTCGTTGGCTTCGTCCAGCCGCATCTGCATGCCGTTGCGGATGTTGGGCATGCCGGCGGCCACCGGGCCCGACAGGTCCAGGTGGGTGCCCAGCACGATCTCCCTGTCGGTCACGCCGCCGGCCAGCGCGGCGGCGGTGCCGGCGGCCATCAGTGCCATCAATCCCGCCTGCACCGTGTGTTTGAGTCCCTTGAACATCGCTGTCTCCTTCTTCATTGGTAAGAAAAACAAAAACCTCAAACGCCGTACATGGCGTCAATCACCCCGGCGTACTTGCTGGCCACCACCTTGCGCTTGAGCTTCATCGTGGGTGTCAGCTCATCGTCCTCGGCGGTCAGCAGCTGCGGGATGATGCGGAACGCCTTGACCTGCTCTACCCGCGCCAGCTTCGCATTCACCGCATCCAGCTCCGACTGCACCAGGGCCACCACCTGCGGCGCGCGGGTCATGCTGGCAAAGTCGGTGTAGGGCACCTGCCTGTCCTGCGCGAACCGCGCCACGTTGTCCTGGTCGAGCATGACCAGGCAGGTCAGGTAGTGCCGCCCTTCGCCGACGACCACCGCGTCCGAAATGTAGGGGCTGAACTTGATCAGGTTCTCGATGTTGCTGGGTGTGATGTTCTTGCCGCCGGAGGTAATGATGATGTCCTTGAGCCTGTCCCTGATACGGAGATAACCCTCGGAATCGATCTCGCCGCAGTCGCCGGTGTGCAGCCAGCCGTCAGCGTCGATGGTCTCGCGGGTCTTGTCCGGCAGCTGCCAGTAGCCGGCGAAGACGTTGGGACCGCGCACCAGAACTTCGTCCTCCGCGCCCAGGCGGATTTCCGTGTCCCTGGCGGCCACCCCGGCATAGCCGATGCGCACCCGGTCCACCGGCGTTGCGGTGCAGAAGCCGCAGGTCTCGGTCATGCCGAAGGCCTCCAGCAGGTCAATGCCGATGGCCATGTACCAGCGCAGCAGGTCGGGCGGCACCGGCGCGGCGCCGGTCAGCGCCGTCTTCAGGTTCTGCAGGCCGAGCGCGCTGCGCAGGTTGGACAGCGCCACGGCCTGGAGCAGCTGGTAGCGCCTGGCGCGCCAGCCGGTGACCGGTGCGCCGTCCAGCCGCGCCTGGGCCAGCGCCGCGCCTTCGGCCAGCAGGCCCGCATAGATGCGTCTGGCCGGGGACACCGCATCCTGCATCGCCAGCGTCACCTGCGAATACAGCTTCTCCCAGAACCGCGGCGGGCCGAACAGCACATGCGGCGCGACCTCGCGCACATCGTTGAACACCGTGCCCGCGTTTTCCGGGAAGTGCACCACCTGGCCCATGGCCAGCGGGTTGAAGACGGTGCCCATGCGCTCGGCAATGTGGCACAGCGGCAGGAAGGACAGCGCGCGGTCCTGCTCCGCCAGCCGCAGGTACTGCGGCGCACTGGCAATCTGGAATACCAGGTTGCGGTTGGAGATCATCGCGCCCTTGGGCGCGCCGGTGGTGCCGGATGTGTAGACGAGGAAGGCGATGTCGTCCGGCTGTGAAGCATCTATCGCCTGCTCGAAGCGCGCGGACTGGGTTTGCGCCAGCTCGTGACCGTGCGCCACAAAGCCGGCAAAGTCAGTGGCCATGGCATCGTCCAGGCCGCGCAGGCCGCGCATGTGGGTGATGACCGCACGTTGCAGCGTGGGGCAGGCGGCGCGCACTGCGCAGACCTTGTCGTACTGCTCCTGGTTCTCGACGAACACCACGCGCACCTTCGCGTCATTCAGGATGTGCAGCACCTGCTCGGGCGACGAGGTCGGGTAGATGCCGGTGCTCAGCAGGCCCATGCACTGCGCACCCATGTCGGCATACAGCCACTCGGGGCGGTTCTCCGACAGGATGGCGATGCTGTCGCCGCGCGCCAGGCCCAGGTCCGCCAGCGCCAGGCCGACGGCGCGCGCCTCGCTGTAGTACTGTGCCCAGGTGGTGGAGGCCCACAGGCCTTTCTTCTTGTGGCGCAGGGCAGGGCGCGTGGCCCACTCCACGCAACGCGCGCGGAACAGGCGCTGCGGCGTGTCGTAGCCAAAGGCGGTGCCAGCAGTATTCATCGCCATGTCTTGCGCCTCTTCCAGCGTTGCTCCTGCCCGCCATCCTTTGCGGCCGCGTTCGCCGCGCCGCCCAGATAGAACTCCTTCACGTCGTCCTTGGCCATCAGCTCGGCGCAGGTGCCGGCCGCCACCACGCGCCCCAGCTCCATGATGTAGCCGTCATCCGCCGTGGCCAGCGCGATCGCTGCGTTCTGCTCCACCACCAGGATGGCGGTGCCCAGCTCGGTGTTGATGCGCCGCACGATGCCGAAGATCTCGTGCGTGAGCAGCGGCGACAGGCCCAGCGAAGGCTCGTCCAGCAGCAGCACGCTCGGCCGGGCCATCAGCGCGCGGCCGATGGCCAGCATCTGCTGCTCGCCGCCGGACAGCAGGCCGCCATGCTGCCCGTGCCGCTCCCGCAGGCGCGGGAACCAGCCGAACACCTGCTCCAGGTCCTGCGCAACTTCGTCCCGGCTGGTGCGTGTGGTACGGGCGAAGGTACCCATCATCAGGTTCTCGCGCACCGTGAGGAACGGGAACACCTGGCGGCCCTCGGGTACCAGCACCACGCCGGCGCGCGCCACCTGGTCGGGGTCCTGGCCATGGATGGCCTTGCCCTTGAACTCGACGCTGCCCTTGAACGGGTCGATCACGCCGGCAATGGTGTTGAGCAGCGTGGTCTTGCCCGCGCCGTTGGCGCCGAGCACCGCCACGATGCGGCCGGCATGCACATCCAGGTTGATGCCCTTGATGGCATTGACCGGGCCGTACCAGGTCTCCAGGTTGCGCACGGCAAGCACGGGGGCGGCGGCCTGGCTCATGCTGCGGCGCCTCCATGGGCGGTGCCGAGGTAGGCGGCAATGACGGCCGGGTCGGCCTGCACTTGCTGCGGCGTGCCCAGCGCCAGCACCTGGCCCATGTTCATGCACAGCACGCGGTCGGCTGCGCGCGACACCAGCGACATGTCGTGCTCGACCATGATGACGGTGATGCCCAGATCGTTCTGGATGTCGTCGATCCAGAACGCCAGGTCGCGCGTTTCCTCCGGGTTCAGGCCCGAGGCCGGCTCGTCCAGCAGCAGCAGCCGGGGCTGCGTCGCCAGCGCACGCGCCAGCTCCACCACCTTGCGCACGCCATAAGGCAGGCCGGCCACGGGGCTGTTGCGGTGCGGCATCAAGTCCAGCAGCTCGATCACGTCTTCTACCCGCGCGCGCGACTCCTCCTCGGCCGCGCGCACGGCCGGCGTCCACAGCCACTGCGCCGCGAAGCCGCCGTGGCTGAAGCGGTGGCGGCCCAGCAGCAGGTTGTCCAGCACGGTGCCGCCTTCGAACAGCTCGATGTTCTGGAACGTGCGCGCAATCCCGCTGTGCACGACCTTGTGGCGCGGCAGCGCGGTGATGTCCTTGCCCTCGAACACCACGCTTCCCGCCGTCGGGTCGAACACCCGGGTGATCACATTGAGCATGGACGTCTTGCCGGCGCCGTTGGGCCCGATGATGGCGAACACCTCGCCCTGCTCCACGCTGAAGCTGGCATCGGCAATGGCCTGCACACCGCCAAAGCGCAGCGACACGTCCTGGACGCTCAGGGCGGTGTTGATGGCGCTCATTTGTAGCGCTCCGACTTCATGTAGGTCTTGCCGCGCAGGAACATGTCGCGCCGGTACAGCGGGAAGGTCTGCAGGAACGCCTTGAACTTGATCCAGCGGCCGTTCAGGCCCTTGGGCTCGAACAGCACGAACAGCGCCAGCACCAGGCCGAATACAAAGATTTCCAGCCCGAACTGCTTGGCCACCTGCGCCGGCAGCAGCGGCTTGATGCGCGAGATGAAGGCCGGCAGCATGCTGATCAGGAATGCGCCAAGGATGGCGCCACGCAGCGAGCCCAGCCCGCCGATGGTGACCATCAGCACCAGCTCCAGTGACAGGATCAGGCCGAAGCCGTCTGGCGTGAGGAAACGCACATGGTGCGCCAGCAAAGCGCCGGCGAGACCCGTCACCATGGCCGAGATCACGAAGGCCAGCACCTTGTAGCCGCCGACCCAGATGCCCAGGCTGTAGGCTGCGGCCTCGGAGTCACGCACGCCGCGGAAGGCGCGGCCGGTCTGCCCGCGCATCAGGTTGACCAGGCCCAGCAGCACCGTGATCAGCAGCGCCAGGCACAGGTAATAGAACGGCTGCAGGCCCGAGAGTTCCTTGCCCAGCACCACGGGGTTGTTGACCGACAGCCCGTTGAAGCCGCCGGTGACGCTCTTCCAGTGGCCGATGGTGTGCTCGGTAAGGATGGCGAAGGCGAGCGTCACCATGGCCAGGTACAGGCCCGAGACGCGGATGGCGGGCAGGCCGATGATGCAGCCCACTGCGCCGGTGAATGCGGCCGCCAGCGCCATCGACGGAAGCAGCGGCATGCCCTTGCTGAGCATCCAGGTGTGTGCATAGGCCCCGATCGCGAGAAACGCCGAGTGCCCCAGCGACACCTGGCCGGTGTAGCCCACCAGCACCATCAGCCCGAGGCTGGCGATGCACATGATGAACAGCCAGGCCATCTCGCCCACATAGAACTTCGGCAGCAGCCACGGCGCGGCCAGCAGCGCGAGCAGCAGCAGCGCATAGGCGATGCGGCCCGGAGGGTAGCGCAGCAGCGCATGGCTGTCGCGGTAGCTGGTGTCGTACGGAAAGCGCATGGGCGTTGCCGGCTTCAGACGCGCCGGCCGTGGGCCTCGCCCAGCAGCCCGCGTGGCCACAGGATGAGCACACCGATCAGCACCAGGTAGGCCATCGCATCCTTGAAGCCGTCGGGCAGGTACACGCCGGCAAACTGCTCGATCACGCCCAGCAGCAGCCCGCCGACAATGGCGCCCGGCACGCTGCCGAAGCCGCCCAGCACCACGGCGGCCAGCGCCTTGAGCACGACGATCCACAGGCCGATGTCCACCAGCGCGGTCGGTGCCAGCAGCAGCCCGCACACGGCAGCGATGCCGCCGGACAGCGCCCACACCAGCGACGTGACGCGTTTCACGCGGATGCCGCTGAGGTAGGCCGCCAGCTGGTTCTGCGACGCCGCCTGGATGGCGACGCCCAGCGCGGTTTTCCGGAGGAACCAGAACAGCGCCAGCGTGATGATGAGCGCGGCGGCCACGATGACCAGGCTCAGGTCGCTCACCACCAGCGGGCCCAGCTGCGTCTTCTGCCCGGTCCACGGCGTGGGGTAGGTGCGCGACTCCGGGCCGAACGACATGCTGACCAGCCCGCGCACCATGAAGGCAATGGCGATGGTCAGCATCACGCCGGCGAACTGCGGCTGGCCGACGATCAGGCGCATCACGCGCGCGTCAAGGAACCAGCTGAAGGCGGCGGCGAAGAGCACGGTGGCAATGGCCGCCAGCCAGAACGGCCAGCCCAGGCCGACGATGAGGCCCCAGCCGACAAAGCTGGATGCCATCAGCACGTCGCCATGCGCGAAGTTGAGCACTTCGGTGGCCTTGTAGGTCAGCACGAGGCCGAGCGCCACCAGCGCATAGATGGAGCCGATGGCGATGCCGTTGAGCGCGAGCTGCAGGACCTGTGTCACCTCAGGGTACTGCATGCCCCCGGCTCCTTTCACTTTCTTAGTTGAACTTATCCTAAGACAAGGAAATACGCTTGGCAAGCGGGTATGTGCGGGCGCCGATGCTTGCCAATTCGAGAATGCGCGGAACCGGCTTTGCCGGGCCGCTGCATTGCCCCCCAGTGGGGGGAGACGGCCCGAAGGGACGTTTCGGGGGGCGTCTTATTCAGCCGCCTTGAAGCCCGACAGCTTTACCGCCTCGGCCCAGCGCACCGAGTCCGCGCGCACGAAAGCGGTGAGTTCGTCCGGTGTGGTGGGCAGCGGCACGAAGTCCATCTGCTTGAAGCGCTCGCCGACCTCGGCGGACTTCAGCGCCTTGTTGAACTCGGCAGACAACCTGCTCACGATCGCGTCGGGCGTGCCGGCGGGCGCATAGAGCGCGGCCCAGATGTAGACCGTCAGGTCCGGGAAGCCCGACTCGGCAAAGGTCGGCACGTTCGGCGCGAGCGGCGAGCGCTTCTCGCCGGTGATGGCGAGTAGCTTGACCTTGCCGGCCTCCACATGCTGGCGCAGCGCCAGCAGCGGCAGGAAGGCCGCCTGCACCTGGCCGCCCAGCAGGTTGGTGGTGGCGGGGCCGGTGCCGTTGAAGGGCACGTGCAGCATGTCGATGCCGGCGCGCTTGTTCAGGATGACGCCCGAGAAATGCGAGGCATTGCCCGCCGTGTAGGAAGCAAACGAGACCTTGCCGGGGTTGGCCTTGGTCCAGGCGATGAAGGCCGGCAGGTTGTCTGCCGGCACCGACGGGTGCACCGCCAGCACCATGGTGGCGCCGAGGAAGTTGCTCACCGGCTTGTAGCTCTTTTCGACGTCGTACGGCAGCTTGCTGAAGACATGCGGGTTGATGGTCATCAGGCCCGTGCCGCCGAGCAGCAGGGTGTAGCCGTCGGGCGCGGCCTGCGCCGCAGCCTGGGCCGCGATGAAGCCCGAGCCGCCCGGCTTGTTCTCGATGACGAGCTGCTGGCCGGTGCTCTCCTTGAACTTCTCGCCGGCCACCCGCAGTGCGGTGTCCAGCGTGTTGCCCGGCGCGAACGGCGTGATGACGCGCACCGGCTTGTCAGGAAAGGTCTGTGCCTGCACGGCGCACAACGCTGCGCCGCACAGGGTGGCGGCGAGCAGCCGCGCCAGGGTCTTGAGATGTGTCTTCATGGTTTGTCTCCTTCTTTTAATGGGGTGCTGCCGCGTGGGCCTGCACGCGCGCCAGCCAGCCGCGCATGAGTGCTGTCACTTCAGCGGGCCGCTCCAGCGGCGCGAGGTGGCCTGTTGCCGGCAGCAGGTGCAGCTGCGCACCGGGAATGGCCGCTGCCATCTCTTCGCTCAGCTTTGCAGGCGCCACCTTGTCGTCCATGCCGCCGATCACCAGCACGGGGCAATCGATCGACGCCAGCAGGCTGCGGCTGTCGGGCCGGTCCATCACGGCCTGCGACTGGCGCACAAACGCCTCTGCGCCGACGCGGTTCATCATCGACTGCACGGCATCCACCAGCGCCGCATCGGCCTGGCGCTCCGCGGGCAGCATGAACTGGATCAGCGTGGCCGTGACGCGAGGGAAGTCGCGCCCGGCCAGCACCATCATCTTCTCGCGGCCCGGCTTGCCCTCCGGCGTCTCGGGCCTAGCCTGCGTGTTGATGAGGGCCAGGCCCAGCACCCGGTCCGCTGCGCGCCGTATCACCTCAAAAGCCACGAAGCCGCCGAGCGAGAAGCCGGCGACGGCGAAAGGGCCGGGCGGCATGGCGGCAATGGCGTCGTCGGCCATGGCGGCGATGCCGGCCTGTTGCGAGACGTCGGCCACATGCACGCCGGCCTGCGCGCCGAGCGCGTCGGTTTGGGCGCGCCAGAGCGCCGCGTCGTTGAGGGTGCCGGGCAGCAGGAGCAGGGGAATGCGGTTCATCTGGATTGCAAGGGTTCAGGTGCCGTGTACGGGTTCAGGCGCAGGTGCCAGCTGCTCGCGCAGCACGCGCTTCAGAATCTTGCCGACAGGGTTGCGCGGCAGCGCGTCCAGCAGCACCAGCCGCTCCGGCAGCTTGTACACGGCGATGCGCTGCACGTCGCGCAAAAATGCCTTGAGCCCGTCCAGCGTGAGCGTCTCGCCGGCCTTCAGGACCACGCAGGCACAGACGCGCTCGCCCATGGCCTCGTCGGCATAGCCCACGATGGCGGCCTCGCGCACGGCAGGGTGGGCCAGGATCAGGTTCTCGACTTCTTCCGACGAGATGTTCATGCCGCCGCGGATCACCATGTCCTTGGAGCGGCCTGCGTAACGGTAGTACTGGCCGCGCTCGCCGCCGATCTCGAACAGGTCGCCGGTCTTGTAGTAACCCTGCGCGTCGAATGCGCGCGCGGTCAGCTCCGGTGCATTCCAGTAGCCGCTGAACACCGTTGCGCCCGCGTAGCGCAGCTCGCCGACACGGCCCGGCTCGTGGATGTCTTCGCCGGTTTCCAGGTCCACCAGGCGGGTCGATATCTTGCGGGTGGTAGACACATGCCAGTCAAAGCCCGCCACGCCTGCGCGCGGGAAGAAGCGGGCCCGCGTTCCAGGGTCCGGTACGTCGCGCGGCCCGCCGGTGAGGCTGGCGCCTTCGTTGGAGCCGAAGTGGTTGACGATGTCTACGCCGAAGCGCTCCTTGAAGCCCTGGACCAGCCACTGCGACAGCGGCGCCGAGCCCGAACCGATGGTGGCCAGGCGCTTGAAGTCGATGCCTTCGGCCAGCGCCTCGTTGTGCAGCAGCTGGCCAAGGATGGCCGGCGCGGCGATGGTGTAGTCAATGGCTTCCTCCCGCAGCTGCTGCAGGAAGACGGCAAGGTCGAACGGCTGGTGCTGCACCACGGTGCCGGCGAGCACCAGCCAGGCGGCAAAGCCGGCCGACAGGCCCGCCATGTTTACCAGCGGAAAGGGGCTGAGCATGCGGCAATGCGGCCGCAGGCCTGCGCCCTCAATGACGGTGGGGGCGAGCACCAGCCACTCGTTGTGGCTGCGCGGCACGCCCTTGGGCGCGGACTCGGTGCCCGACGTCCAGCATATGGTGAAGACATCGTTGGCGCTGATGGGCGTGCGCAGGACGTAGCTGTCGACCCTGCTGCGGCTGTCCAGGTCATCTGCTGCCGCCAGCAGCGGCGCCAGTGCCACGGTGCCCGGCGGCAGCGGCTCGCCCGGGGCCGCATCGGCGGCGGTGTCGCCGAAGGCATACACCGCCTGCAGTGACGGCTGGGTGGCGCGCAGCGCCTCGAACATTGCCGCATGCGCATGGCGGCCGATGCGCCGGCAGGTGATGGCGGCGCGGGCACCGGTGATGGACAGCACATGCGAGAGCTCATGCTCGCGGTACTGGATGGGCACCGGGCTCACGATGATGCCCAGCCGCGCGCAGGCCAGGTACACCACGAACTGCTCCACGCAGTTGGGCATCTGCAGCGCCACCACGTCGTCCTTGCCCAGGCCGCCGGCCAGCAGTACGCCGGCCAGGCGCATGACCTCGCCGTCAAGCTGCGCGTAGCTCAGGCTGCGCGGCGCGCCGTCGGTGAAGCTCGCGCGGTTGAAGGCGTCGGCCACGGCCGTGCGGCTGCCATGCAGGGCCACATTGCCGCGAAAGACGCCGTCCAGCGTCTGCGTGCCCCACCAGCCGCTGGCCGTGCAGGCGTCGATCTTGTCTTGCGGAACAAGTATCAAAAGTGTCTCCGTCGTGCAGGCAGATCGCTTGCATTATTGGACGCATTCTAATAACATCAAGTCTAGAAGTGCAAGTGAAATCATGAACGCCACAGATTCAGCAGAAGCCCAGGCCGTCGCAGACTCCGTAGAGGCTGCGCGGCGCCGCCACGAGCATGTGGCGCGCAATGCAGAGACCGTGTCGCACCACCTGCGCGGCACCTCGCTGAACCGCGCGCTGGACGCCATCGGCGACTGGTGGACGCAGCGCATCCTGCGCGAGGCTTTTCTCGGCGTGCGCAACTTTGACGGCTTCCAGGCGCAGCTGGCCATTCCGCGCCAGACGCTGAGCCAGCGCCTCAAAGGCCTGGTGGCCAACGGCATCTTTGACGTCTCGCGCGGCGGCTACCGGCTGACGCCGCGCGGCCTGGCGCTGTACCCCTGGGCGCTGATGGTCTGGCGCTGGAGCCGCAGGTGGGGCGGCCATGCCGGCCCGCGCCACCCGGCCGCGCTGGTGCACCATGACTGCGGCCATGCCATGACGCCGGTGTTTGCCTGCGGCGCCTGCCATGCCGAAGTGACCCTGCGCGACATCGACTACGAGGCCACGCCTGCCCCGCGGCGAAGCGCCGCCGCGCCCATGGTGCGCGCCAAGCGCTGGACCGGCGGCAAGGCTGTGCTGGACGCGGCAGAAGCCGGCCAGAACATCGCCTTCATCACGGCGGACCGCTGGACGCACCTGATCCTCAGCGCGGTCTTCCTGGGCTGCCGCAGCTTTGACCGGATGGAGCGCGAGATCGGCATCTCCACCAACATCCTGGCGCAGCGGCTGGCGCTGCTGGTGGAGTCCGGTTTCCTTGAAAAAAAACGCGCACCCACCGATGCGCGCCGCTATGTTTACAGCCTGACGCCGCGCAGCCGGGACGTGTTCCCGCTGACCATCTCGCTCGTGCAGTGGGCCGACGAATGGATCCCCGCCCCGGGCACCCCGCCCCTGGTGCGCTACCACCGCGCCTGTGGCGCGCGCCTGCATGCCAGCGTCATCTGCTCGCACTGCAGTGGCGCGCTCCACCCGCGCGCCGTTTCCTTCAAACCCCTGGACCTGCCGGAAAGCGGCACACCTCAAGGAGCCTGACATGAGCACTGCCACTGCAGAGTTGAACGCCGCCGCCATCCCGCCGGACCTGATGGAACGCATGGACCTGGAAGACCTGCCGCCGGTGCTCAAGGGCGCGTTCGAGCCGGTGACGCAGGAGCTGGACATCGCCAGCCTGGAAGTCATCGGCAAGGTGCCCGAGGACCTGAGCGGCGCGTACTTCCGCAACGGGCCGAACCGCAAGTTCGCCGCCGAGGGCCGCTACCACTGGTATGACGGCGACGGCATGGTGCATGCGGCTTACTTTGACAAGGGCAAGGTCCGCTATAAAAACCGCTGGATCGAAACCAACCCGCTGAAGGAAGAAGTGGAAGCCGGCCGCGCGCTGTGGAAGGGCCTGCAGGAGGCGCCGCGCCGCGACCGGCCCGACATGCCGCTGAAGAACACCTCCAATACCGACGTCATCTTCCACAACGGCAAGCTCGTGACCATGTGGTACCTGGCCGGCGGCATGTACCACGTGGACCCGTTCACCTTGGAGACACTGGGCACCGCCAGCTTTGAAGGCGCGCCCGACCTGCATGCATCGGCCCACTCCAAGGTGGACGAGCGCACCGGCGAGCTGCTGTTCTTTGACTACGGCAAGGAGTTCCCGTACATGCACTACGGCGTGATCGGCCGCGACGGCAGGCTCAAGCACAAGATACCGGTGCAGCTGCCCGGCCCGCGCCTGCCGCACGACATGGCCATCACCGAGCACTACACGGTGCTGCATGACTTCCCGCTGTTCTATGACCCCGAAGCATTGAAGGCCGGGCGCCACAAGCTCAAGTTTGACCCTGCCATGCCGTCACGCTTTGCGGTGGTGCCGCGCTACGGCACACCGGAGCAGATCCGCTGGTTTGAGGCCAAGCCCAACTACATGCTGCATGTGGCCAATGCCTGGGAAGAAAAGAACGCGGACGGCGACGATGAAGTGGTGATGATCGGCACGCCGTTCCGCATCCCGCGCGACCTGGCCGGCAATATCGAGGCCGAGAAGTTCGCCAAGATGTGGTCCATCATGTACCGCGACTTCCTGTACTACGAGTGGCGCTTCAACCTGCGCACCGGCCAGACCACCGAGCGCGTCGTCGACGACGTATTCTGCTCGGAGTTCCCGATGATCAACGCCCAGTACCAGGGCTTCAAGACACGCTACTCGTACAACATTGCAATGGTGCGCGAGAGCTACAAGCAGCCGCGATTTGCCGGCCTGATCAAGTACGACCTGCAAAAAGGCGTGGCCCAGGCCTGGAGCGAGGGCCGCGACTTTTTCTACAGCGAGGCGCCGTTTGCGCCGGCGGACAACCCGCAGAGCGAGGACCACGGTTACCTGGTCAGCTTTGTCTGGAACGCGCGCGAGAAGCGCTCCGAGATACAGGTGTTTGACGCGCGCAACTTCGGCGGCGGGCCGCTGGCGCAGATCATATTGCCGCACAAGGTGCCGCCGGGCTTCCATGCCACCTGGGTCAGCGGCGAGCGGCTCAGGCGCGGCTGGTGAACCGGTATTTCAACAAGACGACAAGACAAGCACCTGACATGACACATTTCAAGAAAAACCCCTTCAAGCTGCGCCTGCCGGTCTTTGCGGCGCCCATGTTCCTGATCTCCGGCCCCGAGCTGGTGCTGGCCGCCTGCAAGGCCGGCATCATCGGCGCCTTCCCGACGCCGAATGCGCGGCCCATCAATGTGCTGGATGACTGGATGAAGCAGATCACCGAGGGCCTGGCCCGCGCGCGTGACGAGCAGCCGGCAGACACCATCGGCCCCTGGTGCGCCAACCTGGTCACGCATTCCACCAACACCCGCCTGGCGGAAGACCTGGCGCTGATCGCCAAATACAAGCCGCCGGTGGTGGTGACGGCGCTGGGCAGCCCCAAGCCGGCCATCGAGGTGGTGCACAGCTACGGCGGCCTGGTGTTTGCCGACGTCATCAACATCGGCCTGGCCAAGAAGGCTGTGGCCGCAGGCGCCGATGGGCTGGCCTGCGTGTCGGCCGGCGCGGGTGGGCACACCGGCATGCTGTCGCCGTTTGCCTTTGTCAGCGCGGTGCGCGACTTTTTTGACGGCTACGTCATCGTCGGCGGCGGCATCAGCGACGGCTGGGGTGTGGCCGGCGCCGTGGCCTCGGGCGCGGACTTTGTGTACATGGGCACGCGCTTCATACCGGTGGCCGAAAGCATGGCGCCGCAGGCCTTCAAACAGATGGTGGTGGACTGCACGGTGGACGACCTGATCGTGAGCAGCGGCATCACCGGCACGCCGGCCAGCTGGCTCAAGCCATCACTGCATGCCCAGGGTATCGACACCAACAACATGCCCGACGCGCCGCAGCGCTCGTATGACAGCAACAAGGCCGTGACCGCCCGCAAGTGGGTGGACGTCTGGGCCGCAGGGCAGGGCCTGGGCACCATCCGCGCGATCGAATCGGTGGGCGACGTGGTGGACAGGCTGGAGCAGGAATATGCGCAGGCCGCCAGGCGCATGGCCGGCCTGCCCTATACCAGGGCAGATGGCGCGGTGAAGGCCGAGGCCATCGCGGCCTGAACAGAACGCAGAACACAAGGAGACACAGCATCATGACGCAGCCCACCTACATCCTCGGCGGCCACCAGACGGACTTTTCCAGGGCATGGTCGCGCAACGGCCAGGACATCTCCGACATGGTGCGCGCGTCCACGCTCGGCGCGCTGGAGGCGGCGAAGCTGGATGCATCGGCCATCCAGAGCATCCATGTGGGCAATGCCTTCGGCGAGATCCAGCGCCAGCAGGCGCACCTGGGTGCGATGGTCGCGCAGGTGGTGCCGGAACTGTGGGGCGTACCCGCCATGCGGCATGAGGGCGCCTGCGCCTCGTCGTCGCTGGGCGTGCTGGCCGCCATGGCCGAGATCGAGGCCGGCCGCTATGACTGCGTGCTGGTGCTGGGTGTGGAGGAGTTCAAGAACACCGCGGGCGACGTGGCCTCGCAGAACCAGAACGCCGCCGCCTGGCAGGGCCATGAAGGCATTGACTGCAAGTTCATGTGGCCGGCCGCCTTTGGCCTGGTCGCACAGGAATACGACAAGCGCTACGGGCTGGACCGCAAGTACCTGAACCGCATTGCCGAGCTGAACTACGGCAACGCCAAACGCAACCCGCTGGCGCAGACGCGCAAGTGGCAGTTTGACGCGCTGAGCTTCACCGACGACGACGAGGCCAACCCCGTCATCGAGCCCGGCACGCGGCGCCAGGACTGCGGGCAGATCACCGACGGCGCCTGCAGCATCGTGCTGGCGTCGGCCCGGTTTGTGAAAGAGCATGGGCTTGACGCCGGCAAGCTGCCGCGCATCTCCGGCTGGGGCCACCGCAACGCGGGCCTGCGCCTGAAAGACAAGCTGGAGCGCAGCGCCGGCCAGACGTATGTGATGCCGCATGTGCGCCAGACGATTGAAGACGCCTGGAAGCGTGCAGGCGTGGCCGGCATTGCCGACATGAGCGGCGTGGAAACACACGACTGCTTCACCACCACCGAATACATGGCCATTGACCACCTGGGCCTCACGCCCCCCGGCCAGAGCTGGCAGGCGGTGGAAGACGGCGTGATCGAGCGCGGCGGCAAATGCCCGGTCAACATGAGCGGCGGCCTCATCGGCGCCGGCCACCCGGTAGGCGCCACCGGCACGCGCATGCTCTTCGACGCCGCAAAGCAGGTCACCGGCCAGGCCGGCGACTGCCAGATCGAAGGCGCCAAACGCATCCAGACCCTGAACATTGGCGGCTCCTGCGCAACGGTGGTAAGTTTCGTGGTGGAGAGATAGACGCCCCCCGAAGCGGCCTGACGGCCGCCTCCCCCCACTGGGGGGCAATGCAGCGGCCCGGCAAAGCCGGTTCCGCGCATTCCCGAATTTGCTGAGGCAATACACCGGCGAGAATCGTGGCATCCATGTCCGCACCTGACCTAGATCTCACTCGCGACGCACTTGCCTCCAGCACCCTCAGCCACGGCCTGCAGGTTATCGGCGACCGCTGGACGGTCGCGTTGCTGCTCGGCGCCTTCCTTGGCGTGCGGAAGTTCGACGACTGGCAGGCCCGGCTCAATATCCCGCGCCACACCCTGACCGAGCGCCTCAAGGCCCTGACCGACCTCGGCCTGCTGCGCCAGCGGCCCTACCAGGAGCGGCCGGTGCGCATGGCCTACCACCTGACCGGCAAGGGCCTGGAGCTCTACCCGCAGGTGTTGATGATGTGGGTCTGGGCGCGCCGCTGGGGCGCCACGCAGGTGACGCTGCCGCCGCGCCTGGTGCACAAGCCCTGCGGCCATGTGTTCTCGCCGCAGATGGCCTGCTCGCACTGCGAGGAAAAGGTCGGCGTCAACGACCTGACGTTTTCACTGAAGATCAACCCGGCGCTCCGGCCCCAGCCCGCAGCACGCCAGCGTGCGCCGCGCCTGTCGGCCGTGGCCCAGGGCGCGGACGGCCAGTCGGCCCTGGCGCTGCGGGTGGACCGCTGGGCGCTGATGATCGTGTCGGCCGTGCTGCTGGGCTGCCACCATTTTGACCAGCTGAGCCATGTGCTGGGCATCGGCAGCAGCGTGCTCGCGCGGCGCCTGGCCGGCATGGTGGACTCCGGGCTGCTGCTGTGCCAGGCCGACATGAACGACGCCCGCCGCAAGATCTACCGCCTGACACCCGCCAGCCGCGACCTCTTTGGTTACATCATCTGCTTTTCCAGCTGGGTCAGCCGCCACCACCTGCAACAGCCCAACTCCATCCGCTCGGCCCACAAGGCCTGCGGCCAGCCCTTTGTGCCGCAGGTGGTCTGCAGCCACTGCCGCGAGCCGCTCAGGCCCTGGGATGTAAGCTTTGAATCCGCAGGGGATTGACCGCCACACGTCGCAAAGGCCTAGGGCGTGGCGCGCTGTGCACCTACAAATTATTTTTCACCGGGGTTCACGATGATCCTTCAACCCAAGGAGACTTCATGAACTGCTCTTTCCCGCCAAAACGCCGTTACCTGGCACACACAATCGGCGCAGCCATGGTGGCGCTGGCTGTCGCCGGGTGCGATGGCTCCAACGACGCGCCCTTCGCCAACGCAGGCCCGGCGCAAAACGTCACCTCCGGGGCGACGATATCGCTGGATGCCAGTGCAAGCACCGACCCGAACGGTGACACCCTCAGTTACGCCTGGACCCTGGTCAGCCGCCCGGAAGGCAGCACCGCTGCGCTGGTGGGGCCCAACACGGCCAGGCCAGGCTTTACCCCCGACTTGCCGGGAACCTATGTGGCAAGCGTCGTGGTGAGCGACGGCGCGTCCACCAGCAACCCGGCCACGGTGACGGTGACAGCGTCGGATGTGGTTGCCTTCAACGCGCTGATCACGCCCATGCCCCAGAGCTACCCCAGCTGGGGCTTTGAAGCGCTGTCGATCGCGAGCGTTGGCGACCACATGGCACTGGGCGCGAGCGACCCCAACACCCTGGCCGGCTTTGTGGTGGGCATGAGCAGCTGGGCCTGCGAGACCGGGACCTGGACATCCGGCTGCAACACAACGCCGGGCTCCACCTTCCAGTACCCGATGAGCGTCAACTTCTACAGCATGACAGGCCAACTCCTTGCGACAAAGACCCAGACCTTCACCATGCCGTACCGGCCGTCTCCTGACCCGACATGCGCGGACGCCACCAACTGGAGAAGGACCGATGGCGTCTGCACCGGTGGACTGGCCTTCCATGTCAGGTTTGACCTGCGGTCGCTGAAAGCTGCAGTGCCGGACAGCTTCTACTACGAGCTGACCATGAATACGCGCACTGCAGGCCCGGCACCCACCGGCGTCAATGGCCCGGCTGACTGGATGAACGTCGGCGTCTATAACGCCGGCGTGAACCCGCCAAGCGTGGGCACTGACCCGACACCGGGCAGCCATCGCTGGAACGGCGCCAATGACACGGATGTCAACGCGCCCCAGGTGCAGCTTGTGATGGCCGCGCCCTGACCTGCAGGGCTTTTTAATGGCCCGCGCCGTGCAGCGACAGCACATGCCCCAGGCGAGGGTCCCCCCGGCCATCCAGTACCTGCAGGTATGCGGCCTGCACCGATGCAGGGCCGCGATGATGCCTGACGGCCAGCCACGGCGCCTGCGGGTCGGCGACGCGCGAGGAAAACTGGCGCCAGGCCCCCGCCATGCGCTTGCCGAACTCGGCACCACCCCAGTCCGCCACCCGCTTCTTCACCTGCGCCGGCGCAAAGAACAGCACAGGCTTCGGCCCGGCGAGGTCCTTGCCGCCGCCCAGCTCCGTGACATGCGTGCCGCCGATCGAGCAGCTGTACTTCAAATTGGCAAACCTTGAATGCACCTGCTTGCGCAATGCCGCGTTGCCTGCAAAGTCGACATACACACAGGCTGCATCCGCAGCCACCTGGTCCAGCTCGTCATAAGCCAGCACGCGCGAGTAGCACCCCAGGCTTTCACAGAACGCCTTGTTGCCCGCAGAGGTCAGCCCCACCACTTCAATGCCCGGCCGCTTGATCAACTCTGCAGCAGTCCCATACGCCGTCTTGCTTGATGCGCTGGACAGCAGCATGGTGCTGGCGCCAAAGAAGGCGTTGTCGTCCATGAAGTCGTCAATCAGCCATGACGTCATGTACAGCGGCCGCAGCAGCGACTGCAGGTCTTCGGTGCCTGCGGTGTAGAACGGGTCGGCCGACACGCGTGTGTACTGGTTGTACACCGCATGCAGCGCCGCGCGGTGCGGCGCGCCGTCGCTAAAGCCCTTTTCCGACAGGCGCTGCGGCGACAGCACCACGGCCGACGCCATCGGGAAGTAGCCATACAGCCGCTCGCCCACCGCCACGCCGGGGTGCAGCGACTGCACCACCTGGCCAAAGCCCCACACAGGGATCATGCCCCAGCCGTCCTCACCCGTCGGGTAGAACTGCCAGTAGTTCATCATGTCGCCAAAGGCGGCATAGGTGATGTTGTTGGAGGTGAGCGCGAAAGAGTCCACACGCACCCGCACCTGGCCGTGCTCCAGCGGGGCATCGGCGGCTTCAACCAGGCGGGTGGTGGGGAGCTGGTCCTTGCGGACCTGGAGTTGGGTCGTGGTCATGGCCGCAACCTTAAGGGATGCGGCCATGCACGGCAAGCGGGTTGGCCTGCGCGGGAATCACGCAGGCGACACGGCGTTACACCAGTGTGAATGTGGAAATCACACGAGTGTGATGGTCACATCAATATTGCCGCGCGTGGCGTTGGAGTACGGGCACACCTGGTGCGCCGTGTCCACCAGGGCCTGGGCAGCGGCGCGGTCCATGCCGGGCAGGCTGACATTCAGGCGGGCGGCAATGCCGTAGGCCTTGCCCACGGGGCCGAGGTCCACTTCAGCATCGATGGACAGGTCGGCCGGCAGGGTGATCTTCTGCATGCCGGCCACAGCCTTCATCGCACCGATGAAGCAGGCCGAATAGCCGGCGGCAAACAGCTGCTCGGGGTTGGTGCCCGTGCCGGAAGTGCCGGGGGACGACAGCGTCACGTCCAGGCGGCCGTCGCTGGTTTTGGAGGCGCCGTCGCGGCCGCCGGTGGTGTGGGCCTTGGCGGTGTAGAGAACTTTGTCGAGTTTTGCGGTCATGGTGGTTCCTTTGGTGGTTGGGAGGGAGAAAAAATACTCAGCCCGTCAGCCGCTGGCGCAGGGCCTGCATCTGCTGCGTGAGCGAAACGAGTTCAGGAATGGAGCACTGCGTGGCACTGAGCACGCAGCCCGGGATTTTTGCGGCTTTGGCCTTGAGCTTGCGGCCGGCGGCGGTGAGGCTGATGTGGACCCGCCGCTCGTCATCCACAGCACGGATGCGCGCGACCAAGCCCGACGCCTCCAGGCGCTTGAGCAGCGGCGTGAGCGTGCCGGAGTCAAGAAAGAGCCGCTCGCCCAGCTCGGACACCATCAGCCCGTCACGCTCCCACAGCACGAGCATGACCAGGTACTGCGGGTAGGTGAGGCCCATCTCGTCCAGCAGCGGCTTGTACAGCTTGGTCATGGCCAGCGAGGTGGAATACATCGCAAAGCACAGCTGGTTGTCCAGCAGCAGGGCTTGGTCTGTGGTGAGCTTTGGCGTTGGCATGGCTGGATTGTAGAACACAATTAGATTGTGTGCAAGTTAATTGTTAAAACTTGAATTTGGCTAACCGGCGAGCGCGTCCAGCGGGCTGGCTGTGCCGCCAGCGTGCACCTTCAGCACATGGGTGTAAATCATGGTGGTGCTGACATCACTGTGGCCCAGGAGTTCCTGCACTGTGCGGATGTCCGTTCCCGCCTGCAGAAGATGGGTGGCAAAGCTGTGGCGCAACGTGTGAACGGATACCGGTTTGGCAATCCCGGCCTGGACCACCGCGCGCTTCAAGGCGCGTTGCAGGCGTTCCTCATACAGGTGGTGCCTGCGCTCCACACCGGTGCGGGGGTCTACCGAGAAGGTGGGGGAAGGAAACAGCCAGAACCACGCCCATGTGTGCCCGACCTTGGGGTACTTCGCGTCCAGCGCATGAGGTGTCTCAACACCGCTGCGTTGCGACTGGCGGTCGCCCTCCCAAATGGCGCGTGCAGCGAGCATCTGCATGCGCAGTGCCGGCGCAAGCGACCTGGGCAACATGACCACCCGGTCCTTGTTGCCCTTGGCCTCACGCACAATGATGGCGTGGCGGTCAAAGTCGACATCCTTGATGCGCAACCGAAGACCTTCCATCAGCCGCATGCCCGTCCCGTACAGCAGGCGCGTCAGCAAGGCCATCTGGCCGTCCAGGTGGCACAGAATGCCGGCAACTTCGTCCTTTGTCAGAACGGACGGGATCCGTCGGGTAGCCGACGGGCGTTTGATGCCCTCCATCCAGGGAAGCTCTGAGCCCAGAACCTCGCGGTACAAAAACAGGATGGCGCTCAACGCCTGGTTATGGGTAGAAGAGGACACCCGTCTCTCGGTGGCCAGCATGGTTAAAAACGCCTCCACCTCGGGCGCGCCCATGTCGCGTGGGTGCCGCAACTTGTGCCAACGAATGAAAAACCGAATCCAGTAAAGGTACACCTTTTCAGTGCTGAGGCTATAGTGCAAATACCGCGCGCGTTCACGAACCTGGTCAAGCAGGCGGGTAGAACGCAAAGTGGGAGTGCCGGGTTTCATGGCGGAATTTAATACTGTTGATTTATACAGTATATTGGCTTGAAACCTAATGTACAAGCCACATTCAGGAGGTCCACGTGTCCAGAATAATTCGCAGCCGCCAGAATAATCCGCAGGGATTAAGGTGGACATTACGTTAAAGCTCACAGATGCTGCTTTGGGCGAAATCGCGGGTCGGGCGGGTTGTGGAAAGCACAGCCTGGGCGATCGATGCTGCCATTGGTTTCGGCCTTATCGCGGGGGCGGCAGTCGCTGCTGCAGTCGGCAAATTCCTACTTGGTGGGGTTCTCGTCGCAGTCGCGGTCGGAGTGTTCCTGCGCTACAAGCGTTCGCGCCGACGCAAGGTGGTGGAGGGCGCGGGGCGTGAGCCTTAACATGGCAGTCAACGCCGACGCCCAAGGGCGTCCGCTCGCTACGCTCGCACCTCGTCTTGGTCGCGGGTTACTTCTACGTTAGGTCTCGAATCCTATGCCAGTGAATGTCCGAGTTGTGATGTCCGAAGACGAATATTGGGCTGAAGTCCAACAGCTAAAAGGCACCTCCGAGTTCTTTGATGAGCAAGGAGACGCCCACGGACACATCGACGGCGACTTGCAGGACGCGATTGAGGCAGTATTGGTTCCCATCGTTGGCCCATGGGAAGGTTCCGACGTCTGGTTCCACAATCAGGACTTCTATGGCAATGGAATACGCTCGCTTTCCTTTCGTGCTGGCGATTTCCCCTGGTCCGCTGTGATACCTTTGCAGAAATTGCTGGTAGGTGAGGCAGCTCTTTTCTGCATTTCTGTCCTGATATCCGACTCGCTTGAGATCGAGGGCCGGTGGGTAGGAGCGATGGCGATTCTGAAGGAGAAAATAGTTGCTACATCGTATGTGGTTGATCTTCTGCGGACGCATGTTGGTGTCGAGACCTAACTGTTCGCCCAACGCGGACCCACAACAACATGAGGCGGCTTCGCCGCATATGTTGCGGGCCGGTTGCCTCAGACGTTGTGCCGCATGGAAGTGAAAGTCCGTCATATTGAGGTGTCTCGGGCGCTGCGTTGTTGCAACTGGCTGACGCTTCCTCAGACGTTCGCCGGCACTGCACGCGCCCGTTGGGCGCATCCTGCATTCGCACAAAGCCAGGTCAGTTCTGTAGTGGCGCTCAACGGCCAGTTGCGGTAAGGTTTCGCTCCATGCCGCTCACAACACTCAAGCATTCATTGCGCAAGCAACGCGCATGCGCTCAGCAGGTGTTGGCGCTGGCCACCGACGCTTGGCACAACAGGTCAACCCAGCCGGACGCCTTCGGCGCCGCTGGTCTCCGACGTTAGGCGTCGCAAGCAGCCCTCAGTCGTGGATCTGACAGCATGAAACTCGGGCACCTCAAATCCGTTGGCCACAACATCGCGGATTCCCTTGCAAGTGGGATGGGGTTCATGATTGGTGTCTACCAGACGAATGTGTTCGCCGAGGCTTCGGGCGAAGACGACGGATTTGTCGCAGTCGATTTCCTGAATGGCTCAACGACGGGCACTACAGTTTCAGAGAGCTTTCGCAGAGCGGTTAGCCTCTACCGAGATGCTTTGCCTGAACTTTGCCTCAAGCATTCAGTAGATCCCGCAGAGTTCAGGAAGTTGGAAGTTCGGTACGGCACAGACCCCGTTTATGGGCCTCACTTCACGGTGAACGTCGAAAGCCGAACCGGAAAGCAGTCATCCGACCAATACGTCGGCGTACCGGGAAAACGACTGCGCCGTCGCCGCTAGGCCAATCAACATCTCGAAAGACAATGACGTCACCACGCCGAGCGACGCCTAACCCTTTACAGGGACTCCCCAGGAAGTCAAGCAGCGGTACTCGATAGATGTTTCTTTGTTGGCGGTTTCCTGGACTGGCGTGAGGGAAGCTGCGACGAACGAGGGGCAGACTGCACATCTACAGACGGTCTTGTTGCACACGATTGTGCGGACCCAGATACGAACCGCTCGGTGGGGCCCCATTCCGATCCCGTGGTATTGCCGCAATCGGCGCCACAAAGGGTTAGTCGGGCTTGCCCACCGCCGGTCTGACCTGTTCACTGCATCTTCGGATCACGTCTTGCAAGAAACCGGACTTATCAGCTCAGACCGGCTTCACGCTCACGTGGTGCGCATCGAAGGACTTGCCCCTCACGAACACCGCCCAGAGAATGCGCGCGTTCTTGTTGGCCAGCGCCACCACGGCTTTTTGCCAACCTGACTTCTCGCGTAGCTGATGCGCCCACCGAGAGATCGGATCCGCACGCTTGTGCGCAGTCATGACGGCCGACTTCGCGCCCTGGATCAACAGCATGCGCAGGTACATGTCGCCGCGCTTGGTGATGGACCCCAAGACGTTTTTTCCGCCGCTGGAGTTCTGCCGGGGTGTGAGACCCAGCCAAGCGCCGAACTGGGCGCCATCGCGAAACTGGTTGAAGTCGCCTACTGTTGCCACGAGGGCAGACGCGGTTACCGGGCCGACGCCCATGAGTTGCTCTGCCTGGCGCACTTGCTCGGAGGACTTCATGTGCGCCGCAATGCGCTCGTCACACCATGCCAGATGGGCATCCAGCTCTTGCCACTGGGCCAAAGCTCGTTGCAACGCCAAACGGGCAATGCCACCGAGTTCGTTCGACCCGTCTTCCATCACCTCGGGCAGTGCCTGGCGCAATACGCCTGGTTTTTGAGGGAATACCAAGCCAAACTCGGCCAGAAGGCCGCGAATGCGGTTGACGCAAGCCGTGCGTTCGATTTTGAAGCCTTCGCGCAAACGATGAATGCACAGCATGCTTTGTTGCTCAACAGTCTTGACGGGCACGAAATGCATCTGCGGGCGGCTGGCAGCCTCGCAGATGGCGGCGGCGTCGTTGGCGTCGTTTTTCCCGCCTTTGCCTTGCAAGCGGTAAGGCGCAACCAAGTGGGCAGCAATAATGCGCGCGTCGAGTCCCATGGCGATGAGCCGGCGCGCCCAATGGTGAGCACTGGAGCTGGCCTCCATTGCAACCATGCAACCCGCAGGAAGCTGTGCACACCACCCCAGAAACCGGTCGCGCGCCAGCGCACGGCCTGTGATGCGATGACCGGCAGCATCAACGGCATGGACCTGGATGACGCGCTTTGCCAAATCAGCGCCAACTCGTGTAATCTTGCTCATGGGACTTTCCCTTTCAAAGGTTTCAGATTGACTTCAGCACCTCAATCTTGGCACTCGATGCCGTCACCAGAATGGGGGAAGTCCCTTCGTATTCCCATCGAGAGGGACGTCCAAGGGCTATCGCCCTTGGCCGCCCCTCATGTCAAACGTTGAGGCTGTAAAAAAACCTCTGGCACGACGCTTGCAACACATCCGTGCAAG
>JAZKHY010000017.1:0-104719 GCA_040385105.1 Pseudomonadota bacterium
TGTCCGACTTGACCCGGACCTTGACGTTGTAGTCGACCACGCGTTTGACCGCGACTAAAACCTTCATGCTGGAATGCTCCGTAGGTAGTTTTGAATTGACGTATACGTAAACCTGATGATTCTATGCGGCGCTGCATCAAGTGCCTGAATCCGTGAACAAATCATCACGCATAAGGACTTTGAACTGTGAAAATAGAACGACCGTTCTTTTTTAGGATTATAGGCGCGGCTTTACACGATTAGCCAACCACGCGGTCGGTTAATCCGGGTAAGTATGGACAACCGCAAGCTGAAAGCGCCATTAAAGTTTGCACCGCAACATAAATCTGGAGTGCTTCGCATGAACCGTTCACGACTTTCCCTCATCGCCGCAGCCGCCGCCATGACAGCCGGCATGGCCGGCGCCCAAACGGTTCTGACCGTTTCTTCCTGGGTGCCTCCCACGCATGCCCTGAGCACGTCACAAAAGGAATGGTGCGACCTGCTGGAGAAAAACACCACCGGCAAGATGAAGTGCAACATCCTGCCGCGCGGCGTGTCCGCGCCACCCGGAACCTATGACGCCATCAAGAACGGGCTGGCTGATGTGTCGTTCACGGTCCATGGCTACACACCGGGCCGCTTCCTGTACACGCAGATGGCCGAGTTCCCGTTTCTTGGCAACACGTCCGAGCCGATCTCGGTCGCCTTCAACAAGGTCGCCATGAAGCGGCCCGAGATGGTCGCCGAGCAGCAAGGGGTCAAGGTCCTGGCTTTCTTCACGCACGGCCCAGGCATTGTCTTCAACACCAAGAAGCCTGTCACCAAGGCGGACGACCTGCAGGGCCTGAAGTGGCGCGTGGGCGGCGGCATGGTCAACGAGATCACCAAAACGCTGAACATGAACGTCACGCTCAAGCCCGCCACCGACTCGTATGAGTTGCTCTCCGGTGGTGTCATGGACGGCACGCTGTTCCCGGCCGAGTCCACCGAGTCGTTCCGCATCGACAAGATCATCAAGCACGCCACCTTCTTCCCCGGCGGCCTGTACAACACCAGCTTTGTCTTCATGATGAACCCTGCCCGGTACGACAAGCTCAGCGCCGATGAGAAGAAGGCCGTTGACGCCATCTCCGGCGAGACCGCAGCCCGCATCTTCGGCCGCAACTGGGACAAAGTAGACCGCCGCGGCGTCGCGCTGATGCAGGCCAACAATGTGCAGATGGTCAAGGCCGATGCGAAGTTTGTGGCCGACGTGAAGTCAAAGACATCCGGCCTGGAAGCCAAGTGGGTGAAGGATGCCGAAGCCAAGGGCCTGAAGGATGCAGGCAAGGTGCTGGCCGAGTTCCGTGCCGAGATCGCCAAACAGGAAAAGTAAGCCGTATAAAAAAATAGTCCGGGCGCCTACCCCGCGCAACGCGGCCTCATTCACAATGAGAGCCGCGTTTTTCTTGGGCCACGAAAGCAAAACATTGAACAAGATCCTTGAAACCGCCTGCGGCGTCATTGCAGGCACTGCGCTGTTCGCCATCATGGCGCTGACCTTCCTTGACGTGAACGGGCGCAAGCTGATGAGCAACTCCATTCCCGGCTCGCTCGAGCTGACCGAGCTGCTGATGGTGGTGGTGATCTTCGCAGCCATGCCGCTTGTCACCCTGCGCGGCGAGCATGTGGTGTTCGACTCACTGGACAGCTACCTGCCGGCCGGGCTGCAGAAGGCGCAAAGGGCCATTGTCAACGTCCTGTGCGCCGGCGCGATGCTGGCGCTGGCCTGGCTCATGTGGGATGCCGGCGGGCAGTTCATGCAGTCGGGCGAGACCACCGCCCAGCTCAAGATCCTCAAGGCGCCATTCCTCTACGGCATGAGCGTGATGTGCGCTGTCACCGGCTTCATCCACCTGGCGCTGATTGCGCGGCCACCCAGGGACCTGGCCGAAGGCGAAGGGGTTGCGCTGTGACTGAAGCCCTGCTCGGATTCCTGGCCATCTTCGCGCTCGCGCTGCTGCGGGTGCCGCTGGCCTTTGCCATGGGCACAGTCGGCATCGTCGGCATGGGCCTCACGCGCGGCTGGCACCCTGCGCTCGCGAGCACCGCGCAGGTGGTGTACGAAACCGGCTTTGCCTACACGCTGTCGGTCATCCCGCTGTTCATCCTGATGGGCAACTTCGTTGCCCGCGCGGGGCTTGCGCATGAACTGTTCCAGGCGGCCTATGCCTTCATAGGTCACCGCCGCGGCGGGCTGGCCCATGCCACGGTGGCAGCCTGTGCCGGCTTTGGCGCCATCTGCGGCTCGTCGATTGCCACGGCCGCCACCATGAGCAAGGTGGCCTACCCGTCCATGAAGAAGCTCGGCTACAGCGACTCGCTGTCCACGGGCGTCATGGCGGTGGGCGGCACGCTGGGCATCATGATCCCGCCGTCCACCATCATGGTCATCTACGGCATCATCACCGAGACCAACATCGGCAAGCTGTTTGCCGCCGGCGTCATCCCGGGCATCCTCACTGCACTGCTGCTGATGGGGGCCATCTGGCTCATGACGCTGCACGACGAGGAGCATGCGCCGGCCGGTGAGCGCACCGACTGGCCGGGCCGCTGGCGCGCCCTGCGCGGTATCTGGGGCGTGGTGCTGCTTGTCGTTGTGGTGCTGGGCGGCATTTACGGCGGCTTCTTCACTGCCACCGAAGGCGCGGGCTTTGGCGCAGCGGGTGCCTTCCTGTTTGCGCTGGCGCGCAGGCGGCTGACCTGGGCGATCCTGCTGCAGGTGCTGGTGGAGTCGGCACGCACCACCGCCATGCTGTTCACGCTGCTGATTGCAGCCACCATCTTCGCCAACTTCGTGAACTTCACCTCGCTGCCGGGCGACCTCAAGGAATGGATCACCCACCTGGGCCTGTCGCCTGTGATGATCATCACCGCGATGATGCTGATCTACGTCGTGCTGGGCACGGTCATGGAAGAGCTGACCATGGTGCTGCTGACCATCCCGCTGTTCTTCCCGATCGTGACCTCGCTGGGCTTTGACCCGGTGTGGTTCGGCGTGCTGATCGTGATGATCGTGCAGATCGGGCTGATCTCGCCGCCGGTGGGCATGAACCTGTTCGTGCTCAACTCATTGCTGCCGAATGTCGGCCTGACGACCATCTTCCGGGGCTGCTGGCCGTTCGTGCTGGTGCTGATCCTGATGCTGGGCCTGCTGATCGCGTTTCCGCAGCTCAGCCTGTGGCTCCCGTCGCTGATGAATTGACAGGCTGCCCGGCCGCCGCCTCTGGCAGGCCCTTGTGGTGCACCACCCGCTGCGGGTACGGAATTTCAATATCCGCCCCCTGCAGCGCCTTCAGGATGGCGATATTCACCTCAGAGCGGACATTCAGCTGGCCGTTCTCCGGGTCGGCAATCCAGAACAGCACCGTGAACTCCAGCCCGTCGGCGCCCAGGTTGGCCAACCGCGCTCCAGGGCCCGGCTCCCTGAGCACGCGGCCGCTGGCCAGCGCCGCATCGACCAGCAGCTTCTGAACCAGGTCCACATCGCTGCCATAGCCGACTGTCACCGTCGTGGACACCAGCAGCTTCGGGTCGGCCAGCGACAGGTTCTCGATCCGCTCGGTGATCAGCTTCTCGTTGGGAACAATCGACTCGCGGCCATTGGTTGCGCGGATCAGCGTGTAGCGTGTCTTGATGTCCACCACGGTGCCTTCAAAGTTGTCCACCTTCACCGTGTCGCCGATGCGCAGCGAGCGTTCGAACAAGATGACGAAGCCGCTCACATAGTTGGATGCGAGCTTCTGCAGGCCGAAGCCGAGGCCGACACCCAGCGCACCGCCCAGCACCGAGAGCGCCGTCAGGTCTACGCCGACTGCCGACAGCGCAAACAGCAGGCCGACCAGCATCAGCACGGCGCGGATGGCATTGGCCGCAATCTTGCGCAGCGACAGGTCGTTGACCGTTTCGCGCAGGACCTTCTTTTCCAGCGCGGCAGACACCCACAGCGCCAGCACCAGCACCGCGCCGGACGACAGCACGCCCTGCACGATGCCCAGCAGGCTGATGCGCGTCTTGCCGAACATCAGGTTGATCGACTCCATCTCCGCCATCACCGAGGGCAGCAGGCCCACGATCCAGAGCACGGCGGCGAGCCAGGCCATCCAGGAAAAGAGCCGCTCCACCAGCCGCGCGAAGGACGAGGTGGGAAAGGCCGCCGAGAAGACCCGGGCCAGGAAGCGGATGCCCGCCAGCGAAATCAGCACCGGCACCGCCACCCGCAGCACAGCCACCTGCTGGTAGCCGCTCATGGCCTTGCTCGCCGCATAGGTCAGCATCAGGGCCACCAGCGGGAACAGCAGGCCGTCGACGATGCCGCGGCCAAACCACACCGAGTCCTGCGGCTGCTTGCGGCCTATTGACCAGCAGATCGCAAAAGCAACGGTCAGGCACGCCAGCAGGATGCCCAGTTCCAGGCCGACGCCGGGCTGGGAGAGGTCGCGTATCAGCTTGTCGAGTTCGGTCATCAGCCAGCCGCCTTTCCGGGGCTTGCGGACTTCCAGCCGGGGGTGCGTTTCTCGGTGAACGCCGTCACGCCCTCCTGCGCGGTTGGGTCCATCATGTTGACGGCCATGGTCTGGCCGGCCAGCTGGTAGGCCGCCTCGATGCCCATCTCGCGCTGGCGGTAGAACAGTTCCTTGCCCATGGCAATGGCCAGGCGCGGCTTGGCCAGGATGCTGGCGATGAGCTTGTCGATCTCCGCGTCCAGCTGCCCCGGCTCCACCACGCGGTTGACAAGGTGCCGCTCCAGCGCCTGCTGCGCGCTGATGAAGTCACCCGTGAGCAGCATTTCCATGGCCGGCTTGGTCGCCATGTTGCGCAGCAGGGGCACACTGGGCGTGGAGCAGAACAGGCCGAGGTTGACGCCGCTCACAGCAAAACTCGCCTGGGTGGACGCCACGGCCAGGTCGCACTGCGCAACCAGCTGGCAGCCGGCCGCCGTGGCAATGCCCTGCACCCGCGCAATCACCGGAACCGGCAGCTTCTGGATGGACAGCATCACGCGGCTGCACTGCGCGAAAAGCTTCTGGTAGTAGGCCATCTCCGGCTGCGCCACCATTTCCTTGAGGTTGTGGCCGGGGCAGAAGGCCTTGCCGGCCGCGCCGAGCACCACCACCCGCGCGCCTTCGTCAGCCGCCACACTGTCCAGCGCAGCCTGCAACGCCGCAAGCATCTCCTCACCGAGCGCATTGAAGTTGCCCGGCCGGTTCATGGTGAGCCGCACCACGCCGTCTTCGCCACGCTGCAGCGTCACCGCGCCTGTGTCATCTGTTCCGCTTGTGTTCATAGGTCCGCCAGTACGCGTATGTGCGCTTCCACGCTCGTGCCGAGCGCGCGCAGGTTGTAGCCGCCTTCCAGGCAGGCGACGATGCGCCCTTTGGCATGGCGCTTTGCGACGTCCTTCACCCGGCTGGTGATCCAGGCGAAGTCCTGCTCGGTCAGCCCGAGCTGGCCGAGGTCGTCTTCCCGGTGCGCGTCAAAGCCCGCGCTGATGAAGATCATTTCCGGCCTGAAAGCCTCCAGGCGCGGCATCCATTCGGCCTCAATCAGCTCCCGCACATCCATGCCGCGGGTATAGGCAGGCACCGGCAGGTTCACCATGTTGGCGGCCGGGCGTTCGGTGCCGCTGTACGGGTAAAACGGGTGCTGGAAAATGCCGACCATGAGCACCCGGTCGTCACCGGCCAGGATGTCTTCCGTGCCGTTGCCGTGATGCACATCAAAGTCAACCACCGCCACGCGCTTGAGGCCATGGCGCTCCAGCGCATAGCGCGCCGCAATGGCGACATTGTTGAAAAAGCAGAAACCCATCGCGTGGTCATGGCAGGCATGGTGGCCGGGCGGGCGCACGGCGCAGAAGGCGTTTTCCAGCTCGCCGGCAATGACTGCGTCGGTGGCGGCCAGGGCAGCGCCCGCGGCACGCAGCGATGCATTCCAGGTGTGGATGTTGATTGAGGTGTCGGGGTCGATCTGGGCGTGCGTCGGGCCGCCGGCACTGATCTCCTCGGCCAGTTGCGCATTCAGGCCCCGCATGGCAGCCACGTGCAGGCGGTCATGCGCCAGTTCGATGTCTGAAAGGGAGGCCTCGGGCGCCTCGCGCCGCTCAAGCGCATCACCCACGCCGCTGATCAGCAGCCGGTCCTCGATGGCGTCCAGGCGCTGGGGACACTCCGGGTGGCCGGCACCCATTTCATGTTTCCAGCAATCCCGGTGGGTGAAATATCCAGTAGCGGCCATGGCTCACAAAAAATTCAGGTAATGTCTTGTCATGGATGCACAACAAAAACTCAAGTCTCTTCTCGACCAGCTTAACACGGTGATCGTGGGAAAGCCCTCCCAGGTGCAGGACTGCGTGGCCTGCCTGCTGGCGGGCGGGCACCTGCTGATCGAGGACGTGCCGGGCGTCGGCAAGACCACCCTGGCGCACGCCCTGGCGCGCACCTTCGGCCTGCAGTTCTCGCGGGTGCAGTTCACCGCCGACCTGATGCCCAGCGACCTGTCGGGTGTGTCCATCTATGAACGCGGCAAGGAGGCGTTCGTGTTCCACCCGGGCCCGATCTTCGCGCAGGTGCTGCTGGCCGACGAAATCAACCGCGCCAGCCCCAAGACCCAGAGCGCGCTGCTGGAAGCCATGGAGGAAAAGCAGGTGACCGTTGAAGGCGAAACCCGCGCGCTGCCCTCGCCCTTCTTCGTCATCGCCACCCAGAACCCGCACGACCAGCTGGGCACCTATGCCCTGCCAGAATCCCAGCTGGACCGCTTCCTGATGCGCATTTCGCTCGGCTACCCGCACCGCGCGGCCGAGCGCGAGCTGCTGGCCGGCCATGACCGGCGCGACATCGTCGAAGCCCTGCCCGGCCTGCTCGGCCCCGGCGAGCTGCTCGCGCTGCAGCAGCGGGTGCAGGCCATCCACGCGGCCGACCCGCTGCTGGACTATGTGCAGGACCTGATCGCCGCGACCCGATCGGGCCGCTGGTTCCTGCAGGGGCTGTCGCCGCGCGCGGGCATTGCGGTGCTGCGCGCCGCCAAGTCGCAGGCCCTGCTCAGCGGCCGGGACTATGTGGCGCCGGATGATGTCCAGGCCATCCTGCCGCAGACGGTGGCACACCGCCTGATTCCCGTCAGCGATGCAGGGCGAGGCCCTGTGGAGCAAGTCCGCGCCATGATCGAGGCCGTGCCCCTTCCATGAATGCCCTGGCGACGGCCCCGTCGCTCAACCCTTTCGCATTCATCCGCCGCCGCTTCCAGGCCTGGTGGCAAAGCAAGCTGCCCCTCACCGACACCACCACGCTCACCCAGCGCAACGTTTACATCCTGCCCACGCGCCCCGGTTTCATGCTGGGCGCAACGCTGCTGGTGCTGCTGGTGGCGTCCATCAACTACCAGCTCAACCTGGGCTACCTGCTGACCTTCCTGCTGGCAGGCAGCGCGATCGTCGGCATGCATGTGTGCCACGGCACGCTGCGCGGCATCACCATGCACCTGATGTCGCCGGAACCGCAGTTCATGGGGGCCAATGCACCGCTGGACGTAACCATCACCAGCGATCGCAAGTCACCGCGCTACGGCATCGGCCTGGCGCTGCTTGGCTCGGGCCACTGGTCGTGGACGGACGTGCCGGCACAGGGCAGCGCCAGTGTGCAGGTGGCCTTCCGACCCGAGCGGCGCGGCCTGCACACGGTGCCGCCGCTCACGGCCGAGACGCGCTTTCCCCTGGGCACCTTCCGCGTGTGGACGGTCTGGCGGCCAGCCGCGCAGGTGCTGGTGTACCCGGCGCCGGAAAACTTTGCGCCGCCGCTGCCCCCTGGCGAGCCGCGCGCCGGCGGTGCGGCGGCGGTGCAGGCCCAGTCCACCGGCGAGTTCGACGGTGTGCGCGGTTACCGGCGCGGCGACCCGATGAAGCTCGTGGTCTGGAAGAAAGTGGCCAAGGCAATTGCCAGCGGCTCCGATGAACTCGTCAGCCGCGACACCCAGCAGGCCCAGCGCTATGAGCTCTGGCTGGACTTCGCCCACGCCGGCCACCCTGAAACCGAGCACAAGCTCTCGCGCCTGTGCGCCTGGGTCGTGAACGCAGACAAGCAGAACGTCGACTACGGCCTGCGGCTGCCGGGCCTGGAAATCAGGCCCGGCCGCGGCGAGGCCCACAAGAAGCGTTGCCTGGAGGCGCTGGCCCTATGCTGACAGGCACCCTGCCCCGCATCAGCGCGTTGCCCCGCGAGGGGCGTGACACGCTGTTCCTGCTGCTGGTGGTGGCCTGGGTGGTGCTGCCGCAGGTGGGCAACCTGCCGCTGTGGTGCAGCCTGCTGGCGGCCGGCGTGCTGCTGTGGCGCGGCTGGCTGGCCTGGACTTCGCAGCCGCTGCCGGGCAAATGGCTGTTGCTGGGCATGCTGGTCATCACCGTCGGCGCCACGCTGCTGACCCACCGCACGCTGCTCGGCCGCGATGCCGGCGTGACCATGATCGTCGTGCTGGTGGCGCTCAAGACGATGGAACTGCGCGCCCGGCGCGATGCCTTCGTCATCTTCTTCCTGAGCTTCTTCACGATGCTCACCAACTTCTTCTTCTCGCAGTCACTGCTGACGGCGGCCATGATGCTGGTGGCGCTGCTGGGCCTGCTGACCGCACTGGTCAATGCCCACATGCCGGTCGGCAAGCCGCCGCTGCTGCAGGCCGCCAAAACCGCAGGCGGCATGGCGCTGCTGGGCGCGCCCATCATGGCGGTGCTGTTCGTGCTGTTCCCGCGCGTGGCGCCGCTGTGGGGCATACCGGGCGACGCCATGAGCGGGCGCAGCGGCCTGTCGGCCAGCATGCAGGTGGGCACCATCGCCAGCCTGGCGCTGGACGACACCATTGCCATGCGCATCAAGTTTGCAGGCAACCCGCCGGCGCAGCGCGACCTGTACTTCCGCGGCCCGGTGTTCTCGCGCTTTGACGGCCGCGAGTGGCGCCCGCTGCGCAGCCAGACGGCCAACCTGCGCTCGCAGATGCCGAGCAACCTGGCGGTCTCGGGCGTGCCGGTGCGCTACGAGGTGACTCTGGAGCCCACCAACCGGCCCTGGATCTTCGTGATGGACGCGGCGGCGGCCACGCCCCGGGTTCCGGGCATCGAGCCGGTCATGACGTCGGAGCTGCAGTGGCTGACCGACAGGCCCGTCACCGACATCGTGCGCTACCAGGCCGAGAGCTACACCGAGTTCCGCCATGGCCCGGTGCGCGGCGGCACGCTGCTGGAATACACCGAGCTGCCCAGGGGCTTCAACCCCGGCACGCTGAACCTCGCGGCGCGGCTGCGCGGCGAGAACCCGGGCGGCGATGCCATTGCGCTGTCCCAGGCGGCGTTGCAACTGCTGCGCACCGGCGGCTACACCTACACGCTGGAGCCCGGCGTGTACGGCGAGCACACGGCCGACGAGTTCTGGTTCGAGCGCAAGGAGGGTTTCTGCGAGCACATTGCCTCGGCTTTCGTGGTGCTGATGCGCGCGGCGGGCGTGCCGGCCCGCGTCGTCACCGGCTACCAGGGCGGCGAGCGCAACGCGCTGGACGGCTTCTGGGTGGTGCGCCAGAGCGATGCGCATGCCTGGGCCGAGGTCTGGCAGGAAGGCCGCGGCTGGATGCGGGTGGACCCGACCTCCGCCGTCTCGCCCGGCCGCGTGGGCTCGCTGCAGCGGCTGCAGCCGCCGCGCGGCGTCATCGCATCGGCCTTTGGCACCGTCAGCCCTGACCTGGCGGCCAGCCTGCGCGCCGCCTGGGAAGCCGTCAACAACGGCTGGAACCAGTGGATCCTGAACTACACCCAGAGCAAACAGCTCAACCTGCTCAAGGACATCGGCTTCGAGTCGCCGAGCTGGGAAGACCTGAGCTATGTGCTGCTGGGCATCATCATTTTCGTGAGCCTGGCGGGGGCCGCCTGGACCCTGTGGGAGCGCAGCCGGCACGACCCCTGGCTCAGGCTGCTGGCCCGGGCGCGGCGCGAGCTGCAGAAGGCCGGCGTTGACGTCAAGGCCACCAGCCCTCCGCGACAGATCGCGGAGATCGTCGCGCAGCGCTTTGGCGCGGAAGCGGGCAAGGATGGGAACACGGGGGCCGGTGCCGCCGTGGGTCCGCTGCGTGACTGGCTGTTGCGCCTGGAGGCGCTGCGCTACGCTCCCGCCCCGGCCCGCGCCGACAGCCTGGCGACACTGCAACGCGAGTTCCGGCAACTGCCCTGGCCCCGGGGCGGGCCCTCCCGCGCATGATCCCGCGCATGAAAGCAACAAGTCCATGACATCACCACGCCCCGCCCTGCTGGCCCTGCTTGCGGCAGCCTGCCTGCTGGTGCCGGCGGCACACGCCCGCACGGCCACGAAGGCAAAGCCCTCGGCGCCGCGCGAAGCACCACGCCAGGGCCCGCCCTATGCCACCCGCGATGAAGCGATGCGCTTTGCCGACGACCTGGCGGAGCGCCGCAACCTGGACCGCGAATGGGTGCGCAGCGCCATCGGCGCGGCCCGCCACATGCCGGTCGTCGCGCGCCTGATGCAGCCAGCCCCGGCCGGCACGCCCAAGAACTGGCGGGTGTACCGCAGCCGCTTCATCGACAGCGTCCGCATCAATGCCGGCGTGCGCTTCTGGCAGGCCAACCGCGAGGCGCTGGAGCGTGCCGAGAAGGAATACGGCGTGCCGCCTGAAATCATCGTCGGCATCATCGGCGTGGAAACCATTTACGGCCAGCAGCTTGGCACCTTCCGCGTGATGGATGCCCTCACCACGCTGGCCTTTGACTTTCCGCAGAACCACCCGCGCGCAGCCGCGCGCACCGAGTTCTTCAGGGGCGAGCTGGAGCAGTTCCTCAGCTTCCAGAGCCGCACCGGCAACGACCCGCTGCAGCCGGTGGGCAGCTATGCCGGCGCCATGGGCATGCCGCAGTTCATGCCGTCGAGCATCGTGAAATATGCGGTGGACTTCGACGGCGACGGCCGCATCGACCTCACCGGCAGCCCGAACGACGTGATCGGCTCCGTTGCCAGCTACTTCAAGGCCTTCGACTGGAAGCCCGGCATGCCCACCCACTATGCGGTGAGCCTGGACGGCACGCCGGCCGACAAGGACGCCCTGCTGGTGCCCGACATCCTGCCCACCTTCAGCGCCGCGAGCTTCGCGGCAAAGGGCGCGGTGCTCGCGCCCGAAGCACAGGCCCACAAGGGACCACTGGCGCTGGTAGAGCTGCAGAACGGCAGCGGGGACGCGGTCTATGTCGCCGGCACCGAAAACTTCTATGCCATCACCCGCTACAACTGGTCCAGCTACTACGCGATGGCAGTGATTGAGCTCGGGCGCGAGGTCAAGGCGGCCCTGCCTGCGGGCACGCGCTGAAGCGCGCGTTCCTCCCATCGCGCCAGACTTCCTGCCGACGCCCGCGCCATGGACCACAAGCACCTCGACGTCTACCTGCTGCGCTGCCTGAATGCGCTGGTGACCGAGGCGCATGTGACGCGCGCCGCCGAGCGCATGGGCATCGGCCAGCCGGCCATGAGCGCAACACTGGCAAGGCTGCGCCTGCTGTTTGCCGACCCGCTTCTCGTGCGCACCGAGAAAGGCATGGTGGCCACGCCGCGTGCCCTTGAGGTGGCAGAGCAGGTACAGCAGGCGCTGGACCTGATCGACCAGTCGCTGACCGACGGGGTGCCGTTCGACCCTGCCCGTGCCAGTGCGCACCTGCGCATCGTGGCCAGCGAGTCGGTGGGCTTCCTGCTCATGCCCCAGCTGATCGCCATGGTGCGCCAGAGCGCGCCGGGCGTGCAGCTGAGCGTGCGCAACCCGGAGCTGCCGCGCATCCGCCAGGAGCTGGAAGAAGGCGACTGCGACCTGGTGGTGGCCTTCCTGCATGACGCGCCGCCCGGCCTGCGCTCCACCGCCCTTACGCAGCAGCGCATGCGGGTGATCGCGGCAGGCAACCACCCGGTGATCCAGGGCAGCATCTCGCTGGAGCAGTACGTGGCGTTCCCGCACATCTACTATGCGCTGGGCCGCACCGGCACTTCGACACTGGACGCAGTCGTGGATGGGGCACTGGCGCGCGCGGGCCTTACCCGCACCGTGGCTGCGCGATTGCCCTCCACGCTGTCCTCGCCGGCTGTGGTGGCGCGCTCCGACCTGCTGGCCACGCTGCCCGAGCGCATTGCCCGGCATTTCGCGCCGCTGCTGAACCTGCAGGTGCTGGAGCCGCCGCTGCCGCTGGGCGACGTGAACACCTCGATGTTCTGGCACGAGCGCATGCAGAACAACCCGGCCCACCGCTGGCTGCGCCAGCAGTTCAGGCAGATCGCGCTGCCGGTGGCCGGGCCCGACTGAAGGCCCGCGTCACCGCCGGCGTTGGCCGGTCATGCCACCGCCTGCACGGTCAGCACGGCTCAGGCAGCGGACAGCTCGCGCACCAGGAAGGCCTCGATGTCCGCCAGCTGCTCGTCCTTCGGGTCGGTGTGACCGCCCGGGTAGACGCGGTGTTCCTTGCGCGGGCTGGCCAGGTGGTCGTAGATGTCCTGCTGGCCGGCCACGGTGAACAGCGTCTCGCCGGCCTTGGTCTGGAAAAGCACCGGGCAGCGGATCTTCGGGCCGTCCGTCACCAGCTGCTCGCTGGCCGGCCGGCATGAACCCCACATGCCCAGCACCGCGGCGCGGATGCGCCGGTCTGCCGCTGCCAGCGGTATGCCATAGGCCGTACCCATCGAGATGCCATACCAGCCGACGGCTGAAGCGTCGATCTCCGGCAGCGCGCACAGCACATCCATGGCGGCACGCCAGTCGGCCACCATGCCGGGGATGCTGGTACCCGTGGCCCACAGGTCGCGGAATTCCTGGCGCACGTCCGGTCCGTCCGAGAATGCCGCGCGGCGTGCGCCATGCACCGGCCCGTCGATGGCCGCCACGGCAAAGCCGTGCGTTCGCACCAGCGGCCAGGCAATGTCGCGCACCAGCTGCGAGTCCTTGTGGCCGCTGCCGCCGTGGCCGACGAGCACCAGCGGCATGGGCCCCATCGCACCCGGCGGCGTCCACAGGCGCACAGGCACGGTACGGCCCTCCACCTGCAGCCGGAATTCGCGGATGCGCAGGCCCGGCGCCGCGTCGGGTACATCAATCAACTCAGTCTTGGCCAATTCGGAACTCCTGGTCTTCGGGTGACACATCGGGTGTCGGTGTGGACGGGACTGCCGATTCTCCCGCCACAGCCCATGCGCCGCGCGCCATGCGCACATGCGCGTGCGCTGATGGCGGCGCACGGGGAGCCTCCGGATAATCCGCTGGCTTTCCCCCACAACAAGCCGTCCGGAGACACCCCATGCATTCACGCTTTCTCGCCCCCGTCCTGGGCCTGTGCCTCGCAGCCATCAGCCTCGGTGCCGCAGCCCAGGCTGACAAGTACCCCTCCAGGCCGGTGAAGATCATCATCGCCTTCCCGCCCGGCAGCGCCACCGACGTGGCGGCGCGGCGCGTGGCTGCCAAGCTCACGACCGACCTGGGCCAGTCCTTTTTCGTTGAAAACCGTCCCGGCGCGTTCGGCAACATTGGCGGCCAGGCCGCCGCCGAGTCGCCCAAGGATGGCTACACGCTGTTTGCCGGTACCACGAGCGAGATGGCGATCAACAAGCCAGGCGGCATGAAGATGCGGTTTGACCCGGCAAAGGACTTTCTGCCCGTCGCATTGCTGTTCACCAGCCAGCCGGTGCTGATTGCCAGCAACGCCTCGAAATTCAACACCGTGGCTGACCTGGTGGCTGCCGCCAAGGCAAAGCCCGGCACGGTGAACTGGTCGCAGGTCAATGCATTCCAGCAGGTGGTGCTGGCCTCGTTCGAGAAGGTCGCTGGCGTGAGCCTGAATGTGGTTCCGTACAAGGGCACGGCACTGGCGATGAACGATGTGCTGGGCGGCCAGATTGACGGCATGGTGGGCTACCCCGCAGAAGCCATGGTGCAGGTCAATGCCGGCAAGGCCAGGGCCCTGGCCCTGGGCGGCTCGCGCCGCAACCCCTTCATGCCGAATACGCCGACGCTCGGTGAGGTCGGCTACCCGCTGGATCTGGTCGTCTGGGGCGCCCTCTTCGCGCCCACCGGCACGCCGGCGGCGATCGTGGAGCAGCTCAACCGCGCCGTCCTTGCCGCCAACAGGCAGCCCGACGTCAAGGAAGCGCTGGCCAAGACGGGTTCTGAAGTCCAGCTGTACTCGGTGGCGGAGTTCACCAGCTTCATGAACAACGAATACACCAAGTGGGACAGGATGGTCCGCGAGGGCAACGTCAAGCTGGCCGAGTGACCGGTACACCACACGCACACATCCATCCACCCTCCTCACGACAGGATCCGCCATGACAGCCGTCACCGAAAAAACCTATGAAATGCCGATCAAGGACGTCACGCCCGAGCAGATGGAAAAGCGCGTGGCACGCTTTGCCCAGCTCAAGTATCCGCCCGACCGCTACCCCGACAGCAAGCTGCCGGGCAATGTGCGCAAAAACTACCTTGTGGTCGGCCGCGGCCTGATCGGCAAGGGCTTCAACGACCCGATGTCGGCGATCCCGGTGGACGAGGGCTTCCAGATGTCCTACGTGACCTGCGAGCCCGGCAACGGCCCCCGGCTGCACAACCACGACACCAACGAAACCTTCGTCGCGATCAAGGGCACCTGGCGCGTGATCTGGGGCCTGAACCAGGAACACAGCGTGGACCTGGGCGAGATGGATGTCTGCTCCATGCCCGCCTACACGCCGCGCCGCTTCATCAACCTCACACCCGGCGATGGCCGCACGGAAGGCCTGCTGCTGGCAGTCCAGCCGGGCAACGTTGCCCAGTGCGAATTCATGTGAGCTGCAATTGCCGGCACGGCCGGCACTCCAGGCAGCCCGGCGCCTAAACCAGCGCCGCCTGGCGCCCGGCCATCAGCGCCTTCTTCTGCGCCTTGAGTTCCTTGATGACGCGCGCCATCTGCGCGGTCTTCGGCTCGGCATGCCCGCGGCGGAAAAGCTTCATCGTCGGGTACCAGGGGGAATCGTCGCGCTCCAGCAGCCAGCGCCAGTCGGGGTTGGGCGGCAGGACTACCCAGGTGGGCTTGCCCATGGCGGCGGCCAGGTGGATCACGGCCGAGTCGATGCTGATGATGAGGTCGAGGTTGTCGATCATCGCCGAGCTGTCGGTGAAGTCCTTCCAGTCGCCGGTGAAGTCGACCAGCTGCTCCTCGTCCACCGCCATGTCGGTGTAGCGCTCGCCGTCCGACTTCTGCACGCTGAAGCACTGCACCCCCGGCATCTCGATGATGGGCTTGAACTCCGACAGCGGCATGCAGCGGTTGTGGTGGTTGGCATGGATATAGTGGCCGGCCCAGGCAATGCCGACCTTGAGCTTGCCGTCCCACTTCTTGAGCTTGTCGCGCCAGAGGGCGGACTTGTCGGCCGGGGCATGCAGGTAGGGTGTCTCGCGCGGCGCGTTTTCCGCATTGGTGCGGTAATGCAGCGGCAGCTCCAGCAGGGCCACGTGGTAGTCGGCCTCGATGTTGAGGTTGGGCTTCAGGCCGATCACGCCGGGCATGCTTTCAACCAGCGGCACCAGCTCGGGCTGGATCACGCAGTACACCGTGGCGCCGTCGGCCTGCAGCACCCTGGCATAGCGGATGAAGTTGATGACATCGCCTAGGCCCTGCTCGGCATAGATGACGATGCGCTTGTCCTTGACCGGCTGCTTCACCGGCCCCTTCCATTCCAGCTCCGGGCGGAAGAAGGCCGGGCGGTTCATGCGGTCGGTGTCGGTCCAGCGGCGCTCATAGACCTGCCAGCCTTCCTCGAACTTGCCGGCGAGCAGCAGCAGCAGCGCCAGGTCGACGATGGCAATGGGGAAGTCGGGCTTCAACTCCAGCGCACGGCGCAGTTGCACCTCGGCTTCGTCCAGGCGGTTCAGGTGCAGCAGCGCCGTGCCGAGGATACGCACGGCATAGGGATGCGAGGGGTCGATCTCCACCGCGCGGCGTGCATGGTGCAGCGAGCCTTCGTAGTCGGCCAGGCGCCAGAGCACACCGGCCAGGTCCACATGGGCCTCGAGGAAGTCGGGCTTGACGTCGATGGACTTGCGGTACTGCGCCACCGACTCGTCCAGCTTGTGGGTGTGCTCCAGGCAGAATCCGTGGTGCAGCAGGTTCTTGGTGTCCTCGGGGTCCATCGGCACCAGGTCCTGGTAGATGGTGAGCCCTTCGGCATAGCGCTTGCGGTTGAGGTAGTACTCGGCCAGCGATTCCACCAGCGCCTTGGATTTCGGGTTTGCGGCCACCGCCGAGCGCAGCGCCGGCTCCAGCTCCGCATCACGCTTCTGCGCGGCCAGCAGCTGCGCCAGGTGGCCCCAGACGACAGGGTTGTTTGGCGCGACCCTGCAGGCATCGCTGACCCAGGCCGCCGCGCTCCAGCCGTCGTTCATGGTCATGTAGGCATGGGCCAGCGCCATGCGGGTATCAACCGTCAGCGGGTTCAGCCGGATGGCATTGCTGAACTTGGCAAAGGCCTCATGCGCGCGGTTCAGCCGCAGCAGCACAACGCCGAAGCGGTGCTGGATGGCTGCGTTCTGCGGCTGCTGCTGCTCGGCATTGACCACCAGCTGCAAGGCCTGCTCGAGCGCCCCCATGGAAAGGGCCTGGTCGATACGTTCTTCGGGGGACGCGACTACAAATGACATGGGTTCTTTCGAGTTTGCCGACAGTATAGGCAAGCTCAACGGCGGGCGGCAGGAGCGTCAGGCTGTGGTCGGCACCAGGTATTCCCTGCTGATGTGGACGCCGAGTTCATTCACGCGGTCAAGGAATTGCGTGAGGAAGGCATGCAGGCCCGTCGACAGGATTTCGTCGATGCGGCCGTATTGCAGGTCGGCCCGCAGCTTGCCGGCGCGGCGGTGGGTCTCGCTGGACGGGTTGCTGGCGACCATGGCCAGGTTGGCCACCACCTCATTCAGGCTGGCATGCAGCGAGCGCGGCATGTCGGGTCGCAGGATCAGCAGCTCGGCCACACGTTCGGGCTTGATGACGTCGCGGTACACCTTGCGGTAGATCTCGAAGCCGGAGACGCTGCGCAGGATGGCGCTCCAGTGGTAGAAGTCATATTCCTGGTCCTTCTCGCTGGCGGCGCCGTAGAAGTCGCTCTGCAGCGTGTGGAACTTCACGTCCACCAGGCGGGCCGTGTTGTCGGCACGTTCGAGGAATGTGCCCAGGCGCATGAAGTACAGCGCCTCGTCCATCAGCATGGTGCCTACCGTCACGCCGCGCGAGAGGTGCGAGCGGAACTTGACCCATTCAAAGAACTGGCCCGGGTCGCGCTCGAACTCGCCGCTCTTGAGCATGCGGTTGACTTCCAGCCAGGTCTGGTTCTGCGTTTCCCAGGTTTCGGTGGTGAGCGAGCCGCGCACGGCGCGCGCATTCTCGCGCGCAGCCTTCAGGCACGACACGATGGAGGACGGATTGGTCTCGTCCTTGACCATGAACTCCATCACCTCGCGCGGCGTGATCTGCTCATGCTTGGCGTTATACGAAGGCAGCAGCTCGCTGATGCTGAGCAGGCCCTGCCAGCCGACCTGTGCGACGGCGGTGGACTGCGGCAGCAGTGAGGTCTGGTAGTTGACGTCCAGCATGCGGGCGGTGTTCTCCGCGCGCTCGGTGTAGCGGGACATCCAGAAAAGATGGTCGGCGGTGCGTGAAAGCATGTGCTTGTCTCCCTTAACCTTGCGACTGCGACTGGGATTGGGACTGCGCCGGGGGAGGCGCCGAAGCGTCTTCCAGGATCCAGGTGTCCTTGGTCCCACCGCCCTGCGACGAGTTGACCACCAACGAGCCCTCCTTGAGCGCGACGCGGGTGAGGCCGCCGGGCACCATCTGCACCTCCTTGCCGGACAGCACGAAGGGCCGCAGGTCGATATGGCGCGGCGCGATGCCGGACTCGACAAAGGTCGGGCAGCTCGACAGGCTCAGCGTGGGCTGGGCGATGTAGCCGCTGGGGTTGGCCTCCACCGCCTTGCGGAAGTCCTCGATCTCGGCCTTGGTGGCGGCCGGGCCGACCAGCATGCCGTAGCCGCCCGCCCCGTGCACTTCCTTGACGACCAGGTCTTTCAGGTTGGCCAGCGTGTACTTCAGGTCCTCCGGGTTGCGGCACATGTAGGTGGGCACGTTGTTGAGGATGGGCTTCTCGCCAAGGTAGAACTCGATCATCTTGGGCACGTACGGGTAGATCGACTTGTCGTCGGCCACACCGGTGCCCACCGCATTGCAGATGGTCACGTTGCCCGCGCGGTAGGCACCGATCAGGCCTTCGCAGCCGAGCGTTGATGTTGGCCGGAACACCAGCGGGTCGAGGAAGTCGTCATCGACACGGCGGTAGATCACGTCAACCCGCTTGGGGCCGCGGGTGGTGCGCATGTAGACGAAGTTGTCCTTGACCATCAGGTCCTGGCCCTCGACCAGCTCGATGCCCATCTGCTGGGCCAGGAAGGCATGTTCGAAGTAGGCGCTGTTGTACATGCCGGGCGTGAGCACCACCACCGTCGGGTCGGCTGTTGCGGCCGGGGCCGAGGCGCGCAGCGTCTCCAGCAGCAGGTCGGGGTAATGCGCAACGGGCGCGACGCGGTGCTGGCTGAACAGGTCGGGGAACAGCCGCATCATCATCTTGCGGTCTTCAAGCATGTAGCTCACGCCGCTGGGCACCCGCAGGTTGTCTTCCAGCACGTAGTACTCGCCCTTGCCGGCGGCGTCCGGCGCACGCACGATGTCCACGCCTGCGATGTGCGAGTAGATCTGGTTGGGCACGTCCACGCCGACCATCTCGGGGCGGAACTGGGCGTTGTTGACGACCTGCTCCTCGGGCACGAGGCCGGCCTTGATGATTTCCTGCTTGTGGTAGACGTCGTGGATGAAGCGGTTGAGCGCGGTGACCCGCTGGACCAGGCCCTTTTCCATGCTGGCCCATTCGTCGGACGGGATGATGCGCGGGATCAGGTCAAAGGGAATGAGCCGCTCGGTGCCGGAGCCGTCCTCGTCCTTGGCGCCATAGACGGCAAAGGTAATGCCGACGCGGCGGAAGATCATCTCCGCCTCTTCGCGCCGCTTGCGCATCATGTCGCCGGGCTGCCGGGCCAGCCATGCATCGTAGATCCTGTAATGGTCCCTGACCGCCTTGCCCTGCGAAAAGAATTCGTAGGGGAGCGCTGTGTACATCTCGTCGAATTTCTGCATGAAGGCTTTTCTCCTGCCTCCAGCATAGCAAGTTCTGGGCCGCTTTCGGCTTGACCCTGCTCAGGGAAAGCGATGGTGCCAGTAGCGGCGGGCTTCGGCGCGATGGCAGGACAAAGCGTGCGGCTCGGCCGACGACCAGCGCGCCGCGCCGCAACCCGCCGTTTCGGCCAGCCGGATGCCGCGCTGGCGATAGCGCTGCGCCACCACCTCCGCCGGGTGCCCGAAGCGGTTGCGGTAGCCTGCCTGCACCAGCGCGATATCCGGCCTGACCGCATCGATGAAGGCGGGTGTCGATGAGGTCTTGCTGCCGTGGTGGGGCACCAGCAGGAAATCCGCCTTCAAGCCCGTTCCCTGGCGCAGCAGTTGCTGCTCCTGGGGCTCCTCGATGTCGCCGGGCAGCAGCGCCACCGCCTTGCCTGCCGAGACCGTGAGCACGCAGGACATGCCGTTGGACTTTGCGCCCGCGCCATAGGCGGCGGCCTCGGGCTGGAGCACCCGGAACACAACGCCGTCCCACTCCCATTGCTGGCCGGCCTCGCAGCGCCGGGCCTGCCGTGAGGCCAGCAGTTCATGCCCGTCTTCCAGCGAGCTGTGCAAAAGGGCCTGTGGCTGCATCGCAAGGACTGCCGGCGCGCCGCCCGTATGGTCGGCATCGCGGTGGCTGAGCATGACGGTGTTCACCGTATCGCCACCCGCACGCAGCAGCGGCACCAGCACGCGGTGACCGGCATCGGTCTCGCGGCTGAAGCGCGGCCCGGCGTCATACACAAGCGTGTGGCGCGCTGTGCGCACGATGACTGCATTGCCCTGCCCCACGTCCGCGGCAAGCAGTTCAAACTGACCGGCGGCCGGCCGCGCAGGCTGCCACAGCAACGCCGGAATGATGAAGGGCAGGCCCAGCACACGCATGCGCCATGGCAGGCGCAACACCAGCATGGCCCCGCCTGCAACTGCTGCCGCGCCGGCCCACCATGCAGGAGCCGGCATGGACACCGAAGCGAGCGGCCAGCCTGCCAGCCACTGCAGGTACATCCCGAGCCCATGCAGCGCCAGGGCCGCCGCATCCCACAAGGCAGGTACCAGCACACCCAGCATCGCCAGCGGCGTCACCACCAGTGTGACCCAGGGAATCGCCACCGCATTGGCCAGCAGGCCGACCAGCGATACCTGGCCGAACAGCAGCAGCGTGAGGGGTGTGAGCGCGACGGTCACCGTCCATTGCTCGCGCGCCGCAGCGAGGACGCGGCTGCCCAGCCCCCTCGTCCCGGCCTGCGCCTCGGCAGAGCCGGCCGCGAACAGCACACCCACGGCGACAAAGCTCAGCCAGAAACCCGGCTGCATCAGCGCCCACGGGTCGGCCGCCACGACCACCGCACAGGCCAGCAGCCATACATGCGGCCACGGCCAGTGCCGCGCGCCCAGCCGCAGCAGGGCCATGGTGGCCAGCATGCAGACCGTGCGCTGCGCAGGCACGCCCCAGCCGCTGAACAGCGCATAGGCCGTTGCGAGCAGCACGCCGCCCACCAGTGCCGCGCTCTGTGCGGGAATGCGCAGGCAGAGGTTCCAGCCGGGCAAATCGCTGCGCCGCCAGAGCCAGCCCACCAGCAGGGCCGCGGCCCACGCGAACATGGTGACGTGCAGGCCCGAGATGCTGAACTCTTATCTGATAAAACATTATTGATATGTTTTGTCAGTTCTTTAATCGAGATAAAATGACTGATAAAACACACCTCCAATCTGAAACCTTCAACTTGGCCAGATCAAAAACTCCACGGGCGTACAGCTACATCCGCTTTTCCAGTCCGGAACAGCAGAAAGGCGACTCTCAGCGTCGACAAACGGAAGCCTCCCAATCGTGGGCTGACAAGAACGGGTTCGTCCTAGACGAAGACCTGACGCTTCGCGACCTGGGCATTTCCGCCTTCAAAGGTGCAAACGCGGCCACCGGTGCTCTGGGAGCCTTCCTCAAGGCCGTTCGTGAAGGTCGCATCCCAGCGGGCTCCTTCCTGCTGGTGGAGAACCTGGACCGCCTTTCGCGTGCCAAGATTTTGGATGCCCTGGAAGTCTTCACATCGATCATCAACGGCGGCGTCACCATCGTCACCCTGATGGACGGGATGCAATACAGCCGCGAGTCAGTGAACGCTAACATGTCGCAGCTGATGATGACGATCTCGTACTTCGCCATGGCGAACGAGGAGTCGAACAAAAAGGCGATTCGGGTAAAGGCGTCCTGGACTGCCAAGCGCAAGGCGGCCGCAGCGAGCGGGTTGATCATGACCAAGCGCACCCCCTTTTGGATCGAAACAGATCCCGAGCGCACGAAATTCACGCTCAACAAGGAGCGCAGTGCCGTCATCAAGACAATCATCAGCTTGGCCGAGAAAGGCACGGGCAACGGGTCAATCTGCCGTCACCTCAACGAGAAAGGCATCCCCGCCTGGAACAAAACGGGCAAATGGCAGCACTCGTACGTTCAGAAAATCCTGCAGAACCCGGCTCTTTACGGCGCAATCGACATCGACGGACAGATCAAGGAGGGCTACTACCCACCCCTGATGACGTATGAAAAGTGGGCACTCCTTCAACATGTTCGATCAGCACGCAGAACAACGCTGGCCACGAATCGCAAGGGAAACACGGTCACCAACCTGTTTTCAGGACTCCTCAAGTGCGGCTACTGCGGACACCCAATGAACGTCGCCGGCTACAAGTCACGAGTGACCGGCTATGACCGCAAATACTACGGCTGCCAGGCAGCACGGACAGGCGCAGCGAAGTGCAAGATGAAGATGTGGTTCATCGACGAGTTGGAGCCCGCACTACTCTTCTGGCTCACCAAGGTTGACTACTCCAAGATCGTGGGCAAAAGCACCGCAAGCGCGCTCGACATTGAGCAGGAGCGTCTTGCTGCGCTGCACCACCGGCTCGATGAGAACATCCGAAAACGGAAAAACATCGTCGAGGCAATCGAGGAAGGTGCCAAAGGCCTGGTCTCGCGGTTGGAAGAGCTCGACGTTGAGCGCCTGACTCTTGACACCGCAATCCAGGCCCAAGACCAAGCGACCTCGTTGGCCGTCGTGCGTCACACAGGGGGAGCAAATCGCATGTCGTCTTTGGTCGCCCTCTTCAAGGCGTTGAAGCACACCAAGGATGAGGCGGAACTCCGGACACTGCGAGAGCAACTGTCCGCAGCCATCCATTCAGTCACGGAGCGAATCACCCTCTATCCCAGAGGCCGCACTCTGGAAGGCACCAAAGAGGAACGCTTCATCGACGTGGAATTCCGGGGCGGCACGAGCCGTCGAATTGAACCAGACGAGTGCTAGTTGTCTACTCGATGGCTTTGTCATGCCCCACCGAACCGAACCATATTATCGCGTGCAACACTGACATAAAGAGGCCCACCACGAACGACACAAAGGCGATTAAGCCGAAATGCGCGGCCAAGAAGCCCAATGCAAAGATTGGGAAAATTCCAGTCAACAAGTAAACTAACCAAATTGCCGCTGCCCCATTCCTATAGGTCGCACCAAACAACTTAACGTCGAACATGGCAAGGGTGACATTTGACGGCAAAGCAAGTGCCGCTATCGCCGCTGCTTTCGAAAGTTCGTCAGTCAACTGATCACGTCCAGTTAATTGCACCAATAGCACCAGCATCGCCCCAGCACTGGCGGCCGAGAGTTTCTGCATCTTGTTCATCTTCTCTCTCCAAAGTTAAATGAAGAATGCAGCGTACTGGTTCCAGTGACAAAATTTGCCCAAAATTAACTACTACTAAATGTGTACTTTTTTGGGGTTCTTAATAGAATAAATCTATCGGTTAATTCCAACCGATATTCAACTTAAGGACTTCAAATGGCTACTACAGCAACCCCCGCAAAGACCGCCCCCAAGGCTCCCAAAGCCCCGAAGGTCGAAAAGCACCTCATCGACCGGATTGACGAGCAACTCGGAAAAGCGGTTCTGCAGAAGAAGGTCACTCTCGAAGACCTGCAGAAACTGCAGACGCGGGTGACCCGGTTCATCACGTTCCTGGAAGCGTAATGACCAAGGGCAGCCAAAACCGCTGCCCTTTTTCATGTCCGGCCGACGCGCCGGACCAGCACTCTAGGCACGGCATGAATCTAGATATTCCTACGCTTCATCGTGAGGTGATCGGATTTGGGTGCTCACAGATGCCGAACCGGAATCAATCTCGAATGCTGAAAATTTAGAACCGATTCCAGAGCACCTGCGGCTTTCGTTGGGTTTTAGACGCAGTCAACAACGTGAAACCCATCGCCTTCGGGGCTGTCGATTGACAGCCCCTTTTTTCCCTCCTCCTTCTCCTCCACGAAATGACACTGTGTTGTAGCATCCTCTTCCTTAGCGCTTTCCGGAGTCATTCGATGCTGCAGTTCAAACCCGATGCCCTACTGCGCGCCCTGTCTGGATTGAGTTCAATTTCCGGCAACTTGCATTTCGTAGAGGCTATGCCAGTCGCAGATCAGGAAATGGATTTCGGGAAATTGTTTCCCACCATGCGACCTAGCTATGTGAAACTGCTTGCGGCCGCAAATGAACTTGATGCACCGATGACCGCGATTGCTGTGGAAAGAGCGCTCAAAATGCATGACTCAGGTGCAGTGAGGGTCCGTCACTACAGGGAAATGCTTTTCAACATCCAATCGCGCCTTTCCGATGAGGTCGGAGCAAAGTTCATGCTCGTACTGGACGCCCGTGACGCAAGCCTTTTTGCCCCAAAACTCCCGCACTTTGGAGAAATGATTCGCGCGAAATTTCCGAGGGCTGTTTACGACATCGATGAAGCCGCAAAGTGCCTATCCTTGGGGCGCAGCACCGCAGCGGTATTTCACCTCATGCGCGCCGTAGAGATAGTGTTGAAGGCCATATCTGCAAACCTGGCACTAGCACCCCAAAACAACCCCAATTGGGGTCAGTGGCTTGATTCAATACGAAAAGGTATTGAAAGCCGCTCTCCTATCGGCGCGAAAAAGTGGAGTGAACACGCTTTCTTTCAGGATGTTTATCAACAACTCACAGCGATTAAGGATGCGCAACGCAATCCAACACTACATACTGAGACCATACACACCGATGCTGAGGCACACCTCATTTTCAGAAATTCAGAATCATTAATGCAAAAGATTGCCGCTCGAATGGATGAGAAAGGATTGCCGTTGGCATAGCGTCCCGCTACTACTTGTCCATTTTCCTCAGATGGCGGGTAGATACCCAGCCTTCGGCCGCCGGGGATATCGGAGTACCAGCTTTGAAAATATAGACATAGTTTCCCTTGCGCTCACGAACTTCGACTATGTCCCCAAAGACTAGCGTGCCAATCACGGGTGAACGCGGCTTGGGGTTTATGTGAAGAGTGTCGCGCTTGCACGTAACAATCCTGACGTTAGACAGCAAGCGTGCATCACCTATCACGTTGCGGATAGTCTCTCGACAAGCCTTGTCCACTTTTGCTCGGAGCGCTGCTTCCTTTCGTTCATTGTGCATGTCCTGCGCAATGGGCGCGAAGGCGGCTCCTAGCGCAGCCCCAATGGCCGTCAGCGCAATAGCCGCAAGCGCCTTCGCCAGCCACGGGACGTAAAAAAGCGACAGGAAAATACGCAGGCGCTGATCGGGAATCTTTTCAATCTTGGCGACGACATTCCTAAGTACGCCTGCCGCAGTCGCGTGGTCATCCCCAGCAATAACCTGAGAGACAACTTCATTTCCCTTTTCACTAACAACCTGCGGTGTCGGAGGGTTCGCAAAGGCGTCGCTGACTCGTTCCCAGATATCGTCAGATTGCGCTGCCAGGCGCGCGATCTGGTTGAGATCAGGATTAAAGTGCATGCGAAGCGACTCTGCAGAGAAAGCGTTCTGCGACAAAGAGAACAACGCGCTGTCAGACGCCACATGCTTCGCAAGCTCATCCAGTGCGGTAGACGCTGAAACGGCCGTTCCGAATTTCTCTGCCCAAGAGTCAATCGTGTTCGAAAGTCCGATAATCGCCTCCAGCGACCGCTGCTCGAAACTGCGGCCCAGCGCATCGCTAATACGCTTAGCGTCAGAATTCATCGCTTCGAATTGACGCTGGATAGACGACTGTTCACCGGCCAACCTTTCAAGCATCTTGGCATCTGATGTGATACCAGCAAAGTGATGCATGGGGGTCGCCAAGAATGCGTCAAACGAATTTTGAAGACTAGAAAACTCGTGCAGATGCCCGAACGCCTTCCTAGACTTCTTTCCATTCGGTCCAAACGGGTCAATTGGCGTGGGGCCCATTCATTTCTCCAAGCTCAGTGCACACCAATTCATTATTCCCGAACTGAGAGCAAGCCGCTTAGCGTCGTTCCAGCCTGCGTAGTCGGTCCTCGTGATCCTTGTGCTCCAAGCGAGTGACATAGCTACCCTGAAACTGATCGAGCTTCATCTCCAACTTGGCGATCTGACTTGTGAGCGCCTGCATGTTGGCCGCCATCACCGCCTGCTCCTTCGAGGCGTCATAGATGTAGCCAGCACAGAAGAGGATCGTCGCCGAGGTAATCGTGGTCAGCACCGTCTGAAAGTGCTTCTGAAATGTCGTGAAACCGCCGTCTATCATGATCCAATCAACCCGTGCCCGGTGTCGCCTGTCAACGAGTCTTGTAGCGCCTTCACTCGCTCTGCCAACTGGACAAGGGTGATCGAGCCCGTGGCATACGACGTACCCTTGTTGGCTGTGCCTGTCATTGCCGCCCACCCTGTGTCCCGTGCCTTGACAACCTGTAGGCCGTTGACCCGGTAAATTCCGCCGCCAGCGTCGAAGCCAAGTCCTAAGTTCAAGATGTAGCCGCCTGTGCCGCTCACCTTGCGAATGCGGAAGTCAGCACCTGCGTTGTCGAGTGCCCATTCATGCCCGCCATAAATCGAACGGAGAATGTTTCCGTCCGAGGGCACCACGTACAACGGAACGTTTGCAGGCTGAGTTGTCCGTGCGGTAACTCCTGTGGAGATATCTCCACCCGCAGTCACTGGACCGGCAGCGACGCCGGTTTCGGAAAGCAGAACGCCGCCAGCACCTGTCACCTTACGGAGCCGAAGATTTTCACCCACCTGGTCAATCGACCACTCATGACCACCATACTCCGTCTGGAGTGCGATGCCAGTCGCGGGCTTGATGTAGATCGGCACATCGGCCGGATGCAAAAGACGACCCTGAAGCGACGTGTAAAGATCGCCGCCGAAGGATGCCTTCATGAAATACGCCCCTTCATGCCGGCCATCGTCATACGTGGCGTAGTAGCGGAACGATCCATCCAGAACGGGCGCTTGCGTGCCATTGGACTGATCTAGAGCGTGGAAGCAGTTATCGACAGGGTTCCCAGAGAATCCACTCGCAACGCCTTCGAGGCGGATGCCGCTAGCGCCGCCGACAGCTAGTCCCCACCAATGATTGCTGTTACTCGTCGCACCTTGAATTAGCACACCTGGATTCGTCCCGACTCTGAACACGCGGCAGCGGTAGAAGTCGTTGTTGTCAGCGTCTGTGAGCTTGAAGCCATTGCCATCCCAAATCTGCCCGAAGCACAGGCTGAAGACGTTGCAGCTCGTGTTCGCCAGCGCAGTCGCTGGGTTCTCACTCGTCAGCCAGAAGCCATGTGCGTTCTGCGACGCAGCATTCGTGTTCTGGGTGAAGCTGCACTGCTCAAAGTGGCAGTTCTGGGTGTCAGGCGGATCAGCGAGATCGCCTTGGCTGTAGCAAGACGACTTGTACGCCGTGATGGTCGTCTCCTTAACGTGTAGGTCTCGGAAAACGCCCTTGTCTATGGACATCAGGCTGAGGCCGATCCCGGCGACACCACGACCATCGAGCTCGACGCCCGTAACTCCGTGGCCTGTGCGCTTTGCATTGCCGCCCGCTTCGGGGGTGTAGCAGTAGACCATCGTGCCGCCACCAGAACCGTACCAAAGGAGCTTGGTCGCAGAAACACCGCCCGTTCCACCGTTATGACCCATGGTTGAGCCAGCGCCAGAAATCTTGACGTTGTTGTACGGATTGGTAAGCGTGGCAGTGATCTTGTAGTCGCCAGGGAGAATCCAGACTGTGCCACCACCATCAGCACCAGCAGCATCGATTGCCGCTTGAATCGCCGCAGTGTCGTCGGTTGAACCGTCACCTGTTGCCCCGTACTGAGTCGCTGGGAAGAAGCTGTACCCGACAACAGATGCGGCCGCTGACGCTGCTGAAGCCGCTGCCTCTGAGGCTGAGATTGCGGCTGCAACTGCAGCTCCTGAAGGAGCGGTGTCTACATAATGCTTTGTCGCTGCATCCTGCGGATCAATTGGATCAACAAGGTCTGTGAGGATGCGTCCATCGCCGTCGATGATGTCGTCACCAACAGTCTTGACCGTGATGGCGTTCAAGTCCTGAACCATCATCACGACACGGTCGAAGTCGTTGTCTAGAACTTGCGCAGCAAGCGCACCACCCTCGATATAGTCGGTCTCACGAGAAATGCTGATGGCGCGTTCGAGTCGAACCTCGGCGTCTGCAGCAGGTGCCACACTGAAGGTGACGTTGCCACCGCCATTGCTATCGACGTTTGAAATTGAAAAGCCAGATACGACCTCGACGCCATCGACGAGTACTCGCAGTGACTCTTCGTCTGGGATTCGAAATGTGTAGGCAAAGACAGTGACGCTGCCGTTTCCTACGTACGTGTTGTTTGGTGTTTGGGATAAAACGGGCATCTACTCTCACTCCTGTTGTGAGAGCTATTTATTTGTGCCCTTCAGATTGAGACGCTGTCCATAGGCGCCTCGAATCCATCACCCATGTGCTGCTGCCAAACAGCGCTGCGCTCGCCGTAATGTCCAGCCTTGATGCGTATGGGTTGCGCCAATATCGCTGCTGCTACTGAGTCAATGAAGTCGTCCTTGCCTCGACCAACCGTCCTATGATTGAAGTCCCGAAGCTGTGTACGGAATGGAGAGTCCATGACCGACTTCTGAGCGTGGATGAAGCCACCCGACAACCGGACTTCGTACGCTTGCATGATCTTCTGCAGCTTGTTCTGGCTCGTGTGTCGGCCTTCACAAGTCAAACCAGATCCGGTCGCCGCCTTACGGAACATTGCAGGCAAGAACTCGCCAACTCCGTTCGTCTCAATGATCACGTGCGCAACCTCGCAGGCCTTCATCACGGCCATGACTTGCTCAAGCTGCTCGTGCACATCCCCTTCGAGCTTCGCAGTGCGATGTACGTAGTAGTGGCCGTCGTCTGTCGTGAAGACGATTGCCAAGACGCTGTCGTCGGTGGAAAGCTTTGCAGAGGACGGGTCCCAGAAGCAAGAGACCCCCATGACGCGCGTACCGTTGACCTTCGCCAGAGTCGCCCCGTTTGCCGCATGAACCTCAATGTCGCCGGTGTAGACAGCGATCAAAGTCGGGTCTAGAACCGTATCGTCAGGGTTGTACGGCTGCAGAAGGTATTGCGAAAGGAAGTGGCCTTTCGTGGCAGAGCCAAGTGCCCGCTTCTTGATTTCAGCCAGGCCGAATCGCTCTGGCCAGACGGGAGTACCGCGGATTTGAGGGAATTCACCCTCAACGTCGGACATCACAGGAATCTTCAGACTGGAAGCACCAGTCCGAAACGGCTCGTCCTTGGCACTCTCACCCAGGATTTCAGGGTAGATCGAGTCGAAGCTGTGTGGTGTGCCTACGAATAGCTCATAGCCACCGGGCACGAGAATGTGGGTTGGTTCATCGAGGCGCTCGCGGAGCTGCTCACGCTCAGTCTCAGTGCGGGAGTTCTTTGGAACTTCGGTGTCGTCGTAGATGATCCAGTCAGCCCGTGAACCAGTGACGTTCGACATGACACCCCAGCTGGTCACAGACGGGTTGCGGCCGTCGGTGGAGCCTTCCACAACCAGCGTGTCCGAACGCCACACGTTTTCTCGGCCGTGAAGATGCTTTGCCAACGGGTGGCGCTGCACAATGCTCGCCACGTCAGCCGCAATCTTGGTCGCCGTCTTCTTGTCCGCTGACAGGATGAGGAACCTCAGAGTCGGGTCTTGGGTGAGCATCCACGTCACAAACAAGCCGACGATGGTCGATTTGCCCGCTCCCCGGAAAATCTGGATGACACCTGTTTTGTTTTCCCAATCCCTGTGCCCACTCAGAAAATCGAGGATGTCGATGTGAAGGGACGGAATGTCCCATTGCGGCGATTGCAGGTTCGCCCAGACTGCGAAGAACTGATGGAACGTGCACGTGACGGCCTTGACCGGGGCAACGTAAGACGGGAGCTTTTGAAGCGAATTGGCTGGTTTCTTGGGCTTACTGGCCGCCGTCGCCATCCAGTACTACCTGAGAGGCGGAGAGATGACCGGCCCCTTTCCTTATGAGTGCTATATCTGCCTGTCTCAGCATCTCCTGGGCCTCATTAGTAAGCTCCACAGACTGCATATCGTCAGTTGTGTACTCCTCCAGGCGATCGGAGAGATCGACAAGGTTTTTGGCGATCCAAATGAAGTCCCGGACGTACTGCACACGGCTCTTGTAGAGAGCTGCGGTAAGAGGGTCTGTGTGAACCTCATCGGGGTGCATCACGCTGAGGGTGATTGCGGCGTTCTCGACTTGTTTGACCATGACATGGCTGACAGCCTTTAGACGTTCTGGCGTCGTCATGTTGTCGAGCCCTTCCTTCTTGCGGATCAACGATGCGTCCTTCTGGGCCTTCAGGACGAGCTGCATGTCCCGTTCGCGGTTCTCACGAATCTCCCGTGCGAGCTGCTGGTTCTCCCTGAATTGAGGCCAGTACTTGACGAGGGCTTCCTTCTCCTCATTGGGCAAAAGCTTTGTTGCAGGGTTGATGTCGAGTTCGTCCCTCGACAGGAGGAGCGAGTTGCTGCGCGTGTCAGCAAACGTGATGAAGAGCGCCTCGATGCGCTTTGGAATCCGTGTCGCGTTTGAACGGCTGAAGACTTCAGATGCGCCGCCCTTGACCGTCAAACGGGGCTGAGTTTTGCGGGTCTTACCTGAACCGTTTAGGACTGATGTGCGTGTTGCTCTCAAAGTTGTGGCATGTAGTTGCCACGTATTTATTGAGAGGTGGCGAAGCGGTCAGCCTTTCGACCACCCAGGTACTCCTCGATGAAGTCGATGCCACGACGGAGCCAGCCAATGTTTTGTCCCGGAATTGCAGAGCGAATATTGCCAATGTCCTTGTCACCCATATCGCCGTCCATCACGCCACCAATGCCCTTGGCAGCCTTCGAGACGTAGCCATAGGTCGGGCCAAGTAGCTTCTCTGCCGTCGAGACATCCTCATACTTTGGAAACAGTTCGTTCTCCAAGCCGACAGGGAATGCCTGACGCCACTGCTCACCCATCGGCCCAGGCACCTTGCCAACTGCCTTCGACGCAGACACGAATGCGTCCTGACCTGCTGCAACATATCCAGTCTTCGTGAACATCTTCCATGCAGTGCGTGTCGCCCTCTCCGAATCTCCAAAGTAGTCGTCAATTCCGCTTGGACGACCTGTGATCGTGTCATAGGCGTACACAGACAGGAATCCCCAGAAACTGTAGTTGAGGGTGCCGGTCACCACACGACTGACCTCACGATTCTGCAGTGATGCCAAGAACGTTGACTCATGAGCAGCGTTGTTGAAGGACTTGAAGCGCATGAAGATTCGACCAGCCAGCGTGTCTGTCATCCACTGACTGCCGGAGCCGATACTCGGAATGTTCAACGCGTGCTCCGAGTGCGCATAGACGCTGGCTTTGAAGACTCGCACCGCTTCCGCGTCAGTCCATTTCTCGGTGCCTGGGAACTTGAAGCCTTCAGCGTCGTCCGCGTGTACTGCCAACTGCGCTTGGATTCTCGACAGCATGTCCTCGTCGATATAGAACTTTGCCATGTCCATCTGTGTCGTCTTGGAAAGGCTTGACCAACCTTTCGCAGCCGACTGGATAATGTGCTGTGTGGATGCCGTAGATGCGACTGTCCTGCCGATCTTTGCCCACGGCTCAATGAGCGAGACCTTGCTGAAGACGTCGGACGCACGGTCTAGAGCGTTGTCAACCCGCTGCAATCCGACACTCTTGAAGCCTTTGTTGGGGTCGAGCGATTGATTCATCATCTCGTCCACGTGAATGTTCCTGACGGTCTGGTTGATGAAGTCGGTCATGATCCCAACTTGCTTCGCATTCGCAGTGATGTCCTTTCTGAATTGACTGTCGAACACACCACGCAACATCGTGCGAATGACATTGCTGATACCGAAATTCCTGGCGATTGATGCCACATCACCGAGCGAGTTCGGGAACGCTGATGAACCAAGCTGCGCCATACCTGAGACTCGGTTTGCTCGACTCACCCAGCTTGCCAAAGAAGTGGATGTCATGTCGCCTGGCACACTTGATCTGCGCTTCAGCTTACGCATCACGTAGTCCAGCTGTTCGATGTCTTTGTCACGCTCACTGGCAAGGGCATTGATCGCTTTGGCCGTCTTTGCGCCATCCGGATTATTGGCGGTAATCTGCTCCACCTTTGCCTTGAACTCCTCATTGATCTTGCTAATGAGGTCGTCATAGCGGATACCGTGCTTTGCCATCTCCGCATCAACCGTGGCGTGTGACAGGTGGTGGAGTTCCGTCGCAAGGACGTTATCGTGCATCCATTTCGTGAGGTAGACGTCGTCAATCGCGAGCGTTCTATCCTTCACGTACTTACCGGGCAGATCCAAGTTTTGCTTCAGATCCCCGAGCGACACGACCCCGTCATCTCCAAGCAGCTTGTCAACCACAAGGTCTGCCTGTGACCTCAATTTGTCGGCTACATCAGCATCAGCCATGTCCATGCCAGGGTTACGAGCAATCCAACCGTCGATCAGACCGGCCGTGAATCCCTCGCGGTCACGGAGGATGCGGCCCTTGTCGAACACGCGGGACAGGTAGTGCGAACCATCCTCATAGGCGAACTTGTGCGTCTTTGAGCTGGGAATGAGCGTCTCATAGTCAGCCTTGCGCTGGGCGAGAGCCGTTTTTCTTAGCTCAATATCAGCGTCGTGCTGTTTAGTAACAGCTCGAATCTGGTCAAGGGCTGGCTTACCCGCCTTTGACTTCCGGGCGTCATCAAGCTGTGAGGCCAGCACGGCACGATCTTCTCGAAGCTTCTTGAGCGCAATCGCATCCGGACTGTTCTCAGGCTTCACGACTCGTTCGCCAGTAGCAATGTCGATGAGCGTGTCCTTGCTCACGAGGTTGAAGTCGATCTTGTCGGCGTCGAGCGCCTCTCTCACCTTTGCACCGGCTTCGACGCGCTGGACAACCTCGGGCATGGTGCCCGTCATACCAGATGCATCCGCCATGTACGCCTTCAAAAGCTTGTCAAAGGTCGTCTCTGTAATGCGATAGTCGTCCGGAAGTTGAGGATCAATTCGGCGCAGTTCCGCCAGGATGTCCTCTTGTGAGTACGTGCCGCCCTCCACCTTCGTGAACCATGCAGACCGAAGGTTTGCGTCCGTCTGCATGAGATGGGTAGCGGCCTCACCAAACCGCTGCCCCACCGCGATCTCAATGGGCACCTGATTCGCGGTCCCGGATAGATTCTCTGCGGTCGCAAGGTTCTGTCTCAAGAGCAAGTTGGCGGCGTTTCGGGATGCGGTGAACGATGACGTTGACAGGCGCTGATTGGTGGACCGACTCAAGTCGCCAAGGAGTGCGAAGCGAGTCATCCACTCCGGAAGTCTGGCAATCTTGGCATCAGCCATGGAGCGCTCAACGACACGAGCAGCACCAATCGAATCCTGCTTGATGACCTCAGCAATCGGATTGAGCTGGGGCAGAGATGCCTGTCCACCGAATGTTCCAAGGGAAAGCTTGTTCGATATCGCCTTGCCGGCCGCACCCAGCGGTGCGCCGAACGTTGCGGCTCCACCAATGTTCAAAACCGAGTCCATGCCTGAGCGGTTTACCTGGTGCGAATGAAGAATGGGCTCTGTGAGCGCGGTACCAAGTGCGGCACCTGCAGCACCCTTCACCGCCGCAGCGCCAATGGAGCTTGCAGGGCCAAGTCCAATGAGGTTCAGCGGATTTGTCATCCCAACAAGCGCATTCGTGCTCAAGCCCGTGACAAAGGACTGGTTGTCCATGGTCTCCTTGTTGGCGCGTTCCTTCTCGTACTGCGCCACAAGGTCGTCAGCATGAGCCTGATTGCGAGCTGCAGCCAGCAACGGCCAGAGCGCTTTGTCATACTGCTTGTAGTCGAACGTCGGATCATCAGCGTACTCAAGTGATGGGCGAACCTTGCTCGGGACGTAGATGCTTTCCTGCTGCCAAGTCGCCGCCAATCCATCTACAAATCCGGTCTTTGGCTTTGGCTTGTTGGCTGGTGCTGCGGGGTCAACCTCAACAGTCGATCCCCATTTTTCAGTTTCAATCAATGGCATGGTTACTTGGACGCAGGTTGTTGCGCGTGACCGCGCGTGATGGGATTCGGCTTCTTGTTTTCCCAGTACCGGCGGTTCTCCTTCAACTCCTCCGACGCAGCGATTGACTTCTGCATGTCTGCGTCTCGCAGTCGATCTGCCTCCTTCGCCACAAGCTCCCGAGTCGTGTAGAAGGGCCGACCTGGGTTCACGAGCGTCTGCAGTCCAGCTTCGTTCTTGACATAGATGTCGTAGGTCGGAACCGACTGACCGTCAACCACAAGCATTCCGCTGAAAACAGGAGTGATGTCCTTGCCTTTCGTTTCAGGCAAGTCGTTGTTGATGAGCGTCGTGGCGACCTCTTTGGAGCCGACGAAATTTGTGAGCGGCCGCTTCTCAATCTTCTTGCTGAATTTTGAGTACCCGATCTCCCGATTCTTGGACAAATCCTGAGTGAACAAGTCCCTGGCCAAAGCCTTGTCGCCATTGGCACGGGCGTAGGCATCCTCCCATTGCTCCTGGAGTTGCCCCTTGAGCGCATTGCTCATGTTGGCCGGATTGAGCTTGTCACCGCCGTTGATCGGAATGTCCTTCATCCAGCCGTCAACCTCCTTCAGAACCTTGTCATTTCGGGCCTCATTACGAAGCTTCTTCTCCACGTCGGGGGTATTGCGGGGTCGGGTGAGGAATGCGAGTGCCTCTTTTGGCGTCTGCCCGTTCTCCAAGCGATTGATGACGCCCGCAAAGTCGTCAGGCATCTCCCTGTACAGAGCGAGCTGAGCGCGTGAGGATGTGCCCTTGATTTGCATCAGATTCTGGATACCGCGCTGCTGCACCCGTGCATCTGAGCTGCTGAGGTCGGACTGGATGGAGCCAAGAATTGACGTTGGCACCGCTCCTGTCTTGTCAATGAATTGCAGATGCGAGGGTGACAGGACATTGCCGTTGTCGAAGAAGCTCTTGAGCGTGCCGTTCTTCTTCCAGACCTGATCTGCTCCCTCCGAGCTAACAGCCACGCCATTGTCAATTCGCAGTTGGTTGATGCTTTGCCGTGTACGTGCATCACTTGCGAGCCGTTCCGCATGTCGCCTCTGCTGCGCAATCTCGTCGCTGACCCTGTCAAACGCGACGTACGCTTTCTTGACTGCTTGCGGGTCATTGGCGATGTCCGGATTTGCGATGAGCTTGCTGAACTCCGAGAATGCAACCTTCTCAGAGAGCTTCCCGTTGCGAGCAACGACTCCAAGCTGAACCGCCCACGTGTCAACTGTGTCTTGAACACGCTCAAGACGAGCCTTGTCGCGCTCCTTGACCATCGCGTTGTGGTCATTCACTGACCTTTTTGCGTAGTCGTCGATGTATTTTTCGCCCTTGTTTATCAGTACTGCCCTCGCCTGCTCCGTCATTGGAATCTTGGCGACCAAGTTCTGGAATCTGAGCTTCTGGTCTGCAATCAGCAATGACACTTCGCCTTGCTTCATGTTCTCCGTGCTGATCAACTGTCCCGAAAATGATGCGATGGGAGACGACGCCATGGACTCCTGAAAGCCGGTCAAGGCCGCACTCTCAAGTTTTGCAATCGCCGCAGCACGCAGCTGGACGGCACCGGCAGCACCGTATTTCGCATACGCCTCTGCACTGCTGTACCGTGCCAGAATATTGGTCGCAGCTTTGTCCACGTTCTCTGGCGTGGGTTGAACGGTGACCGTGTCAATGACGATCCCGTCGCTTTTGGCGTCGTTGATCCTCGATTCAGCCACTACTCGTGGTTTCACGACCCGTTCAAGATAGTCGGCCGAGCTTCGAGCCTTGTACTGGTCAACACCGTCCTCGACGCTCTTGACGATCTTTTTGTGCGTAATGTTGACGCCCTGGCGGATGGCGTCAATGGCCGTGTCACGCTCGATCTCGTAGATGCTCTGCTGCTCAGCGGTTGGCTTTTTGCCGTACTCTGGGTCCGCATCCAGGCGTGACCGAATCTCAGCATCCTTCTTCTCCACTTCAAGGAACATGAGCTTCGCACGGCTGTCCTCCTCCGCACCACGCAGGTTCTCAATGTACTCACCCGCGTTCTGCAGGGACTGGTTCACCACCTCAAAGGCACGCGCCTGTGCTGTACCTTCTGAACCCGCGTGCTCATTGGGCATCCCGCCAACTCCTCTTGGGACACCCGGGAGAAGGCTTAATTGTTCCTGCTGGTTGCCGAAAACACGGGTTGGATCTGGGCCAGGGTCGCCTGCACCCGGAGTTTGGGGTCTACTGAGTAGGTTGTCTGGAATCTTGATGGGCATTGGCGCTCCTGTTACTTGGTTGGCGACTTGCCGAGGGTGCTAGTGCCGTACAGTGCGGTACCGGCTTTGAGAGCGCCGCCAAGCAGGGTGCCTGTCGCCTGAGCCTCAGCAGTCTGGGAGATACTCTGCGCAGCTCGCTCGCCGGCCAGTTTGGTTTGCTGTCCACGCTCATAGGAGAAGCGTCCAGAAGCACGCGTTGATACCGACTTGTTGACCCCTGAGAACAGAGCAGCGAGAGCATCTGCAGAAGACAGGGTGTCGAGCTGGTCGAAAGCAGCCTGAGCCGAACCCTCACCCATGACAACACCTGATCCAGACTGCGCGACGCGCATCTGGCCTCGAATCAGCATGGCCTGCCGCTTGATGTTGTCAGCCTCATTTTGGGCAGCGGTCGAGATGTCTTTGGCTTCAAGATTGCGGAGTTCTTGGTCTAGTGCGCCCTCATAGAGTGCTGATTGACCCTGAGCCCGTCTTTCCGCAGCCGCAGCCTCTCCAGCATCCTCTTGAGCCGATGCGGACATCACCGAACTTGCCAACCCTGCAACGGCCATTACTCCAGTTACGCACATAGTTCTACTCCCCCTTCAAGTTGAGCGAGTACACATAGCCAACCTGCCGTAGGCCCACACGCTCGAAAAGACCCGCTACCCGTTCAGGCTGAATGCCAGTCGAGTTAGCTAAGACCACTTGCGCTGCGCCGCGCGCCTTTGCCTCTGTAATGAATGCCCGTATCAGACGGAATCCTGCTGAGCCACCCCGATACTCAGGACGGATAAAGAGAGCCAGGTCGGAAGCTTGCAAGTCAGGGCCGAAGAAATGCGGCCAGACAACGCCAAGGAAGCCACCAACAACAACGCCATCAACCTCCTCGACCAAAGCGATGCCGTGATCGCCTTTAATCAGGCGGCTCATCAGAAGAGTCAGTGTCGGGATATCGAAGGAGTACGGGCTGAACACACTCTCCTCGTGCATCTCGCGCCCAATTGCAATCATTGTTGGAATATCGTCGAGGGTGGCGCTACGGATTGGCATGAGGGCACGCAAAGTCAATGAAGACCTATTTAGTGAGACCCCTTAGCCGAGTGCGTCGGATCAGTTCACAGCGGCGCGCACGATGACACCAAGAACCGTAAGCGGTGTCGGCGCACTGGATGTAATCTTGATGTTGTTTGGAGAGCGCCATCCAAGGCTCTTGACGCTCTTGTCGCCAGTGAATGGCTCGATCACACTGTCAAGACCGCCTGTGTTCGTGCGAAATGGAATGTCGTGGTCATTTATTTGAGCCGTGACTGTGTCCTGGAAGCGAACAATGATGTCCGTGACAGATATTTTTTTCCCTTGAGACGAAGCCGTTGCATCCCCAAACTCGGGATTCAGCATCTCAATGGTCGTGGTGAACGGAAGGCCGATGATCACGTAAGACGCCGCCTGTTGAAGCTCAATAGTTCCCGTATCACTCACTGTCATGTCCGGATGAACGACTCCATCCGCAATCGCAGTGACGGCTTTCCCGATGAGGTACGAAAGACCAGTGATGACCGTCGCTGGAGCGCCGTCATACACCGTCGAACAGTCTGAGTAGCAAATGTCTGTGTCGGTGTAGTCGAAGACTTCAACGTAGCGCTTCGTATCACCATTGACCTCGCGCTGAACGATCACGTACACGTCATCAACACCATCGCCAGGGACAGTCGCAACAGACTCAAAGCTGCCATCGGTAACGTGGCGAGCCCAAGCCGTCGTCTCGAATTCCCGTGCCAAAGTCAGCGAAAGAAGCTGCCCATCACTCCGCACCACCCAAGCGATGTAGTCGGGTGAGGCTGCAAACGCCATGTCCTTGAACGTGCCGGCACGTGACAGGTGCTCAGCGAAGATCGTGATGTCGGGAGCAACGTTCGCATCCTCAGTTACCGAGTAGCTGATTGCCCTCGCCTTCTTGCCGTCACGCTGAAGGAACACTGTCTCCCTTCCGATTCGCAACGGTCGGACGTGGTTCGATCCATGCTTGGTGTGATCCTTGATGATGTTCGCCGCAATGCCTGAGATTGCAGATGTGTTTGGCCCGGAGAAGCTGAACTCTGTCGAGCTTGTCAGCGGCTGAAGCTGCCTTGCGCCGACCATGTGGGTGATCGAGTTGTAGTCGTTGCCTGCAATTTGGACAATGACGGCATCGCTTTCCCGATTGCCGACGGTCAAGTTCAGAAAGTCGCCAGCGGCGCTTCCCCAGATGTGCTGCGGAAACTGTGGGCTTCCCCCAAAGAACAGGCGCTGCTCGAAAACGGCGATTGACTGGGGATAGTTGCCGGACTTCCAGTAAGCCTTCGCAGCTCCCGAAACGGAACCGACGACAGACCACTCTTGACGTGCAGCAGACGCAAAGGTGCAGGTTATCGTCCAGGTCTCAGAGGTCGTGCTACCGGACATGGAGGCAACAGCAGCGATCTGCCCATCACCTGCACCAGCGGTTGGTCCAGTAATTGCGCTAATTGCACCGGCTGTCGTCGTGATTTGGAAGCTTTGCCCAACCACAAATGGTGTTGCGCCGTTGATAATCTTGAAGGTGACGAAGGCATTGGCGAAGGTGACGTCTGAAACTGCGTTGTAGATCAACGGGATGTCCGTGAGCGTCCAATTCGTATCGGTGATTCGTGCAAGCTGCTTGGGAGGGTGCGCCGGATGCACGAAGAACATCGTGTTGCCAGGCTGTGTGTATTTCACTTCTGGCAGCTCCGCCTCTGAATAGGGAATGGTCAGCGCGTAGCGGACACCGGGAGACGACTCAACAAAGCCTCCGTTCTTGAGGAATTCGATCTTTCCACCGTTGAGCACAAGCATGAAGACTGTTTGTGGGTCATAGGTGTATGGGATCAGCCGTCCTGCCTCGCTCGAATCTCGGACCTCTCCGAGAAACAGAGTGCCTCTCCGCTTCGTCGCTCCACCGTGCAGATACGTGTAGCTGTTCTCCTGGGTCTTGAGCCCCTTGCGGTATGCAGGAAGATCAATACGTGAGATGAGCCGTTCAGACAGTTCCCCGTACTCGAAGCTGGTTTGAAATGAATCCAGGATCGCCATGGATCAGAACCTCACGGCGATGATTGACGAATACTGTCCACCCATCGTGTTGAGGACATCCTCAGTCGCGTCGATGTGCCTAGCAACCTTGAGCTTTTGCCCGTACAGCAAGGTCAAGCTGTCAGCGACCGACTGCGATTTCGTCAACGGATAGGCCATGTCTGCAGCAAGTCGATAGGAAAACACGTCGGTGAATGAGGCATCCCACTGACTCGAATCCTCAACATCCTTGACGTATCTAACCTTGCAGCTGGTCTCATCCGAAAGGACGGTGCTGCCTTGTCGCCTGTAGTCAATGCAGTCATAGACTTCAATCAACCTGAGGCAGTCGGCGGGTAGCTGGTACGTGTAGGCGAACTGGAATGGCGTGTATGAGGCAAGCCGTGCAAGCTCCACATCAGCGACGGCGAAGTTCCATGTGTGTTCGCGGAGCAGCGCCTTTCGGGACGTTTCGTAGAACGCAATCGCAAGCTTTTGTTCGGTGGTTCCCTCGTCGAGGGAGATGATGTCGTTGGCGCCGATTCTGCCCAGCGCCACGTTGATGATTTCTAGTTTTCCTGCCATTCGGGGTACTCCATGAGTGCCCGGTATTTATTTGCACTGAGGTAGCGGAGGCGGGAAAAAAGGGCTCCACATCGGGAGCCCCTTGCGAGATTGAATCGCTTAGATGTCTACTTCGAACTCAAGGACACCAGTGGTATCGACGATGCCTGCTCCCATGGAGAGAACACCCTTGACCCACCATGCGTGCTTGTCAGGAGACCATTCAATGGACGTACGCAGCTCAGAACCGACTGCGACACCAAGTGCGTCCTTGTGGAACGCAAAGCAGAGGCGCGTGTCTGGAGTTGGCGTTGTGTTGAGCGTGAGGTACGCGTCAGGAACCTGAACGAACTTGAAGCCCATAAACGTGTCAACATCACCCATAACGAGTGCCTTGACGTTGGCGTAGTCCGAGGACGTGACCTTCGTTTCACCGAGCAAGTCTTCCATGCCGGCACCACCAATGACCATGATTCGGTCGGATGCGTCAACAGCGTTGTTGTCGAAGATGCGCTTGATTTCAGTCAGGCGAGCAATAGTCAGCGGACCGCTGTTTGTCGTGGCAGTGATTGAGCCTGCAGCAAGAGCAGCAAGGATGATTTCATCCTGTGCTTTAGCGAGCGCCTTGGACACGACCTTGACGTACTCACGCTTGATATCGACGCTTGTCTTGAGCAAGTCGAGGTCATCACAGAGGACAGTCGCATATTTGTCTGCAAGAGTGACGGTGACCTGGCTGTGCGCAGGTTCAAGAACCGTCAGATCGGCGTTGCGAGTCTTGGAGTACGCTGCGATAGCGCCCAGACGTTGGAACTTTGTGTCGCTGCCGACAACACCAGTACGCTTGCGGACGTGTGCGTAGAGCTTGGATTCGAGTTGGTAGTCGTGCTTTACATCTGCAGAAAACTGCGTGATGAAGCTGTTGGAAATAGTAATAGCCATCTGCGTGGCCTCCCTCATGGTTGTGTTTCGGATGCGCTTGTCTCCGAAACACGGAGGGCCTGATGGCAGTGGCTAACTAGCGGGGCTTTTGGCTTGTCCTGGCGTTAGGCTGATATCCACGCTATTTATTTGGGCCACCAACCGGGCAAAGAAAAAAGGAGCCCTTAGGCTCCTTGCTGGTTGAGTGCGCGCGGTCTACTTCACGTTCTTCTCGTACCATGCGGTAACGAGCTGCTGCTTGGCAGGGTCGTTCCAGTAGTCCTCAGAGAATTGGATGGCCTCAATGTCCTGTCGGGACATCGAACCGCCAACGGATGTGCCTTTGACCGAGGAGACGCTGTCTTCACCAAGTTCCGCACCCATGCGTGCGAGAAGCTTCATCACGGCCGGGTGGTTCCAGACAGGGTCATCAATGGACGCATCTGACGGTGCGAAGGCTTCAAAAGCCTTGTTGGCTGCGCTCAGGTTGTGCTGAAAGTCCGTACCCCATTCGCCTTCAAGGGTCTGCTGCACCTTGTCGGCGGTCCACGCGTCAGCTTGACTTGTCTGAAGCTGCTTCGAGTACGTGTCCATGATCCATGCGTACTGATCTTTGGTCAGGCCTTTGGCGAGCGCGTCAGCTTTGAATGCTGCGGTGCGCTCCTCATCAACAGCAAAGCCTTCACCGAATTTGTAGTCGTACTCGTCGATAGACGCAGCAGGCAGGTTCGGCTTTTTGGAGAAGCCTTTCTCCAGCGACACATAGGACTTGGCCAGCTTTTCAAAGTCTGGCGTGCCATCTGCCTTCATGAACTTTGGCGGAACGTATGCATACTCTGACGGTGTGGGCTCAGTATTCTGTGTTGGCGAAGGGGCCTGATTTACTTGATCAGGCGTGTCGGACACTGCCGACTCTGGTTGTGTGGTGATTTCCTCACTCATGTGCGTCTCCTTGTTCTTGTGGTTTCTCGGCTATTCCGAGCTGCACGAGGATGTGACGCACCACGTCTCTACGTCCCGCATTCCGAGCGTGAACATACGGGTCCTTGTGGAAGGAATCGTTGTCGTAGTACAGACGGTGGAGATGATCGAGGACCGCAACGCCTGCGGGCGTGTTGACGAACACTGACTTATAGGTGGCGGCTGATATGAGTTGTGAGTTGTCCGTCATGCGGGCTCCGGTAGTTGCCCGATATTTATGGACACGCCACCGGAAAAACCGCTGTCAGGAACTCAAATACAAGTACCAAGCATAGACGCCCCTCCAGGCAAGCAAGGACGCAGCCGATATTCCGAAGAGGATGGGGAATAAATTTCGAACGCCCGCCTCCGAATAGATGAGCCCATTCCAGTTCGCTCGTACCACCAACCAGTACAGCTTGAATCTACTTGTCGAAACGGGAATGTTCACAAATGGCACTTGGCCAATCTCATCACCACCCCTGGAGAGGAAGCGAAGGGTCCCTTTGGCTTTTGCAGATGGAATTTTGAGATCAGTAAACTCGGGCATGACCCTTACCGCTGCCCCGTCGCCTCTCATCTTCCGCGCACTCTCCACGAATGCTGCGAACATTTCCAAACCGGGATGAATAACACCAGTATCGATGTGGCGCTGAAGAATCTTCGTAAGGAAAGCGTCTCTCATTTCTGACATCGACTGTTCATTCGATACGACCAACGCTCTGACCATCTTTTGACCTTCGTGGGAGAAGCGATATCGCGCTCCTAGATACGCCAGCAGCGCGCAACCTACGGCCCAGAACTTCCACTGGGGGATCGAAGACCCTTCCTTGCCTACGAGCGTACTTAACAGCGCGCTTTGCGGCACTTCCAAGAAAGCAGCGATGAGGATTGTGGCGCTAACAACCACGAGGTTGCGCCTGATCTTGTCGTCTTCGTCATCCACCTAAACCTCCATTTATTGGAACCCATTCCCGCAATGTAACTTACAGAGCAATCGAATCTCGACCCTGGCAGCACCAAATCTGAGCTGTCAGAACAGGGATTCTGGTGGTGACCCGTTGGCACTAGCCTCAGCCATCGCTACTTGTTGCGCCTGGGCCTGAGCGGCCTCCTGCGCCTTCTGCCTCGTGTAGCGGATGCGCTTCACGGCGTCGTCGTCATTAAGCATCTCGGGGTCAATGCCCAGCATGTCAGCCAGACGCAGCACCGTCTTGTCATAGTTGATGTAGTCCAGGATTTCAGGCTTTGCCTGGGCAATGTTCGTGACGCGCTGCACATACTGGTCGATCTGCTCAACCTCCTGCATCTTCTGTGAGCGTGCGAGCGGTGAGCGGTAGTCGATCTCGAATTCCCGGCCGGCCAGCGAAGGCGGTGCAGGCGGCAACAGGCCGGCTCTTACCGCCAAGCCGAAACAACGCTCGACAAGATGGGTAAGGTACTCAGACTGCATCCGAGCAAAGATCGGCCCAAGAATCTGGCGCACTTGGTTGTTGCGAGTCTGAACCTCCGTTGCTGTCTGGATTGCTTTCTCTGTCGGGCCGAGCTGGTCGGCCAAGAGCATCTTGCGGATAGAGCCTTGAAGTGACGCGACTTCGTTCATTGCGAACTGGATGTCGCCGCCCGTAGCCAGCGGCTGAATGTTGTCCATGTCGCCCACGGGAATGAACCGGCGTGGTCCAAATCTGATGGTGGACGGATTGATCAGCCCGTCATCCTTCACCTTGAACATGCCGCTGATGTGCATGTCCATGTTCAGGTGCATGTTCTCCTTGACCTTGTTCAGGGACTTGATGTCGGGGAGCGCGTCGAACACGGGGCCGCGGGCATAGTCCGTATCAGGAATCTTGAGCCAGCGGGGCACGATGACCGGCATTTCATGGAAGCCAGACTCCTTCACAACGGTCCCGCACTTGGCGACCCAGATCGACTCCCAAGGTAGATTTCGCTTTGTCTTGCCGTCAGATTGCTTGCCACCTTTCAGGCGAGGTCGAATCCCGACAACGAAGCGGTACAGCTTCGTGGAGTGAGGGTCTGCGGCGTACCCATCACGCATTTCCTGGGGCAGCGATTCAAGCCCGAACTCCAACACGGCCTCCTGGACTGTGTAATAGAACTGCCGGTAGACGGTGTCGATATAGCCAAGGTTCAGGGTCTCTTGGCAGTACAGGTGGTTTAGTGGCCAGGTCTCGAAGCGGTACTTGGCGCCCTTCAACTCCACGTAGATGCCCGCCATGCCAGCGATCATCTGGTGCAGGGTGAACTCCAGTGCCTCACTGTCGTAGTTCGACGCGTGAATCATCGTGTGGATGCGTTCAGCGGCATCCTTGAGCCATTCCTTGCCGTCTTGGTCTAGATCGTCGTCCGAGGACTTGGAGTCAGCCAAGTCGAACCAGCGGGTATTGGGCGGCGTAAGGCTCGACAGTACTGAGCTTGCCAACAGTCGAACGGCATCCGTGCCCGTGCTGTCAAAGAGCTTCGCCTGCTTGGCCCTCGTTCCCTGCGCATTGGTGATGCCGTCCGAATCGCCTTCGCTGAAACCGACGCCCAATGTGGGATAGGTGAAGTCGTAGCAGTCGCGGTATTCCCGGTCCAGCGGCTCACGGATCGACTTGAGCTTGTCGAACTGGCGAAGGACTCCCCTACCCTTGTCGGACGCTTGGTTGACAGAGGCCATTCTTAGCCTCCGAAGGACTGGAGCAGTGTCGCGTGCTTGGCCTTTCTCTGAGATTTTGCGTTCTCGTCCTCAAGGTCGCCCTCTTCAGACTGCAAGCCGCCCAACAGCGTGCGCTGACGCTGGCGTCTGTCCAGGTCTTGCTTGGCCATCGCTACCTGATCGGCCAGTACCTTCTGGGTTTCTTTCTGCTTCTCGGCGTCCTTTTCTGCCGTGATCTTGTCGGCCTCTGCTTTTGCCCGGTCGCGCGCAGCGTTCTCCTGGGCAATCAGTTCTTCTTGACTTGGGCCTTTTGGTCCTCCACCGCACATACTGTCTCCTCACTCGAGTTTTTCTTGTGAGGTATTTACGGTTTCAGGTCACCGCCCTATGCTTGGGCAATAATTCTTAAAGGAGGTCGGCATGACAATCGACAAGAAGGACTTAGAGAAGATCATCCAGAACGCCGAGGCCGAAAGCCTGCACCTCGAATTCAAGCGTGCGGCCGCACTCGGGCGGTCGGATGGACAGAAAAAGGAACTTGTCAAAGACGTCACAGGATTCGCCAACGCCAATGGCGGGCTACTGATATACGGGATCGCCGAGGGCAAGCAAGACGGGGTCGTGGTAGCGACAGCATTTGATCCTGTGCTGGACGAAACCCTGAACAGTGACTGGATTCACAGCGTTCTCCGCAATAGCACCGATCCGCCGTTCTCAGGCTTTCATGTCAATGAAATTTCAATCGAACCGGGTAAGCGCGTTCTGGCCATCGAGATTGACGCGGCCGGCACCGCCCATCAGAATTTGGCCGATCAGCGCTACTATCAGCGTGGAGGTGCCGCAACAAATCCGATGGTTGGATTCCAAATCCGTGATCTGCTTGGTAGGCGGCAGAAGGCCGAATTAAAGGTTAATGTGGGCTTCAAAACTACGTGGACTGACAGCGAACGCGAGCGGTACCAGTTGCAAGTCGCCATCGAGAACACGGGAAATGTTTCGGTGGAGCATTGGAGATTGGAGGTCGATCTGCCTAATGAGGCGATTCGCCATCAAGACAGACCTGAGCGAGACAAGCACGGTGGGCATCACAACTTCAGTGACTTTTCTCATGGTCGCCCGGACGCTGACGGTTACCTCCTGCGAGTTGTCTTCGCCGACCCCTATGTGGATGGGCGTCGACACATTTTTCATCCTGGCATGTCTGTAGATTTCACTGTTCGCCAACCACACATACCACCCTTTTACATTGAGGTAGACAGGGTGTCATACATGGGCTATTCAAAGTCAAAGCGTTCGATCAAGTGGCGGATGTTTTATCCTGACTCGAAGCCGCTTGTTGGGCAGATAGAGTTCGAAGATTGGTGCAGCTTCGATCCTCATGCACCCATCAAGTACGAGAACTCCTAGTAATCCCGGGAAATCCCAAGCGTAGTCCCCGCATATTATTTTTGGTGAGGTCGTTTCTATCTAGGTGGTGTGTGATTCTGGTGATCGTGAGCTAAAGCTGGTATGACGTTTTTGGAATCGTGAGGTGCAAGCACCTGGAAACACACCCCCGCCCACTTCCGAGTCATCGCCGGTTGTTCGCCCATCACACCACACAGGTTGTCATCACGGGCTCGTAATGCCCAGAGGTGTTGAATCGTCAAAGAGTGTGGACACCATCAACGATGCACACCCGAGGTCTCTGGGCCTCATCTGGTGTCACTCAGAGGTATCGGGGTGCAGTATTGGCCAGCACCTGCAACCTGGTCAGCCTGATATTGGTCTAATTAGTGTGTAAATAGACCAAGCGAAAACGATAATAATTATCGTTATACGGATCTCGTATAGGTCAACCTGGTGTCAACCTGCGCTCAACCTGACGGAGAGCAGACCATGGCGATGTGTGCTCATCGCCGCCTCCACTCCCAAGGTGGAATAGGGTTCCTGTCTTTCCAAAGGCCCACGCGAGCAGTTCGTGCTGCTTCTTCCATCCGCTTTATTTCCATATCGGTCAGGTATCGCGTGAACGCCCACGCCATCCCAGAGCGGGCGAGGTAGGCGCTGGCATCATGCCCATCACACTCCACGCGCGCCACTGTACGGCCATACCGGTCGGTGGAAGTGGGCTTGATGGATGCAATCTTTCGAAAACAAAGGGCGGCCAAGTTCTGTCGGCTGGCTTCACCAAAAGGCTGGTGCTTCTCTGGCGCGTCGATTTCAGCCAAGCGAATGGTTACCTGCTCATATGCGCCAGGCTCTCCGCAGCGGGCTTTGAGAGTGTCACCATCGCTGACAGCGACAACGAGGCAGAACAGCAGCGCATTCACTTGCAGGGGAAGGAATCTGCGACTGCGATAGTGAATAGAGCTGCAGCCATCTCATGTCTTCGACCTGGATTCTTCTCGATCCAGACTCGCATGATGTCAACAAACTGACTGTATGTTGTGCCCTGCGCTGGCAAGCAAATCTTCATCGTTTGATTACGTGCTTGAAGAGCGATCAGTGTTATCTGTAGCGAATCCAAAGCACCCATCACATAGGCTGATCCAGCTGATGAATCTTCTTTGTACATGCGAAGCCAGTCATTGCCCGTAATAGCGGCTGACGAAGGACTAGCAGCGAGTGCGAGTGTCAGCATCATTGCGCAGGAGCGCGCGAAACTAAAGGGTGTCATGTGCATCGAAAGGTCACCTCAGCTTCTGGCCAACGGCCCAACGGTCCTGCTTGGATTTCCTTCACGTTGATCACCTGCAGAGTTTTACCTGCGCATTTGTCGCCTGCCTCTTTCAGCGCGGCATTTTTTAGCGAATCTGTGGTGATCAAGAAGCTGTCGCCTTGTCTGGTGACCGTGAAAAAGCCGTCGCCGCGCGGCACAACACCCGTGGTAGGAGTGGCGCAACCAACGAGGGTTACGCATATCGTTAATGCAGTCGCAATGGTTCGCATGTCATGTCCCTTGATATCACAACACTGCGCTATTGTCCCCCATTGGATGCGCCAGGGAAACGACTTTGAACCTATTGCAGGTCCGCGCTATTGACGTAGCCCGTCCCGCCTGCATTCCCTACCAACATGATTTCAAAGCCGCCCGTCTGCATGGCCGTGCGCAGTACGTTCACATCCACATTGATGCCAACCCGTGAGCATGACGGGATGTTGTGAATGTTTCTGTTGGCTCGCTCAATGAGCGCCGCGTTTAGTGCAGCGGCGGCGCTCTCGCAGATGAACGTGCCAGCTGGGACGGTCATTACTCCAGGCGGACGTGCCGGGACGGCCTGCTCCTTGGAGCACGCGGCCAATACGACGGTGAGCAGGGCTACGCAGACGGTGGTGTGACGCATGGGATTCCCTCCATATTGCTATCTCTAGAGTGTAGCGCTATAGGTAGCAAATTTCTAGCATCGTGTTGATGCGGGAATCAGATATCACGAAGCGCTTTGGACTACGAGTACGCAGTCTGCGCCTAGCTGCGGGGTTTTCGCAAGAGGGATTTGCCGATGTGGTCGGAATTCACCGCACGTACATTGGTGCGATTGAACGGGGTGAGAAGACGGCCACCATTGAGACGGCAGCAAAGCTTGCCATGGCTCTGCAGCTGTCCCTGTCTGACCTATTCAAAGAACTTTAGGCTTGCCTAGTGCCCGCGCGGCGCCCTTTCCAAGCGTGCACGGATGGCGATGTCCAAAAACTCTTCAAAATTGCGCGACAGCACTTCCCTGTTGATTGCTGGCACTCCAAATTCATGTTTTGTCGTCTTGGAAGCGCCAGCGCGCTGGTCTGGATAGGATCCGAACACCACCTTCCCCTCCTGAACCTTCGCCAGGAGTTGGAATACCGATTCCTGATTCGTTGCCGTAGGTGGGAGAGGGACGCCCTTTTCAGGCATGAGACGAATTAGGATCGCAGGATCATTGTTTCCGGCAGTGATTTGCTCGACCGCAGCATGGTAGCCCTCGGCTTTCGCATCTGCAACAAACTCATTGAAGAGTGGCAATGCCACCTTGTCTATGGCTTCTTGCCATTCCATTTGAAATTTGACTCGCTTCACCTGAGCCTCTTCGCGCACTTTCTTGTCTGCCTCTTGCTTTTGCAAGATTTCGGCATCGATTTTGGTTGTGACTTTTTTGAAAATTGACATTTTGAATATTCCTGTCGAGGTGGCATCGCTGCCACCCCGTCTGTTTTACTTCTTACCTTTCGCCGGCACGCGTTGAGTCAACGCAGATGCCGCAACACTCTTCACGGCTTTCGGCGTGTTGGGGTTGGACAGCAGCTTGGATGCGGCGGATGCCACCTTAGACGAGGTGGTTTCGTTGGGAGTTTTTGTTGCCATGATGGCTCCTTCAAAAGTGTGTGACGAAGGCGTGTACCCGGACAGTCGTCCAGCGCCAAATACAACACCGCGTAGGTGCTGTCACAAACACGGACTGTGGACAGGCCATCAGTCCGTGTAATACACTCGGTGGCTAGCAGGAGCCGTAACGCCTGCTACCGAGAGAGGTTAGTCATAACCTCATCTCTGCGGAAGTGGCGGTTGAAATGCCTCCGTCTGCAGCCAGATGAATAGTGAATCGCAAGATATTTTCCTTTCTCGTCAGTCAAGACCCTGACGTGGTCTGTCCCTGCTAGGACTAAGTTGCATCAGAAGGCCCGGTTCCCGCCGGGCCTTCGCCTTTAAACCACCAACCTACGTTCCGCACGTTCACAAAGCGTCCATCTTCCGAAAGAATTTGCGAAACGCGCGCAGCTTCATTACTCACTGCAAGCTGAATTCCCCAAATCGAGAGAGCGTCCGAAATCTCTTGGGTTGTCAGCTTTTCACCGTCCTTCAAAAGCGAAATGGCAGCATCTGTCACCACGCGTTTGATATCCGCTCCAGAATATCGACCAGGCTTGACGACGTCGTAATCAAGCTTGACTGCCTTTCCGGCAAAGTTGACGACGACTCCACTACTTCCACTATCAACAACCGATAGGGGCATAGATAGATATCGACGGTTGCCATCGATTAGGCGCGCCTCCGTACCGCCCGCATGAGCGTCCCTGTCATGCAAATAAAAATTGCGAAGGTTCCGCATATGTTCTGGAAGACCTCCACCAAAAGCTCGGTGCTTTGGGATCTCTGGAACCAGATCCTGCATCGGCAGATAGCGTTGAAGGCCATCCAATTCATCTCTGGCAGCTTTCAGCAATTCGCGCTGAGCTTTAAGCTCCTCTTCAGACCGCTGCACGGCACGCGATAGCGCTTCCGTCTCCGCCAACAATTTAGCTGCACGGTCACGCACCGCGTTCAAAAGAACATCGGGAAGTGGATCATCAATTGGTACTCGGGTGGCCATTTACTGATCGTACCAGAACTCGAATGTCGAATCAACTGATTCATGAACACAATCGAAGTGTGCATATACTTCGATTGTGCAACGCAACAATAACGCCTGATTAGGGGGACATAAGCTAGAAGGACACTTGAAGAAAGCCAAGTGTCCTTCTGAACCGTGCACGGATTAGCTCGTTTGCAGTGTTAGAGCATCGCATCGTGCAGCCGCCGCATTTCAAGGGGCTCAATCGCATAAGCCTGCATCAACCCCTTGAAAAAGGCAAAAAGCTGCTGATATCAAGCGTACAGCGCACGGTCGTCAAGGACACTTGATTTTGCACAGTGCCCCCGCCGACACAGGCGGACGCGACCCAACCTCGGGCGCCTAGGAAGCTGCCATTCAGCGCAGCGGATTTGTGTTTTTACATAAATAACTCATCGACCACAGGTCTTTGCGTGTGGGTCTGGCCTTTGGCCGTCCACCTAGGAACTACATCATGAACACTCACGTCATCGCGTCCCATCACAGCAGGCACCGCGTCACAGCCGGACTCTCGCTCTCCACATACGAACCCGACTGGACACACCAGAAAGTCATCGACCGGACCGCCAAGGTCCTCAAGTGGTGCGACCTGTTCCTGCGCACAGACAAAGGGACCCCACACCATTCAACCCGCATCAGCGAGGTCTTCGGTCAACCACACTCGCAACTCAGCTCGTACCTTCGTGCGAACCTGATGATCCGGACTGGCAAATACGAAGTCGGCAAGAAATCGCTCTCGTATTTGCTGAACCAGGGCGGCTTCGACAAGATCACGAGCAAGATCGATGCGCGTGTCCTGCAGGACACGCCAGCACCGTTAAAGGAAGAGCACAAGGTCGAACTCGCGCAGCTTGCCTTCAAGTACAGCGAAAAGGCCGACCGCTACTGGCACCCACTGCAAAACATGCGCCGTGCAGAGAAGCAAGCCTTTTGGTCCCAAGCGGGGTTGCCCTTCAACTACGACATCGAAGCCTGTGCGCCCACCATCCTGCTCAATATGGCCAAGCAACATGGGCTGTTTGACCTGGTCACTGCACCAATCCGCGAGTACATCGATGACAAGACCAAGTTGCGCCGGCATGTGGCTAGCCTGGTCGGGATCAGCCTCCACGATTCAAAACGCCTCATCAACAGCCTGTTCAACGGAGCCCGACTGGTCGCGAACTCGAATGTTGCAGCGTTCCAAATCGTAGGCTACTCCAAGGAGAAGATGGCCCTGCTTCAGGCCGACCATGAAGTCAGCCGCCTGCGCACTGCGGCCAAGCTGATGTGGCGCAAGATTCAGAGGCATAGCCATGAGGATCTGTCGACCGGAAAAGGCAAATGGGGCCTCTACTTTCGCAAAGAACGCGAGGTCCTGGATGTCATCGTGCAATACCTAATGGAAACAAATAACAGGCACTTCACCGAACACGATGGGTTCCGTACTGAGCGCGAGGTCGATTTGTCCGAGTTGACCATGAGGATTCAGGTCGAGACGGGATTTGACCTGATGGTGAAGAGGACAGAGTGAAGTGCAGCCATATAAGCAAGTACATAGCATAGCTAATGTTTATCACTCATGTCGCGGTCAAGTTCAATTCGTCCAGTACTGCATGAACCGAAAGACCAGATTGAGACATGAGATGCAGCCATACAAGCAAGTACATAGCATAGCTAATGTTTATCACTCAACAGACCGCAAGGCTGACGTGCAACCGCACATAAATAACAAGGAGACCCCATGACAGACCCATTCATCCACGCTCTCAAAGAGAAGGCATTCATCAACGACATCATTGCGCTTGAAACCCTGATCACTGAAGTCAAGGACGCCCGAGCCACCGTTGCCAACCATATCCAGGTAGCGATCCTCTCCGGTGCCAGCCTGTCGGTGCTTCGAGAAAAATACGAGATGAAAGACGCTTCGCTCAATCAGTATCTCGAGGAGCGAAAGCAGCTTATCGACAAGGCGCACGCGGCTGGTCACGATCCCGGCGCTCTTTGGGCACGAGCCGCGAAAGCCATGCACAGTGAGGAGCAGCCATGAAGCTCGGTCCGAATCCACACCTCGCAGCAGTTGCGACGGCCAATTGGCGCAAGCCAGAGCTTCGCGCAAAACGGTCAGCTGCAATGTCCAAGGGCGCGAAGGCCAGATGGTCAGACCCACTCAAGCGAGCTGATGTATTGGCGAAGCGTGAGGCGGCGAAGAGCCGCTTGCGCCAGGAGAGGATTGCCCAAGCTGAAGTTGAATTTCGACGCCTTGGGATTCCACTCAGCGAGCTTTCGGCCGCTGGCAGCCTTGCATCCCGCAGCGCGGCCCACAAGCTGTACTCCGCATCTGAAGATCGATTCCATGAGCTCGCCCACAAACTTGGCGTGACCCACTTGTACCGCTCTCATGCTCGTACGGTGGTGGGCTGGGCATTGCGTCAAGGCATGTTCCCGTCAACCTACGATCCTGAACGCGGTGGTCGTCGCTGGTACTGGCACAGGCGAAGCGGAACGTAAATAAACAGAGTCGGGCTTAGTTCCCCCGGACTCATCCACGAAGGTGGCGCTCCTCGAAAAGCCTTGGCGGAAACGTCAGGGCTTTTCCTTGCGCCCAAACATGTTCAACTAGTCACGTCAAGGTATGTTGGCCTGTTGGCAATTCGTGCCAAACGTGCTGCTTTTGCAGTAGTGCGTAGTGCCGGTGGTGGTGTCAATTCGCCACGCGCCTCCGTCACCTGCCCCAACGATTTGATAGCGAGGCGATGGAGCAGTCGCCCCGCCCGCCCCACCACACGCGTGGAGAAAAACGATGCTGACACCGACAGTTGCCCATTTGAGGTACTTCATGTTCTTTCACTCCGGCGCTGGATGATGCGCCTTACTCCTAGAAAACCACCAATCTGCAGTTCAGAATGTACACATAAATAATGGATGACATCAGTTATCTATGTGCTTCACGGCACGACCAAGGCCGGCAAGCTGGAAATCTTCTACGTCGGGCGTACCACGAACCCGAGTTCGCGGCGCTACCAACACCGTCGAGACTGCGCCGACCTTCTGAACTCCAAGCCTGCCTATGAGTGGGCCAGGCAAGCCTACAACGGCGTCTTCGAGTTGTCCGTGTTGGTCGAAGAGTCGGATACGAATACAGAACAGTTTTGGATCGCCCAGCTTCGCCGTGAAGGCCACCCACTCCAGAACGTGTCCATCGGCGACTCCAAGACACCAAAAGCACGTCGCATGTCAGAGCTGAATCGTCTGTTTCGACAGGTCAACAAACAAGCACTTGGTGCACTAAACAACTGTGTACTTCCGATGGGTTGCGGACAAAAATTAGATCAATCGCAACAACCTCAAAGGACTCTTGATGGCAACGAAGCAACACCATTACCCGACTGATCCGATTGTCCTCGGCAAGGACTTGAACAAGATCAAGTACAGGCTTCGGGACAAGCCCCGGGATTTCGCCCTCTTCGCGTTGGGAATCAACACCGCCTTCCGTGGCGGCGATCTCCTGTCCATCAACGTCGGAGATGTCCGCAACGTCCAAGCCGGCGACATCCTCAAGATCAAGGAGCAGAAGACGGGGAAACTCCGGCTCGTGACGCTCAACAATGCAGCCGTTGCGGCGATTCATGCCCTCCTCGCTTCAGACACATGGGACGACGATGAGCAGCCACTCTTCAGGGGCCACAAACTCAAAACCCGGTTGACCATCGAGACGCTTGGCAGGTTGACCAAAAAATGGTGCAAAGACGCAGGCCTAGACGGCAACTACAGCTCGCATTCGTTGCGGAAAACCTGGGCCTACCAGAACCGCAAGCAAGGAGCTGACCTTCTGGTCATCCAGAAAGCACTGGGACACGCTTCTCCCGCCACAACCATGGCCTACATGGGCATTCAGTCGCAGGAACTCACCGACCTCTACATGCGTGAGATCTGAAGCATCCGGCGCATGGGGATGTATGCAGCTATTTGACTTACGGGTTCATCGCCTCTGGGCCTCAATTTGAGGCCCCTTTTGCACATCGGTGCACGCTGCCGACCTGCTACCGCCTCAGCGTAAGCATTTCGGGAGCTAGGGGCTTGAAGTCGTCAAGACAGGCCCCATTACGAAAGGGTGACCAATCCCAGAACGGCCTCCTCCATATGACTTCTTACCGACAAGACTGGTGAAGCGAAAGATGCTTGCGGAAGCTACAGACTATCCTGAGAGATAGCCTGGCTTTTGGCCGCGGGCGCGGCTCGCTTTGCCTTTCAAAAAAGGTAAACAGTCATGTTTGTAGAAGATACTTTTCAGATCAAGGCCCAACAGGTCGCCATTCGAGTCACGTTCACGCACAGATTTGAATACAAGGGCCGCGTTGCGGTTCTGGTTATGGGTGAAGAGGCTGTGGGCGCCGATGTCGATGAGATCGTCACCCTGAGTTTGAACGGCCAGACCTACAACGAAAGCGATGGTCCTTTCAAGGATCATTTTGTCGCTGCGGCGTTGAAGGCAATGGACTTCTTCTCGCAGGCTGGGCGCAATTCGCATGACATTCTCAGTTTCCCACTACTTGGCGAATTCATCTTGAAGCGCCTGGAGTTCCTTGCTGAGCAGGAGGATGCGTAATGTCGCTTGCCATCCCACCCATCACTGCCGACAAGGTCAAGTTCGAGCCCCTGGTTCATGTTCATGAGTTCGACTGGATTGGCCGTAAAGCCGCCATCGGCATTACGTTCAGCCATGCGTCAGAAGGCTGGTACACCCATGCCGACGTGTTCCTCGACGGCCAGTCGTACCAGGAGCACTTCGACGACATGAAGGACGAGGAGGACTCGTGGGGTGAGACCGTCTACGAGGTCTTCGGCACAGTAGCGACTTTCATCACCGATGGCCGTCGCGAGATTGAATTCCCAGAGCATTTCTCCCAGATGGTCGAGGAGCGCCTGATCGCGCTAAGTGAATACGCCAAGTAGATGCAGCTTCCAGTGCCATGACATAGCGGTGCGGCGAGCCGCACCGCTATGTCTAGTACGATGTCCTGATGGCGAAACTGAAAACCACACCGAATCCGAACGAACTGCGCCGCTCCATCGAGGGGTACGCTGCAGTTCTCAACTTCTCCAAAAAAATCTTCTTCAAGGAGGGGCCTGAGTTCGCTGCGCTTTCTAAGATCCTGATTCGCTTCCCAGGCTTCGACGAGATGTCGGAACAGGATATCGTTGATTTTGTTATTGGAGAGACCTTTGCGGTAGCGTGGACCAACACGGACTCCAATCCAATGAGCCAGGAGTTAGTAGAGCATTTCATCTCGGCGGTGAACTCAATCCCTCGTCAATATTCCTTGGTAGTGCATCTTCCGGCCGCGCCGGACTGGGGAACGTATCGAATCGATCTTGGCGGCGGCGTTGCGTTGGCCGCTGATGCCAGTACGCTCGAAGGCGTTCCCCTTCTACAAGAGCAAGGGATCAACGCTTTACAGAAAGCAATGCTGCCGGAACGTCATTCCGGACACGCGACTTTTTTGGAAATTCAAACTCGCGGTTATGCTGGCTTCAGTTATACGAGCAGGCTCTTTGCCGAGGCGTTTTCCCGTCTTAAGCAGCTGTCCTTCTTACTAAGAAATGACGGTGTTTTTTCGCAAACCTCGCCGTCGGTCGCTCAGACAAGGGCACTTGTGACGGATCGTCTGAGCAATAGAAAAATTTTTCCACAGCTCCCCCACGCCATCGAGCGCCTCACGATGACCATTGCGCCAAATCCCAAAGCACTCACGCTTGGTTTGCCCAAGGGCGAGGATCCGTTCGGCTTATTTGAAGTTACCGGAAAGGAGCTTGTGGCGTCGCTAGAGAAGCATCTCGCGTCCTGTCGTCGGTTTTTCAGTTCCGAGGGATCCACGCATCACGACAGTGTCGCTGCCGCAATGGAGTGGTACTTCGATTCACTAACCAATGACAATCAAACGCTCGCCTATCTCTCAGCTTGTATCGGATTGGAAGCCCTTCTTCACTACTCGTCGACCAAAGACGAGATGATGAGCGAGATGACGAAACGCATTTCCGATCGCTACGCGTACATGCTTGCCGACACCAAGGATGACCGTATTCGCCTGATGCAAGAAATGACGTCAGTGTTGAGGCAACGCGGGGAACTTGTGCATGCGCGAGAACGGCGCTTAACGCCAGGAGCGTTTCGCTTACTTGAATCAGCCCGTCGAATGCTTAAAGAGTGCATAGCTCACGAGCTGCAACCTTTGATTCGGTGACATTTCACCTGTTGGTATCTCGTACCACCCAGACCAGGGTATTATGTTTTGTTAGGTAACTGATTCTCATCAGGTGCGCGACGCCGGTGGCGCGGAACACGTCCCAGTCGGCGCGGTCGATGGCGGCCTGGTCGCCCGCCACCAGGGCAGCGACGATGCCTGCCAGCTTGCGGTCGGCCACGCGCCCGAAGACAGCATCGCGCACAGCCTGGCGGGCACGCTCTACCGGGTACTGCCAGGTCGAGCCGATGCGCCGGGGCATGGCATCTTTTGCGCCGGAGCGCACATGGCCTGTCGCCTGCAGGCCCTGCTCCCAGAGCCACAGCTCGTAGTCGAACCCGTGCGGGTTGCTGTTGCCATGCGGCTGCTTGAGCCGCACTGTCATCTGCCAGCGCTCGCCCGCGCGCAGGTCGGCAGGCTGGCGCTGCGGATCGGCAGGCGACGCGCCGAAGCCGCTGTACCAGCCCAGGTAAATGCGCCGCGGGAGGGAGACCTCTTCGCCACTGATGCTCGCTGACTCGACTTCAAGCCGGAACCGGACGCCTTCCTCACCGCGCTGTGGCATGGCGGCGACAACGCCGGTCACCTGGATGTCCCTGCCTTGCAGGCCCGGCGCCAGTTCCCCTGCGATGAAAGCCCCGGCGCGCAGGCCGCAAATGGCAAAGGCCATCAAGCCTGCTGCAATGAGAGCTGCGGGCCACCTCCAGCGCCTCGCTACCGGTTTGATAGCAACAAGCCCATGGAGGGCAACAGCCACCATCAATGCGGCCGGATACGCCGGCCACGCAAGCAGTTCCGCCTGCTGAAGCTGCAGCGCAGATCCGGCAATGAATCCCCCGAGTACGGGAACGAGCAGGCCTGCATGGTGGCCACCTTGTAGTTCTGTGTTGGACATGAGCCCATGCATAACGGGCTGGCATGCCACACTGCCGACATGGCTCGGGACTTGCTAGTATTGGCCTCATATGTCCATTCACGCCGCACTCAACCACGTCACCCACTACAAGTACGACCGCCCGGTCAGCCTGGGGCCGCAAGTGGTTCGCCTGCGACCGGCACCGCATTGCCGCAGCAACGTCATCTCCTACTCGCTCAAGGTCGAGCCTGCAGGCCACTTCATCAACTGGCAGCAGGACCCGTTCTCCAACTATCTCGCGCGCCTGGTCTTCCCGGAGAAGACGACCGAGTTCAAGGTCACGGTGGACCTCGTGGTCGAGATGTCGGTCTACAACCCGTTTGATTTCTTTCTTGAGCCCGCTGCAGAAAACTACCCGTTCAAGTACACGAAGGAACAGGCTGCGGAGCTTGCGCCCTACATGGTCGCGCTGCCGGCGACGCCGCTGGTCCAGGCCTACCTTGACAGGATCGACCGCAAGACGCGCCGCACCATTGACTTCCTGATTGCGCTGAACCAGCAGGTGCAGCAGGACATCCGCTACCTGATCCGCATGGAACCCGGCGTGCAGACGCCCGAGGAAACACTCCAGTCCGCAGCAGGTTCCTGCCGCGACTCTGGCTGGCTGCTGGTGCAGCTGCTGCGCCACTGCGGCCTGGCCGCGCGCTTTGTCTCTGGCTACCTGATCCAGCTCACGCCCGATGTGAAGGCGCTGGACGGCCCGAGCGGCACGACCGTTGACTTCACCGACCTGCATGCCTGGTGCGAGGTCTACCTGCCCGGCGCCGGCTGGATCGGCCTGGATGCAACCTCCGGCCTGATGGCCGGCGAAGGCCACATTCCACTGGCCTGCACACCCGAGCCGTCAAGCGCCGCGCCGATTGAAGGCGGCGTGGACAAGGCCGAGGTCGAGTTCAGCCACCACATGGAAGTCACGCGCATCTACGAATCCCCGCGCGTGACCAAGCCCTATACCGAGGAGCAGTGGGCCGAGGTGCTGGCACTGGGCGAAAAGGTGGACAAGCAGCTGGTGGCAGGCGACGTGCGCCTGACCATGGGCGGCGAGCCGACCTTCGTGGCCGTGGAAGACCGCGATGCCGCCGAATGGAACACCGATGCGCTCGGCCCCACCAAGCGCGGCTTTGCCACCGAACTCGTGCAGAAGCTGCGCGACGAATACGGCAAGGGCGGCTTCCTGCATTTCGGCCAGGGCAAGTGGTACCCCGGCGAGCAGTTGCCGCGCTGGGCATTGAGCATTTACTGGCGCGCCGACGGGAAACCGTCATGGCGCAACCCCGACCTCTTCGGTGACGAGCGCTTTCCCGAGCACTACACAAGCGCCGATGCGAAGAACTTCATCGACCTGCTCACCAGCAAGCTCGCCATCAGCAGCGAATATGTGACGCCGGGCTATGAGGACACTTTCTACTATCTCTGGCGCGAACGCCGGCTGCCCGTCAATGTGGACCCGTTCGACTCGCGGCTTGATGACGAGATGGAACGCGCGCGCCTGCGCCGCGTGTTCACCCAGAAGCTGGACACCGTCGTGGGCTATGTGCTGCCGCTGGCCACCGCAGACGACACCAAGCCCTGGGACCTGCCCAAGCCCACGCTGAAGACACCGCTGCTGGCGGGCCCCACATGGGTCACCGGCCCGTGGTTCATGCGTGACGAGCGCATGTACCTCATGCCCGGTGATTCGCCGATGGGCTACCGGTTGCCGCTGGACTCGCTCCCGTGGGTGCGCAAGAACGAATATCCGTACATGGTCGAGGTTGACCCGTTCGAGCCGCGCGGCCCGCTCGCAGCGCCGCAGGACATCCATGCGCGCTACATGCGTGGCGCCCTGCCGCCCACCTCCCCCTACCAGTCGCCGGACTTCAAGGGCGCGACCGGCAATGGGCCAGCTGCCGAGGCGAGGCACGTCATGCAGGCGCGGGGCGCTGCCGGTGCCACGGGCGCTGGCGCATCGGGGCCCGGCGCTTCCGGCCCGGGTGAGACCGGCCCGGGTGAAGAGGCGCTGGATGGCAGGCCCGGCACGCCGCGTTTTGTGTCGGCGCGCGACGTCACCCGCACGGCGCTCTGCGTCGAAGTGCGCGACCCGCGCCGCGCCAACGGCCCCAAGGCCGAGACCCAGGGCCAAGCCAGCAGCATGCTCTATGTATTCATGCCGCCGCTGGCGCGCCTGGAGGACTACCTGAGCCTGCTGGCAGCCATCGAGGCCACGGCCGAAGAGCTTGGCCTGAAGGTCATTCTTGAAGGCTACCCGCCGCCGCGCGACCCGCGCCTGAAGCTGCTGCAGGTGACGCCGGACCCGGGCGTGATTGAAGTCAACATCCACCCGGCCACGAGCTGGAGCCAGCTGGTCCAGCACACTGAGTTTCTCTACGAGGCTGCATTCACCACCCGCCTGTCGGCCGAAAAGTTCATGACCGACGGGCGCCACACCGGCACCGGCGGCGGCAACCACTTCGTGATGGGTGGTGCCACGCCGGCCGACAGCCCCTTCCTGCGCAAGCCGGAACTGCTGGCCAGCCTGCTGCTCTACTGGCACAACCACCCCTCACTGAGCTACCTGTTCAGCGGCATGTTCATCGGCCCGACCAGCCAGGCGCCGCGGGTGGACGAGGCCCGCAACGACCAGCTCTATGAGCTTGAAATCGCCCTGCGCGAGATCACCCGCAGCCGCGAGCAGATGGGGCAGGACATGCCGCCCTGGCTGGTCGACCGGACACTGCGCAACATCCTTGTGGACGTGACTGGCAATACCCACCGCAGCGAGTTCTGCATCGACAAGATGTATTCGCCCGATTCCTCCACCGGGCGCCTGGGCCTGCTGGAGCTGCGCGCGTTCGAGATGCCGCCGCATGCGCGCATGAGCATCGCGCAGCAACTGCTGCTGCGCGCACTTGTGGCGCGCTTCTGGAACAAGCCGTATGCGGCGCCCGCGACGCGCTGGGGCACCGAGCTGCATGACCGCTTCCTGCTGCCCACGTTCGTGAAGATGGACTTCGCCGACGTGATGGCCGAGATGAACATGGCCGGCTATGCGTTTGATGCCTCGTGGTTCGACCCGCACCTGGAGTTCCGCTTCCCGCTGGTCGGCGAGGTCAAGACCATGGGCATGGAGCTGACGCTGCGCAATGCGCTGGAGCCCTGGCATGTGATGGGCGAGGAAGGCTCGGCCGGCGGCACGGTGCGCTATGTGGACTCGTCGCTGGAGCGCATTGAAGTCCGCGTCACCGGCATGAACCAGAGCCGCTATGTGGTCACCGTCAACGGCGAGGCCATGCCGATGCAGTCCACAGGCGTGGCCGGCGAGTTCGTGGCCGGCGTGCGCTACAAGGCCTGGAACCCGCCGTCGGCGCTGCACCCGAGCATCGGCGTGCATGCGCCGCTGACCTTCGACATTGTCGACACCTGGATGAAGCGCTCGCTGGGCGGCTGCCAGTACCACGTGGCCCACCCGGGCGGGCGCAACTACGACACCTTCCCGGTCAACTCCTACGAGGCCGAAAGCCGGCGCCTGGCCCGCTTCTTCCGCATGGGGCATACGCCCGGCGTGATGCAGGTGCCGCCTGCGACGATCAATGTGCCGGGAAGCAAGGAGTTCCCGTTTACGCTGGATCTCCGGTAGCGACTATTGCGCTGCCAGATTCATTTCTGCCCTCGGACTCCACTTGGCTTCGGGCGGCACCGACTTGGCAGCACCGAGGTAAAGCCGGTCCAGCGGCAGCTTCTGTGAGGCCAGGTAGTCCCGCACAGCGACGCCGCGCTGCACGGCCAGCTCGCGCATGGATTCGTCGGTGACGGCCATGTTGGCCAGCAACAGTTCTTCCATCTCGGCCTGCGGAATGTCCTTGGCCATGCCGATCACATTGCGCGGCTTCTTGATGTCCGCGCGCCTGTAGGCCTCCTTGAGCAGCGCGGGGTATTCAGCAGCGCTCACCGTGATGACGCCGGTGGCCGTCGCACCGGCGCGCACCGCGTCGCGGCGCTTCTCCCCGGCCACCAGTTGCCTGAGGCGCTCGCGCTTGAATGCCTCGCGCTCCACCTCGAGGCTGGCGGTGCCCACCACCGTCATCTTGAGGGCCGGCCTGTCCATCAGTGCCCTGGCTACCCGGTCCAGGCCCTTCTGCGCGTCCGGCTCCAGCACGGCAGTGCCAGGCGAAAAGCTCACGATGCTCAGCTCGTCCCCACCGCCGCCAAAAGCACCCGCCAGCAGGCTGAACGGCGCGGTCAGCGCCTTGCCGATGATGTTGACAATGATCTTGAAGATCACCGGGCCCAGGCTGAACTGCGGGTCGTTGAGCGAGCCGCTGATCGGCAGGTCAATGTCAATCATGCCCTTGCGGTCGGCCAGCAGCGCTACCGCCAGCTTGACCGGCAGGCTCGCCGGCGCACCCGCGACAGGCTCGCCGAAGTTCAGCTGGTTCAGGACCAGCCGGTTGCTGGCGGTGAGTTGCCCGTCGGGCCTGACCAGGTAGGACACATCCAGGCTGAGCTTGCCGCGCTCGATGCCGTGGCCCGCATACTTGATGGAATACGGCGACAGCGGCGGCAGCTCCAGGTCGCGCACCTTGCCCTTGATATCCAGCGCCAGCGGCTTGGCCAGCGGGTTGAGCTTGCCCAGCACCTCCAGGGAGGCAGTGCCTTCCGCGCGGCCCCGCAGTTCCAGGTCGGCCAGCTGTGGCGTGCCTTGGGACGAGACGGAGGAAAACGCGCTGAGCTTGCCGTTGAGCTCCGTGAGGTTGGCCGAGTAATTGGGCTTTACGAAGCGGTCGGAGAACAGCACCCTGCCGCCGGCCAGGTTCACCGGGCCGAAGCTGATGACGGGCGGCGGGGAGGAACCGGCGCCGGCTGGGGCCGGGGCAGGCGCAACGGCCGCCGTCCCCGTTGCCGGTGCGGTCGCCGCCATCGTGCTTGTCGTCCCGGCCGGCACCGATGCCTTGACGACATCCTGCAGGTTGATGCGCCCGCTCTCATTGATGATGATGCGTGCGAAGAAGTCACTGAGGGTCGTTTCCCTGACATCCACCAGCGTGGCAGCGCCGGGAGCAACCGTGACGTCCAGGCCGCGCAGGCTGAGGGCCCGCCAGTTCAGCAGTTCCTCGGCCGCCTGAAGCCCGGGCGCTGCGGGGCCGCCCTGAAGCTGGACGCTGTTGGCGCGGAAATCATCCAGCGAGGTGTCGCCCGTGACTTTCAGCGAGGGGCCGCCGGCCGATTGCGCATAACGGACCCGGCCCTTGAAGCTGGCATCGGCCCTGAGCAGCTCGATGTTGAGCGCATCGCCGAAATAGGGCTCGAACGCATGAAGGGGAATGTCCACTGCATCCAGCTGCCCTTGGGCAACAAGGGGATTCATGCCGGCCGTGCCCTTGAAGTCGAGCTTGCCAGGCTCCGTCTGGCCCGACCTCACGCGGGCGGAGACCGAAAGCGGTGAGGCCGCCTTGCCGTCCGGCGAAAAATTCCGGGCCTGCACCTGGAGCGCCGAAAGCTCGACGTTCACCGGCCTGGAACCTGCCTTGTCCTGGAACACGACGCTGCCGCCCGTGAGCGCAAACTCACCCAGCGTCACCGCCCATGCAGGCGCCGCCTGGCCGGCAGGCTTGGGCGCGGCGGGTGGCGAGGCAGCGGCGCCCCCTGCAGCGGGCTTGATCCATGCCTCATACATCCAGCGCCCGTCGGCCTCGCGCGTGACGCCAAGCTGCGGCTGCGTCAGGGCGAGCTTGCCTATATTGATGGACTGCCGGCCCAGGTCCACCAGGCCCTGTGTCAGTTCGACTTTCTGGATCGATGCCAACGGCATCCTGCCTTGCTGCAGGGGCGTCTTCCCCTGAGCTGGGGGCATCCGCCCTCCTCCCAGCGCAAGCTTCTCCAGCACCAGCTGGTGGATGGCGAGCTGCAAGTCCTGCGGCTTGCCGGCTTCGGCTGGGGCCCGCCACACCAGGCCGAACTCCCCGGCCAGGTCGCCTGTCAAGGCGGGGTTGATCTGCTGGGCAACATAGGGAGCCGCAGCCGCCAGCGGCAAGGCCTTCACCGTCAGCGTCGCACTGGCGGCCACATCGGTTGCGGCACCGCTGAATGCCAGCAGCGCGGGCTGCCTGCCGTCCAGCGCGGCCGAGCCGCTGAAAGGCATCGGCTGGACAAACGGCAGGGCCAGCCCGGTGGCGTCCAGGGAGAGGTCACGCACAACCAGCCCGGCCTTCGGTGAAGTGCTGGCATCCGACCAGGTCACCGCGCCGCCGCGCACCGAAGCCTTGGCCAGGGACAGCTTCCAGGGAATCGCTGCCGGGGACTTCGGTTCACTGCCTGTTGCCGCTGGCTGGGCCGGGGGCTGCAATGCCGCCAGGTTCAGCCGGCCCGCGCCATCGCGCGACACATCAAGGCGCGGCCCGGTCAACTCAAGCGCGGCAAGAATGACTTCACGCTCCAGGGGACGGACATCCTGCAGGTCCAGCCTGAGCGCATCAAAGCCGAGCAGCGGCTGGCCCTGCCGGTCCGCCATGCTGACGCCGCTGGCCTTGACGACGCCGCTCAGCTTGACGGCCAGCCGGGGTTTCTGCTCGAAGGCCAGGCGCAGGTCGGCATCCAGCACGGCGGCATCCAGGCGGACGGGCACGCTGGCCGGGATGTAGCCAAGCCAGGGCCTCAGGTCAAACGCCGCCAGCTTGAGGGTCGCGTCGGTCTTGCGGCTCTCGGTAAACGGTGTGCCGGCCGCCACCGAGTCGAAATGGCTGCCGTTCAGCTTGAGCGCCAGGCGCGGCTCGACCTTGACCTGGCGGTGCGTGGACAGGTTGCTGAGGAACGGCAGGCTCAGCCGCAGGTCCCGGACTTCGTGGGTTTTACCGACGGCGTCGTCCCTGAAGTCAAAGGAGCCGCCAGCCAGCGAAAGGTTATAGAGGGCAAAGCGCGCCGGCTCGGCACCCGGCTCGGCTGGCGGTAACCTGGCGATGCGCGCCAGGATGTCGTCAATATCGTATTTGCCGCCACCCAGGTGCCTCAGCCGGGCGCTGACGCCATCAACCGTCACCGCGTCGACTACCGGCGCCAGCCGCAACAGGGACTGCAGTTCGGCATCCATATAGATGCGCTTGATGGCCAGTTGGGGCGGGCCGGCACCTTGCCCCGCCACCACCAGGTCATTGACCGTGAGCTCCAGTGTCCAGGGGCTGAAACTGATGACGCCTATCGTGACTTCGCGCCCCAACTGTTCGCCGGCAGCCTTGATCGCCTGGCTTTTGACAAGCGGCGGTACGGCCAGCCAGGCCACCGCCCACAAGCCCAGCAAACCAGCCGCTGCCCACACGAACCGCCTGAACCACCTGTTTTGCCGGAGTGTTGCCAGAGTCATGCCCCGAGTCTTGAACGCCCGCACCAAAAGGTCAATGCCTGAAAGACATGAATGGCCTGGCACCAAGAAGAAAGCCCGGACGGTTGGGCCTGAAGCCTTTGCCGCCGGGCTTGACGGCTGACCAAAGGTCCGTGCCGTCTGGGTGCGCAGCAGGGAGATGAACGTCCCGCACCGCGTCGGAAGCAAGAGATTGCCTCCATGATTTGCCGGGGCTGCTTTGGGGCCACTCCACCTGACGGCGTGGGCTCCTCGCTCCTACCAGCGTGATGCTTGTGATACACAAGCCATTGAAGAATAGGCGGCTCAACCCCGTTTTTCAAACCGGAAATTGAATCAAGACGCAAGTTTTCAAGACCATATTTAGTATATGGAGTCCAATTAATATACTTGACTTGATATGTTGATTCACTCAGAATTCGCCCGTCCTTGAGCCAAAAGGCTTGAGAGACACCCGAACCCGCTGCCGATAACCGGCTAAGTCAGGTCAAGCGCAATGCCCGGTGGGGCGTACAAAATGCGCGGCCTTGATGGCGACCAATCCAAACGAGGGAATTGTTGGGGGCGATGTTGCATGCAACGTCGCCCTTGTCATGACCGCGCGTAGAAAGGAAGTGCTATGACAGCGTTAGGAAAAACTGCCCGCGGCCTGCGAACCTTCGCATCCGACATCGCCGAAGGCTTTTTTGAGATCACGCACAACGGAGCCGCCCTGCTGGGGCTGGCCGTGCTGTTTGCCGTGATCGCCCTGACCGCCCGCCCCGACCTCCGTCAGGCTGGCGAGATGAAATTGATGGGATGGCTGCAGGACCGCCATGTCCTGGCCGTCGGGATGCAGGTCGAGCCTGCCGCCATCGACCGTGCCACGGCCACCAACCCCAAGGACCTGCCCAAACAGCAGGCCGCCGTGGCCTACTGGCTCAGCAAGAAATACAAAGTCGCGCCCGAGCCCCTCGCTACCCTCGTCGCGGAAGCCTATGAAATCGGCAGCCGCACGAAGCTGGACCCGACGCTGATCCTGGCGATCATGGCGGTGGAGTCGGGCTTCAACCCGTTCGCCCAGAGCCCTGTGGGCGCACAGGGCCTGATGCAGGTGATGACTGGCGTGCACAGCGACAAATACGAGAACTTTGGTGGCAAGCTGGCCGCCTTTGACCCGGTGACCAACCTCCGGGTGGGCGTGAAGGTGCTGCAGGAATGCATTGCACGTGCAGGCTCCCTGGAAGGCGGGCTCAAGTTCTATGTCGGCGCGGCCAACCTCGAAGACGACGGCGGTTACGGCGGCAAGGTCATGTCCGAGTACGCCCGCCTCAAGAGCGTCGCTGGCGGCAAGCATGTGCCCATGGCACCACCGCCGGCGCGGGTCATCCCGGTCGTCGAGCAACCCAAGGCACCGGCTGAAGAGAAGATCGCGGCCCTGGCCGCCTCCTGACCGGCTCACCTCACGGCGCTGTCTCGGCTACACTTGTCGGGTACGCAACTGGCGATAGGCGCGGCACCTCCTTGCGGGGCAGCAGGCGCTGACGTGGGACACCACTGGGAAGCGTGCCGCCCGGGTTTCAGGCCGGGGCGTTCAGCCGTTCGCCTGGGCAGCCCTTGTTTCAATGCAAGGACCACCGTCTTGAAGGACTGCCATGTACGACCGCTCCATCCTCGTTGAACAGACCGACCCCGAACTCTGGGCCGCCATCCAGGCCGAAAACGCGCGCCAGGAACACCATATCGAGCTGATTGCCAGCGAAAACTACGCCTCGCCTGCCGTCATGGCCGCGCAAGGCACCCAGCTCACCAACAAATACGCCGAGGGCTACCCGGGCAAGCGCTACTACGGTGGCTGCGAGCATGTGGACGTGGCCGAGCAGCTGGCGCTGGACCGCGTCAAGCAGATCTTCGGCGCCGAAGCCGCCAATGTGCAGGCGCATTGTGGCGCCTCCGCCAACGAGGCGGTCTTCCTCGCTTTCCTCAAGCCTGGCGACACCATCATGGGCATGAGCCTGGCAGAAGGCGGCCACCTCACCCATGGCATGGCGCTCAACATGAGCGGCAAGTGGTTCAACGTGGTTTCCTATGGCCTGAACGACAAGGAAGAGATCGACTACGAGGCCATGGAGCGCAAGGCCCATGAGACCAAACCCAAACTGATCATCGCCGGCGCATCCGCCTATTCGCTGCGGATCGACTTCGAGCGCTTTGCCAAAGTGGCCAAAGACGTAGGCGCCATCTTCATGGTGGACATGGCCCACTACGCCGGCCTGATCGCCGCCGGCATCTACCCCAACCCCGTCCCGCATGCAGATGTGGTGACCTCCACGACCCACAAAAGCCTGCGCGGCCCGCGCGGCGGCATCATTCTGATGAAGTCACAGCATGAGAAAGCCATCAACAGCGCCATCTTCCCCGGCCTGCAGGGCGGCCCGCTGATGCATGTGATAGCAGCCAAGGCGGTGGCCTTCAAGGAAGCGCTCGCGCCGGAATTCAAGCTGTACCAGCAGCAGGTGCTGAAGAATGCGCAGATCGTCGCCGACACGCTGACGCAGCGCGGCCTGCGCATCGTCAGCGGCCGCACCGAAAGCCACGTCATGCTGGTGGACCTGCGGGCCAAGGGCATCACCGGCAAGGAAGCCGAGGCCGTTCTGGGCGACGCCCACATGACCATCAACAAGAACGCCATCCCGAATGACCCCGAAAAGCCGATGGTCACGAGCGGCGTGCGCATCGGCACGCCGGCCATGACCACCCGCGGCTTCAAGGACGAGGAAGCCCGGCTCACCGCCAACCTGATTGCGGACGTGCTGGACAACCCGCGTGACGCGGCCAACATCGCTGGCGTGCGCGCCAAGGTCAATGCACTGACCGCCCGCTTCCCTGTGTACAAGTAATGAAATGCCCCTTCTGCAGCAACCTCGAGACCCAGGTGGTCGAGACGCGCATGTCCGAAGAAGGGGATTTCATCCGCAGGCGGCGCCAGTGCGGCGCCTGCGAGAAGCGCTTCACCACCTACGAGCGGCCCGACGTCAACTTCCCGGTCATCGTCAAGAAGGATGGCCGGCGCATCGAGTTCGAGCGCGCCAAGCTGCGCGCCTCGATGAACCTGGCGCTGCGCAAGCGCCCGGTCAGCGTCGAGCAGATCGACAGCGCCATTGAACGCATCGAGGAAAAACTGCTGGCCATGGGCGTGCGCGAGCTGCCGTCCAACCGCATCGGCGAGATGGTGATGCGCGAACTTAAGAAGCTGGACAAGGTGGCCTATGTACGCTTTGCCAGCGTCTACCGCAGCTTTGAGGACATCGACGAATTCAAGACCCTTGTGGACGAAGTGCGGCGCTGATCACCGAAGGCCCTGGCCGGACTGCGGCACATCCGGAGCAAGCGGTGCCGCCGCCTTGATATCTCCCTTGCCGAGCACATTCGCCGCCGGCCTTGGCGCGTTGGGATCGATGACACGCTCGCGCTGGGCTTCATAGTCCAGGCTGACATCCACGCGGGCGGCAACGTTGCGGCCCTGCACCATGCCCGGCTTGTAGCGGGCCTGGGCAAAGGCCAGGCGGGCCATCTCGGTGATGCGCGCATTGGAGCCTTTGCGCACTTCCACATGCGCCACGCTTCCATCTGCCGCCACATAAACCGACAGCTGGACCACGGCGGCCTCCGGGATGTCCTTGAGCCAATCGGGCTCGAGTTCGCCCACGAAGATCGGCACAGGACGCATCGACAACTGGGTGGCGGGCACGAAACCCGCAAGCGCGCGGTCTGCAGCCGGGGTGGCAAACGGCGCCACAGCCACCACGTCAGGCGCGGGGCTGGCGGGCGGCAGGCTGGCCGCCGCGGCCGGTCGCACAAGCGCAGCGGGCGGCGGCAGTTCGGCGGGGATGGACGCGACGGCGGGTTCCGGCACCAAGGCCGCCTGGGCCGGCACCTGCGGCACAAGCCGGCCCATGATCAGCTTGCCCCGTGCCGCCATGTCAGAGGGCATGGCGCCGGGAGCATCCAGGCCCTTGTGGCCGACCCAGCTCAAGGCCGCAGCATGCAGCACCATCGAAGCGCCCAGCGCCACGGCGATGCGCGTGTTCATCATGTCAGTCCGTGTTCAGCTCTTTCCAGGACACGCGCTTGCCGCGGTAGCGCGTGTCGCCGGAAGAAGTCGGCACCGGTGCGCCGGCCTGCGGGTTGGGCGAGTCGGCCCGCGTGACCAGCGGAATGAACGAGTTGCCAACCTTCACCGTCACAAAGCCCACCACAATGGCCGGCGCAAAGTCGCCGCTGCCGGCGAGGACGTTGCCATCGCTGTAGTTGAAGAAGTTGATGTACGAGTTGCCGCCGGCGGTACATGCGGTGTTGGAAGGAATGTTGCTCAGCACCACCACCGTGCCGTTGACAAACTGCGGGTCGATGTTGATCCGCTCGCCCGAGATCGGGAAGTCCGCATACCAGCCCCGCCCGGTCAGGATATTGCCGGATGCACCGGTGCTCGTGCGGTCCGCCCCGCCGCCTGAGCGCGCGGTATCCACCAGGGTCACCTGGTTGAGCGTTGCGCGCGGGTCGGTGATGGTGCCGTCCGAGTCGAAGCGGTCGCGGATGCCATAGAAGCTCTGCACCTGGGACGACGACAGGTCACCCGTCTCCAGGTACTTGCCGGTGCCGACATACAGCAGCACCTGGGTGTCCACATTGACCAGTTCCACCTTGGTCGTGATCGGCTGGATCGCATTGGTTGCATCCTTGAGTTCGGCAATCTTTGCCAGCGCGCCAGTGCTCGGGTTGATCCGCCACAGGTTGCCCTTGAGGTCACCGCCATAGATTTGCGTCGTCGTATTGTCGTATGGCATGAGCGGGGCATAGCCCGTGAGGCGCCCGAGGCCACTGGGGCTTGCAAGCGTGCCGACACCGGTTGACACCTTGCGGATCTGCGCGCCGGTCATCGCGTTGAGCACATACACATAGCCCTGGCCGCTGTTGTTGTAGCCCGAGGAAACGATCACCGCCCAGGTACCGTCCGACAGCTTGGAAATGATGGGGGCACTGTAGCTGGCACCCGCATCGGTCTCGGCAGCAGGCGGGAACTCCCACAGTGCCTTGGGGTTGTGCGGGTCGGTGATGTCCAGGGCGTAGTAGCCCACTCCGCCGCTGGAATAGCCGCCCACCAGGATGGTCTTCCAGGCGCTGCCGGTATAGACGTCTCCCACCTTGGGCGAGCCGTCCACGAAGAAGCGGTGGTTGGTCGGGTAGCTGTAGTCGGCCAGCTGGCGCATCTTGGGCAGCATCGGCGTGGGAATATAGGCCCAGCGCTCGGTTCCGCTCACGGCATCAAACGCATGCAGCATGCCGTCGTTCGCGCCGATGTACACCGTGCCGCTGCGTCCGGCATTGGACGACACGAAGCCCGAGTAGCCCGAATCGTTATAGGTGAAGGCCGGCTTCTTGACATAGATGGGCTGCGAGCCGATGACGTCTGCCAGCACCGTCTCGCGCTCGCGGAATGCCTTGAGCGTATTGGCGCTGCGGTTCTCATACTGCTTCTGGCCGCGCAGGTAGTTCACCAGGTTCTCGGCCGTGGCGATCGCCTGCGTCGCACTGTCGAGGCCTGAATACTGGCTGAGGGCCGTAGGCGCGAAGAAGGCCTTCTGCGCGGTGCTGAGCGAGCTGAACAGGAAGGGCTTGAGCTTGTTCGCTGCCGCGCTGTCGTAGGTGAAGATCGCACGGGTGTCCGTCCCGCCCTGGACCAGCGAGCTCATGGTGCCGGTGCACGAGATGTTGTTGGTGACAGGGTCGAGCACGTTCTCGGCGCACCACTCGGGCGCCACACTCACCTGGCCGGTTGAAAGGTTGATCTGGCGGGCTTCGAGGTTGCCCGTCCATTTGACCGTGGTGTAGCTCGCCACATAGGCAAAGTTGTCGCCGGTGATCGGCTCCAGGTTGGACGTCGCAGCAGCAGCACCGGCACCGCCCTGTGCATTCACTTCGGCGAGTGCGCCCTTGAGGCCCTTGGACAGACTCTCGGGGTCCTTGGCGCTGAAGTACTTGCCCTTGCCGTTCACCGCCGCATGCCAGAGGTCGTCCACCGCCGTCGGATGCAGATTCTTGACCTGTGGCCACTTGAGCGTGCCCGCGCGGATCTGGGCATAGTCACCGCTGCCGGCGGTTTCATAGTCGTCCTGGAACGCCAGCGTGCCGTCCACACCCAGGCCCAACGAGAACATGGTCACGTGCTGGGTCTTGATCGCATCCTTGGCAGAGGTCTTGACGTCATTGGTGCAGAGATTGTTGGTATTGGTGACATCCGACTGGTTGGAGCAATTGCTCAGGTCGGTACGCCGCAAATCGGTCGTCGCGAAATGAAAGGCAACGTCAGACAGCGTGTTGCATGAGGAGAATTTACCCTGGTCGGTGCTGGAGCCGTGGCAGGTTGTGCCGAGGCAGCTGCCGCCCGCCGGGCAGGTGCCCGGTCCGCCGTCGAAGAACGGAGTCGCCACGCCGGAGGCGCCGTCGGCGTTGTCCACCCGCGTGCCGTCTTCCTTCTTGATGTTGTCTTCGCCGGACTCGTTCCAGTAGCCATCCGTCGTGAGCAGGACAAAGTTCTGCTGGCAGGAATACTGGACCGGGTCTTCATAGGTCGTTGAACTCGAGAAGGGCACAATCCCGGAGAAGACCCGGCTCGACCGCGACAGCGCCTGGCGCAATGGTGTCGCGCCGTTGAAACCCGTCTCGTAGAACTTGCTGTACCAGGTTGTCTTCTGGGTCGCGTTGAAGTCACGAATCTTGATGAAGCGCGACCCGCTGGTGTCATTGATGGTGGTGAAGCCGACGCGGAAGTTGTCGCTCAGGGATGAAAATGCCTGGCCTGCGGACGACTTCATCGACTGCATGCGGGTGCGGTAATAGGCGTACCAGTTGGCAAAGTTGGTCATCTCCTCGTCATAGGTGCAGGTGGACCCGGCGCAATCGGAGCGCGCTGCACTCTTGGCGTAGGTATTGCCGGTGGCAATCACCGTCTTGGTCCAGGTGGCGGCATCGGTGCGGAAGGCGGTTGCCGCAAAGTCTGCGCCGCCCTGGAAGCCGGTAACACCGGCCGGGATCGGCCCGGAGGACACGCCGCCGCTGAATGGCGGGGCAGTGATCTGGCTGCTCATGGCGCTACGGCCATTGGTGTTGAACTGCTTGTTGCCGGGGTTCGTGATCGTCCCTGAGGTGGTAAAGCAGAGATACCAGCCATTGAGATCGGCATTGTTTGCGGAAGACACATTGACCGCCGCATTGGAGCCGCTGGCGACCATCCCCTGCTGCCCGTTGATGGCCGAACGGATCAGCCCGCCCATCGTGTTGTTGCTGTTGGTTGTGGACGAAAAACTGGCCACATTGATGGTGTCGGCGGAACAGGTGTTGTTGGTGCCCAGCCTGATGGCTACATTCTTGGTGCCGCTACCCGAGACACCGGCAACGCTGAAGCCGGTGATTGACGCAGCCCTCGCGACGTTGGTGTATGAAAAGGTCACGGCCGTGCCGTCAAAGAACGGGCCCGGCGCCTTGCGCTCCAGGACCACGGTCGAGCCACTCGGCGTTGCCTGGAAGTTGCCGTTCTGGCTGCTGTTGTTGATCGCGTTGGCAATGGCGACCGCCACACTGGCCGGGGTGTTGGCCGTGTTGAACTGCAGGTCCCCGTTGTCGTATGAACCACTGAGCAGTGTGGTGCTGCCCACTGTGATCTGGCCCAAACCGCCAACGGGCGGAAGGCCCGGGCTGCCGAGACTCGCCACATTGATGATGGTCTTGGACATGACGCCCGGACCCGCGGGCGAGCCATTGACCACCGGCGCGCCGAAGTTGTTGCTGGCTGCCCCGGTCAGGCGGGTGGTGCCCCCGGAAGCAGTGACTGGATAGATGTACACCGAATCGTCAGACGTGCCGGTGATGCCCAGCGTCGTGTTGCAGGTGCTGCCGCCGGCGCAGGCCCTGAACTCGGGTGTGCCGGTCTTGTTGTTGATGGAGTTCGCCACAGCGGTGGCCAGCGCCTGCCGGTTGGTGTAGCCGGAGAAGGTCTGGTCGATGATGTTGACGCCATCGACGGTGATGGTCAGGATGTTCTGCGACACCGTCGGGGAGGTGCTGAACTGGATGCGGGCATAGGAGCCCAGCAACGCGCTGGACGGCATCACCTTGCCCAGAAAGCGCGGATAGGTGTACTTGCCATCAATATCCATCTTGGCCTGGCAGTCCGTGAGCGACAGCTTGTTGAGCTCAAGCAGCGTGCCGCCACCGGTGTACTTGCAGTACCGCAGCCGCGAAGGCACCGAATAGGTCTTGCCGGCCTGGGTGGTCGGCGATGACGAAACCACGCAATCCTTCATGTCCGAAGCGGTGCAGTGCTCAAAGGCGGGAATTGACCATGAGTACGGCTGGCCATAGCGGTACTTGATATCGCCGTCGTCATCACGCCCGTACGGAAACTCGGCATTTGGGTATTGATAGGTAGTGTTCAGCTTGCAGTTGGTCGTGCTGGAGGTGCTTGCGCCCGGCGAGTTGCACCACACGCGCTCCGGAAACTGCGTCAGGTTGACGGTATCGGAGTTGCCGCCTTCCATCTTGAACTTGGAGACTCCATAGGCATCCGTCTTCACGCTCGTCCAGCTGCTGGTCGCCGACTTGTCCTGTGATTGCATGGACGTGCCGTCTGCATTCACGCCGGGCCGGTAGCGAAACGCCGGGTTGTAGTACTGCGTGTTGAAAAATGACGCCATGAAGGGGACGTCGCCGACCTTGCAGATGCGGTTGAAGCCAAGGATGTTGCCGGTGCTGTCGCCCGTCGCATTGTTGTCCCCGCTGTCGTAGCACATGCGCTCGAAGACACTGCCGGCTCTCCAGTCGTTGTCGTCGCTGGAGACCTCATCGCGGGTGTACTGGAAGTTCATCGACCCCGAGTCATCCAGCACAAACAGCAAATTCGGCTTGACCGAGATGTTGGAAGACGTCTGCAGCGGTGAATCCGGGAACGCCACCGTCTGGGTGTGCGCTGTCGGGGTCAACACCGCAGAAAGGGCGATCGCAAGGATCTTGGCCCGGAAAAAGAAGGTACGCATGGTGTATTACCTCAGTGCAGCATGACTTGGACGTAGGACGTGGTGCCGCGCGGCCCCCTTGCCCTGGCAGTGACGCGGTAGTAAACACCGCCTGCCGTCACACATTGGAAATTGGCCTGGTCGTAAGAGCCCGCCTGGGCCGAGTTGAGGCAGCCGCTGGACGCCACGACGCGAACACAGTTATTGGCCGGGTTGAGGAAGCTGCCCAGCTCCGAGCCTATGCCGGCATTGTTGAATTCGCACATGCGGTGCACCACAAAGCTGACCGAGTTGCCCTGCACGCTGTCGGCCAGCGTCATGGACTGGCCTGCCCAGTCATAGGTCTCCGGGTTGAACGTGGTCTGCCATACGCTCCAGTACGGGTAGGCCGACGTCGCCGCAACCGGCTTGGAGGCATTGGCCGGGTTGTTCAACTCCTCGGCCGAAAGCCCGGCCACAAAAGTACGGGCGGCTTCTATGCCCACGTCGGTGGAGACCACGGCGCTCTGGCGGAATGCCAGGTTGCCGGCCAGCAGCGTGGAGGTGTCCACCGAACGGAGGATCGCGACGGCCGAGATGGCCAGCAGCATCAGGGCGCCGAGCGTGACCAGGAGCGATGCACCCCGTTGACCGCGTTGCCGCAAGGTACGGTTGTTCATGGTCAGTCCTTCCAGATGGCGTTCTTGAGCACCACCGTGGTTTCGTTCACGGTATAACGGTAGTTCTTCCAGTCCGGAAGATGGGTCAGGATGATGTCCCCGCCCACCCAGACCGGAGAGTTCTTGCCGGCGCCCGTATCCACCACCACCTCGTCCTTGTTGTAGGCCTTGGAACGCGTGGTCACCGCCAGCCGGATCGCCCGTGTGCCGTCCCAGCCATTCGCCATGGCGGTCGGGGTGGTTGCCGTCCAGGTGTCCACCACGTCATCGGCATTGGTATCGATGCCGTACTGGGCACGCAGGCTGACCACGTCGTCCACCAGCGGCTGCCAGACGCTCTGGTCGGCCACCTTGCTGGCATCCTCGCAGGCAGAATTCATGAAATTGCACATGACCAGCTGCCGGTTGCGAACCGCATAGATCACGCTCTGGAAACGGTCGACGTCGCCGAGGTTGTAGATGCGCATGCCGGACGTGACGGCCGTGGTCGGCACAAAGGCCAGGCCGCCGAGTGTGCCGTCGACGTTGTACTTGTGCGCCTTCTCGGCGCACGAGCCGTAGTCGTTCTTGAAATTGCCCGCCGCAAACTGGACGACGTCCGAGTTGGCAAGGTCGGCCGGCGTGCTGCAGCGCATGTTGTTGGGCAGCGCGGTGATCACCCGGACGATGCAGCCAAGCGAAGCCTGGCCGAGCACCACCAGGTCGCCGCTGTTGAGCCCCGCCCTGCTGGCCACCCGCACGGCAGGCGAAACCGCAATCGCATTGAGGGACGCTGCCCCATAGACATGGTTGCCGCCGTACGTGACGCGGATGACCTGCGTGTTGGTGTCACCCGCCGGAATGCTGCTGGGGTTGATGACGACGGGCGCGAACTCGTTGACCGCAAAGGTGAATGTCTGTGTGCTGCGCGCGCTGTTGTTGACGGAAACGCCCTGGGGCGTGCAGGTGGCCATCAGGCCGCTGGGCACACCGGAGCTGAGCCCGTAGCCGCCGTTCCTGATCGAGCGCTCAAGGATCAGCATGCCCACCGCCGCATTGGCCGTGGAATCGCTGCCACTGGTGGCGTTGCGGCGGATGTTCTCCTGGGTGACCATGACCGCAGAGACGGCCAGCACGATGAACAGGCCGATGGCGATGGACACCATCAGTTCAATCAGGGTCACGCCCCGGGGGCGGCGGTGCAGGATGGGGCGGCGCATCATGGTGTGAGGGTCTTGTTTTCGTTCATGACCACGGCCGTCTGCGTGACCGTACTGGGCGTCGTTGCATTGGGCATTTGCCAGGTGATGGCCACCGTGACCGCGCCGTCGGCAGCGCCAACCAGCGTGGCCGTGCCATTGGGCAGGCTGCTCATGATGCGTGCCGCTGCGGGGTTACTCGATGGCAGCGGGCCCGAATAGGCGGAAAAATCGCTGGTGGCGCTGGACACCCACAGGCGGTTGATGACCTCGCTGGCCAGCAGTGTGGCAGTGGCGCGGTTGCGGTTGTCGGTGGCTGCCTGCGTGAGGGTGCCCTGCAGGCCGACCACGCCAAGAATGCCAACAGCCAGCAGCAGCACCGAGACCAGCACTTCAACCAGGGCTACGCCCCTGGCGCGTCGATGTTTCAGCATATGCGTGGGTCCTGTGCGGAGGTAACTGCCGGGTCGCACATCCGGATGGTTCCGGTGGCGCTGACGAGCACGCGCAGGCAGCGCGCGTCGCCGCCGTCGGCCTTGCAGGCGCCGGATGCGGGCTTGATGTCGATCATCTCGGCCAGCGTCGCGTTGCAGCCGGCGGGTGCGGAGGTGGGCCGGCCGATGCCGGAGAAGCACACGGCACCGTTGCCGTCCGCCGTCACGGTGACGTCACCGGTCGAAAGCGTGCCGTCGCGGCGGATCGGGAACGGGCTGGTTTCATAGTCGGACACCTCGCACTTGCCGGTGGCGTTTTCCATGCTGGCGACCCAGACCGGCCCGTTGACATTGAGGGCGCAGCCGCTGGTCAGGCTCGTCATCAGCTGGAAGCGGAACACCGAGTTGCGCTTGAGCGCCTCGCTCTGGGCCACCCGCAGGCCGGTGACCAGCGACTCGGCTGCGGAACGCAGCCGGGAGTCGCGGATGCCCTCGCTCACGATGGGCAGGCCGGCAGCCAGCAACAAGCCGAGGATCGCGATGACGACCATCAACTCGATGAGGTTGAACCCGCGCTGGCGTGGCCTGCGGGGAAGTCGGCGCATCAGCATTCGCTGCCCCGGATGAGCCAGCAGTTCTTGCTCACGGTCGCGCCCTTGTATTGGGTGGTCCGCTGTGCACCGGTCTGGTCGATGGAATAGACGTTGCCGATCATCGTGCCCTGCGAGCCCGTCGCCGTGATGCTGTAGCTCTGCAGGTTGGAACCCAGCACGCAGGAATAGGTTACACGGGCGTTGGTGGGCATGGCCAGGCCACAGGTAGGCTCGGTGGCGCCATAGTTGCGGTTGTCCTGGTAATACTGTTCCATCCGCACGCGCGTGGTGCCCAGGACCGAAACGGCATCGGCCGCATAGCCCCGGCGGATGTAGTCGTTGTAGGCCGGCACGGCGACTGCCGCCAGAATGGCGACAATGGCGACCGTGATCATCAATTCAATCAATGTGAAACCGCTGGATGCACGCATAAGACCACCATGTTGTGTTTGCGGCGAATATAGGCCGGTTGGCCCGGGCCAAGGCACGACAGTCGATGGACGGCCCGGCCAGTACGACCAATGGTTATGAACGACGGGAATTTCACGGGCGAGGCACTCGACCTGGCGCAACAGGCCCTGTGCCTTTCGCCGCCCAATCCGCGCGTGGGCTGCATCATTGCCTCGCCTGACGGCCACATCCTGGGCGCCGGGCACACGCAGGCAGCGGGTCAGGCCCATGCCGAAGTGATGGCGCTGCGCGATGCGGCAGCCCGCGGCAACAGTGTCACGGGCGCGACGGCCTGGGTCACGCTGGAGCCGTGCTCCCACCAGGGGCGTACCGGCCCGTGCTGCGACGCGCTGGTGGCCGCCGGCATCCGCAAGGTCGTGGCCTCCCTCCAGGACCCCAACCCGCTGGTCGGCGGCCAGGGCTTCGGGCGGCTGCGCGCGGCCGGCGTGGAAGTGCAGGTCGGCCCGGGAGCCGCGCAGGCGCGCGAGCTGAATATCGGCTTTTTCAGCCGGATGATCCGCAAATCACCCTGGGTGCGCATGAAGATCGCGGCGTCGCTCGACGGGCAGACCGCACTGGACAATGGCGCCAGCCAATGGATCACCTCCGAAGCCGCCCGGACGGACGGCCATGCCTGGCGTGCGCGGGCGGACGCCGTGCTCACCGGCATCGGCACGGTGCTGGAGGACGATCCGCAGCTGGATGTGCGGCTCGTGCCCACGCCCCGGCAGCCGCACCTGGTGGTGGTGGACAGCCGGCTTGAGACGCCGCTGGATGCCAGGCTGTTCACCGGCGGGCGCAAACTGCTGATCTATGCCGCTGTCGATGACGGGGACAGGGCTGCCGCGCTGCAGTCGCGCGGCGCCACCGTCGTCCACATGCCGGGGCCGGGCGGCAAGGTGGACCTTGCCGGCATGCTGCGCGACCTGGCAACCCACCACGAGGTCAATGAACTGCATGTCGAGGCCGGGCACAAGCTCAATGGCTCGCTGGTGCGCGAGAGCCTGGTGGACGAATACCTTGTCTACCTCGCGCCCCGCCTGCTGGGCCAGGGGCGCGGCATGGCCAGCATCGGTCCGCTGGAATCGCTGCAGGGCGCCGTGCCACTTGCCTTCCACTCGAGCGAAATGGTCGGCCCCGACCTGCGGATCATCGCCCGTGGCACAGGCCGGGCCGACTTTTAAACCGGTAAATGGGGCAGCGCGCCAAACAATTGGCCCAATCCCTGCGAAAATACCCGGATGTTCACCGGAATCATTACCGGCGTGGGGCGCATCGTCGCCATCCACGACCTGGGAAGCTCTTTACAGCATGGCAAGCGCCTTCACATCGAAACGCCGGCCGGCTACCTTGATGACGTGGGCCTGGGCGACAGCATCGCGCTCAACGGCGCCTGCATGACAGTCACCAGCTTTGACGCACCGGCCCGCAAGTTCACCATCGACATCTCCGCCGAGTCGCTGGACAAGACCACGGGCCTGGCCCAGCCGGGCGTCATCAACCTTGAAAAAGCCATCCGCGCCAGCGACCGCCTGGGCGGCCACATCGTGTCAGGCCATGTGGACGGCATCGGCACCGTATCGCACTTCGCGCAGGTCGGTGAGAGCTGGGAACTGCGCGTCCAGGCGCCGCGCGAGCTAGGCAAATACTTTGCGTACAAGGGCTCGATCACCGTCAACGGCGTGAGCCTGACAGTGAACCGCGCCGCCGACAACGACCTGGGCACCGAGGTCAGCATCAACCTCATTCCCCATACCGTGCAGAACACCGCCCTTGGCGCGCTGGCCAAAGGCTCCACGGTCAACCTTGAAATCGACCTGATTGCGCGCTACGTGGAGCGCATGCTCACCGCGAACCCGCAAGACTTCCTGAAAGTACCTCAATGACTTCCCCCTCCCCCGTCGCGATTTCCCCCGTGGAGGAGATCGTGGCCGACATGAAGGCCGGCCGCATCGTGATCCTGGTCGACGAAGAAGACCGCGAGAATGAGGGCGACCTGGTGCTCGCGGCCGACCATGTGTCGGCCGAGTCCATCAACTTCATGGCCCGCTATGGCCGCGGCCTGATCTGCCTCACACTCACCCGCGAGCGCTGCGAACGGCTGCGCCTGCCGCCCATGGCCGTGCGCAATGGCACAAAAATGGCCACGGCATTCACCGTGTCCATCGAGGCGGCAGAAGGCGTGACCACCGGCATCTCGGCCGCTGACCGCGCCCGTACGGTGCAGGCAGCAGTTGCCCGCAACGCCACTGCCGACGACCTGGTCCAGCCCGGCCACATCTTCCCCCTGCAGGCGGTGGACGGCGGCGTGCTGATGCGTGCCGGCCATACCGAAGCCGGCTGCGACCTCGCCCTGATGGCAGGCTGCACGCCCGCCGCCGTGATCTGCGAGATCATGAAGGACGATGGCACCATGGCCCGCCTGCCCGATCTGCAGCTGTTTGCAGCAGAGCACGGCCTGAAGATCGGCACCATCGCCGACCTCATCGAGTACCGCAGCCGCAACGAGTCGCTGGTCGAGAAAATCGGCACCCGCTCGCTCAACACTGCCTTTGGTGAATTCACCGCCCACGCGTTCCGCGACCTTCCGGGCCAGGGCCTGCACCTGGCGCTGGTCAAGGGCCAGTGGGGACCGGACGACATCGTCATGGCGCGCGTGCACGAGCCGCTGTCGGTGCTGGACGCGCTGGAGGTCAACCGCGCCATGCACTCCTGGAGCCTTGAATCCAGCCTCAAGCGCATCGCCCGGGAAGGCAAGGGTGTGGCGGTATTGCTCAATTGCGGCGAGAGCGCAGCGCAGCTGCTGGCGCAATTTGAAGGCACGGCGCGCGCATCGCAGGCGCCCGAGCGTGGCCGGATGGACCTGCGCACCTATGGCATAGGCGCGCAGATCCTGCGCGAATGCGGCGTCCACAAGATGAACCTCATGGGCAACCCGCGCCGCATGCCCAGCATGGCCGGCTACGGGCTCGAAATTGCCGGCTACACCCCAAAGGAATAACAGGATGTTTGGCGCAGAAAAAGGAACCGCGAGCCTGCTGGACGGCAAGAAGCTGTATATCGGCATCGTGCAGGCACGCTTCAACGAAAGCATCACCAACGCACTGGCCGATGCCTGCAAGGCCGAGCTCGCGACGTTGGGCGTGGACAGCAAGCACATCGAGCATGTGCTGGTGCCCGGCGCGCTGGAAGTGCCGCTGGCATTGCAGGCCATGGCCGAGAAGCAGCAGTTTGACGCGCTGATCGCGCTGGGCTGCATCATCCGTGGCGAAACCTACCACTTCGAGCTCGTGGCCAATGAGTCCGGCGCAGGCGTGACGCGCGTGGGCCTGGACTACCAGTTGCCGATTGCCAATGCCATCCTGACCACCGAGAACCTGGAGCAGGCCATCGCACGCCAGACCGACAAGGGCCGCGACGCGGCACGCGTGGCGGTCGAAATGGCGAACCTGCTGGACGAGCTTTCATGAGCGACGACAACAAGGCCACCAAGCCGGCCCCCGGCGCGAAGCAGTCACGCACAGGGCTGACCAGCACCGGCGTGCGCAAGGCGTCCGCCAAATCCAACCGCAGCCGCGCGCGCGAGTTTGCCCTGCAGGCGCTCTACCAGCACCTGGTCGGCCGCAACGAGGCCGAGGCCATCGACATCTTCACCCGCGACCTGGCCGGCTTCCACAAGGCCGACTCGGTCCACTACGACGCGCTCCTGCACGGCTGCATCCGGGAAGCAGCCGAGCTGGACGCGCTGATCGGCCCGCTGCTGGACCGCAAGTTCGCCGAGATCTCGCCCATCGAGCATGGCGTGATGTGGATTGGCGCCTATGAATTCCGCCACTGCCCGGAAGTGCCGTGGCGCGTCGTCATCAACGAATGCGTGGAGCTGGCCAAGGAATTCGGCGGCACCGACGGGCACAAGTACGTCAACGGGGTGCTCAACGGCCTGGCGCCCGGCCTGCGCAGGGCGGAAGTCGAGGCGGACAAGGCCAGTGGCAAGGCCCGCCCATGAAGATCTCGGGCCGGGCCGAACGGATCGAGCCGTTCTATGTCATGGAAGTGGCCAAGGCCGCCTCCGCGATGGCGCGCGACGTGGCGCACAGCGACAGGCCGATGATCTTCCTGAACATCGGCGAGCCGGACTTCACCGCGCCGCCGCTGGTCCAGGAGGCCGCCGCCCGGGCCGTGCGCAACGGGGCCACGCAATATACGCAAGCAACGGGCCTCGAGCCGCTGCGTGAACGCATCAGCGCCTGGTACTTGACGCGCTTCGGCATCAGCGTGCCGGCCCGACGCATCGTCGTGACGGCCGGCGCCTCCGCCGCGCTGCAGCTGGCCTGCCTGGCCCTGATCGACGCGGGCGATGAAATCCTCATGCCCGACCCGAGCTACCCGTGCAACCGGCACTTCGTGAGCGCAGCAGACGGCAAGGCCGTGCTGGTGCCGACGTCCGCCGCCGAGCGCTACCAGCTCAGCGCGGCCAAGGTGGACGCCGCGTGGGGGCCAAAGACCCGGGGTGTTCTGCTGGCCTCGCCCTCCAACCCGACCGGCACCTCGATCCACCCGGACGAACTGCGCCGCATCCACGAGGTGGTGAGCCGCCGCGGCGGCATCACGCTGGTCGATGAAATCTACCTCGGCCTGAGCCATGACAACACCTTCGGCCAGAGCGCGCTGGCCATTGACGACCAGGTCATCAGCATCAACAGCTTCTCCAAGTACTTCAACATGACCGGCTGGCGCCTGGGCTGGATGGTCGTGCCCGATGCCCTTGTGCCGGTCATCGAGCGGCTCGCACAGAACCTGTTCATCTGCCCGAGCACGGTGGCGCAGCATGCTGCCCTCGCCTGCTTCGAGGATGCGAGCATCGCCGAGTACGAGCGCCGCCGCGCCGAGTTCAAGGCTCGGCGCGACTGGTTCATCCCTGCGCTCAATGCGATGGGGCTTGAAGTGCCTGTCATGCCCGACGGCGCTTTCTATGCCTGGGCTGATTGCACGAAAGCCTGCGAAAAGCTCGGGGCGAACCTGGGAAATGGCGCCAGCGCCATGGGCAGCTGGGACTTTGCCTTCGAGGTCATGAAGCGCGCCCACGTCGCCGTCACGCCGGGGCGCGACTTCGGCACGGCCGAGACCCACCGGTTCATCCGCTTCTCCACCGCGAACTCGATGGCCCAGCTGCAGGAGTCGGCAGCGCGCCTCAAAGCCCTGCTGGCATGAACGGCAGCAAAGCCGGATTCACCTGGCCAGTACGCGTGTACTGGGAAGACACCGACGCGGGCGGGATCGTCTTCTATGCCAACTACCTGAAATTCTTCGAGCGCGCCCGCACCGAGTGGCTGCGTTCGCTGGGCATTGAACAAGGCCTCCTGCGCGAGACAACGGGTGGAATCTTCGTCGTCAGCGAAACCGCCGTCAGATACCACCTGCCGGCCCGGCTTGACGATGAACTTCTTGTTACCGCCTCGCTCACGGAAAAAGGCCGTGCCTCGCTGACAATCAACCAGCGCGCATTGTTGCGGGCCGATGCAACCAAAGTCCTGTGTGAAGGCAGCATCCGTATCGGCTGGGTCGATGCCGCCACGCTCAAGCCTGCGAGAATCCCGCAAAACCTCCTGGAAACCCTGAAATGAACCAAGACATGTCGATGCTGAACCTGGTGCTCAATGCGAGCTGGGTGGTGCAGCTCGTGATGCTGCTGCTGGTGGTCGTTTCCATTGCCAGCTGGGCCGCCATCTTCCGCAAGCTCATCGCCATCAAGCGCATCCAGACGCTCAACGAAGCCTTCGAGCGCGAGTTCTGGTCCGGCACCAGCCTGAACGACCTGTTCGCCGCCGCAGCCCAGAATGCCAAACTCTCAGGTCCGATGGAGCGTATCTTCGCCAGCGGCATGCGCGAGTACCAGAAGCTGCGCGAACGCCGCATCAGCGACCCCGGCACGCTGATGGACGGCGCCCGCCGTGCCATGCGCGCCAGCTTCCAGCGCGAGATGGATGTGGCCGAATCCAACCTCTCGTTCCTCGCATCTGTCGGCTCGGTGTCGCCCTATGTCGGCCTGTTCGGCACGGTCTGGGGCATCATGCATGCGTTCATCGGCCTGGCCAGCCTGCAGCAGGTGACGCTGGCCACCGTGGCGCCCGGCATTGCGGAAGCACTGGTGGCCACCGCCATCGGCCTGTTCGCCGCCATCCCGGCCGTGGTGGGCTACAACCGCTTCGCCCATGACATCGACCGCATCGCCATCAAGCTGGAGACCTTCATCGAGGAGTTCTCCAACATCCTGCAGCGCAACCTGGGCGCCCACACGCCCGGCCCCACGGCCTCGGGCCACTGAGCCAGGGACGGGAGCAGCACCATGCCCTCAGTCGCATCCAGGAGCCGGGGCCGCGGGCGGCGCACCATCAACGAGATCAACATGGTGCCGTTCATCGACGTCATGCTGGTGCTGCTGATCATCTTCATGGTGACGGCGCCCCTGATCACGCCCAGCCTGATTGACCTGCCCAGCGTGGGCAAGGCGGCGCGCCAGCCGGACCAGTTCATCCAGATCACCATCGCAAAAGATGAGTCGCTGGAGATGAAGATCAAGGAGCAGACGACGAAGATCACCGTCGCCGCCGTAGCCGCCGCCGTGAAGCAGGCACAGCAGGGCCAGGCCAGCACGGCCGTGGTCATCAGCGCCGACCGCAACGTCAAGTACGAGACGGTGGTCAAGGTCATGGACACCTTGCAGCGCGCCGGTGTGCAGCGCGTCGGCCTGTCGGTGCAGATCGCCAACTGAGGCCGTCATGCCAAGCGCCGCCGACCGCCTTGAGTTCGCGCCGCCGCAGCCGCCAGGCATGCTGCGCGCATTCGGGCTGGCGGTCCTCGCGCACATCCTCCTGCTGGTGGCGCTGACTTGGGGCGTGAGCTGGAAACGAGATTCGGAGAACCTCGCTGTCGAGGCGGAGCTTTGGTCAAGCATCCCACAACAGGCGGCGCCGAAGCCGGTCGAAGTGCAACCGCCGCCTCCGCAACCCAAAGTCATCGAGGCGCCCAAGCCACCCCCGCCTGTGGTGAAGCAGGCGCAGATTGCGGTGGAGAAGGAAAAGAAGCCGGAGCCGAAGAAAGAGCCGCCCAAGGTTGAACCAAAGCCCAAGCCCGAACCGCCGAAAAAAGTCGCTGAAGCGCCAAAGCCCAAGGCGTCCACGCCGAAGCAGATTGCTGAGGCGGATGCGAAAAAGATGGAAGCCTTGCGGCAGGAAAACCTCAAGCGCATGGCGGGCCTGGCCGGTGCGACAGGTTCGCCCTCCGCCTCCGGAGCGGCGTTGCAATCGGCGGGACCTTCAGCCGGCTACGCTGGCCGCATCCGCGCGCGTGTGAAGCCGAATATCGTGTTCACCGAAGACATTGCAGGCAATCCCACTGCGGAGGTCGAAGTGCGCACTGCACCCGACGGCACCATCGTCGGCCGCAGGCTGCTCAAGTCCAGCGGAGAGAAAGCCTGGGACGATGCGGTGCTCAAGGCGATCGACAAGACTGAAGTGCTTCCGCGCGACGTGGATGGCCGCGTGCCCTCCCCGCTGATCATCAGCTTCCGGCCCAAGGACTGAGTCCTTTTATTCGTAGACGATCTGCGCCGCACCGCGCGCCTGGGCCGTCCAGCTTGCCAGCGCCGCATCGCTGGGGAAGAACTTGCCGTCGTCGCCCTCCATCACGACAAAGCGCGTGATGTCCCCGACGCTGATGGCGAACCTGACCGGCAGGCCTCGCACCAGTTCACCCTGCTCCGACATCTCGCGCCGCGCGGGGAAGTCCCTGAGCAGCCGCGAAGCATCAGGCCTTGAAGGGTCGTGAATATCCACCGCCACGCGCAGGAACTTCCCGAAGCGGCAACGCGCAGTCGCGAGGTCCCAGACCTGGTTCACCGTGTACTGCAAGCCGCCCGAGAAGCGGTCCGGCTGCAGCTTGCCCATGCAGATCACGAGCTCGTCTTCCTTGAGCAGGTTGCGGTTGGCGTTGATCAGGGCCTCGTCGGCACGCGCGTCGATGCTGCCCGTCTTGTCGTCCAGCTTGAACAGCGCCAGCTTGCCACGCTGGCCATTGATGACGCGGAAGTCGGTGACGATGCCGGCCAGCAGCAGCTGCGGCTCACGCGCGTCGATCAACTCGTCGATCTTGCGCTTGGCGAAACGGCGAACTTCCAGTTCCACTTCATCGAACAGGTGGCCCGAGAGATAGAAGCCCACAGCCGTCTTCTCATGGGTCAACCGCTCCTTTACGCCCCAGGGCATGGCCTCCACCAGGTCCGGCTCCTGGGTGCTGGCCGCATGCGAGTCGGACATGTCGAACAGGCCCCCCTGGTTGGCATTGGCCGCCGTGGCATTGGCAAAGTCGAACGCCCGGTCCACCGAGGCGATCAGCGACGCGCGGTTGAGTTGCAGCGAGTCGAAGGCACCCGCCTTGATGAGCGCCTCCACCGTGCGCTTGTTCAGGCGCGTGCGGTCCACACGCACGCAGAAGTCGTAAATGCTCTTGAACGGGCCGCCTTCGGTCCGCGCGGCGACGATGGCATCGATGGCTTGCTGGCCCGTCCCCTTCACTGCGCCCAGGCCATAGCGGATCACCTTGTCTGTCACAGGCTCGAAGCGGTAGTTGCCACGGTTCACATCCGGCGGCTCAAAACCCATGCCGAAGTTCTTCTGCGCATCCTCGAACAGCACCTTGAGCTTGTCGGTGTCGTCCATTTCCACCGTCATGTTGGCGCAGAAGAACTCGGCCGTGTAGTGCACCTTGAGCCAGCCGGTGTGGTAGGCCAGCAGAGAGTAGGCGGCGGCGTGCGACTTGTTGAAACCGTAGCCGGCGAACTTCTCCATCAGGTCGAAAATCTCGTCGGCCTTGCCCTCGGCAATCCCGTGCGTCTTCGCGGCACCCTCGCGGAACTTCTCCCGGTGCTCGGCCATTTCCTCGGCCTTCTTCTTGCCCATGGCGCGGCGCAGCAGGTCGGCGCCGCCAAGCGAGTAGCCGCCCAGGATCTGCGCCGTCTGCATCACCTGCTCCTGGTAGACCATGATGCCGTAGGTCTCGCTGAGCATCGCAGCCACCGCCGGGTGCGGGTACTCCACCTCCTCCCGGCCATGCTTGCGCGCCACGAAGCTCGGGATCAGGTCCATCGGGCCGGGACGGTACAGCGCATTGAGCGCAATCAGGTCTTCCAGCCGGGTGGGCCGCGCGTCGCGCAGCATGCCCTGCATGCCGCGGCTTTCAAACTGGAACACGGCTTCGGTCTTGCCGTCGGCAAAGAGCTTGTAGGTCGGCACATCGTCCAGCGCGATGTTCTCGAAGGCAAAGTTCTCCTGGCCCTTGTGCCGCGCCACGATGAAGTCCTTGGCAATCTCCAGGATGGTCAGCGTGGCCAGGCCCAGAAAGTCGAACTTCACCAGGCCTGCGGCCTCCACATCGTCCTTGTCGTACTGGCTCACCGCCGATTCGCTGCCGGGCTGCTGGTACAGCGGCGTGAAGTCGGTCAGCTTGCCCGGTGCAATCAGCACACCGCCCGCATGCATGCCCACATTGCGCGTCATGCCCTCGAGCTTCTGCGCCAGCGCCAGCAGGGTCTTGACGTCGTCCTCGCGCTCCAGCCTCTCGGCGAGGATGGGCTCGGCCTTGATGGCGCCGTCGATGGTGATGTGCGTGCCTGGCTTGTTCGGGATCAGCTTGCTGATGCCGTCACAGAAGGTATAGCTCATGTCCAGTACCCGGCCCACATCGCGGATGGCGGCGCGCGCGGCCATGGTTCCGAACGTGGCGATCTGGCTCACGGCGTTCTTGCCGTATTTTTCCTTGACGTAGTCGATGACGCGGTCGCGGTTGGCCTGGCAGAAGTCGATGTCGAAGTCGGGCATGGACACCCGCTCCGGGTTCAGGAAGCGCTCGAACAGCAAGTTGTACTGCAGCGGGTCCAGGTCGGTGATCTTCAGCGAATACGCCACCAGCGAGCCTGCGCCCGAGCCCCGGCCGGGGCCGACCGGACAGCCGTTCTTCTTGGCCCAGTTGATGAAGTCGCCCACGATCAGGAAGTAACCCGGGAAACCCATCTTGAGGATGGTGCCGATCTCGAACTCCAGCCGCTCCACATAACGCGGCCGCTCTTTCTCGCGCTGTGCAGGGTCGGGGTACAGGTGCGCGAGCCGCTCGGCCAGGCCTTCATGCGAGGCATGGCGGAAGTATTCTTCGGGTGACAGCTTCTGGCCATTGACCTCGGGCGTCGGAAAGTCCGGCAGGCGTGGCTTGCCCAGCTCCAGCGTGAGGTTGCAGCGGCGCGCGATCTCCACGCTGTTGGCAATGGCGGACGGCAGGTCGGCAAACAGCGCCTGCATCTGCGCGGCGGACTTGAAGTACTGCTCGCGGGTGAACTTGCGCACCCGGCGCTGGTTGCCCAGGATCTCGCCCTCGGAAATGCAGACGCGCGCCTCATGGGCTTCGTAGTCGTCTTCCCGGGTGAACTGCACCGGGTGTGTGGCCACCACCGGCAGCTTCATGCGCGCCGCCAGCTGCACCGCTGCGGCTACATGCGCTTCATCGTCCGGCCGGCCGGCGCGCTGCAGTTCAACATAAAAGCGGTGCGGGAACATCGTGGCCAGTTGCAGCGCCACATCAGAGGCACGCTCGCCATCCCCCTGCACCAGGGCCTGGCCCAGCGGCCCGGCCTGCGCACCCGACAGCACGATCAGGCCTTCGCCCAGTTCCCTGAGCCACTCCAGCTTGCAGACGCCCTGGGCCTTGACGACGTTCTTCGTCCAGGCCCGCGCCAGCAATTCGCACAGGTTCAGGTAGCCCTGGCGGCTTTGCACCAGCAGCGCAATACGCGACAGCGCCGTGGCATCCTTGCCCAGGCCTTCGAGCATGACCTCCGCCCCGAGGATGGGCTTGACACCCGCGCCCCGGGCGCCCTTGTAGAACTTGATGGCGCCAAAGAGGTTGTTGAGGTCGGTGATCGCCAGGGCGGGCTGCCCGTCGGCCGCAGCGGCCTTGACGATGTCGTCGATCCGGTTGGTGCCGTCGACGACGGAAAATTCTGTGTGCAGGCGCAGGTGTACGAACATCGCTTCATTCTACGGTCGCGGGATAATCGGCACCGTGAAATCCATCCTCAATATTGCGGCTTACCGCTTCGTCAGCATCAGCGATCCGGCATCGTTGCGCGAGACTGTTCTTCATGCCGCCAACAAGCTTGAACTCAAGGGTACGGTGCTCATCGCCGGAGAAGGCATCAACCTGTTCCTGGCGGGGGCGCAGGAGCGAATCCGCGAATTCCTCCTGCAACTGCGCAGCGACGCGCGCTTTGCACAGATCGAGATCAAGGAGAGCTGGTCTGACGCACAGCCATTCAGGAAACTCCTGGTGAAGGTCAAGCGCGAAATCATCCGCATGGACCACCCCGCCATCAAGCCTGACTTTGCGCGGCCAGGCGGACGCGCTCCGGCCGTCGATGCCGCCACGGTGAAGCGCTGGCTCGACCGGGGGCATGACGACGAAGGCCGGCCCGTGGTCACGCTGGACACGCGCAACGGCTTCGAGGTGGACCACGGCACCTTCAATGGCGCCATCGACTGGCGCATCGGCAAGTTCACCGAGTTTCCCCAGGCCTTCAGGGACCACAAGGCCGAACTGCAGGACAAGACGGTGGTGAGCTTCTGCACGGGTGGCATCCGCTGCGAGAAAGCAGCCATCTTCATGCGGGAAGAGGGGCTGGAACATGTGTACCAGCTGGAAGGCGGCATCCTCAAGTACTTCGAGGAAACCGGCGGCGAGCACTACAGCGGCGCCTGCTTTGTGTTTGACGAGCGTGAGTCGCTGACGCCCGACCTGGAGCCTGCCACACGCACTCCCCCGCGCGGCTGAACCACCCCTCAACCGAATTTGTGCTCGGGTAACGGGATAAATTCCGTTTCGCCCGCTACTGCCGGGAATTTGCCAGCTTCCCAGTCTGCGGATGCCTGCACTATGCGCTCCCTGCTGCTGGACACGAAGTTCCACCACATGAATCGACGCTCGGGCAATGCATCGCCGCCGAGCACCATCAGGCGAACAGCGCTTGTGCCCGCCTGCAGCACCGACTCCCTGCCGGGCTCCAGCACGGCGAAGGTGCCTGATGCAATTGACTCGCCGTCAATCTGCACATCGCCTTCCACCGTGTAGGCCGCAAGCTCGGCAGCCAGCCGGGGCAGCTTCAGCGAGCTGCCCGCAGGCAGTTGCACATCAAGATAGAGCGTGGGCGAGAACGTGCCAACCGGCGATGTCAGGCCGAAGGCGCTGCCGATGAGCACGCGCACATCGGCCTCGCCCACCTTGAGGGAAGGAATTGCCGCAGCCGGCGTGTGTTCAAAACTCGCGTCCACCTCCTCATGCCCCACCGGCAACGCAGCCCACAGCTGGATGCCATGGTTCACATAGCGCTCGCCCTTCAGGCGTTCCGGCCGGCGTTCGGAGTGCACGATGCCGTTGCCGGCCGTCATCCAGTTGATCGCGCCGGGCTCGATGTCCTGCACATAACCCAGGCTGTCGCGGTGCGTGATGGCGCCGTCGAACAGGTAGGTGACGGTGGCAAGGCCGATGTGCGGATGGGGCCGCACATCGTAATTGGCAGAAGGCTCAACCGTCACCGGGCCGAAGTGGTCAAAGAACAGGAAGGGGCCGACCGACTGGCGCCTGGCCGCAGGCAGGAAGCGGCGGACGGTGAAGCCGCCGCCCAGGTCCTTGGCATGGCCATCGAGTTGCAGTTGAATCGGCATGAACCCTCCTGTTGGAAGCGCCTTGTTGTCAGCGCTGGAACTTCGCGGCCACATCGGCCACGCGCTTGCCGAATATTCTGGCAGTTTCCAGGTCGCCCGGGGCCATTTCATTGGCGCCGGCATCTGACGGCGACTGCGCGATGGCGCCTGCGTACGACACCAGGTAGTTGATGTCGTCGCGCTTGGCCGCCTTGGTGTTGCTGGGCATCAGGCCCTGGCTGACCCAGATCATCGCGTGCTGCATCGACAGCGTGAACAGGTAAGTCAGCGTAGAAGCCTTGTCGCCGTTCATGCCGGCGCTGTTGGTGAAACCGGCGGCGATCTTGTCCTTCCAGCCCTGGGTGAACCAGACCTTGGAGGATGCATCGGCAAACTTCTTGAACTGCCAGCTCACGCTGCCCATGTAGGTGGGCGAGCCGAAGATGATGGCGTCGGCCGCATTCAGCGTGTCCCAGCCGCCCTCGGGCAGGTTGCCTTCGGCGTCGATCGCCACCAGCGTGGCGCCGGCGCCTTCAGCCACGGCCTGGGCCATGCGCTGGGTATGGCCGTAGCCGGAATGGTAAACAACAACGGTTTTTGCCATGGAAAGTCCTGAGTGTATTGAGAGTGAATTGGAGGGCAGGAACGATCAGCGGCGCTTGGCGTCAAGACTCCAGGCGCCGGCGCCGGAAGCTGCGATGGCGAGCAAACCGCCGACGATGGCCATGTTCTTGAAGAAGGCTTGTTGCTGCTGCATCACCTGCTCGGCCGGCACGCCCCAGAAGTTGTGGAAGATGAAGGTGATCACAAAGGTGAAGAACGCGATGCCCAGCGCGGCCCAGCGGGTCTGCCAGCCGACCAGCAGCAACAGGCCAAGGCCCAGCTCCACCACGATGGCAATGGCGGCGCAAACTTCAGGCAACGGAATGCCCTTGGAGGCGATATAGCCCACGGTGCCGGCAAAGCCGCCGATCTTGCTGAAGCCCCCCGGGATGAAAAGCATCGCGATCAGCACGCGGCCGAGCAGGGAAAACAGGTTCTGGGTCTGGGCATTGAAAATCATCGGGAACTCCTTGAGTGTGGGAATGGGTTGGGGCAAGGCAAAAGGGCCAGTCAGGCTGTGCAGGTTCAGGCCGCAAGATCAAACACCAGGACCTCGGCCGATTTGCCGTTGCCCAGCGCAAGCTGCTTTTCGTTTTCGATCATGGCCGCGTCACCGGCGGCCAGCTTCTGGCCGTTGACCTCGATCTCGCCACGCACGAGGTGCACATAGCTCTTGCGCGCCGGGTCCAGCGTCAGCGTGGCGGCCTCTGCGCCGTCGAACAGGCCCGCATAAAGGCTGGCATCGGCATGAATGGTCACCGAGCCTTCAGCGCCGTCGGGCGAGGCGACCAGGCGCAACGAGCCGCGCTTGGCACCTTCGGCAAACGTCTTCTGCTCGTAACTGGCGGGAATGCCGGTCACGTTGGGCTCGATCCAGATCTGCAGGAAATGGGTGGTCTGGTCCTTGGCATGGTTGAACTCGCTGTGCTGTACACCGCGGCCGGCGCTCATGCGCTGCACGTCGCCCGGCGGGATGCCCTTGATATTGCCCAAGGTGTCCTTGTGCGCCAGTTCGCCAGTTAACACATAGGAAATGATTTCCATGTCCTTGTGACCATGTGTACCGAAACCGGTGCCGGGGGCGATCCGGTCCTCGTTGATGACGCGCAGGTTGCCGAAGCCCATGTGCTTGGGGTCGTAGTAGCCTGCAAACGAGAAGCTGTGAAAGGACTTGAGCCAGCCATGGTCGGCATAGCCCCGGTCACTGGATTTGCGAAGTGTCAGCATGTTGCGTACTCCTTTGGGTTGGCTGAAATCTGATGAATGAACTTTAGGGTCCGCAGGACGCTTGAACATGCACCGGGTTTGATGGCATCATTCAAATTATTTCAACTTGAATGGTCTTTTTGTGCAAACCGCCCGCGATGTCCTGACCCCCGACTCCTTCGCCATGCTGCAGGCCATTGCCGAAGCAGGCAGCTTCGCCGCTGCCGCACGTGCGCTGGGCCTCGTGCCCAGCGCCCTCACCTACCGGGTGCGGGCCATCGAGGACGCGCTGGACGTGCTGCTGTTTGACCGCAGCTCGCGCCAGGCCAAGCTCACCGAGGCGGGCGACGCGCTGCTGGCCGAGGGCGCGCGGCTGCTTGATGAAGTCGATGCCGTGGCCAACCGCGTCAAGCGCGTGGCCACCGGCTGGGAGCCCGAATTCACCATTGCGGCCGACAACATCGTCTCGCGCAACACCCTGCTGGACCTGTGCGAGAAGTTCTTTGCGCTGAATCCGCCGACGCGCCTGAAGATCCGCGACGAAGTGCTCTCGGGCACCACTGAAGCCCTGATCTCCGGCCAGGCCGACCTTGCCCTGGGCGGCTCGATGGAGGCCGCCACGATGGCGTCGGTGCAGACGCGCCTGCTTGGCACGGTGGCTTTCGTCTATGCGGTAGCACCGCACCATCCGCTGGCGCGTGCCGAAGAACCCCTGCGGGATGACGTGCTCAGGCAGCACCGCGCGGTGGCGGTGGCCGACTCGTCGCAGCGCGGGCGGGGCCTGACCATCGGCATCCTGGGCGGGCAGGACGTGCTGACCGTGCCTTCGATGCAGGCCAAGCTGGAAGCCCAGCTGCGCGGCCTGGGCGCCGGCTTCCTGCCCGAATGCATGGCCCGGCCTTATGTGGAGGCCGGCCACCTGATGGTCCGCCAGGTGGACCGCATGCAGCGTGTCGTGCGCACGGGCTACGCATGGCGCCAGACGGCGCGCGGGCGACAGGGCCGCGCCCTGCAATGGTGGCTCGAGCAGCTGGAGAACGCCCACACGCGCTCTGCGCTTCTTGAGCAGCATCACCGCACCTGAAATCAATGCATCAGGGATGACCCGCACCGCCCAGCGTGTAGAGTAGGCTCATTGAGACCTTCACAGAAAAGAGACACACCATGGCATCCAGCTCCGCAGCAACCCGCCCCCGAAGCCATATTGCCGTCATCGGCGCCGGCATGGCAGGCCTTGCCTGCGCGCGCACCCTCGTGCAGGCGGGCCACCGCGTCACGGTGTTCGAGAAAAGCCGCGGCGTCAGCGGCCGCATGGCGTCACGCAGCACGCCGTTCGGCACCTTTGACCATGGCACCCAGTACTTCACCGTGCGCGACCCGCGCTTTGCGCTGGCACTGACGACGGCGCCGCGCGTATGCAAGGCCTGGAGCGCCAGCACGGTGCGGGTGCTTGACACCTTCGGCCTGGTGGCGGCCGCCGGCCTGCCAGCGCGCGAGCCGCACTGGGTGCCGGCTCCGGGCATGAACGCGCTGCTCAAGCACTGGGCGGCGCCGCTGCTGGACAGCGGCAGCATCGAGCTCGAAACCCAGGTCACCCGCATCGAGCGCGACTCGCTCAACCCCGACCAGTGGCAACTGCGCACGATGGGCGCGCAGGACTCGCAGCACGTGTATTCCGGCTTTGACTCAGTCGCGCTCGCCATCCCCAACCCGCAGGCGCAGAACCTGCTGCAGAACTCGGCGCAGGCGCCGCGCATCGTGCGCGAACTGGCCAGGGTCCAGGTTGCACCGTGCTGGACGCTGATGCTGGCTTTCCCGCAGGCCTCCCAGCCGGGCATGTCGCACCTGGGGCCCCAATGGAACGCTGCGCGCAGCACGCACCACCGCATCGCCTGGCTGTCGCGCGAGTCGTCCAAGCCGGGCCGTGGCTCCATCGAACGCTGGACGGTGCAGGCCAGCGCCGCCTGGTCACTGGAGCACCTGGAAGACGACGCGCCGCGCGTCCAGGCCAAGCTGCTCAAGGCCTTCTCCGAAATCACCGGCATCCGCGCCGAGCCATCGCATGCCGCAGTGCACCGCTGGCGCTATGCCCAGACAGTGCAGCCACTGGGCGAAACCCACCTGTGGGACCCGAAAGTGCGCATTGGCGCAGCGGGCGACTGGTGCATCGGCCACCGGGTGGAAGACGCCTTCATCTCCGGCCTTGAACTGGCGCTTGCCATGGCGTGAGCGGCGGCGGCGTGGCATCCAGCGCCCCTGTTTCCAGTGCCTATGTGGGGCGCTTTGCGCCCTCGCCCACCGGTCCGCTGCATGCGGGCTCGCTCGTCGCCGCGCTGGCCAGCTGGCTGGATGCGCGGGCGCACGGTGGCCGCTGGCTGGTGCGGATTGAAGATGTCGACACACCGCGCTGCGTCCCCGGCGCAGACCAGCTGATTCTTTCCCAGCTAGCCGGCTGTGGCCTGGTGCCGGACGCTGAGCCGCTGTGGCAGTCGTCCCGTGGACTGGCTTACCAGGCGGCGCTCGACAGCCTTGTCGAACGCAAGCTGGCCTACCCGTGCGGCTGCTCGCGCCGGGACGTCGAGGCCGCCTGGGCTGCGCAGGGCCAGGTGCGCGAACGCCATGGTGAGCTGGTTTACCCCGGCACATGCCGCAACGGCCTGCACGGGCGCGCGCCGCGCGCCTGGCGCCTGCACACCGGCGGCAATGAGGCGGTTGCCTGGCATGACCGCCGGCTCGGCGAGCAGGCCCAGGACGTTGGCCGGGAGGTCGGCGACTTCGTCCTCAAGCGCGCCGATGGCCTGTGGGCCTACCAGCTTGCCGTCGTGGTGGACGATGCGGCGCAAGGCATCACCCACGTTGTGCGCGGCGAAGACCTGGCCGACAACACGCCGCGCCAGATCCTGCTGCAGCGCGCACTTGGCCTGCCGGCCGTAAGCTACCTGCATGCGCCACTTGTCGTGGGGCCCAACGGGGAAAAGCTGTCAAAACAGAACGGCGCCCAAGCGCTGGACATGAGCCGGCCGCTGGCGCTGTTGCAGGGGGCCGGCCGCGTGCTCGGGATCGGCGGTCCGGCCGGATCGGGCGCTCGCGACCCGCATGAAAATGCGGACGCCTGGCTGGCGTGGGCATCCACGCAATGGCCGCATCGCGCCGGCAGGGGCTGAACGCAGTGCACCAGACATGCCGCATCTGCACCAGCCATCAGGCCTGATAAAACAGTACCTAAGAACTATCTTCAATCGACATATCGGCAATTAATCTACCCGGCTTGAACAGCCAGGAGAATCTTTGTCGTATATTCAATGCCGCGTCGCGGCAAGCCTCAACCGCCTGCCCCCGTGGATCCTGGGAATGGTGCTGGCGCTGGCCTGCGCCGGCCCGGCCACCGGCCAGACCTGCGCCGCACCAGGCTGGCAGGGGCCGGTCACCCTGGCTGGCAGCAGCATCATCAACTCCTACCACGCAGGCACCGGCAGCCCGGCAGCCGGCGCAACCAGCATCACCGTGGCGTCGGCCACCGGCCAGCGCTCCAGCAACCGCGCGCTGGCTGCCGGCGACCTCATCATCATCATGCAGATGCAGGACTCCGCAACACCAGCCAACGCAGGCCTGCACGAATACGCCCAGATCGTCGCCGTGAGCGGCACCACGCTGCAGCTGGCGGCCCCGCTGGTCAACAGCTATACCCGGGCAATGAGCACCTCTGCCGTGCGCAACTGGCAGGTGGTGCATGTGCCGCAGTATGCGTCGGCCACCGTCTCGGGCACCGTGTCGGCGGACCGCTGGACCATCAGCACCACCACCAGCGATGCCACGGGCGGCATCGTGGCGATGGACGTGGCTGGCAGCCTGGCCATCAACGGCACCATCACCGTGGCCGGGGCGGGATTCCGCGGCGGCGCGGGCATCTCGGGCAAGGGCACCCGGCCCGGCGGCACCTATACCGATGCCAACTACACCGCAGGGCTGACCTTCAACACCATCAATGGCGGCGTCAAGGGCGAAGGCATCGCCGGCACGCCCGCCGTCGTGTTTGCGGGCACGGCAGCACCGGTCACCTACACCGCGACCCTCGGGCAAGGCTATGCAGCAGGCGCGGGAGGCCGTGGCGCCCAGCAGAATGCCGGCGGCGGCGGCAATGACGGCAACCCGCCGTTCGGCACGCCCGGCACCACCGGCCAACAGTTCAACTCCGGCGGCGGCGGAGGCTCCGGCGCGGCTGCGGGCGGACGCGGCGGCAACGCCTGGAACAATAACGGCTCGGGCGGCATACTCAACCAGCCTGCGGGCGGCAACACCGGCAACGAGGCCGGCGGCCTTGGAGGCAATGCGCTCACCTATTCGGCCACCCGGATGGTCATGGGGGGCGGGGGCGGCGCCGGCGCAGCCAACGACGGAACTGCCTCTTCCATCACGACCTGGCCGCCCACGGAGACTTCGGTTGCCGCCAATGGCGCACAGGGCTCCATCACGTCGAGTGGGGCGCCGGGCGGCGGTATCGCCCTGATCCGTGCCGGCAGCCTCTCAGCCACCGCTGGCGTGGTCGACGCCAGCGGCTACCGGGCGTACAACAAGGCGCTCAACCCCCCATCGGATGCCGACTCGGGCGGCGGCGGCGGCGGCGGCGGCGCCGTATCCATCCGTGCGGCGGCGGGCAGTGCAGCGGGGCTGCTCGTTCGCGCCACCGGCGGTGCAGGCGGGTCGTCAAACCACTACAACCACGGCCCTGGCGGAGGAGGAGGCGGCGGCTATGCCCTGATCAACGTAGCGGGTGCCACTATCACCGTCACAGGCGGGGCCAACGGCACTGATGGATGTTGCGGTGGCACGACTGGCAACGGCAGCCCCAAGGCATACAACTCCACGCCCGGCAGCACGGGCGCCTCTGCCGCCACCGACGGGACCCCCACCGGTACCGGAGCCGGCGCGTCATGCCTGCCGGTGATCAATGTGTCAAAGTCAACCACCACACCCACCATCACCGCAGCCACCGGCGCTACCGCGACCTGGCGGGTCAACCTGTCAAACAGCGGCGGCGCGGCCACCAACCTGTTCATCCTCGACGCCGGTCTGCCGCCAGGCTGGACCTACGCATCATCGCCCGCAACCACTTACAGCTACGCCCCGGCGCCGCCCCCCTCGGCAGGCGTCAACGCCGCCGGTGCGGAGACCGTATCGGCCACGCTCCCCGCCGGACTTCCGGTGGCGAACGCGAGCAGCGTCAACGCCGCGACCGCCATTTCCTTGCGGGCCAATGGCGCCGCGCCCGGCGTGGTGCCGGGCAACGGCAACAACCAGTTGACCTTCGGCAGCTTCTACCTGCCGCAGAACGGCAGCATCACGGTGAGCTTCACCGTATCCATACCAGACACCGCCACAGCGGGCACGTACCACAACGGCGCGGGCGTGGCATTCCTCGACCCGACCCGCACTGCCGCAGGCACGCTGCGCATGGTCAGCCCGCTGGCCAACGTGAACACCAACCGCACCGGCACTGCCTATGGCTCCAACACCGCCTACCAGAGCGGCGCCACCGCCAACGTGGGCGGGGCCGGCTACAGCGGGCTCGTGGCCGGCCCCTCCACCGAAGACATCGCCCTCGTGCCGGACCTGTCGGTGAGCAAGGCGGCAGGAACAACGGTTTTCCACCTGGGCTCCGCGCCGCAATACATCATCACCGGCCGCAACGCCGGGCGCCCGGTGGCGCACCAGGTATTTGCCACCACCCAGGCCACTGACCAGTCGGCCACGGCCATCGTTTCCAGCCTGATCAACATCACCGACACCCTGCCGGCCGGCATGACGCTCACCGCCGTCACCAACAGCAACCCGGGCGTCTGGACCTGCAACCCGAACGGAACCAGCACCACCTTCGCATGCAGTGCCAGCGCAGGCGTTTACCCGCTGGCCGCCGCGAGCAACTTTGTCACCATCACCGCAACCACCGCCATCAGCACCACAGCCTGCCCCGGTCCTGCGGTCAACAATGTGTCCATCAGCCAGGCCAGCCTGACCGAGTCCAGCACGGCCAACAACACCGCCACGGCTTCCACAGCCGTAGGCTGCGCCACCTCGCTGACGGTCAGCAAGACCAACGGAGCCAGTTCCGTGGCTGCAGGCGGCACAACGAGCTATACCGTGACCTTCTCGAACCTCGGGCCCGCCGCTGCCAACGGCGCCCTGGTCAGCGACGCCGCAAGCGCCGGACTTGCCTGCACGGTGAACAACTGCCTGGTCAACGGTGGTGCAATTTGCCCTGCGGCCGCGCAATGGCCCAACCTGCTGTCGGGCAGCCTGCCGCTCGCATCCTTCCCGGGTTCCTCCAGTGCCACATTCATCGTCAACTGCTCGGTCACCGCCACAGGGCAGTAGAAGACAATCCGGGGATGAGCGAAATCCCCAAAGACGTCACCCACCCGAAGGTCATCCGCAGCTTCGTGCGCCGCGCCGGCCGGATCACCACCGGCCAGACGCGTGCCTTCGAGGAACTCGGCCCGCAATTCATCGTCCCTTATGTGGCCGGTACGATCGACCTCCCGGCGATGTTCGGCCGCAGCGCGCCCACCATCCTTGAAATAGGCTTCGGCATGGGCGAGGCCACGGCGCATATTGCCGCGCTGAGGCCGCAGGACAACTTCCTGTGCTGCGAAGTGCATGAGCCCGGCGTCGGCGCCCTGCTCAAGCGCATTGGCGAGCAGGGCCTGCAGAACATCCGCATCCTGGCGCATGACGCCGTCGAGGTTATCGACAACATGCTGCCGGCCGGCGTGCTGGACGGCGTGCATGTGTTCTTCCCGGACCCGTGGCACAAGAAGAAGCACAACAAGCGCCGCCTGCTGCAGCCGCCCCTCGTGGCCAAACTTGCCGCGCGCCTGAAGCCCGGCGGCTACCTGCATTGCGCGACGGACTGGGAGCCCTATGCGCAGCAGATTCTTGAGGTGCTGTCAGCCGAGCCCCTGCTGAAGAACACTGCGGACGGCTTCGCGCCCAAGCCCGGCTACCGCCCGCTCACCAAGTTCGAGAACCGCGGCATCAGGCTCGGCCACGGCGTATGGGACGTGGTATTCGTCAGGCCTTGATTTCCACCGCAGTGATCTGGTACTTGAAGTCGTCGGGCGCATAGGAGTCGTAGCGTCCTGCGGCATTCTCGGCCGTGGGGTACATGAAGAAGCCGAGCTTCGGGCCTTTGGAGCCCGGCAGCGCCACATCATGCGCCGTGTTCCAGGCCAGCCAGTTGCCTTCCCAGCCGCCGAAGAGCGCCTTGTTGACCGGGGCCACGACAGCGTGGGTCGTGGTCTTGATCCATTCGGGCGTTTCAAGGCGCATGACCTTGGCCACATCGGCCGGGTCCATCGCGACCCAGCCGTGCGCCTTGAGGAAAACTTCGGCGCGGCAATGCTGCGCGCCCTTCAGGCTGGCGGGGTTGCCGGAAAGTTCCTTGTAGCCGAAGGCAGAGGGCGCGAGGCGAAGGCCATACACGTCCCGCGCCGGAATACCGGCTGACCTGCACAGGCCCACGAAGATGGCGTTCAGGTCGGCACACTTGCCGCCCAGGTTGCCCGTCTCCAGCATGGTCTTGATGTCCCCTTCGCCGCAGCCGCGCACCTTGGGCTCGCGATAGGTGTTGCTGACCACCCAGTTGTAGATCGCACGGGCCTTCTCTTCGTCCGTCCTTGCGCCCTGCGTCGCCGCCAGCGCTGTCTTGCGCACGATGCCGTCGGTGGGGATCAGGGCCGTCGGGCGGGTCCAGTACCTGAGCGTGCCGGCGTCTTCGCGCACGGGCTGCCTGCCCGCCCAGTCCACCGCACGGTTACGCGTCTGCACCCGGCTTGTAAGCTCGACAAAAGGACGCGCTTCGGTGGCTGCGAATTCGACGTACAGCATCCTGGCGCCGTCCTGGTCGTCGTCGGTGACGACGGCCTTGCCGTTGCTCGAATAGCTGCTCTCCAGCGACTTCTGCCAGCCGCTGTTGACCGAGGGAATCGGCAACCAGACCTGCGTTGCGCCCTGCGGCTTGGCAATGTCCACGCGGGTGGTCACTTCAAAGGTGCGCCAGGGGCCCGGCTGGGGATCGAACTGCCGTTGCATGGCCGGCTGCTGGGCCCTTACGGCGGGGAATGCCGCAGCCAGGCTGGCAGCGGCAGAGTGTTGCAGGAAAAGGCGGCGGGCGTTTGACATGGGGAAGGCTCCGGTGGATCGGCGGGTAAACAGGGAAAGAGCGCAGGGGAAGCGCGCAGGGCGGACGAATGAAAGGCCGGCGGCGGATTATCGTCTCCGGCGAATCAGCGCCTGCCCAGCAAGGGCGCAATCAGTTGTTCAGCTTCCTTGCCGGACCAGTCCACCTCGCCGCGGATGCGCATGCGCGGCTTGCCGTCAGCGCCGATCAGCATGGTGCTGGGAAACACCCGGACGTCCCAGCGCCGCGCTACGTCACCCGCGGGGTCCAGCAGGACCGGAAGGCTCAGGCCGGTGGACCGCGCAAACCGGGCCGCCTTCTCCGCCGGCTCCTTGAAGTTGATGGCCAGCACGGCGAGCCTGTCGCCGTAGATCTCGGCGACCTGCTGCAGCGTGGGCATTTCAGCGCGGCACGGCTCGCACCAGCTGGCCCAGAAGTTGATGAGCACGCCCCGGCCGCGCAGGTCCGCCAGACGCCAGGTCTTGCCATCAAGGTCCAGCGCCTCGAAAGCCGGCGTCGCCTGCCCGGCCGGCCACCGCCGCGCCTCGAAATTTGCCAGCGCGCCACCGCCCGTGAGCAAGGCTGCGGCTCCCAGCAGGGTCTGGCGCATCATTGTGCGCCGTGCAGACGGTGGTGCAGGCATGGACAAAGTCATGCCTGGATTGTCTCGCATGCCTGTTACTAGAATCACGGCATGAACGACAACAAGCCCAATCCGGCCAAGGCCGCCGAGTTTTACCAGCAGGCGCTCGCAGCATTCCAGGCCCAGCGCTCGCTCGATGCCGAAGCGCTGGCGCGCCAGGCGCTGCTCCAGGACCCCGACCATGCCGACAGCCTGGAACTGCTGGGCGCCATCTATGCGGCCCGGGAAGAGCGGGCTTTCTCGCTGCCGTTCTTCGAGCGCGCAGTCAAGCTGGCGCCGCACATGGCGCAGTTCCACTACAACCTGGGCGTCATCCACCACGAGCTCAACCGCTTCCCGCAGGCCATGCGCAGCTACCACCAGGCGCTGCGGCTGCAGCCCGAGCACAATGCGGCGCTGTCCAACTACGGCGACCTGCTGCGCCGCCACGACCAGCTTGAAGCCGCACGCGAGCACCTGGAGCGCCTGCTGCGCCTGGAGCCCGATGCCAAGGGCCTTCCGCTCAAGCTGGCGCTGACCTACTTCGGCCTCAAGGAATACGAGGCTGCCGACAAATGGTTTGTGGAGGCCCTCAAGGACCCGAAGGAGCCGGCGGTCGTCCACTGGGAGTACGCCCACTACCTGCTGCTCAAGAAACGCTTCAAGGAAGGCTGGGCCAGCTACGAATGGCGTGCCGAATGCTCCAAGTTCAACAGCGTCTACCACTTCCCCCACACGCAGCCGCAGTGGAAGGGCGAATCGCTCAAGGGCAAGACGCTGCTGATCCACCGCGAGCAGGGCCTGGGCGACGAGATCATGTTCGGCGCCATCATCGAAGAAGCCATCAGGGATGCCGAGCGCGTGGTGCTCGTCGCTGCGCCCGAGATGGTGCGACTGTGGCAGTCGTCCCTGCCTTCCAAGGTACATGTCTATCCTTACTGGGGCGCGCTGCCGCCCGACTGGAACCAGCCGGGCCTGCCCGCCTGGTACAAGGACTACCGGTTTGACTACCAGATCGCCATCGGCCGGCTCGCGCACCTGTTCCGGCCCACGCTGGAGAGCTTTGGCAGCCCGCGCACCTACATCCGCGTCAACGATGAACTCACTGCCGAATGGAAGGCAAAGGTCGATGCCATCCCCAACGTGGCAGGCAAGAAGAAAGTCGGCGTGATGTGGGGTGCAAACCCCGCCGCCTTCCACTACGACGCCTCGCGCCGCGCGCTGCGCAAGAGCGTGCCGCTGCATGAGCTGGAGCCGCTCGCTTCTTCCGCGCCCGGCATGAAAGGCATCCAGCTGGTGAGCCTGGCCAACAACGTGCACGGCTCGCAGGCGGGCAGCCTCAATGCGCTGGACCTGATCGACTTCAGCGAAGACCTGATCGACCTGGCCGAAACCGCTGCGCTGATGAAGAGCCTGGACCTCATCATCACCATCGACACCTCGCTGGCCCACCTGGCGGGCGCGCTCGGCCTGAAGGTCTGGATGCCGCTGTGCTGGGATGCCGACTGGCGCTGGGGCGAGCAGGACGACACCAGTTACTGGTACGGGGATGTGCGCCTTTTCAGGCAATCGCAGCCCGGGGACTGGAAGCCGGTCATCCGGCAGATCTCTAAAGAATTGAAGGTCTATGCCAAAGCGGCATGAAAAGGTGCACAAACGGCAGCAAAAGGCATGATCCTGCGCGCGCCGTTGTCATACATTGACGGTATGGGAGTTTGATGTGGGCAGGGTCCGTGGCACAAACATTGCTGCTGAGTGATCCTGTTGAGGAGTATTCCATGGGCGCTACACGCAGGAACTGGTTGCTGGGCACGGGCGCGGGCCTCGCAACCCTGGGCATGACGCTTGGCACGGCGGGGACCGCCTATGCACAGGCGCGCGGCCGCAAGGTCGTGCTCGGGCAATCGGTGCCCCTCACAGGTGCGGCCAGCGAGATCGGGCTGGCTTTTGCCGCCGGCGCCAAGCTGTACGTGGATGCCTTCAACGGCCGCAAGAACAACCCCGGCTTCTCGCTGGAGCTGCGCCAGCTTGACGACGGCTATGACGCTGCCAAGGCCGGTGCCAATGCCAAAAAGCTTCTCGGCGACGGCGCCGACCTGCTCTTCGGCTTTGTCGGCACGGCCAGCAGCGATGCCGGCGCGGCTGTCGCCAAACAGGAGTCTTCGCTTTTCTTTGCGCCTTTCGCCGCGTCAGACGTGCTGCGAGGCGCGGACAACACCGGCGTGTTCCATGTGCGCCCGAGCATGGCGGACGAGGCTTTCAAGATGGTGCGGCACTGCGCCACACTCAACCAGAACCGTATCGCCGTCATCGCCGAGGACGACGCCATGGGCCGCGCCGGCGTGGCTGCGGTGAACCAGGCGATTGCCGAGCTGAAGCTCCCGCCCCTGGTCGCAGCTGTGCTGGTGCCCGTCAACAGCGACAAGGTCGATGCCGCCGTGGCTGCCATCGGCAAGGCCCAACCGCAGGCCATCATCCAGGTCGCGCTGTTCAGCACCACCGCCGCCTTCATCCGCAAGATGCGCAAGTCGGGCTATGGCGGCTCGTTCATGAGCTTTTCAGTGGTGGGCATCGACCCGCTGTTCACCGCGCTGGGCAAGGAGATCAGCGGCATCGTGGTGTCGCAGGTCGTGCCCTCGCCACGCAGCTCGGCCGTGCCCATCGTCAAGGAATACCTCGCCGCCATCGACAACTCGGACCAGACACCGTCCTACGAAAGCCTGGAAGGCTTCATCGCCGCCAAGACACTGGCCGAGGCCATCAGGCGCTCGGGCAAGCCCGGCGACAAGGCCGCGCTGCAAAAAACCATGACCGGCATGAACGACTACGACGTCGGAGGTTTCCGCATCAACCTGCGCGCCGGCGTGCATGATTCGGTACGCGCGGTGGACCTCGTCACCATCACCAGTGACGGGAAAGTGATCCGCTAGGCTCTCTCAGCCACCCACGCCTGCACCGAGGCCAGCGCACCGGCCAGCTTCGACGGGTCGGTACCGCCGGCCATGGCCATGTCGGGCTTGCCACCGCCCTTGCCGCCCACCTGCTGGGCCACAAAGTTGACGAGTTCCCCTGCCTTGACCTTGCCCATGCTGTCGGCAGTCACGCCCGCAGCGATCTGGACCTTGCCCCCATCAACAGCAGCCAGCACGATGGCGGCCGTCTTGAGCTTGTCCTTGAGCTTGTCCATGGTGTCGCGCAGCGTTTTTGCGTCCGCGCCTTCCAGCCTGGCAGCCAGCACCTTGATGCCCTTGACGTCCACCGCCTGCAGCATGAGCTCGTCACCCTGCGACGACGCCAGCTTGCCCTTGAGCTGGGCCACTTCCTTCTCCAGCGTGCGCACCTGGTCCAGCACCTGGGTGATGCGGCCCTGCAGCTCGGCCGTCGGCGCCTTGAGCGTGCCGGCCGCGCGGTTCACCGTGGACTCCAGCTGCTGCAGGTAGGCCAGCGAGTTCTCGCCCGTCACGGCCTCGATGCGGCGGATGCCGGCAGCCACGCCACCCTCGCCCACCACCTTGAACAGGCCGATGTCGCCGGTGCGGCCCACATGGGTGCCGCCGCACAGCTCGCGGCTGGTGCCGATGTCGAGCACCCGCACCACATCGCCGTATTTCTCGCCGAACAGCATGACGGCGCCAGTCTTCTGGGCAGCCTCGATGTCCATCACCCGGGCCAGCGTCTCGGCGTTGGCCAGGATCTCGGCATTCACCCGTTTTTCAATCTCGCGGATTTCCTCGTCGGTTACCGGCTGGTTGTGGGTGAAGTCAAAGCGCGTCTTGTCGGCATCAACCAGCGAGCCCTTCTGCTGCACATGGCCGCCCAGCACTTCATGCAATGCCTTGTGCATCAGGTGCGTGACGCTGTGGTTGCGCATGGTGGCGCGGCGGCGGGCCACGTCGACCTTCGCCGTCACGGCATCACCGACTTTCAGCGTGCCCTGCGTCTGCGTGCCATGGTGGCCGAACACGTCGGCCTTGATCTTCTGCGTGTCTTCCACGCCGAACTGCACGCCCTCTGCGGCAAGGATGCCGCAGTCGCCCACCTGGCCGCCGCTCTCGGCATAGAACGGGGTGGTGTCCAGCACCACGATGCCGGCCTGGCCTTCAGCGAGCTGCTGCACCGCCGTGCCTTCGTGGTACAGCGCCACGACGCGCGCCGGCTCCTCAAGTATGTCGTAGCCGGTGAACTTGTTGCTGCCGCCGGCATAGTCCAGCGCCTTGTCCATGCGGAACTTGCCTGCTGCACGGCCGGCGGCCTTCTGCTTTTCCATCGCGGCCTTGAAGCCTTCTTCGTCCACGCTCAGGCCGCGCTCGCGGCAGACGTCGGCAGAGAGGTCCAGCGGGAAGCCGAAGGTGTCGTGCAGCTTGAAGGCCACGTCGCCCGGCAGCACCTTCTGGCCGCCGGCCAGCGCTGCGTCAAGGATTTCCATGCCGTTTTCCAGCGTCTCGAAGAAACGCTCTTCTTCAGCCTTGAGCACATCGGTGATGCGCTTTTCATCAGCGCGCAGGCGCGGATAAGCATCGCCCATCAGCCGGACCAGGTCGGCCACCAGCTTGTGGAAGAACGGCGTCTTCTTGCCCAGCTTGTAGCCATGGCGGATGGCGCGGCGCACGATGCGGCGCTGCACATAGCCGCGGCCCTCGTTGGACGGGATCACGCCGTCGCTCACCAGGAAGGCAGTCGCGCGGATATGGTCGGCGATCACCTTCAGCGAGTTGTTGGCCAGGTCTTTCTCACCCGTCTCACGCGCTGCGGCCTTGATGAGCTGGTCGAAAATGTCGATTTCATAGTTGCTGTGCACATGCTGCAGGATGGCGGCCAGCCGCTCCAGGCCCATGCCGGTGTCCACGCAAGGCGCGGGCAGGCGGGTGACGCTGCCATCCTCGGCCATGTTGAATTGCATGAACACGTTGTTCCAGATCTCGATGAAGCGGTCGCCGTCTTCATCAGGGCTGCCCGGCGGACCGCCGGGAATGTGCGCGCCATGGTCATAGAAGATCTCGCTGCACGGGCCGCAGGGGCCGGTATCGGCCATCATCCAGAAGTTGTCGGACTTGTAGCGGCCGCCCTTGTTGTCGCCG
>JAZKHY010000018.1:0-705 GCA_040385105.1 Pseudomonadota bacterium
CGCTGTGGCAACGCAAGATCGCGAAGGACGGGTGCAGCAAGAGCGCCGCGCGCAAGGCCGGATATCGCTGGCTCGCGGGTCAGTTGGGCATCCCCTTCGAGAAATGCCACATCGGCTACATGAGCGTCGAAGAGTGCCAGCGCGTGGTCGAAATCTGCACGCAGGCGACGAAGCGCCCCACCACACCCCCTACCAAGGAGCCGACAGCATGAGCTACTGCCGATTCAGTTCTGACAACTGGATGTGCGACGTGTACGTCTACGAGGACGTGAGCGGGGGATGGACCACACACGTGGCCGGTCGGCGCTCTGTCATTCCGCCAATTCCGGACCTGCCGATCATGTGGGGCGTGGGATTGGCGGGTCAGTGGGACAAGGAGGCGCGGCGCTTCGTGTACGCCAGCCGCTGGCAGGCTTTGCAGGCCCGCTTGATATTCGGGTTCAAGGCATTCTGGTCGCATCACCTGCACATGCGGTCCAGGGAGCTGATACCCCTGCGGCCAATCGGCGGTAAGCACGATGGCGAGACGTTCAACTCGGCCGACCCTTTCGAGTGCGCGGAGCTGCTGGTGTACCTGCGCCATCACGGGTACAAGGTGCCGCAATACGCCATCGACGCCTTGCGCGAGGAAGAATTGCAACCGGAGCCGACAGCATGACCACCACACGGGAAATGCTGGAGGATGCGGCAAGGGCTGCGGGGATC
>JAZKHY010000018.1:805-59974 GCA_040385105.1 Pseudomonadota bacterium
CGCCCCTACCAATGCCGCAGCCCTGCAGTCAGAGGCAGCAAGGGGGCGGGGATGAAAGCGCTGCCCGTCAAGCTGATCTACGGCCAGGGGTACGAGCCGTGCGGCGTCGAGGATGCCACGCACATCACGCTGAACATCCCCGGTCCCACAGGCCTGCTGACGCTCCCCGTGATCCGCAGCGGAACGCGCGCAGGAACCGGCTGCTGGACGTGGAACGGCAGCACCGATGCGCCCACCCTGAAGCCCAGCGTCCTGACGCAAGGGACATACCGCCTGACGGACGAGGAGCACGCGACCGTGATGGCGGGCGAAGAGATAGAGCCGCGCAAATTCCGTTGCCATTCGTGGATCATCTGCGGTCAGGCGGAATTCCTTGACGACTGCGACCACGATCTGCGCAACACCACGGTGGACTTATTGCCCGCCGCCACCCTTACCAAGGAACGCCAGCCATGACAGACCAAGACCGCCAGGAATTCGAGGCAAAGTTTTCCCGGCCTCCCTACGAGTTCGGCATGGAGCGCTTTGGCGACAACTCGGCATGGCCAGGGAACTACCGCGACTACCACACCCAGTGCGCATGGGAGGGCTATCGAGCAGCCCGCACCCCCTCCCAGGCACCAGCGCCAGGGGATGCGGGGGTGGTGGAGGCGCTGCGGCCAATGACAGATGCCCAGGTCGATGAGCTGTTAGGCGAGGCAAATCGTGGGTTTTGCATTGAGCGGGACGACTACTTAAAGGCAGTGCGAGACACAGAGGCGTTTCACCGTGCCGCACTCTCCGCAGGGGATGCCGCACCACAGCCTGCAGAGCCCATGTTTTGGGTGCGCCTGTTCGGGGATGGCATGTACGAGGGGCCGATGCACCACAAGTCAGCCGAGGGCAGGATGCGGCGCGACGAGAAGCCCGAAGAATGGCATCCGCTGTACCTTGGCGCCGCACCCACACCCCAGCCATCTACCGAGGAATCCTCGGCAGTTGCACCACAGGCTGCGCGGGGGTGGGTGATGGTGCCGGTGGAGCCTACGCAGGAGATGTGGAGCGAGCTTGCGCGAGACATAGTGTGGTGGCTGTACACCTGCCAAGCCCCGCACCACGCCAGCAAGATGTACAAGTTTCTGCGGAACCTCGGCCGCGAGATTCCAGAGTGGCTACTACAGGAAATTCCCGACGTTGACCACACTCCGGCGAAAGGCGACTTTGCCGTGGCGATCTACCGCGCGATGATCTCCGCCGCACCCACACCACCCCAGCCAGCAGCACAGCCCGACGTGGCCGCGTTGATCGAGGAATTGGACAACGCTGCGGGCCGGTTGACGCAGTACACCAACAACCCCTTGGACGGTCTCCTGAACGCCGCCGCGCGCAAGCTGGAAGAGCTTTCCGCAGCACAGCCGGGGGAGGAGGCGCACCCGGACACCGTGCGGCTGGATTTCGTCATCAACGAGCACACGTCGTGGTATTCAGGTCGCGGCCCTCACGGCGCCGGCATCCTTTGCTACGGCGACCACCGCGCAGAGACACACGGCCAGAACATGCGCGAGGCCATCGACGCAGCACGCGCCGCCCAGCCAGCCACACAGAAGGAGATGCCGTAATGGCCGACCGTTTCACACAGCAACCCAAGGTGGAAGCCTTCGTGACGATCCGCATTTCCGAGGCCGAGGCTGGCGCTCTGGATGCGCTTACCGGGTACGGCATCGACGCGTTCATCAGGGTCTTCTACAAGCAGATGGGCGAGACGTACATGAAGCCCTTCGAGCCGGGCCTGCGCTCGCTGTTCAAGGCGGTGCGCGATGAAATTCCGCAGTTTCTGCACAACGCCAAGCGGGCGCGGAAGGCATTCGACGAGCCGTTGAAGGCCACCACTCCACCCCCTAAGGAGCCGACATGAGCAAGCAATTCGAAGCACCCGACCTGAGCGACATGTCCACCGACGACCTGTGCGCCATGATGCTTGCTTGCGGCATGAGCAACGACCGCAGCGACCGCGATTTCGCCAAGGCCTGCCGCGATGAACTCGCCCGCCGCAAGCCGCAACATTCAACGCCATCGGAGCCGACAGCATGACAGAAAACGAAGCCTTCTACGACGCAGAGATTGCCCCGGCACTGATGGCCCTTGGGGCGAAGTTGCAGGAGCGCGGCATGTCATTCGTGGCAACCGTGGAATACGACCCCGGAGAGCGCGGAAGCACAATCGCTCTGGAAGAGGATGCTGGCCTGCCTATGCGAATCCTCCACATCGCAGCCAATGCCGGCGAGAACTTCGACGCCCTGGCGCTGGGCGTGATTCGCTACTGCAAGGCGCGCGGCATCGACACCAGCGCCAGCATGTTCCTGAGCCGCTTCGACAGGCCATCAGCATGACCACCACACGGGAAATGCTGGAGGATGCGGCAAGGGCTGCGGGGATCGAACTGCAAGGCGAATCACCTCATGGCGGCCACTGGGCTTGGCATGAGCAACGCCAGCAGTACGAGACATGGAACCCGCCGGAGAATTGTGGCGACGCGCTGCAGCTCGCCGGCACCCTGAGCATCGACATCCTCTACCGCTTCGTTGGTGGCATGCGCGTCGAGTGCATTGCCCCTGGCGGCCCGACGATCAGCGTCCCATGCGAAAGCCACGCGGACATGAGCGCTACGTGCCTCGCCGTGACCCGTGCCGGTGCAGCTATCGGAAAGAGAATGAAGGAGGGGAAGGAATGAGCGACATCACGCTTTCTGAGGCAGAGCTCGAGGCCCTGACCGACTACCAGCATGCCACGAAACAGTTGCAGGTGCTGCACCGGCGCGGGTTCGTCCGGGCGTACATCAACCGCTCCGGCGCGGTGGTCCTGGAGAGGTCACACTACGAGGCCGTAACCCGCGGCGAGGTGCAGAATGCGCGCAAGGCCGCCAACCTCCACTTCCTTCGCCCCGCATGATCCGAGCACGCAACAAGCCCGACGGCCTGCCGTTTCGCGTCTACGAGCGGTACGGCAAGAACATCTACAGCATCGGCTTCAAGATGCGTTCGGGTGTCTGGGCCTATCGCTACGACTGCCCGGTGGGCGATGTCGCGCAGATCCGCGCACTGCGACGCCGTGCCATCGAGGAGTCGGCGCGGGTGGTGGAGGACCGCCCTGAAGGCGGGTTCGCCGGCCTCGTGGACGCGTGGTTCGCGTGGCAAGATGGGCTGCCGGAGAACGACGCCCGCAAGCGCGCGGCATCTACGCTTGCCATGAACAAGCACGAGGCAAGCAACCTCAAGAAGGCATGGGGGCACTTCGAGCCCGGCGAGATCACGCGCACGATGGGGTACGAGTACCTGGAGGCGTGTCTGAAGGCGGTGGACAAGGAGGGCAAGCCGCGCCCCCGGCCAGAGAAGGGCAACAAGGAGATGGCGCTGGCCAGGCTCATTCTGGAATACGGGATCTGGAAGGGGGTGCTGGCGGTCAACCCGCTGGCGCAGCTGGCCAAGAACAAGACGGTCAAGGAGCAGCGCTACGTCACGCACGAGGAGATGAGTCTGGCGGTCGAGATGGGCCGCAAGTTTGGGGGCTCGCGTCTGACCGTCGCGCTGGCGCTGCGCACCGCGTGGCTGTGTGTACGGAGATCGGTCGAGGTCCGAGGCCTGACCAGGGACGCGATCCAGGAGCAGGGCATGCTCTGGACCGACGGCAAGGGCACACGCCGTCAGAAGCCGGCCATCCTTATCGAGTGGAGCCCAGAGCTGCGCGCCACCATCGACGAAGCGCTGACCATCAAGCGCGACAAGGTGGCAGGCACCATGTTCCTTTTTGGCAACATGCGCGGGCAGCGCTACACGAAGGGGGGTTGGAAGGCCATGCTGAATGACCTGATGCGCGAGTGCGAGGCGGCGGCCGTCGAGCGCAACATCGCCTTCCGCAAGTTCAGTCTTCAGGACTGCCGGCCGAAGGGAGTGAGCGACAAGCTGGAGCGCGGCGACACCGACACACAGGACGCGACCCTGCACTCCGACGGGAAGATGATCACCCGAATTTACGACCGCAGGACCTCGAAGAAGGCCACCCCGGCAGGGTAGTCATATTCCAAAGGCGCCAATTCATATTCCAAAAACCAAAATGGGTTACAGCCCGAAGGATGCAACCCATTGATTTCTCAACATAATTTGGCGGAGTGGACGGGACTCGAACCCGCGACCCCCGGCGTGACAGGCCGGGGCCGGAAGTGAGGATTCATGCGGGTTTGGACCGGGATCCATATTCCAAAACCGGCGCCAGAACGACTCGCTTCCCCCAGGGAAGGCCGAGCGCCATTCCAAAGAAACAACGCGCTTCCTACCCGTTCCGCAGCCGCTCCGCCGCCTTCTTTTCCTCGCGGGTTGGCCGCTCCTGGTTGCACAGCCCGAAGCGCTTTCCATCCGTCAAGGAGGGTACTTCCACAGGCGGCACCCCATCCCATGGCGACGGTCCGATCTGCTCGGCATGCACGGCTACCCAGCCCCAGTGCCAGCTCTTTCGGTGGGTGAACTTCTTGCGCTCGAAGGTCACCCGGACCCGGCCGGCGTACTCGGCATCGGTCTCGACCGTGACATGGGTGGGCGACTTGTCGGAATCTGCCGGAGGAAGGCCATCCCGCGCCGGGCCGAGCGACCCACCCGGAATGCGAGCCAGGATACCGTTGTCGCGGTAAAAGCTGTTCATGCATACAGCATATCACCGTGGCACTTCCGCCGGGCCACCTTCACGGCCTCACACACACGCTGCCGGCGTACTCTTGCAGAGCGCTTGTCTGCGCAGCCAGGATTCCAACTGCCTTGTCCATTCGGATAAGAGCGCTTGCACATTGGGCAATGATTCCGTTTCGGGGGTCGCCATCAACTCCGGGGGCGGCGGCGGGATCTGCGCTGCCGGCACCACCACCGGCGAGGGCGGCATTGAGGCGCTGCAGGCTGTCAGCAGCAGCAAGATCAGCAGCAGCACGACGAGACTGCTCTTTGGCGAAAGCATGGGAGATCCTCCGGTTTGTGGCTTGCAGGGCTTGTTCCTTGGCTCGTGCCTGTTCGCTGGCCTCTAGGGCGGAGGCCGTGCGTTGCGCGATGTCGGCATCCCAGCGGGCCTGCACCTTCGCCTCGCCATGCTCGATCAACCTGCCGCTCAACCATGCGCAGCCAGCGGCCAGAGCGGCGGCAAGGGCCAGCGCTGCGCCGGCGCGCCACAGGAGGCCTATCGGGATGGCCACGGCGGCAGGTCCACGGTCTGGCCAGCGAGCGCGTGGGTGCAGTCACCCAGGAACTCGATGCGGCCGTTGCGCACGAAGGAGTGGCAGCACTCCGGCGGGTCGCCAGGTTCGGAAACGAAGGTTGGATCGACGCGCCGGCCTGTCGTCACCAGCACCGACGGATCGAAGGTCGGTCGGTCGATGTCGCCATTCCAACCCCAGCGCGGGCCCGGTCCTTCGCCTGTGCGCACGATGTGCACCTCGTTGCAGCCAGGGCAGAAGAAGGCCTTGCCGCCGTCATCGGTGCCGCGGAGTATGGGGCTCAGTTCCACATAGGCCCCCATGGTCAGGCCGCCCGCGGGTTCATGATGTCGAGCCACACCTCGTTGCCAGCGGCAATGTCCGAGGCCACCAGGCGCTTGACGAGTTCCACGGCGGGCTTGCTGGCGCCGCCGACGATGGTTCTGTCGGTGACATGCAGGCCCAGCAGCGGGCAGCCCTCGGTGTCCTCGTGGCGATTGCCGCCGTGGATGCGCACGCCCGTGAAGCCCTCCACACCCCACACGGTCAACGTGTTGGGGCCGAAGCGCGGGCTGGTCTCTAGCGTGATGCGGTAGCGGCCGACCGGGATGGCGGTCTGGCCGTGCACCTTCCACTCGGCAACGGGCCGGCCTGGGACCTGGCGGATCTGGTCCTCGAGCGTGAAGCTGATGCGATCGCCCTGGTGCAGCAGTTCACCGATGGTGGCGCCCTTGAAGCTGGGCCGGCGCTGTAGGGTCAGGATCATGGCTTGCTCCTATCCCGCAGCGCCCACTCCATCATGCGAGTGCGCAACTTGGGCTGATCGATGAACACGCCCACGAGGCCCCAGATCACGCAGATCAGCGAGCCGTTGGCAACCCAGGTGAGAAGTGCCGGCGTCACCTGCGCCATGAAGATGGCAGGCAGGAACGGGTAGAGGACGATGAACGCGAGGCCCGCGGCGCCGAGGATGAGGCCCCAGGTGGAGAACTTGCGCAGCGCGGCGCGGCGGCGTGGCCGGTCGATCAGTCGAATCGTCATGTGTCATCTCCAGCACCCGCCCAATACATGCCTGCCACCAGTAGAGCCAAGCTGATCGGCAGAAGAACAGCCAGCACCCCGGCCGCCCCTTGAAGCACCACATACCAGAACAGGCCAACAGCAACACCGTGGGCCCGCTGCGACCAGATCAAGCCCTTGCGCCCGAGCTTGCTGCGCTGCTTGCGTGCTGCCAGCTTGTTCAGCACGTCAGTTTTCAGGGCGGCCCGAGCAGCATTGAGGAATGCCCACGCAGGCCCTCGGAAGTCGCGGCCGAGTTGCCGCCATGCTTGGCGAAGTTCCTTCACGGCCGGCCGTCCATCTGCCGCAGCGGTGGCATGTCCGTGTCGTCATCAGGGCCCAGGCCCTTGCGCTTGCGGCGGTAGCGGCGCTCATGCCGATACCAGTCGATCACTTCGCGGCAGAGCTTGACCAGCAGGTACAGCACCCACAGCCACGTGATCGGGTTGAACAGCACCGCCGTCAGCGCCTGCGCGGGCAGCGTGGCGCCTTGAGCTTCGTTGTGCACCACGGCCAGTGCCGACGACAGAATGATGCCAACAGGCGCCATCAGCTTGCTGTCGAGCGCCTTCGTGAAGATGTCTGGCGTATGCATCGGCAGGCCTCAGAGTGCGGCCGCAGCCGTGAACAGTGCATCCAGCGCAGCGGCATCGAGCCCCAGGCCCGGCGTCAGCGCGGCCAGCAGCGCGTTGTCGCGGCGGACCTCGGTGGCGTACTCCCATTCGATGCGGGCGGCCTGCCCCTGAGCACCCTGCAGCGCATTGACTGCGGCATCGACCGCGGCGAGGTGGCCGCCTTCGAGCAGCGCAAGCCGGGCCTGTCGCATCGAGATGGCCAGGGGCACGGGCACAGGCGGCGGCTCGTAGGGCGCAGCGACGTTCTCGATGTTCTCCTCCTCCCATGCGAGGAAGCTCTGGTAGTCCCGGTTCTCGGGGTCTGCTGGGATGGTGGTGCCGTCAGACAGGCGGAGGACACCGGTGGGTTGTAGTTGGTACATGTTTCAGAGCTCCGCGTCGATGGTGACGTTGCTGTACACGAGCGCCGCAACGCCGGTTCCCGTTACCACCGCACCCATCACGAAGGAGTCGATGCCGATGGAACTGAGGGCCATGCCGGAGGCGTTCGTATAGGTAACGCTGCCGTTGATCGAAGGGGTCGTCCGCTTGCTCACCTTGTATTGGCAGCCCAGCGCGAGGCTGGTGCCAGCAACGCCGCCAGCAGTGATTCCATACGTCGTGACCCGCTCGTAGTACCGCTGGCACAGCGCAAGCTCAAGGCCAAGGTGGCGCCGCTCGGACGGCGTGACCGCTCCGCCGAACTCCAGCTGCGGCAGGACCAGCGTCCCGCTGTTGAACTCGACATAGGCCGAGACGCCGCCAGAGAGCGCATCGGTGATGGGTGAATTCGCGTAGGCGCCCGTGTTGTTCACCCGGGCCTGCGCGGTGCCCTGCCACGAAAGGGTGTAGTCACCCGCCGCAATGTTGCCTGCCTCGACGACCTGCACCAGGGTGCCGCTCGTGATGGTCAGCGTCGTAACGCCGGCGGACGTGGCGAAGGTGTAGGTGCAGCCGCCAGAGCCCGCCTTCCATCGATCATGGCCGTACGCCCCCGCCGAAAGCGTGACCGTGCCAGCCACACCGCGTTGGTTGATCGCGAACGTCGCGTTGATCAGGCGATTGCGGAAGCTGATCGCGGAGCCGACGCCCAGAGCGTCCCGCGCATCGTCCACATCCCCGCTCTCCCCGAGCAGGCCTTCGAGGTAGTCTCGTTGCTGCCCCTGGGCAGACTTCATGGAGCCAGTAGTCGGGAGCGCGGTCCCGTCGAAGATATTGCGTGCAGGTAGTGCTGCCATGGTTAGTGACCTTGGAGTTGTGCGTCGATGGACGCGGAGACGCTGGTATTGGTCGTGTCCAGCGCAGTAACGAGAGGTCCGGCAGGGTTGCCGTAGTCGCTGGCGCGCGCGGTGATGGCCGTGCCTGTGCCGCGCAGCGTGAGCAGGATGTTCTCGATCACGGTGAACTGGCCAACCGCACCGGACAGGCGCGAACCACCGGGCGAGATCGCAACGTTGTTCAGGACCAAGGTCTTGTCGGGCACATCCACAGAGACGGTGAACTCGGACAGACGCCCTTCCGTGGTGCCAACCGTGGTCACCACCCGGAACTGGTACTCCTGGTTTTCTGCAACGATGGAGCCAGGCCAGGGCTGGAAGTCGGGCGAGCCCTCGTAGAAGATGTCGGAATCGTCCCCGTAGAAGGCGCCGAGGTCGTCGTCCCAGAATGGGTTTGGCCCGGTCTGACGGTACTGGACCTGCATCGCATCACCTGTCAGCGTCCACGCGATGGTCATGGTGCTGCCGGCCGCCGCGAGTGTTGGAGTCCATGGAGAACTGACCCATTCGAACGCGTCGAAATTCGAGGTGTAGAAGGCGGCTCCATCGAGGTCGTAGAACAGGCCTGCATCTGGTCCGTAGAAGGGATCGCCCTGCGTGGCCAGGAGATCGCCGGAGTCGAGGATTCCAGTGGTGGAGCCCGGCCAGACAAGCGCGCGATAGTCGATGTCCTCCACGACATTGGCCACCAACGCGTCGCCAAGGTTGGCAAACACGTAGGCCGAATCGCGCGACTCATTGCCTGACGTGTCCACGGCCCGCACCATGATGGTCACGGGGCCGGTTGGCACCACCTGCATGGTGTATGGCGAGTTGGTCAGCACGCCGCTGTTCAGCGGGATCGCGGTGCCCCAGTCGCGGTTCGACCCGTAATGGAATTTCAGGCGGTAGCCAGCCAGGTCCACGTCGGTGACGCTGGTCCACGTCAGGCGCGGGCCTTCGATCATCAGCGCAGCCACGTTGCCCGGAGGCTCGGTCTTGCCGATCACCTGGTGCACGACCTGCGGCCCCCAAGGACCCACCGCCAGCGAGGACCGGGCCCGCGCGCGAAGGATGTACCAGCCACGGTCCCGCACGCCCGCGATCAGCAACTGCGTGTCGCCGCCGTTCGTGGCCGCCGTCTGCCATTCGGTGGCCGTGGCTGCGCGGTATTGCACCTCCACCGAGCCGCCTTGCCGCACGCTTTCATCGCTGATCGCCGCCCACAGCACACGCATGCGGCTCACGATGGTGCCATCGGATTGCACCAGCAACTCGCTGGAGGCGCTGGTCACGCTGGTGATGCTCACCGCAGCCAGGTTCCAGGGCTTGGGCAAGTTGGTGTTCGCTGCGTAGCCGCCCGGCACGAATGCGGCGCCCATGGCGAAGATAGCCGCCGTGGTCGCCTTCAGAGTCAGCGACAGGTTGCCGTCGATGGTCCACTCGCGGCCCAGCACGATGTAGGTTTTCGCACTCCAGCCGTAGCGCGGGATGCTCAGCTGGATCACGTCCAGCAGTTCAACCGGGTAGGCGCGCTTCTTGAATGAGATCACCACCGTTTCAGGGTCGCGAGCGTCGCGCATCATGATGCTGGCGACGTGCCAGGCCTGCGGCGCGAAGCCGATGGCGGGATAGCTGATCTGCTGCGCCAGCGGCTTGCCGTCGCGCGCCACCAAGGCCGCGCCCACCAGCGGAGGCAGTGGCACCTGCTTGTAGCCCTGGGCTTCGTCCCAGATCTGGATGTTGACGGTGTTGAACTTCTCCGCGCGCGGGCGGTGCGTGCCGATCTCGATGGCGTGCATGGTCTCGGAGCCCGACGCATCGCGCACGATGGTTGCCAGGTCCGGCTCCTGCAGGTGGATCACCGGCGACGTCCACACGCCAGCGCGCACGTACATCTCGCCGCCGCCGTAGGCCCACATGCCAGCCATGGCCTGGGCCAGGTCGTCCAGAGCGTCCCGGGCCGCGGTGCCGAACGGGATCACCGTGTTCGCACGATAGAGCGCCGCGGCGCCGGTGGGCCATGCTGTGGAGGTGTCGCATGCATTGGCCGCTGCGATGAGCCTCGTATCTTCTGCGGCCGTCGGCGTTGCCTTGCCAAAGTAGGCGTGCTGGTACACGTGGCGCATCAGGAGCGCGGGGTTCTGGCTCCAAGCCGTCAGTCCCGTGCGCGGGTCGTACACCCGCGCGCCGCGCATCAGCACGGTGACGTTGGGCAAACCTGTCGGGAATGCCGTCTCGTCGTAGGTGTACTCGGCGATCAGGTAGGCATGCCCCGAGACGGTGAAGGAGCCCGTCCAGACGCCGGGGAACAGCGCCTGCATCCGGGCATCGGCCACGCCGGTGGCGTTGACCAGGCGCAGATTGACGCGGCTGACGCTCTCCCAATGCTGGTAGTTGACCGTCGCACCCTCGGCCGTGGTGACCACGTTGCCAACGACCGTGACGGGCACCTGAGCGATGTCGCCCTCAGGTCCCGAGGTCGTGCCGGTGAATGCAGATACAGACCCCGCAATGGGCGTATGGGGCAATGTGATCGCGATGGTCCCAGCTCCCGCGGCGACTGGCGGGCTGATGGGGGTGGCAGCCCCATATGGCTCCGAAACGACCCACGTGCCGTTAGGCAGACGGAAAACGGATGCACTGACGCGATTTGAGATGGCGTACGGCGCCGAGGTCACATTGCCCGAGCCATCCACCGTCACCACCTCGTCGTTGAGGTAGTACTCCTCGATGCCGTCGATGGCGTGCGCCGCCAAAGGAATGACCTGCACGAACGTGGTTTTGTTCGCCCCGGTGCTGGCCTCGAAGATGATGTTGCCGCCCTTACGAACGCGCCCCAGCACCAGCTCCCATGCGCCAGTGGTGCTGCGGCTGTTTACCAGGCGGTCCACCTGCGAGGCGTTGTATTGCTCGCGCGCCTTGCGCTCGGCTTTCTTCTTCTGGCTCGACGACATCGCGGAGCTGCCGAGAATTGAAGCGCCGAACCCCAGGATCACAGCGTTGTTCACCAGGAACGCTCCAACGGTCGCACCGAAGCCGATCCCGCTGGCGGCCCCTACCAGGCCCCAGCCAGCTGCTGCAATTGCCGCCGGCATCAGCCAACCCTCCAAGCATGCAGACCCGAGGCCCGCGGCATCAGGCCCATCCCATGCGCCATGGGCGCGGCCACCTGGTCCCCACCGAGGGAGACGGACAGCAGTTCGCGATGCCCGTGCGGCTGCGGCATCAGCACGATGTCGCCCTGCTGCGCGTCACATACCTTGACCGGCTGGCCCAGGGCCCGGGTGGCGATCTCTGCCAGGCCGCCGTGACGGCGGATCACTCGCGCCGCCTGCGTGGCCGTGCGGTGCGTCCGCATGCCGGCCGCCAGGTCCACGCCGGCAATCGCCAGCACGCAGTCGGCCGCGAACAGGGCGCAGTCGTTGGAGCCCCAGGCGAAGGGCGTGCGTAGGCGTGCCGTCATGAAGACATCGAAGCGCAGGCGCCAGTCTGGGAAGCGGGTCATTTGAGGAAGTACTCCCGCGCGGGCCACACGATGGGCTTGCCGGCCTGGTCGACGATGTATTCCATGCTGCGGTCGCCGGGGTATGCGGCCTGCTGGTCGGCGTCGCTGTAGGTCATGGGCGTGCCGCGCAACAAATCCACGGCCTTGGATTCGGCGGTGGCGCTGATCGTGGCCTGGTCTCCGTCCTCGGAGATGGACATGGTGTCCAGGCTGCCGGCCCAAGCGATGGGCGCGTCCTGGATCGTGTAGGTGGCCGAGTCGAGCATGGCCACGCGGATGGTCAGCGGCGTACCCTGCACCTCGTCGGCGCCATCCAGGGCCAGCGCGATCATGGAGCCGGGCCCGCCGTCCAGGCTCAGGCTGATGCCTTTCACCTCGCCCGGCGCATCCGCGATGGCACTGATCCCGCCCAAGCCATACGCGCCCTTGTAGGTGACGCCGCCCCAGACCAGATCCCAGTTGCTTGTGTTCAGGGCCACGGTGCCCGATGCAAACTCCATCAGCACCAGGTGCACAAGCGCGACGTGCCCGCTGGCGATGGCTGCCAGCGCGCCGGCGGTCAGCGTTTTCATATGCTGATGGCCTCGCCGAACTCGAGCGAAGTGGAGGATGCAACGCCCGCCCCGTATTGCACGACGCCGCGCGACAGCAGGCGGAACATGGCGGTGGGCCGGTACCAGACCACCGACGTGCCAGAAGGCAATGCGTAGCGCAGCCGGTTCACGATAGGCACGGTGATCACGCCGGCCGATGCCACGCAATCGTCGGCAACCCGCAGCAGCAGGCCGCCGCATCCCAGCATGTCCCCCGGGATCAGCGTGCCGGTCGATGGCGTCACACCGCTGATCACGATGTTCGCTGCACCTTGTGCCGCTGTGGCGTTGAGAACCATGGTGCCGCGGGCGGTCCCGAGCGGCTGCTGGCGTGCGAAGTGGTAGAGCGCAACCCAGTTGGACAGGCCGCGGAAACGGTCCAGGAACGCCTCCCGGCGGCCGGCCTCCTCCGGGTCCGCCGGCGGCATTTCCACCGCCATCACCCAGCGGTCCTGCAGCAGGTCCGTCCCTTGCTCGGAGCCGCCGAACGGAGATGCGCTCACGCGCTCGTTCGTGGACATCTCCAGGCTGCACGTCATTGGCCTGAAACGTGGAGGCAGTGCGATCTCACTCACGACATCGCCCCCCCGTAAGTCTGGCTGCGCAGAATGCCGCCCTGCATCTGGCGCACGAGGCGCTGATTGCTTTTTTCGAGCATGGACACGGTGGCCACGTCGCCGACGTGCTGCGTGAGGTACAGGTTCACGGTCTGGCCCCCGCTGGTGGTCTGGCCCTTGGTGTGGTCGGTGACGGTCTCGCGGGGATGCATGAGCGCCATGAAGCCGCCTTTGCCATCGAGCCCACCGCTGCGCGCGCCGCTGCCGGTGTAGCCGCCGCCGTCGAAGCTGAAGAGCTTGCCGAGGAGACCGCCAGCGCCGCCGAAGAGGTCGCCGAATAGGCCGGAGCTTCCACCCTTGCCCGTTCCGACCAGCGCATCAGCCAGCGCCGTGGCCACGCTCTCCGTCATGCGCGTGTAGACCACATTCGCCAACGCGGAGCCGAAGGACTCCAGGGGGTTGCCGCTGGTGTCTCGGAATGCGTTACTGAGGGCGGTCTTGACTTCGGAATTCAGTTCCTTGCCGGCCTCTTCTGCGAGCTTCTTCTGCGCGACCTTCACCTCTGCAGTGTTGGTGCCGGACTGGATGTCGCGCTCTACCTTGAGCAGCCGGATCCGCTCCGTCAGGAACCCCACCTGCTCTTCGCTCAGTTCGTTGCCGGCTCGCTGGACCAGCGCGGCCTCGGCCTCTGCAATGGTTGCGTCGATGCGCGCCACGCGCAGGCGCCCCAGCTCTTCAGCGGTGAGGCCGATTTCCTGCAGTCGCTCGGTGGCCGACTTGTTGCCCTCCTTGAGCGTCTCGTTCTCTTTCTTGAGCGTCTCGTTGTATTGCGTGGTGGCCTTATCCGCCTCGGTCATGATCTTGACGTAGGCCTCGCGCGCCTTGCCTGCCTGCTGGATCTCCAGCACCTCGATCTGCGAGCCGGACGATGCGCGCTGGATGGCCTGGCGCCCCTGCAGGTCGGCGATGCGTTTCGCGTTGGCCAGGGCGTCGGCGCCGGTCAGCCGCTCGGCCTGCAGGCGCTCGATCTGCTTGGCGATGGCGGCATCTTGCGCCGCAGCTTCTTCGCGGATGAGCGCCGTCTTGGCTCCGTAATACTGCTGGTCGCTCAGCATGCCGGCCGTGCGCCGGGCCTCCAGCAGCTTCTCGTTGTTGGAGATGCTGGCCAGGGCCGAGTCGGACACGGTCTGCAGGTTCTCCAGGTCCAGGGCGAGCTTGGCGGCCGCGGTGCGGGATGCTGCGCCAGCGGCGCCCTTGTCCGCGCCCTTCTCGCGCGCGGCAGCGATCTGCTTCTGTATCTCCGCTTCGCTCTTGCCGGCCTGCACGCCGATTTCGCGAATGCGGGCGATGTCTTTTGCGAGCTGCTGCTGCTTGGTAAGGCTGCGCTCGGCGATCTTCTCGAACTCGACGGCGGCCGTCGTCTTTTTCGCGCGGTCTGCGGATGCGGTGGCCGAATCCGCCTCGGCCTTGTTCTGCGCGCGCATCACCCCCAGTAGCGCCTGCTGATCGGCCAGGCGCTGGGCCGTCCGCGCTGGGTTCGCCTGATTGGCGATGGTGGGCAGCTTGAGGGCCGCAATGCGCTGCTCTACACGCGCGATTTCCTCGTCCGGCGTGACGTCGCGACCAACGCCCTTCATGGCATCCCACGACAATGTCGCAGCCTTGCCAGCCGCTCGCCAAGCTTGCTCCAGGTAGCCCAGATTCTGCGAGAGCTTCGGGATGCGGTCGTTCAGCGCATCCGCGTAGCCTCGCTGCGCCAGCGCCGCCGCCTCGGTCGTCTTCCCCTGGTCGGCAAGGGCCTTGATCTGCTCGTACAGCGACGCCGTCAGGTAGTTCGTCGTCTCGTTGAGCTTCAGGCTGGCGTTGACCGGGTCTTTCCCCAGCGCCGCGAAAGCCTCCACCGTCGCTTCGGCCGCGGGGCCGCCGACCTTCTCCAGACGGATGGCAGTGTCCGCAACAGCCTGCAGGCTGGACGCAGCCACCTTGCCCGTGGCAGCCAGCTGCGACAGCACCTCCCCGGCACGGCCCTGAGAACCGCCGCTGGCCTCCTTGATGGCCGCTGCCATGGCCGAGATCTGCGAGGCGGTGGTGCCCGCGGCATTGCCCGACAGGATCAGCGTGCGGCGGTATTCGTTCTGCTCCTGCGAGCCTTGATAGGCAGCCAGGGCCAGCGCGCCCACCGCGCCTGCAGCGCCCCCCACCACCAGGCGGAATGGCGTGAAGACCTGCGACAGCGCGGCAATTACAGGCTTCACCCCCCCGAACACGGCGTGCAGCTGGGAGCCTTGCTGGATCAGCGCTGTCAGCGGCGAGCCACCGGCCTGGATCTGCACGAACAGATCCTGCAGTTGGGCGGAAAGCTGCGCGGTCTGGTAGCCCTGGCGACCCACGGCAGCAGCGGCCTGGCGCTGTGCAAGTGCAGCGGCGGTCTGCCCGGCAGCTTGCGTCCGGGCCAAAGCCTTTGCCGCCTCGGCCTGCTCCCGCAAAGCTGCGCGCGAGGCGGCGCCTTGGCCCCTGGCTGCATCGGTAGCAGCGCGCTCCTGCTCGCGTGCGAGTGTGCGGGCAGCTGCTGCCTGCTCCTTCGCTGCGCGGCTGGCCTCGGCAGCAGCTTCCTGGCTCGCCCTCTTCGACGAGGCTGCCGCATCCTTGTTCGCACGCTCCACCACCTTGGCGGCGGCCTCCTGCTCACGCGCCGAGGCCCGCGCAGCCGCAGATGCCTCGCGCCCAGCACGTGCGGCTTCCTGCCCGGCCTGCTTCGAGGCCCGCTCCAGGGCTTGCGTCGCGGTTTCCGCCTTGTTGCCAGCGGTCGCCATCTCCTGCAGAGCCTGGGCCGCCGTCTTCACGGGCGAACTGTCTACCGCAACCTTGATGTTGGTTTCAATGGTCATCAAGAGCCCTTGAGGATTTCAGCCAGCGCGCCGGCTTCGATGATCTGGATTTGGCGGAAGAGGTCGGGCCACTCGGCCGCGCGCACGCCATGCGCGAGACGGATCTCGCGCAGGGATTCGTAGCGCAGGCCGACAGGGCGGCCATTGGGGTGTAGAGACCAGCAACCGTCGCCGATGTCCCCGAAGAACATCGCGGCGCGCCAGTTGTCCGGCCAGACCTTGAGCGTCCACTGCTCTGGTTTGAAGTCGGAAGGCGAGAGCCCCAGCATGGAGAGCTGCGCCGCGCCGGGCTTCCTCCGGTACAGCGCCGATCCGACTTCCTTCAGTTTCCCAGGCGCTGCCGGCCGATCTCGGCGTAGTACGCGCTGATGATTGCCGCCACGGCCGCCCGGTGCAGATCCAGGAACCACGCGACGTTCTCCGCGTTGAATTCCCGGTCTGTGTCGCCCGTCCAGCCCCCGCCCTTGGACATCTCCAGGATGGTGTCGATGTCGGAGCGTGACTTGGAGTCCTCGCCGGTGGAGAACTCCTTCAGCGCCGCCTCGCCCATGTGGGCGAACGTCCACGGCACCTCCAGGACACCCCCGCCGGGCTGCGGGATCTTGACGGTGGCCGCGAACGTCGGCGCCGGCTCCAGGATCAGCCGGCTCATGCCGCCGCGTACCGGGTGAACTCGCCCTGCAGCGCGAACGCGGCGTTGCACACCATCTCGTTGTCCTTCGTGGTGGTGGGGCGCGGGTTGAAGAACAGGCGGCCGGGGTAGTACAGCGTGGAGCCGTCTTCCAGGACCAGGCGCAGCACCTGCAGGGTGCCGCTGCGGCTCGCGGCCAGCAGCGCGGCGTGGTGCGTGCTGTCGGGGGCGTAGGAGACCGTGAAGTTCACGCGCACGGGCGTGGTGCCCGTGAAGAACTCGAAGTCCTCCGGGTAGTCCACGTAGCTGGTGGTCTGCGCCTTGGGCTCGCCGCCGGTGGTTTCGAAGGACGGGACCTTAGGGATCTGCGTCCAGGCGGTGACCTCCTTCACCGTGCCCACGCCGCCGCCTGCTGGGAACTGCGTGGTGTTGGTGCTGTCCAGCCCCTCGAAGTTGAACGTGTTGGCCACCGGGGCATCGACGCGGCGCACGCTGTTTTCCAGCTGCGCCCAGCCGGGAGCCGATGCCAGCACAATGTCGGCATCGGTGAGCCCGTGCGCGGTAGCGGTGGCGACGGCTGGGTTCGCGTTGGTCACAGCGCTGACAGTGACGGGCGAGCCGTAGGTGGTGGCCAGGGCCAGCTTTGCCCCGTTGGGCAGTGGTACAGATTGCATGGTGATTGCCTTTCAGGACAAGTGGCCGCGTGCGGCGGGTGGTGGAGAAATAAAAAAGCCCGCCGGAGCGGGCATCCCATTGCGAAAGGGAAAGGGGTCAGTTAAGGAGCGTGGGCTGGGCCATGGCCTGCAGCGCCGCCAGTTCGGATTCAAGGATGGGCTTCTCCTGCTTGCGGAGGTTCAGGCCCTTGCCGTGGTAGCTGCCGCGCCGGGCGCTGTCCTTGCACTCCAGCTCCTTCTCCATGCAGCGGTAGCGCAGGCCGTCGCGCTGGTTGCGGATGAAGGCCGCCATGGCGTTGAAGGCTGCGATGTAGGCCAGCTTGAAGGAAAGCGCCTTCTTGCCGGTGAAGCTCATGGCCAGCAGCGTGAAGCCATCGCGCGTGATCTGGTACGCCACACGGCTCTCGCCCTTGCCGTCGATGAAGGCAACGGCCCGAAAATTCGGTTCGTTGAACTCGGCGGGTAGCTGCTGCGCCAGCGCGCGGATCTTGTCCAGCACGTGAGCGTGGCGCTTGCCGAACACCGCCGCCACCTGCTGCGAGGTGGTCGTGAGCTGCTCGCCCTCGGCGGCGATGAAGTCCTGGAAGTTGAGAACTGGAACTTGGTTCATGGTTTTGCCTTCGCAATGAAAAAAGCCCGCACAAGGCGGGCTCTGGTGGTTGGCCGGTCTGCGCCGGCTAGGGGAGATAGGCTTCTACGAGATACGGGATGGAGCACGGCACGCTGTAGCGGCTCGGCTCAGGGATCGCAGGCCCGTCGCTCAACGGGTCGGAAATCCACACCTGCAGGCCAGAGATAGACATGGGAACGGCAGGGTCGAAAAGTTCGGACAACTCGGCCACCACGGCGTCCACAGCGCCCGGCCCGGCGTTCAGCGGCGCCACGACGGTGACCTGGTACAGCCCAACGAACCGACGGTTCTTGCGCGCCAGGTCAGCGGATGTGGTGTCACCCGGAAGCAGGAAGCCCATCAGGTACATGTCAACTGGCTCGGGGTCGAATGCGGCGTTCTCCCACGCCACAGGCAGCGCGGGGGCGCGGCCGGCCGCCCAGGTGTTCAGGCGATCCTCGAAGGCCCTGCGGATCAGTGCACGTGACATCAGGCGAGCGCCTTTCGCATGTAGCCGTCGAATTCCTGCACCGAGCGGCGGATCATCCCGGCCGGCGCCTGCTTGGACCAGCCGAACTCCAAGCGCTCCGCATACGGCAGGCCGTTGGAGAGGTAGATGATTCCACCCACGGGGAAGGTCTCGGAGCGCTGGGCCTCCTCGGCCCCGCGCGTCTTGTCCGTCGATTCGGTCGTCGTGAGGTTCGGCACCATGTAGCTGGCATTCCAGTTCGCCCGGAACCGTCCGCCCACGTATCCACGGCCTGCGGCCAGCGGGAAGGCCTTGGCCAGCGCCCGCGCGCTCCTGGTCTTTGCAAAGCGCGCGGAGCCTTTCAGCTTGCCAGTGCGCGGGTTGTAGTTCGCCTTGTTGGACTGGGTGTCCGCGTTGAAGGCGTCCACGAAGATGTTGTGCGTCTCGCGGCGGTAGATCGTCTCGGCATTCGCGGCCCACAGCTCCGGGTTGCCCACGGGGCTGCGCAGCACGATGTTGGTGAAGAACTGCAGCGTGGTCTTGCGGACAGCCGTCTCCAGGTCGGTCTGCACCATCTGCGCGACCTGGTCCATGGAGATCGACCAGCCGCTCACTTGCGCACCTGCACTTCGTGAAGCAGCACCTGCCCACCCGGCGCCAGGGGCTTGCTGCGGATCACCTCGCGCGCCACGCCACCAGCCACGATCCTGTCCCCCGGCTGCGGCACAACGTCGAAGCTCTCGGCCTCGATGTACACCTTCCGGTCGCCGACCTTCACCAGGGTTCCGTCGATGCTCCGGGTGTCGAAGTCGAGCTCCACACCGGTGCAGGGGAAGTCGGTGGGCGTGCTGCTCGATGTGCCGGTGGCCGGGTTGTACGTGGCCGGGCCCGCGCGACGCAGGACCATCGCACTGCCGTACTGCTTGATCAGACGCGTGGCCGTGGCCTGCAGGTTGTCGTAGAAGGCGCTCACGCCCGCACCACCCGCAGCCCGCCGCCGCCCTTGAGCAGGCTGGCCAGCATCTGATCGATGGCCCGGTACCGCACCACCGTGCGCGACGTTTCCGCGCGCTTGACGGTGATGGGCCCCACGGTCTCCTCGGTCACGGCGCCCAGAGGTTGCACGTCCGGGGCCAGCTCGCCGGCCGAGGCCTTCAGCGCGAGCAGGATGCACGCATTGCGCACGGCCACCGGCACCTGGTCGCTGGGCAGGTAGGCCCCGCCCCAGGTGTCGCGGATCTCGACCTCGTACCGCGGCCAGTCCAGGGCCTGCGTGGTCGTCGTGCGGTAGCCGGGCCAGCGCTGACCATACTCGCCCACCATGTACCCCGTGGCCAGGCGCAGGGCGACCTGCTTCTCGGTCTCGGTCTTCGTCGCCCAGTCCTCGTACCCGTGGGCGGAGAAGTAGACGTTCGCCTGCTCAACCGACGCATAGCTTTCGGCATCCACTTTTGCGGAGCCGTCCTCGACCACCAGAGGCCCGGGCACTGCCGGCAACGTCACGGTGGTGGTCAGCGGCGTTGCCAAGTTGCCTGCGACATCCCTTGCCCGCCACTGCACAACGTCGGAGGTTTCCGGCGTCCTGCCCGTGTGGCTGCGGGTGCGCGCCGTGCCCATATCGGTCCACGTGCTGCCGCCGTCCTCGCTCACCGCGTAACCTGTCACCCCCACGCTGTCGGTGGCGGCCTGGATCGCCGTCGTGTAGCTCGTCGGCTCCAGCAGCGTCACGGAAATGACCCCGACCATCACGGGTGCCGTCACATCGGGAGGGGCAGACAAGACAACCGCTGCCGACAGCGGCGTGGCCCAATTCCCCGCAGCATCGCCTGCGCGCCAGCGCACCTGGTCGGTTGTGGACGGGGTCCGCCCGGAATGGTCGTGCGTCCGGCTGGTTCCCTTCGCAATCCAGGTCGCACCGCCGTCCTGGCTGACCTGGTACGCGGTGACAGCGACGTTGTCGGTCGCGGCGTCCACGCTCGTGGTGTAGGAGGTCGAGGTGACGCTGGTTACAGTGATCGAACCAGCCATCACGGGCGCGGTCGTGTCTGGGACTGAAAGCAGCGTGACTGAAGTGGAGAGCGGCGTGGCTTGATTCCCTGCCGCGTCGCGCGCTCTCCACCGGACCTGGTCCGTGGCCTCGGGTGTACGTCCTGTGTGGTTGTGCGTGCGCGAAGCTCCCTTGTCGAACCACGTCGAACCGCCGTCTTCGCTCACTTGGTAGCCCGTGACGCCCACGTTGTCGGTGGCAGCCTCGATGCTGCTCGTATAACTGGTCTGGGCGATCAACGTGACGGTGATACCGCCCGTCATTACCGGGGCCGTGGTGTCCGGCGCGGCGGGCATCGTTACCGAGGTGGCCAATGGCGTGGCCAAGTTGCCAGCAGCATCGCGCGCGCGCCAGCGGACTTGATCGGTTGCCTCTGGCGTGCGGCCCGTGTGGTTATGGGTACGCGCCGTGCTCTTTTCGATCCAGGTAGACCCTCCGTCCTCACTGACCTGATAGCCGGTCACCGCAACGTTGTCCGTGGCAGCGGAGATGCTTGTGGTGTAGGTGGTCGCCGTCAGCAATGTGACAGAGATCGACCCGACCATGGTGGGCGCAACGATGTCCGCCGGCTCCGTCCCGCTGTACAGCGTGGCCGTCAGCGGAGAGCCTGTCGCCACGTCGTTGACGTAGGGCTGGAAGGTGGCTGTGTACGTGCCGTTGACTACCGGCGTGAAAGAGAACGAGGTGTCGGGATAGACAACCAGCGTGCCCGACACAGGCATCACCGTGATCTCGATCCGGACCAGGTCCGTGAGGTAGGCCGGATTCTCCTGCAGCCATGCATACAGCAAGGCTGGGCCGTGCGTGCCGATGGCGGGCACATCCGCCCCGAGGATGCCATCCGGCGGGTCCGCTTCCAGCGTGGTGTACGTGGTGGGCGACGACGAGATGACGGCCGACAGCCCATTGTCATTTCGCGCCCGCACTTTCGGCGTGTAGGTGGTGCCGGGAGTCTGGCCCGTGAGCGTGACATACGGCACCGTCAGCCCAATGATGGACCAAGTCGTTCCGCCGTCGACGCTTACTTCGTAGGAGGTAGCGCCTGTAGCGGCACTCCATGCCAGCATAGCCCCGGTTGTCGCAACCTCCGAGATGCTGACGGTCCCTGTGAGGACTGGCGGGACAAGAACCACACCTTCGTCGATAAGGGCGAACGCATTGCTGCCCGTGAGCGAGGCGTGTAGGCGAGAAAAATCATCCGCCGTGAGTGCCGTGCCGATGAACACGGCCACATACACCCAGTCCGCGGTAACCCAGTCGGTGGTCATCCCGCCGAAGCCAGTGAAGGTCGAAGCAGCGGTGCGGCTGTTGTAGTTGACGCCATCGTCGGCTGGCGGACTGGTGTAGTTGGAGTCCAGCGCGCCGTTGATGTATGCCTTGGCCGGGGTGGTGGTACCGTATCGCGTCCATCCGAAAGTGTTGGCTCCTGTGGCAATGTTCCCGGCAGTTGGAACAACGGCCGAGGCACCCGACTGGTTGGAGCTCGGCTGGAACTTTCCGTCGATGAATATGTGCGTGCCTGGCCCGATCTTTACCGCGCCACCCTCGCCCGCGAACAAGCGCGCGCCCGTGCCAGATCCTGCGGGGTTGGTCTTCGATGTGAACTGCTGGCACGCAATGAACACGCTGATAGGCGCATTGGTCGGGGCGCTGACCGCAGCGTGGCTCACAAGCCACGCCACACTGCTCGCCCCACCCGTCCGGAACGACCGCCCGAATGGTGCCGTCGTGTGGTTGATCACCACATTCGAGTTCACCGTCAACGTGCGCCCGCCCTTGAGCTCCTTTACTGTGTTGTCGTCGTCGACGACCAGCAGATAGGAGAGCGCGCTGTGAAGCGGGTCAGATGTGTTGAGTGCGAGCGCCATGGTTTATGCCGTGAAGGAAACAGCAACCCAGGTGTTGGCTGCGGGCAGGGTGACGGTCGTCGCGGCCGGACTACCCAGGAAGATCTGCGAGCGAGGCTTGACCTTGACGGTGCATGCAGCGCTGGTGTGAGAGACCTCGCACGACCAGGCGCCCACGCTCTCCACCACGTTCCGAAAGCTCAGCCCAAGATTGATGCCACCCGTGAGATCTACGGCAGGATCCTTGTCGAGGCTGTGATCCGAGAAGATCGGGTAGCCCTTGCCCAGCTCGAAGAGCGCATAGGGGTAGCTGGCCGTGATCTGCGTCATGATCGAGCCGGTGCTGTGGTTCCCGTCGTTCCAGGCAAAGCAGAATCCCCGCCCTGCAGCACGAAGCGCCGCGACGGCCGCAATGTGGTCAGCGAAAGGCATGCCGCCATCGTTGCGCCCCACGCACCAACCCACCCACGGTACCGCGTTGCCTATGTCCGCGACGTACGCAATGGAGTCGTAGTAATCAAACGCAGTCCCGCCGCCGGCCATCGCCGGCGCGGTAGCCGACGTGTAGTAAAGCGTCCCAGCGTCCCAGTCGTTCACGAAGATCTCGCCGCCGTTGTCCATCCGCCTGTAGCGCCAGATGGGGCGGTCAGGGTAGATGGCCGCGAAGCGCGCAGGCCGGCGCAGGCCGTACCGCAGAATGCCCTGCGCGCCCATCGAGCCGCCGACGCCAACGCGCTTCGTGAGGCTGCGCTGGGGCACGTTCTCGTCAACCCAATCGAGCAATGCGTCGAGCCGTTCGTGCGTGATCGGACGGAACACTTTCGATCCCACCTCGCCATTGGTGTACCCAGTCCATGACGACTCGCGACGCGCGGAGGTGTCGGTGAATTCGCCGTCCACATCCCAGGGCGCGACGCGGAATGCTGCTCCGCCCTTGCCGTCATTGGATTTGACGAGCACCCATTGCATGTCATCCGACGTTTCGTAGAGCAGCGAGCTATCCCAGGTTCCCTCGTACAGCGTGCCCTGTGAGGTGGGGTCACTGCCAGAACCGTGCAGGCTGAGAATGACCGTCTGCTGCAGCGTCGAGACCGGCCCCACGGTGTCGATGCGCAGTTGCTCCACGGCACTGAATCCGGGCGGCAGCGGCGGCGGCGTCACTGGCGCGAGTCGGCCACCGTAGATGGATTGGCCACTGGGTGCCAGGTAGGAGATGGTCGCCATCGGTCAGGTCTCCGGCCGCACGTGGCCGTTCGCGGTGAGGTAATAGTCCATCGCTTCCGTCTTGCCCCACGGCAGCGGAAAGCCGTGGTAGTCGTAGCCGTAGTCGCCATGCACGAGCTTTTTGCCTTGCCTGTACCACTCGTCCTCGCCCTGCTTGTAGAGCGCGGTCTGCGTGCTGTTGGGCGTCACGTCACTCGGCAACGCGAGGCTCAGTTGCACCAGTCCCTCGTCGGCCGACGACATGAACAACTTGCCCATGCCGCAGCCGCTTGCGGACGCATAGCTCAGCGAGTGCCAGACCCCACCCTTCCCGCGTGTGAAGGCGCCGTTGACCGAAAGCGGCCATCTGGTGTTGCCGGGCAGTCGAGCCTCCGGAAAGCCGTAGTTGCCCACCGTCCAGTTGCTAACGAATACGGTGCCGCGAGGGCCGAACGTACCGTCCGACATGCTGAACTTCGCGAACCGGGTGTTGTCGTCCACGGAGAACGTCGCGTAGTCCTCGACCACCTTGGTCGTGAGGTTGACGCGGCGGACATTTGCCAACACGGAGGACGCAAAATAAAGCCAGCCATCTTGAAGGTACAGCCCTTCAGGTAGTAGGCACGGATGCAACCTCCGCCTGGCCAATGCGATGGGCATCGCCATCTTTGGCGGGTCTCCGGGATTTCTGGCTTCGACGTTCTCCACCTGCGGGAATCGGTTGGTATCTATGTAGGCCTCGGCCGGGACGATGGGCGTCTTCTCCACCATCACCTCAACAAAAGCCCCTGTCGTGGCGTTGTACTTGACGATCCGGTGCGCCTTTCGCTCGGAGACGTACAGGAAGCCGTTGTCCCATATGCAGTCCCACGGGTCAGCCAGGCCAGTTATGAACTCCGTGACCACCGGCTCGGCCGTGAAGCTGTCCCGGCTGAAGGTCAACAGACAGACGCGGTTGTTCTGCGAGTCCGCTATGAAGAAGCGCGGACCAGTGGTGTGTGGGTGCTCCAGCGCTCCACCCTCCAGAGGGTTGGGCTGCTGCGCTGCGCTGGTGTCGAGCGTGGCCGTGGAGACGCTGTCCTGATCAATGGCGATTCCCCAGGTCTCGTGGAAGCCATGGCGATCCGCCGGGATCGATGACCAGTCCCCCACCAACTCCAACGTGTATTGGTCCTCTGCGTCGAGCCAATTGGATGCCACATCCTTGTGCCGAAAGCCCGCTCGGGTAGTCACGGTGCCCTGCTTGTCGATGCGCACAACACCCCAGGGGTGGCAGGCATAGGCGCCTCCGTGACGGTCCACCTGGATGTGCGTGAGCATCGAGACCGTGCCGATGCCCCGTGGGCCATCCAATAGCGGCATCTTCGGGTACTTGTGCACCAGCGTCGTGAAGTGATACGGCTGGATGTTGGTGGTTGTCCAGATACCGTCCTTCTGGCGATTGGGTCGGTAGATGTTCCTGGAGCGGTAGACCGTTATGTTTTCCAGGAACAGATTCGTGCGCGCCACGGCCGTGCTGAAGGGCGGCGTTTCTCGCGGCACCATCGGGCGGGCCTGCGGCGTAAAGCGGCGGGGCACGTAGGCGTATGCGTAGGATACTTCCGGGCGCGCAATGGAGAGGAACCCCACTTCGTAGGAACCATGGCACACCGGGATGACCTCGGACGCATCGGCTTGCCCGACCCGATGAACGTAGCAGAACCACTTCACCGGATGCTCACCGGAAGGCGCGTTGCCCGCGATGTCGAGTTCGTGCCAGCCTGTGGTCAAGAGGCCCACCGGAACGATGAAGTCTCCGTATGCATTCGAGGGGCCGAGCGTGGCAATCGCACGCTCCACGCCGTCCACCATCAACTTGTACTCTGTACCCGCCAGCGCCGGAACGGTGCCGCCCGCTGCGAAGTTCGTCACGTGAAACCGCATCGTCGCGGTCGTGCCGGAGTTGACAGCGGTGAAGACGGATGGCTTTTGATCGCGGGTGTACCGACTGCTCAAGTGCCAGGCATTGAAGTGCAGGACGCTCGTATTGCCCACCGCGACCAAGGTGATGGCGGGCGCATCGGGGTCCGGCCCCTCTGGGTCTGTCGGGATGACTGGCGCGAACCGGCCACCGTAAATGGGAACCCCGTCAAGCGCGATGTACGTGGTCATCCGTGCGGCTTCGGGGTGTGATGTGACGCGCCAGCAGCGGCTACTGCGCGGCGTCCAGCAGCGCGGCCAGTTCGGCCTTCTTGGCATCGTCGGGGAAGGCGATGCCCTTGGCGGTCAGGGCGGCCTTGATCTCGTCGACCTTGAGGCCGGCGGAGAGCTTTGCACCGGCCTCGACTGGGACCGGCGCAGGATCGCTCGAATAGAGCTCTGGCGACTGCTGCAGGATCTCTCTGGCGTCGACGGCTTCCACGGTCAAAGCTTTGCCCGTCTTGACCTCGTAAAGCGTTTTCATGAAGTTCTCCTTTCAGAAATGAAAAGAGCGCCCGCAGGCGCTCTCTCGGTGATGGATGGAGATCAGCTCTTCTTGGCCAGGAAGGCCGCGTAGTTGATGCCGCCCGAAGCGATCGTCCCGGCCACGGTCGTGTAGATGCGCACGTAGCGATACAGCACGCCGCCCAGCTCGTTTCGGAACGGGAGGACGTGGCGGCCAATGGCGGTATCCGCATCCGCTGGCGCAGCGTTGTTGCCAAGGAACTTCGATGCGAGTTCGACAGACCCGGAGGTCATGGCAGCAACGTTCGAGCCCTCGACCGAGATGGTGTAGATCTCGTTGCCCGTATCGACCTCCATTGCGGTCACATCAATGACCACGTCGGCGTCCATGAAGCCGTCGCCCAAGTCGAGAATGATCGACCCGGCGGCGGAACTGCCGACTGCGGCTGCCGCTTTGATCAGCAGTGCGTTGTCGTAGGTTTTTTGCGTGTAGAGAGCCATGATTTTTTCCTTTCAGGTTCAGGCTGTGACGGCGGCGTCGGAGATGCTCCAGAGGCGCGCGACGGCTCGGCCGTTGAATACGGCAAGGCCGACGAACCACTCCACCCGCGTGCGGAACACCGGCGCGGTTTGCAGCTCACCGAGGTCGCGAACGTCCACGCCGCCGTTCTGAATGCCGTTGAGGCCTTCTCCACCCAGGCTCACGACATAGATCGAGGTAGCGGTCGCGGTGCCGCTGGTGGCCGCCTCGGTGAATGGCAGGATCGACACGCCATCGGCATCCAGGTCGACCGTGATGATCGGCAGACCGTTGTAGATCTCTACCTGCTTGCCGAACTCGTCGAGCCCGATCTCGATCTGGCCGCCAAGTCCCGCGCGCACCGCCGTCGTGAGCCGGCGCTTCATGGCCTTGTTCATGATCAGGTGCGTGGGGTTCAGCGTCTGGTCGATCGCCTCGTCCAACTTGGCCAGCGAAAGCGGAGTGCCGTTGGCGGTCGCGCCGGCTGCGATCAACTGGTTGCCGACCACGCGGGTCTGCAGACCATCGAATTCGCGCGGGTCGCTCAGCTGGTCGCCCTTGAGGAACTTGCGGGTGAAGGTCAGCGCCAGCGAACGGATCTTCATCGATTCGTGCATGGAACGCTGTTGCATGCCCATGGTCTGAAGGATGAACCGGTCAACGTCCAGATCGCCTCCTGCGATCACCAGGGGTTCGGTGATGGGGTTCAGCACACCAGTGGACGAAGCAAATGCCTCGTTCACGCCGCGGAAGCCGACACCGGGAAGATTGCCTTCGCGGTTGTACTTGAGGGCGTTGCCTGCGATGTTCGTCCAGGGAAGGACGCGCAGGATGCCGGACGAACCGGCATACAGCTCGATGATGGCGGAGCGGATGACGTTGCCGGTTTCCAGCTTCGCCGCTTCGATGAGGGTAAGGGCCATGATGGCTTGCCTTTCAGGTGAGGTTGATATGGCAGCGACGAAGGGTCGAGCCGAGGTAGGCCATCCAGCCTGTGCGCCGCGGGCTCATCCGAGTTGCGGCAAGAGTGCCGGCGGGAGCCGGCGGGAGATCAGGTTGCGGGAGCGCCGCGTGCAACGTTCATGCGCTCTACCGGCGAGAGTTTGGAGAGGTCCACCCCCTTGAGGCTGCTTCCGTGCGCTGCGCCGCCACCAGAGGCTCCGGTCCCTTTCAGAATCGAAGCCTTGAGGGGTGAGGACTCAACGATCAGCTGCAGGGCCTCTTCGGTATCCGCGAGCTCGCCTGGGCGCGCCCTCGAATACACATCCTTGCCTTCTCCATCTACGGCCACGACCTTGCCGTCCTTGACCTTGAAGTTCTGACCGAACAGCGCGCGCGCGATCTGCGCTGCGGCGGCACCGTTTTCGGCAGCGATCTTCTCGGCGACAAACTTGGAGCCAGTGAACACCCCGCCGATGAGGTGGTCGTTCAGCTGGCCGCGCAGTGTGTCGCGCTCGGTCATAACGGGCGCGTACTGCTGCTCCATGGCCTTCTGCACTTCGGACTTCACTTTCTCGACTTCGCCGGCATCGACCAGCTTCTTGTCGTCGAGGTTCTTGACCGTGTTCAGTGCCTTCAAGGCGGCTGCGGCGTCCGTGATCCCCGCGTCCTTGAAGGGCTTGAACGCGAGTTCCAGCGCCTCCTTGGCTTCCCGGTGGGTCTTGGCTTCGCCGTTCAGACGGCTGATCGTGGAGAGGGTGCCGTCGCCATCGAAGGGGGTTTTCTTGCCATCCGCGTGCACGTAGACGGGCAGCTTTTGGCCGTTGACTTCCTGGGTGACGATGGCGCCAGTGGCGTCGTATTCAAATGGCATGGTGAGGTTGCTTTCTTCACGGTCATCCGACCGCGTGCGGAGGTGAGCCATCCGGCCCGGTGCGCCCTCGTGCAATCCTGCGTTTGGGCATGAAAAAAACCCGCCGAGATCGCTCCGGGCGGGTGTCTTGGTGGCCTTGCGGCCGTGTTCAGGTTGTCAGGTGGCCGGCTTGCGTTGATCAGCCGCCCAGTGCCTTCTCGATGCAGATATCTTCGCCTTATGCTCTTCTGACATAGGTCCGCGCTTGACCCCGATTTTTGCAGCGGAGAGTTTCGCCCTGTGCTCTGGAGAAAGTTTCATTCCAAGGAGCGACTGCGAAATTTTCGCGCGATGTGCCTCACTCAATGCTATGCCGAGAGTGGCGGCTGACATTTTTGCTCTGGCTTCCTCGGTGTGCTTTCGGCCTTTGCCTGTCTCCGACAGCCTGGCCCGCTGTTCCGCAGTTATCGGCTTGTTGTGATTCTTGCCCTTGCGCACCATGGACAGCTTTGCCTTGTGTTCAGCGGAGAGCGGCCGCCCTGCGTGGCTGGCTATCAGCTTTGCTCGATTCTCCGGCGACATCGGGCCCTTCTTGACTCCGGTCCGGGCCGCTGACAATGCAGCCCGATGGGCGTCTGAGAATGGGCCGCGCTTGGCGCCCAGACTGCTGCGCGCCAGTGGGAGCACGTTGTACCCATGCTCGCTCGTGGATGCAGCATGCAGATCCATCCAGAACTGCTCGCGCGCCAATAGGTCGCATTTATCAGCGACGACCTCGATCAACTCGAACACAAACGCGTCTTCTTTGTACAAATCCCAAGCACGCTGCAACTTGATGGAATGGTGCCGGCCGGACCGTAGTGTCGACTTGTGGTGTCGCCAGCGACTGCCTATGTTGACCGCTGACCCAACATATCGCTTGCCGTTCTGGATGTTACGAATCGAGTAAATGCCGCACGAATTTAGAATGGCGTTAGCCATGGCCAGACCTCTTGAACAGGTTGGGTTGTGGTTAGAGCCTCGTTGGCGTTCTCAGGCGCCATCGGGGCTCGTCTATTTTAGTTCCTGACGGCCTCCACTCGGGCGATCATCGGAGAGTGAATCCCTTGTCTCCAACAGTCCGCGCACTCGTCTTTTGCCATTACCGTCCCGCCTTGCGCTCGCCCGTTCTTTAGGTAGCGACCAGCCACTGCAGTTAGCGATACGCGCCCGCCGCACCGGTTGCACTGCAAGAGGCCATCAGGACGAGGGAGCGCTCTGACCCGCGCCCGCACCTGCTCCGCCTGGCTGGGCGGCTGCTGGGGGACGAGGCGCAGGGTCATTGGCGGCCGGCGGCCGCTCTCGCGACCACTTCAACCCGCCGAAGCTCTTCCATTTCCTCGCGTGTGAAGGATGCCACCTCGCCAGGGGGAACCCACTGATGGTTCGCGCAATCCAAGAACGAGACGCTCTCCTCGTTGATGACCAACTGCATGTACTTGGCGAGGAGGGCTTGGTAGTCCATCCCCGCGATTCTAGATTCCCGCCCGCTCGAAAGCCGCCCGATTGCGCTCCCGCAGCTCGTCGATGGTCAGCCAGCGGCCCTTGTCGTTGGCGAACTGCTCGATATCCAGCCCGCCCCGGCGAATCAGCGCACCGCGCGTGTCGCCCAGGATCTCGTCCTGCCGCTTCGCGCTCTGCTTCTTCAGCCAGGACCCGTAATCCTGATCGGCCGGGACCACCCCGTCCATACTGGATCGCTCGGTCGGCGTGAACTCGGGCAGGTCGTTGCCACCCAGTTCCTTCCAGGACTTCACCACCGGCACCGCGGTGCTGCGGCAGTTCCAGTGGATTCTCCCGGGCCCGCCCAACCATGGCAGGCTGTGCCCGATGGGCTTGTAAGGCGACTTCGGCGTGTACTGCTTCCCGTCGCGCAGCCTGCAGGGCGGGCTCGTGCGGCTGTCCAGCGTGGACGTCCAGACCTGGGCCTTCACTAGGTCGCCATTGCCTTCCATGAACCGGTCCCGCGCGAAGCCTGCCGTGTGGCCCACCGCCGTGCGGACCACTGCCTCGGCGTTGCGCCTGTCGATCTCCAGCAGGCCGTCCGCGTAGCCCTTGGCCCTGGTGCCACGCACGCGCCGCACGATGTCGCCGATGGGCTGCTGCTCAACGAACCCGATGCGCACCGCATCCCGGATCCTGGCCATGCGGTCAGCCTCCAGGGATCGCGACCACTCGGCCAGAAGCCGACCTTGAAATGGGCGGGCCATCGCCGCGGCATACACCTGGCCAGCGTCCACGGCCGCCACCCCCACCGATGCCCGCACCTGCGCCGGGATCACCGTCTCGAACAGCTGCAGCTGGTAGCCCACCTCCTCGGTGGCCAGTTTGCGCATTTCCTCGGTCAGCTCGCGGCCCACTGCGGCATAGGCCTGGGCGTTCAGCATGCGCACAGACTGCAGCAGACCTTCCAGGCGCTCCACGCTGAACTGCGTGGCGTCCATGCTCTCCAGGGCAACGGACAGCGCGGCTGCCAGGTCGGCGTCCACGCGGTTCAAGAGACCGATGATCCTCCGAACCACCCCGTTGCTGTACTGCAGGAGATCCAGCGCGTGGGAAACGGCTGCATCCTGCAGGATTTCATTGACCGTTGCCGCCACCGGTGCCGCCTGGATCGTTGGCCGGGTCCGTCATGGTGCCCAGCGGCGGGCCGTCCGCATCGGCGTCCTCGATCTCGTCCTCTGGCACGATGTCGGGCGACAGCACGCCGCGGCGCTGTTGCTCCAGGAGCGCGGTCTTCTTGCTGATCAGCCCGCTGTTGCGCATGTCCAGCACCAGCTGCGCGCTGGCGTCCGACAGGTTGCCCACGCCGAAGTCCTTGAAGAGCGACACGTGGCCGGCCTGCTTCTCGCCGATCCAGTCCCCAAACAGCTGCAGCACACGGTCCAGGCCGTCTTCCGTGCTCTCCACGATGCGCTGCAGGTCGGACTTGTTGGCCTCGGCGTCGCCCGACGCCTGGGTCGCCGTCTTCTGCGGCCCGGGCTTCATCACCAGCAACTCGGCGCCGGCCTGGATCATCTGCTGTTCCAGGGCCTCCAGAGAGGCGGCCCCTGCCTCGATGGCCTTGCCTGTGTGCTCGACGTACTTGGCATCGCCGCCCTGCGGCAGCTTGATAGCCGAGCCGGAGCCGACCGTGATCTCCTTGTCGTCCTCGATGCCCATGAGGGCCAGGATCGGTACGCGCGCCACGTGCATGATCGTGTCCTGGTCGGACTGCGACTGCCAATGCTTGACGTTCAAGTAAGCGACATCCAGCAGCGGCGGCGCGCCCACCATGAAGCCCTTCTTCTTGCCGTAGAACGGGACATAGGGGATGTCCTGGACGGTGGTTTTACCCTCATCCACCCGGATGTACGCGCTCTTGTCCGCCGCCTCTTCCCACACCTCGTAGGAGCCGCGGCGCAGCACGCGCACGCGCCGGATTGCCTTGGTCCCGTACTCGCCGTCGTCGACCTCGCGCGCCTCGGCGATGCGCAGTTGCGTCAGCCGCTCGATGCCGTCGACCGTCTCGGACTTCCAGCCCAGCACCTGGTCGTGGCGGATGAGGACTGCGTAGGGCCGCAGGGCCGCTTTCCGCTCGTCGGCCACGGTCACGATGCCCACGGCCGGCGGATGGTCCACCAGCACACCAGCGATGCCCGGGCCCATCACCTCGAACAGCAGCTGGATCACGAAGGCGTGCAGGCTGCTGCCCTGGCGGTCCACGTCGTCCATCAGTTCGGCGACCTTCGGGGGCACGTCGTCGCCCAGCGTCAGCTGCTTGGATGTCGGCTTGCCCACCATCACGCCGACGGTGCGCGGGAAGGCCGGAAACAGCGTCGCCGTGGCCAGGCGGGCCTCGTAGCTCTTCTGCTCTTCGTTCGGCCACTTGGGCAGCAAGCTCGCGCCCGCGGCGCGCATGGCCATGGTCCCACCCAGCAGCGCATTCACGATCGGCCATGCGGCGGCCATCGCCAGCACTGCGGGCGACTGGTCTTGAACGCGAAGGGCCATGGATGGGGGATTCCTACATGCGGAGAGGTTCGACGGACACCGCCCGCCGGATCGACGGCCATTCGCGGTCGATGCAGTAGCCGATGGCTGTCGTGATGTGCTGGTACTTGTTCGACTGGTCTTCTTGGAAGGTCGACCCTTCCTTGAGCTGCACGGTGGCCAGGCCCTTATCGCACCACTTCGCCGTCACCGGGTTGACGAACAGGCTGCGCGCACCGTCGGCCGTGCAAATCTTGGCGCGCACCGCGTTCTGCCGATCCTTGATCGCCGGGTGGGCTGGCTTCACCTTGCGCGTGTAGGTCCAGTGGTGGGCCTTCAGCACGCCCTCGATGTCCACGTAATCCGACGCATGCCCATGCTTCTCGCCGGCCTGCCCCGCGGGGTCGCCGTAGATCAGCACGTGGCGGTTCTTGTGGTCTTTGAACTTCTCCACGAACTCGGTCGCCGACTGCTTGGACACCGCGCTGGTCAGCACGATCTCATCCAACAGCAGCAGGTTCTGCTCGCGGCGCACGCCCACCGCCGAAGACAGCGGCGTGAAGTTCTGGTCATGCATCCACATCAGCTGCTCGTGCGGCTTGATGCGCTCGGCGGTGTGGTTCGCCTTGCTGTAGTCCTCGTAGATCCTGCCGCTGGCGCCTTCGAAGGTCGCCTCGTATTCCTGCCGGTACTGCTTCGCCGACATCTGGCGCTTGGCGGCCGTGATGGTGGACTCGGGCAGGATCTCCGAACTCTTCCAGTGGAACAGCGCCCAGTCCGGATCGTTCGCCGACTCGGCGTATTGCGCCATGTCGTAGTAGTGGTTCAGGCCATCGGGCACGCCGATCAGCCAGCACCACGCCTTGTACTCGGGCCGCTGCGGATTGAACGTGTCCAGCGCGGGCCGGATGTTCGCCTCCCAGGCCTCGGCCTTCACGTCGGCGATTTCGTCGATCACGCCGCCCGTCCAGAACACGCCCTCGATGCGCTCCGGCCGGTCCAGGCCGATCAGGTGCACCTCGGTGCCGTTGTCCAGGAAGATGATCAGGTCGCTCTCAGAGGGCGACTTGCTGGCCAGGCTGCACAGGCACAGCTTCTTCATGTCCGACCAGTAAATCTTCTTCACCTGGTCGCGTGTGGGGGCTGCGATGAAGTAACGCTCGCCCGCATTGCGCATGGCCTGCTTGGCCACGAACCGCTTCGCCCGTTCCGTCTTGCCAGACCGTCGCCCAGCAGGCACCACGGGGAAGCGGACCCCGCGGCCCACCGCCTCGACCAGCGCGCGCTGCACCGGGTGCTCGATGAGCGGATACCAGCGGGCCAGCTCCCGCTGCGTGAGCAGGCCGACAGCCATCAGTCCGGCAGGTGTGCAACCAGCTCCGCGAGCAGTTGGCCTGGCTCCTGTGCATCCCCGGCATTCGCGGCCCGCACCATGTCCTTGTTGGCGGCCACCAGATTCGTGGGCAGCACGCCCGCCTCGTTCGCCGTCTTCGTGAGCACGGCCACCACCTTCAGGGCCTCCATGCTTTTCTCGCCGAAGGGCGCGGCATCGTCAATCTCTTGCACCTTGGCGTGGGCAATACCAGCCAGGCGGTGCGCGGTCGCTGCACTGAAGTTCGCGGCCCCAGCGAGGTGCCCGGAGATGGAGCGTAGTTGCGCAGCGAGGTCCTGAGCAGCGATTTGCGCAGAAATAGGCAGCGACTTCAACGCCGATTCAGTTGCAACTATCTGATTCGCAACGCTTTTTATTTCTGCGTTCTGCGCAGAAAAGCGCGCTCGGATGGCGGCCTCGGACACGCCGTATTCCTTGGCCAGGGCCCTGCCCTTTTCTCCTGCCAGGAGCCGCCTTCCGATCTCCTGCCATTGGCGCTCACTGAGCTTTGACTTTCGGCCCATGGCGCCCCTTCGGTGTTGCACCCATCAGACTGCAGGGCTTGTTCTGGCCCCGCTGGGTGCTGCTGTTCGCGGCGCATCTGATCGCGCGGGACCGCATTCGCGGGATAGCCCCGGCATTTACCCCTGCCGGGCCCGTTCAGACTCCGGGATAGATGGGGGTCGAGATTCAGCCGAGGCCGTAGCCTTCGGCCTGGTGCTTGCGCTGCATGTCGTTCAGGATGGAGGCGCAGATCCACGTCAGTGCGTAGAGCGCCGCGAGCCAGCCGTGGCCGAACCACACCAGCAGGATGAAAAAGGAGGCGGCCAGCGGCAGGCGGACCCAGCGAGGGAGAGCCCCTGCGCCTTTGATCTGCTCCGGCTTCAGGACGGCCACGCCGAGCACAGCCAGGGATGCCAACACGACCATCCACGCGATCAGGAGATTACCCGCGCCGTCCATGCCCAGGATGTCCCAGGCGTAGAGGCAGGCGAACATCCACGCCCACACGATGATGCTGATGACTGCTTTCATGGCGATCTCCTGTGTGTCCGACCCGCCCGCCGGCGCTCCCGGGAGATGGGGAGCCGTTTGCCGGCGGGCGTTCGGGGCACCCGGTTTGCCCACCGGTCGTGCTTGGGCCGCACGTGCACGGCCAGATCCTGCGGGATGCAGGTGGTCGGTAGGTGTGCGGGTTTGGGGTGAATGCCGGGCCGCGCCTCGAATGCGCACAAGGCGCCTGTATCGGGTGAAGGGCGGGCCCGGCGAAAGAGGCCCAGAAACGAGAAAGCCCGCGCAGTGGCGGGCTCGGGAATTTTGCAGGCACCTGTCCATCATGGGACGGGGCTGCTCTTTTGCTTTTGCGGCAACACACCGCATCTGTACAGGCGGGCGCACTGTAGCACAATTCCTACGCCGCTTCCAGTGGTTTCCGTACAGTCACAGGCCGAGCATCGGCGCGAGGCTCTGCATTGCTGCCGGCCCCGCCCTTGCCTGCTCGCGCTCCATGTGCGCCACCAACCAGCCGGCCAGCCCCTGCAACTCGTGGCGGAAGTTGCGTTCGAACGGGCGCCTTCCTGTGCCCCTGCATGAGAGGCAGTCGCGCTCGCTGTGCGTCTTGGTCCCCGGGATCAGCTGCAGCCCGTGCCCCCCGCACGTCTTGCATGTGCCATTCCTGTGCCAGGCGAGGCACGCTTTCGCCATGTCGTCGGCCTGCGTGCGTGCGATCCTCAGGCGCATCGAGGCGGCCTTGTTCCGCAGCAGCTGCGAGAGGTCGGTCACCAGTGCGGCGCTCGCCCCGTTGTCGCCGTGGAATAGGCGCTCCAGCCTCACGGCCAGGGGCTCGGACTTGCTGGCCAGTCCGTACGCGCCCACCACGTCGGTGTCGCTGAAGGTGGTGCGTTCATCGACGGTCAGGCATGTCGAATTGACGGCGACCGCATAGCGTTCTTGGATCTTCATTTGGTCAATGCTCCAGTAGAATTCAGGTGCTGCTGTCGTTCATCTGGAGAGGCCTGTGCATTTGGCGATGCATGGGCCTTTCGCTTTTCAGGGGCTGGCGGCTCCCATGAATACCTTGAGGCTCGGGTGCGCGGACCGGATGCGGTTGGCTGTGTCCCGGATCGCGCGCTCGTACTCCGCGCGACTGACGGACGACCGCTGCAGGTCATGGAACTCGAACACGTCGCGCAGCGCCTGCATCTCCGGGCCCGTCACCGCGATGCGGCCGAGCTCCACATGGCGGCGGTGCGCCTCGCCCAACGCCTCCTGCGCGCGTTCGCTTGCCTCCAAGGCCTCGGGGCCAATGCCGCGCTTCGCCATCAACTCGCAGAGGTTGCACATGTCTGCCATGTGGTCCCAGTCCTGTTTTGTTGCGGCACCGGTGCGGAATGCCTCCAGGGCCTGCAGCTCGATCATGCGCACCTTGTCCAGGCGTTCGGTGTCGGTGATGGCGGCACCGGCGATGGCGTGCAGGATCGGGTTGACCAGCTGGTAGTGCTTGCGGCGGGTTTGCTTCTTCATGGCTCCAGGCTCCCCACCGGTGTGGCGCTCAGGCGCTCCAGGGCCCACTGGGCGGCGCGGCGGAATCGCAGGGGCTCGGAGGTGCTGGCCACGACGGCGCGCCACTCCAGGACCTGCTGCAGGTGCGCCAGCATGAACGCCGCGCGCTTCTCCGCCTTCGGCGCCGGGCCCTGGTCCAGCCAGCGGTGGTGCACATCCCCCAGCCAGACGGTGTACTGGTCATCCGCCTTGCGCGCGCCGCCTTTTCCGTGCTCGCGGAAGTTGCTGTGCGCGGCGACGGCGCTGTTGAATGTGCAGGTGTAGATGCCGGCAATCTGGCACATCAGGCACACCCGGCCGCTCGCCATGGCCAGGAGGTGCGGATTGCGGCCCGCTTCCGTCTTCGGCACCGGTGCGGCCGCGCCCTCGACCTGGCCAGGCAGGCGGAATGCGGCGCTGACCGTGGGGGTGCGGTACTCGCGGGGCTCGCGCTCGGGCTGGCGGAAGCCGCGGCTCTGTATCTTGCGGGGGGTCAGCATGCGGGCTCCAGAATTTCGCCCGTCTCAGCGTCCACCTGCCGGTCCTTCTTGTGCCGGCGCTGCGGGCGCAGATGCGGCGGCAGCGGCTCCGACACCTGCACGCCCAGTTCGGTGGCCGCGAAGGCAATGATCCGGTCGATGTACTCGGCCATGGCCTTGATGCCGAGGTCCTCGGTGCTCACGCGCACGCGGCGGCGGGACTTGCGGCCGGTGAAGGGGTTGATGGCCGTCACCAGCTTGAAGCCCAGGAACTCGCTGCGGAAGTGCTCCTTCCACACGGACATGGGGAACTGCTCGCCGTTGGCGCGGGCGAACTGCGCGATCTCGGTCAGCACCACGGCATGCAGGTAGCCGCGCTGGGCGTTGGTGATGTCGTCCTCTAGGAGGCCGATGGTCATCACCAGATGCCGGCCGTGGCCCGTCTGCTCTTTCACGTACGGCCAGGCGCCGTGCGCTATGACCTGGTGGGCCTGCTCGGGCGAGTGCAGTTCGAAGCGGGCGAGGATGTCCGTCATGGCAGAACCTTTCCGGCCATCACGGCGTTCATCATCTTGGTCGCGCCTGCGTGCAGCAGGAGATGCGCGTTCGGCGCCGCCTCGCCCGTGCCTGCATAGAACACCTCCAGGCCATCGGAGTCCAGCACAACCACGCACCCCGTGGCCTTGCCGAACTCGCCCTTCTCCACCTGGTCGGCGATCTCCCGCAGCACCGCCGGGATGTCCTGCAGGGTGTGCTCGCGCACGAGGTAGACGTTGCTCATGCCTGCAACGCCTCGAAGTGCGCATCGTTGGCGGCCTTGCGCTCGCGCGGCGGCAGCTTGCGCAACCACGCCTGCGCGAAGTCCTGCATGCCCGGCGGGCAGTCGCACTCCATGCCGAGGTAGCCGTTGACGGCGTGCTCGGTCTCGCAGCGCCACATGCGGCCGAAGCGCGAGTGGTCGCCCATGTACTGGCGCGCGATCACGACCAGGCCGATGTTCGGGCTGTTCTTGCCCAGGAGGCCGTCGACGACTTCGCAGCGGTCGCTGCTGGTTATGGGTTCGGTCATGCCACCTCCACCACGATGGGCGCAATGGTCACCGTGACGCCCGGGACCGCCGCATACCGCCGGCTCCAGCCGCCATCGGCCGCCAGAACGTCGTCCCGCCACACCACCCCGTTGCACCCGTCGCACACCGCCTTGATGACGTTGTCCGCATCGGGCTTGATGGTCGGGATGATCCGGCCGGCCAGCGCTTCGGCCTGCTTGCGCTTCGACCAGGATGCCGGCACCGCGCAGCGGATGGCCAGGTGCACGGACACCGCGCAATCCAGCAGCGGGCGCCCGGCCATGGCGATGCGGGCCTCATGAGCGATCAGGCCCTCATAGGCCACGGTCTTCTCCGGCGTGCGCAGCCTGACGTGGCCCCCGAAGGTCCTGCCGACGATGGGGCGGCCCTTGCCGTAGGGGGCGCCGGGGATGGTGAAGGTGATCATGCCGGGTCGTCCTTGAACTCGCCGCACACGTGATCGCGCGGCGTCATGATGTGGCCCGCACCGGGCTGGAGGCTGGAGCCGGTGATGCCCAACATGGCAATACGCTGAACGCCGCCCACTGGCACGGTCCTGATGCATTCGCCGACCATGCTGTTGAAGTGCCGCCACCAGTCGCAGCCCGCACAGCACGGGCCGTGCGCCGCATAGAAGCGGTCGACCATCTCCTGGCGGCCCCTCACGACTGCGAGCATTGCACCTCCTTCGGTTCGGGGTAGAAGTCCACGACCTGCACCGGCACCAGATCCACTTGATGGGCGATGCGGGCCTGCAACTCCGGCAGGTGTCGAAACGCCGATGCCACGATCGCCACCACCTGCACGGCCGGGGCTTGAGTGTTGGGTGCGTCAAGCACGGCGCTCTCCCAGGCCGGCGAAGGGACTGGACACGCGGTATTCGCCGCGCCGCGCCTTGCTGATGACGCTGGGCCAGCATCCCAACTGGGCCGCGAGCACCAGGCCCGTGTCGGTGGAAGCCTGGATGGCCAGAATCTGCGCGTCGGAAAACTTGCGCTGGCTGCGCGCCTTGCGTGCTCTGGCGGCTGCGGCGGCCACCGTCTTGTAGCTTCCGAGCCGGGTGGCGGTCTTGCCCCACTGCTTGGTTGTCCCGCACAGGCAGCAAGATATGCAGCCTTCAACGTCACAGGTCTTGAACACCCTGAACCCGTCGGGCACCGGACTATTCATGCGAAGCTGCCACATCGCGCGCATGGCGTGCTGCGCGGACATCTTCCCGCCGCGGCTGAAGTCTGGCGACCACACGCGCGGGTAGCGGCCCTCGCTCTTTCCGCCGGTCCAGATCCAGTGCTCGACGTCGCCCTCTGCCTCGATGCGGCAGCGTCCACGGATGGATTCCAGGCGCTCTTCGTTGGTCATGCCGCATCCTTCCGCGCCTGCGGCCGGTAGCTTTCCCAATCGAAGGACACCCAGCGCGCCGTCTCGGTCAGGCGGTCGTATGTGCGCTCTCCGATGAACTGCTTCAGCCCGGCCTTGTCCTGGTTGGTCAGCAGGATGGACGGCCGCATGTCGCGGTAGCGGCGGTCCAACACGTCGAACAGGATGGTCTGCTCCCCGTCGGTGCCGTACTGCGCGCCTATCTCGTCCAGCACCAGGAGCGGCACCGTGGCATAAGCGGCCAGCACTTCCGACTCGCGGTGCTCAGAATCCCGGCGCCAGGTCGCGCGGACGTTGCGGATCACGTCCATGCAGACCGTGTACAGCCCGCAGCGCTCGGGCATCAGCGCCTGCAGGATGGCCGTGGCCAAGTGCGACTTGCCGGTGCCGGGCAGTCCCGAGAAGATCAGCGAGCGGCCGCGCTTTGCGTGGGCGGCGAAGTTGGCAACGTAGTCAGACGCGACCTGGAGTGCCACGCGCTGGGGGTCGGTGGTGGCCTGGAAGTTCTCCAGCGACCGGCCGACGAAGCGCCCGGGGATTGCCGCGGCGCCCACCATCGCCTCGATGCGATCGCGCTGCGCGTCGGCCATGCGCACCGCATCAGCGCGGCGCTCGCCGGCCACCCTCGCCTCCTCGCAGCCAGGGCAAGGCGTCCAGACCTCGCGGCGGCCCAGGTATCGCATGCCGGCGCTGACGTAGGCGCCGTGCGCATCGCAGTTCTCGGCGCGCTCCCCGAGGTTTTCCTGCAGCGTGCGGTTGAACGCGGCAGGCAGCACGTCAGACGAATGATCCATCGGCTTCGATCCCTTCACGGTAGTTTTTGTCCTGGAATCCGGAGTGCTTGCCGGCCTTTGCGCCATCCGGCGGCAACGCGGCGGCCAGCCACTCCAGCGGCTGCAGTGGCTTGGCCTTCAGGCAATCGCGCAGGGCGTTAACCACCGCGGCATCGCCGCCCGGGCGCTTGCGCAGCGCGCCGAGGAATGTCCTGGCCTGCTTCTCGGGCGTGCCGGCATTGGTCAGCAGCGGGAGCCCGTAACCAAAGATGATCTCGGCCGGCTCCAACTGTGGCGGCGCCCCGCCGCCCTCCCCGGAGGGGTTCTGCTTCTGTTCCTGCTTCTGTTCCTGATACTGGTTAGGCAACAGTCCGGGAACGGTTGCCGGAGGGTTCGGGGGCGGCGGCACTTCCAGCCCCACCAACGGCCCGCAAACCCGCATGAAATCAAGCTTCCAGGCACATTCAGCAGGCACGGCGGCGGCTATCTTGGCGGCGGACTTCCGCTGGTTGGGGTTCTCTGGAGGGTTCCACTCCAGGAACTTGAAAACCCACACCCATTTCGACGTTTCGCAACGGTTAGCAAACCCTTTCGAAAGGGTTTCCCGGAACGCTTCGGCAACCCTTTCCGGCGTCCATTGCAAGTCTTCGCAGGCATAGCCATCGGGCACGCGAAATACGCCCGCGATGGTTCCGTGCTGGCACGTGAGCAGGTACAGCACCAGAGCCCTCCCGTCCTCGCTCATAGAGCGAAAGTCCGAGCTCTCCCAGATCTTGCTGAAGACTTTCCCGTAGTCGCGCACGTTGGCCCCTACGCCAAGTCCTTGAGCAACGCCTGCAGTTGGCGGAGCTTCTTGGTCTCGCCGTCTTGGTTCTGCTGGTGCTCCTCGATTTCCAGGGCGGCCTCGTCGATGCGGTCGGCGACGGCGCGCAGATCCTTGGAGATCGTCGCCAGGATGGCGATGGGCGATGCCTTGGGCTTCGGGGTGGCGGTGATGGTGATCGGCACGACGTTTCCTTCGGGTTTGGGGTCAGGGGCGGCCACGCGCACCTGGACACGGGAGAAGAGGCCGCGGTCGGGCTCGCGGATGAGGCCCTGGCCGCGCAGGGAATCCAGGCAGCCGGAGACGACGTTCGGCGACAGGCTGATGCCCTTGCGAGTCAATTCGGAAGTGATCTGGTGGCGGGTCCAGGCCTCGGCGATAGGCACGGACTCGAAGACCTTCCGCGCCGTGTGCGTCAGGGAGCGCTCCGTCATTGAGAACTTGGCTTCGTTCATCCCCCGTACCCCCGCTCTTCCATCTCCCGCCGTGCCTCGTCGCCCAGGGCAGCGAAAGACTCGTCGGCGCACTTCCCGCAGCGCTGGCACTGCTGGGGTATCAATGCGTTCGGACAAGGCTGCGGCGTGTCGTCCGACAAAGCCGACTGTTTCAGGTTCAAAGAAAGGGCCCGCAGGCCCTGCGCGGGGGCGGCGGTGGTCATGAGATAGGCGCCTCCAGCAGGTCGCCCTGGGTGGACTCCGGCTCGCCAGCGAGCAGTACTCCCGACTCCAGCGCCTCGCGCATGCGACGGCAGGCGATCTCGAAGTAATGCTCGCTCTGCTCGCAGCCGATGAACCGGCGTCCGAGCTGCACAGCGGCCACGCCCGTGGTGCCCGAGCCCATGAACGGATCCAGAACAATGCCCCCAGGCTCGCAGATCTCCACCATGGCCGCCATCAGGTCGACAGGCTTCTGGGTGACGTGCTCGCGGTCCTGCGGGTAGGAGAACTCGTAGAAGCCCGGCAGGCAGCCCACGCCGCGATCGATCGGCATGCCACCGGCTGACCCCCAGACCACGTACTCGCACTGAGCGCTGAAGCGGCCCATCTGCGGGCGTGCCGATCGCTTGACCCAGGGCACCACACCCCGCCAGGTCCAGCCCCCGGCCTGCAGGTAATCCGTGGTGATGGGCAGCTGGCGCCAGTCGGTGAACATCAGGGCCGGCGCGCCAGGCTTGCAGGCATGAAAGGCTGCAGCGGCCCATAGCGCGGACCAGAAGTGGAAGGAACGCTGGTCCCGGTTGTCTCCGCCGAAGTCGGCCGTCTTGTCGATGTTGCCGCTGCCGGAGCTCAAGTACTTGGTCTTCGTGTCCATGGCGCGATCGCCCTTGAACTGGCCGCCGCTGGAGTACGGCGGATCGGTGATGACGGCGTCGACAGTGCCCGGTACCAGGGACTGCAGCATCTGCATGGAGTCGCCGAGGTACAGCGTCGCGGATCCGATCGTCTCAACCCTCACAGCACACCCCTCGCCTTCGGCGCCAGGCTCCCCGGCAGGCTGATGGTCTGCGCAGGGTTGGGTGCTGGGTAGCGCTTCTGCGCGGGCACCACCGTCAGGGCTTTGCCGGACACGGCGCGGTGGGGGTTGAAGGCCTTGTCCATGGCAAAGATGGACGGGGCTGGGTTGTTGCGGGTAAAGGGCCAAGTCATGCGACCGCCTGCAGTCCGCCCAGCGCGGCGAACAGATCGGCCAGCATCGGTGCCAGTTCCCCGCTGGTGATGGCCGCGTCCGCGTCGAACGCATCGCCCGCGCCGTCGCCCTGGGCCCGGCTGCCCTCCACCACCACATCCATGATGGCCAACTTCTTCAGGCGCAGAGAGTCGGTCAGGACGAAAGACACACGGTCATTCCAGGTCATCGCGACGCGCGTCGGGAACTTGCCCTGGCGAACGTGCGCCGATATCTCTTCGGTGTCCAGCGCGTGGCGGGTGTAGCGAATCACCGCCTTCGATTCGTCGGCTGCGCGCAGCTCGCACTCGCGGTCCACGGTGAAGTTGTCCGGAGCCTCCTGCGAAGCCAGCCAGCCGGCCATGGCGCCCGTGGGCGATGACTCGGTGTTGGGCATGGCGACCACCAGCCCTTCGGCGCAGCGGATCAACTCCGTGATGGCGATGTCCGCCCGGGCCTGCGATGTGGTGTCCACCGCCAGCGTGCCGCGCTCGGGGTCCAGCCAGATGCCGACGGCGCACTGCTTCGGGAAGGCGTGCGGCAGCAGGGCCATACGCGCGTCCTCCTTCAGGTCGCGGCGTTCCTTCTTGCCGGGCTTGCGGCCGGTTTCCTTCTCGATGCGCGCGGCCTCGGCATCCACTTCGCGCCGGATGGCGTCGGCGGGCACGCTGCGCGTCTCGATCATCAGGCGCATGAACCAGTGGCCGCCCACGGATTCGACCAGGGCCCCGTGCTCCGCGCGCGGCGGGACCCAGCCCACGGAGCGCTCCTGCGTGGGGCCGGTCGGTGCGAACGCCGCGGCCGCCATGGCCTCGGCGATGCCGGTCGACGTGCTGGGCACGTTGGCGACGAGGTAGGGGGTGATGTTGGTCAGTTTCATGCGAGCGCATCCAGTTGAGCGGGTGAGGGAAGCCAGTCGAGGGTCTCGTCGCGTGCGTCGTCGCCGGGGTTGCCGATGGGGCGCAGCAGCCTCTCCGGCCATCCGACTTCCTGCAAGAAGATGCCCGGCTCCCATTCGAAGGGTGAGCCCAGCGACTTCACGAACACCACAACGCCCCAGTCGGAGTGCCAGTCCGCGAAGGCCTTCACTTCCACGATCAGGCCGTTCTGCTGCGGCGCGCCGCACGTCACGGCCATGTCTCCGGGCTTGAATCTGGATTTCATGCTGCTCTCCGTGTGCGCGACATTTCATTGGCCAACTCGGCCTCCAGGATGCGGATGCGTGCGTCCCGCGCAGAGCGCAGCACCACGTCGCACCCCATCTGCTCGGCGATCCACTGCAGCGGCACGATGCTGTTCGTGATCTGCATGTACTTCACGAGACGCCGGGCCCACTGCTGGCCAACACCACGCATGAACCGGCTCATGTACCCATGGCTTATGGGCAGCTTGTCGGCTATCTCGTGGTCCTCCATGCCGCAGTGCTTGGCGGCTTCGTTGAGACATCCGCTGAAGGTGGCGCGGGCCACCAGCAGCGGGTCCAGGGTTTGCACCAGTGGCACCTCGGCCAGCATGGCCATGGGCACTTGCGAGTGCTTTCCAGTGCTTTCCTTCGGTTTCCATTCGATTGGTTCGAGACTGCGATCCATGAAAACGACTCCCATCGCTTCGGTTGATGAAAAAGGCTTGGTGGTGCGCCCTGACGACTCAGCCCCGCAACGGGGGAGTCGGCCGTGTAAGGGCCTTGTCGGAGGGCGCACCGTGAAACCCTCGAATTGGTTGCATGTCTGCGACGCAGCCCTGGCCGGTCTGGCGCACCTCGGGCTGGCCGTACATGCGCTCGGCGTAGGCGCCCATGTAGATGCCGGCCAGCAAGATCAGCAGGGCCAGGAAGGCGGCGATCAGGGTCTGGAGGAAGGGCATGGGTCAGTGCTCCACCAGCTTGGGCGGCATGCCATCAGGCGAGGCGGCATATGCGATGTCGCTGGCGTAGACCAAGGCCGTCCACTTCACGAAGGCCTCGACCAAACCGGTATTCATGGCGGGACGGCGATCCAGCAGGTCGCGCATGCGGGCGTTGTCGTGCTGCAGCCGCTCGATCACGTCTGCGGCTCGGTCGCAGATGGGGTGCTCGATGTCGTACCGAGCGTCATCCTCTGTGCGGTAGTCCCGCAGCTCTTGGACGATGTCAGCCATTCAGACTTCCCCTATGAGGGTGGCCGGGGTTGCCTCTGCACAATGAGCGTCTCCCAACAACCCACAGAAGGCCCCGGCCATGACCAAGAAAGACGGCTTGCACCAGACGCGCGAGCAGGGCTCGATACAGGCGCTGGAACTGGCGATCTGCACGTTGGTGCGCGTGCTTCCAGAGCCTACGAAGCAGGCATTCATTGCGGCGTACCACCAGAACGTGCAGACGTGGGACGACACTGCGCTGCCATCCACTGCAGCGTCCGACGAATGGTTTGCAGGCATGCGCGAAACAGCGGAGAGCCTGCTGCGGGTTGTGAAGTCGTAGGGGTCATCCGGCGCGCGATTTCGATCTCTGTCGCCGTCTTGGAGATGATCCCGGGGTTGGCCACGGCCCCGCGCTTGGCCCCACAGTCCATGCACAGATCGGTCGAGTGGCAGTCCTCCAGGGCGGAGTACCTCAAAAAGAACCCGCCGCCGCAGGAGGCGCACTGCGCGCCCGTGCTCGATGAGATGCGTTGGCAGTCGGCCACACGGGCGCGTGTCGTGCTACGCATGGCCAGCCTCCCCTGCTTCTGCGGGGGTGGGGGCCACCTCAGCGAGCAGCATCCGCATCTGCCTGTACAGCGCCAGGAGGTTCCTGCTGGTGAGGTACAGCATGAAGACCGAGATCAGGATCAGCACGTGAGCCGCGACCAGGGCGTAGGCGGCCATCTATGCGGCCTCCTGGGCTGGCAGGGAGGCGGCGCCTTCGGTGGCGATGAGCTCGGGCCAGATTGCCGCCCAATCTGCAGGCCGAAGGTCCTCCAGGCGCGCATCGCGGTCGATGGCATTGAGGGCGCGCGCAAGTGCAGGCGATGCCACCCGCAACCCGCGCAGAATCTGGTAGAGGTATTGCTCCTCGATGCCAAGCTGCGCAGCGACTTCGCGCCTACGCTCAAGGGTGAATGTTGGAAGTGCCATCCGACGATTCTAGAGAATCGCTAGGACATGTCAAGTGAATTGCTAGTTTTCCAGTCGAGCACTTTGCTTGAATTGGGAATGGATTTCCGCGACAACTGGTTGCATGTGCTGAAGCAGATCGTCAAGAAGGAAGCTGACGATGTGAACGGCTCCGAGAAAGACGGCATCGCGGCCGTGGCGCGGAATATCGAGCTCGGTTACGACATCGTGTATCAGACCATTCACAAGAAGTCTGGCAAGGAGTACCCGTCCGTCAAGATGATGGTGGCCGTTGAGAAGAAGTACGGCGATGGGCGTCCGGCTGGATGGTCCGCGCAGACGGAGGCCCAACCGCAGCCAGTGGCTCCATGGCCCTTCGAACTTGTTGATCCGGAAAAGTACAAGCGCTTGAGCGCTGCGGCCCAGGGCGCCGCCCAGATCCGAATGCGCGACGAGATGGAGAGGCTACTTGGCGAGGACCCTTCCACAGACCAGGAAGACCCGCGACAGGCATCGCGATGAGGCGCACCACCGCCAAAATCTATAGTCCTCCCTCATCCATATGGCGGAGCAGGGGGAAACTACCTAGTTCAACCATGGGGGTTGACATGGGTCAAGTTTTCCGGCTGCGGCCGAGAACATAGGAGACAACGATGGCGCTCATCGCCTGCGGAGAATGCGGAAAGGAGATCAGCGACAAGGCCGCCGCCTGCCCGCACTGTGGCGCGCCTTTGGCTGCTCCGACGGCTACGCCGATGCTTGTTTTGGAGCCGCCGCCGAAGTCGTCTGTTTGGGGGTGGGTGCTGGGCATTGCAGGCGTGTTGGTGGTGGCGTTCTTTGGACTGGGATTCGCCGCCAGCAACAGCCCCGATGGGCAGGAAAAGCAACGCGCCAGAGACGTTATCGCCCTCTGCTGGAGCGACTACGAGCGGAAGTCCGCGAGCCCCTCCACCAAGACGGTAATTGCGGCGCAGTGCGAACGATTCGAGAACGATTTCGAATCGCGCTGGAGGCACAAGCCATGACCCCCTGGAAGATCCTGCAGGTCGCCGGCGCCTTGGCTCTCCATGCTGCATCAGTCGAAGCCCAGGCCGTTGACTTTGCGCAATGTCTAGCCAAGTCGTCAGTGCATACCATCACGGCCGACAAGGATGGAGCGTATCAAGCCTGCCTCGATGGGAAGGAATACACGCCAGGGCAGGCACAGAAGGATGCCGATCATGCGGCAGAGCGCAAGGCACTCACCGAGGCCTGCGAGATTCGCGCGCGAGTGGCCGCCGCATCGGGGGATAGCCGCAGTTCTGTGCTCGCCGACTGCATGGCTGGTGCGCCATACAGCGCGCCGACGCGGCTTGTGGCGTCGCACTACATTGATTCGTTCGGGATCACCGAAGTGAATTCCGCTGGCGGTGTTGAACCGTACGCCAGCTTCGTCAACCCGAACAGCAAAAGCGCGATCAAATACATCCGCCTTCAGATGCAGTTGTACAACGCTGTCGGCGACGTCGTGCGATCCACCATTGGCGGGCACAGCGTTGGTACCCTGAGCTACACAGGGCCGTTGGAGGCAGGCAAGGAGCCCGATGGCGCCGAATGGGAGCCCATTTGGTACAACCGCAGCGGCCACTGTGTCACCGTCACCGCAGTGTCGGTGGAGTTCATGAATGGCCGCCGGGAGTCTTTCAGTGGGAAGGCAGTGGGCAAGGCGCTCGCGCCAGGCCTCGCCAATGACTGCCGCGTGCGGTGATGGCCCATGAAAGCCGACCTGAACCTGAAGCTCCAGTACACCGAGGTGGCCAGGTCCACCAAGGACGGGCTGCCGGTGATCGCCATGCGGCACAGGGTCAGGGACCGGGCAGGCGCCAAGCACACCACGGAATGGATCTACATGGAGCCGGTGGATGCGCGCGAGCTGCTGGCCACGCTGGCGGTCACGGTGGATGAGCTGGATAAAGGTCCAGCAATCGGCGGGTAACCTGTTGATTTAATTGTGCATTGCTCAGCAATTGCCGCAATGCACAATCCCCTAAGTCATTGTCACGATTGAGAAATTCAATGGTATTGCGGAGCCCATGCATTGACTTTAGTGTCATTAGCCCATACCATAGCCCCGTAGTGAATGCAAGCCGCTACCGGTAGTGTAATTGTTAGCGCACCACCAAAACCTTCACCCGGCGACCTTGAGAGGCACCTCAATGACCAATAAGAAAACGCGCGCCACAGCAAGCGGCGGCACTGGTGCTAGCGTTGGCGCTCCCAAGCCATCGCGCCGTTTTGGCCTAGTGAAACTGCTGGCCTACGCCCGCTATACGATTGCTGGCGGCATTGGCGGCAGCGCGATTTACAACACCATCATCCTCGTCTCCACCGCTGCACCCACCCAATCCTTTGAGTCGGTGGCGATGGCGGCAGGTGCCATCATTGGCGCTGCGGCTGTTAAGGTACTGCATGTAGTATGACCCAGGGCGGCGTCCCCATCATATGGTGGGCGGCGGCGTTTATCGACTGGATGCATCCAGCGGCTCTCGTCTTCGCCGTAGTTCTTCCTCTTGCCCGCGCCGCGATCCGTAAGCGCCAAGGCCAGTCCCCTTGTTTCCACACTTCATACGTGGTGCATGACATCGCGTCAGGGCTGACTGTCCCCAGTTTCATGGCTCTTGCAATCTCCGGCGTGTCTCCAGAGGTGGCTAAGCACGTGGAGGGCCACGCCGCCCAACTGGCTGGGTGCATGGGCCTTGTTTACACCATCGCCGCGATATTCAAGGGGCACCCGGAGCACGTTGGCACAAATGGCAACGGGCGTGGGCACTAGTCCCGAAGCTAGAATTCGCTCGTTCCCGCGCTGCCCCAGGCATCGGGCTTAAGTCCTCCAGAGAGGCCGATGCAGCGGCGGATTGCAACGCCCTGCAGTGATCACCCCAGGCCCTCCTAGCGAGGGCCTTTGCTTTTGCAATCAATTTCAACGCCCACCAGGCCCGCCGCGCGCGGGCATTTTTGTGCCCATCGGGATGGTGGGCTGGAGAAATTCTAGAACAAGTCTAGTTTTTTGCTTGACTTACTCTAGCGAATCCCTAGAATCCCTCCAACACCTCACCCCGAGGTCAAGGAGCGAGAGATGGCAACCCCCGACACCCCGAAGGCGAAGAGCAAGCGCGGCTTCGCATCCATGTCCGCAGAGCAGAAGAGCCGGATTGCCTCGATGGGCGGCCGTGCTTCGCATGCCAGCGGTGGCGCGCACAAGTGGACGAAGGAGGAGGCCAGCGCAGCGGGCAAGAAGGGCCACCTGAACCGGCCCGCGAAGGCGCCGCGGCCGATGGTGAAGGCGCTGGGCTGAGCCATGGCCAACAACGCCTCCACCGTCACCCAAGTGCCCCGCGAACGCTGGGAAGCCGTCGGCCAGTGCATCCGCACGCTGACCAACCCTGATCGCACCGGCGGCATCCTGATTGCCGAAGTCCCCGTCTACCGCCCCGACCTGGACTCCATCACCACCAAGATCGCCACCATCCCGGAGATGCTGGACGTGCTCGATGCCGTGGACAAGTTGTTCACCGAGGGTGTGGCGAACGGCTTTGACGGCAGGACTGCAGCGCTGTTCGCCGTGCACGACATGGTGCGGGCGGTGCGCATCAAGGTGGGGGGCTGAGCCATGGCTGCCGTCCTCACCCTGCAGCAGCCGCCAGCCGGTAGCGTGCACTTGGCGCTCGACGATTCCATGCTCTACCACTCGGCGGGCTGGTACTTTCTCAGCCGCACGGACTTGGAGCCGCGCTACCTGGGCAACGAGGACATGCGCGACCACGGCAACCTTGTTGAGGTGTCGGCATGAGCGGGCAGCACACGCCCGGGCTGTGGGTGGTCCACAAGATGAGCAAGCCGCAGGGCGGCGGCCTGGACTGGTATGTGACCCGTGACGTCAAGCACTCCGAGCCCAGCGAATGGACCGATGTGGAGCGCCTGCGAGATTCGAATGGCGCCGCCGCGAAGTTCGCCAGCGAGGCGGGTGCACGGGCGGCGATCCGCGCTGACGCTGCGCCAGAGCTGCAAGCGGCATGCGAATACATGCTTGCGAACGCATTCGAGCACAAGTGGCATGGCGACGAACGCGGCTTCAACTTGCTGCGCGCCGCCATCGCCAAGGCCACCGGAGCCCCGGCATGAACGCCGCCACCACCCAAGCCGAGCAGCGTGCCATCCGCAGCATCACGGCCCGCTACGCCGAGCTCACCCCGCGCCAGCAGTGCTTCCTGCGCGGCCACGCCCTGGACATCGAGCACCCCGAGCCCGAGGCTTACCCGCAGCTGGCTCCGCGCATCGTCTGCTTGCACTGCGATGCCGAGGAAACGGACCCGCGCGTGGTGCGCCGTTGGCAGGAGGAGAACGCAGCCGACCGCGCCGAGGCGGTGATGGCCGCGCAGTCCGGAGCCTCATGTTTCGTCTTGAAGGGAATGCACCCATGAACACGATCACCCCCGAAGGCTGGGCCTACCTTGGCCTGATTGCATTCATCCTTCTCTTGGCCCTTTTCCTCTGCGTGGCAAGCAAGGATGCCGACGGGCTCAACTCGCCCCATGACCCGGTGAAGCTGCAGGCCGAGCGCACGGCAGCGCCCGCCATGTGCGATGCCGACAGCGACTACGACTGGCTCACCTCGGAGCGCGCGCCGCTGGCCGACGATGAAGCAGAGCGCAAGGCCATGGTGGCGGCAGCGCCGTGGCAGGGGTATCTGTAATGCGAAGCGTCCTGCGCATGCGCCACTACTGCGACTTCTGCAAGAAGGCCGGCGGCTCCAGCTACCACATGCAGCGCCACGAGAAGAGCTGCACGCTCAACCCGGGCCGCGTGTGCCGGCTGAGCGAGCGCCTGTCCGGCGGCAACCCGGCGGAGATGGCCGAGATGCTGGCCCTGCTGCCCGATCCGGCGCTCTACCAGACCAACGAAGGCATGGCCGTGGGCGAAACGCGGCTCGATGACGCGGCAATCACGCCCGTGGTCGAAGCGGCCATGCCGGCCTTGCGCGAGCTGGTAGAGGACTGCCCGATCTGCATCTTGGCCGCGCTGCGCCAGAAGAAGATCCCGGTGCCGATCGTCGACAGTTTCGACTTCAAGAAGGAACTGGCCAACGTGTGGGACGGCATCCGCCAGGAAGAGCGGGAGTACTACTGATGCGCACCACCCTCTGCACCTGGGCCGGCGCCATCGCCTTTGCCGCCCTCTTCCTCGCCCTCGGCGCACCGGACCAGATGGACGCATCCCCTGCCGTCACGGACGCCCAGCAGCAGGCCCGTCAGGAGCGCCGCTACGAGCTCGCCGCTGCCGCCATCAACGAAACCGAAATGAAGGCCGCCCGCCGCTGCAACGAGGCCCACCCGGGCGGTGCCGCGCTGGTCTGGTCTTCCCGCGGCGAGGCAGTTTGCGTGCCGCGTCCGCTTCCCTGAATTCAACCCCCCGAAAGGATCTACCCGTGAATGCAGTTGTCGAACTCAAGCCCGGCGGCGGCCTGGCCAGCCTGAACGCTGGTCGCATGGCCACAGCGGACATCATCGCCCACCTCGTGACCGTGCAAGAGGTGCTGCGCACGGTGATGAAGCCGGACGTGCACTACGGCGTCATCCCCGGCACCGACAAGCCGACGCTCTACAAGTCCGGCGCCGAAGTGCTGTGCATGGTCTTCCGCATCGCGCAGTCCTACGAGGTCACCGACATGTCCACGGCCGATGTGGTGCGCTACCGCTCGGTGTGCACCGGGTCGCACCAGATGTCCGGCATGGTGTTGGGCGCGGGCATGGGCGAAGCCTCCAGCGGCGAGGAAAAGTACAAGTGGCGCAAGGCCTACCAGCCCGAATACGACGCCACGCCGGAGAACCTGCGCCGCAAGAAGCAGGGCTACAACAAGCAGAAGCGCGAGCACTACGACGTGTTCCAGGTGCGCACCGAGCCGGCCGACTTGGCCAACACCATCCTGAAGATGGCCAACAAGCGCGCCATGTTGGCCATGGTCCTGAATGTCACGGCCGCCAGCGACTGCTTCACCCAGGATCTGGAGGACATGGACGAGAAGCTGCGCGAGCACCTGTCGCGTCATGGGGACGCCGAAGGCGCTGGCACGGCAGCGGCGACCGCCGCGCCCACCTTCTACCCACAAGCCGACTTCGAGGCCAACCTGGCCGTGTGGAAAAAGGTCGTGGCCAAGACCAAGAAGCCCGAGGACGTGATCGCCAAGATCAACGCCGCCAACCCGGACGCTCCGCTGAGTGACGCGCAGAAAGTGGCCATCCGGGCTCTGATGCCTGCCGCCGAAGCCCAGCCCGCCACCGGGTCGCCTGGCGTGTCGCACGCCGACGTACTGGCCCAGCTCGCCACCGCCAAGGACGAGGACGTGCTGAACACCACCATGGACCTCGCCAACACCCTCACCCGCAGCGACGAGGAAGCGCGCTCCGAAGAATCCGCGTTCGACAAGCGCCTCGCCGAACTGCGCGGCTGACCAACCCACCACCAGAAGGAAGAACCATGGAACGCATCGTCCACGCCCTCGTCCAGGGCACCCCCGAGTGGGACCAGTACCGCCTCACCCACGACGGCGCCAGCGAAATCGCAGCTGTGCTGGGCCTCTCGAAGAAGACCACCCGCACCGAGCTTCTGCGCCTCAAGGCCACCGGCCTGCCGAAGGAGTTCAGCGACTGGCTACAGCGCAACGTCCTGGACAAGGGCCACGAGATCGAGGACAAGGTCCGGCCGCTCGCGGTGGAGTTCGCGCAGGTGGACGGCTTCTATCCCGCCACCGTGTCCATCGGCCGCATCAGCGCGTCCAGCGATGGCATCGACATGCTGGACGAGACGGCATGGGAGTGCAAGTCGCTCAACGTCGAGAACGGCCCTATCGTGCGCGCCGGCAACGTGCCCGAGGAACACATGCCGCAGTGCCAGCAGGTGCTGATGGTCACCGGCGCCGACCGTCTGCTGTTCACCGTGTCGGACGGCACGCGCGAGAACACCTTCCACACCTGGGTGGAGCCGGACACGGCATGGTTTGACCGCATCCGCGCGGCGTGGAAGCAGTTCGCGGAGGATCTGGCAGAGTGGAAGCCGGAGCCCGCGGCGGCGCCCACGCCCACGGGGCGCACGCCCGAGTCCTTGCCGGCGCTGTTTATCGAGGTGTCTGGCCGGGTCACGAACAGCAACCTGGATGCGTACAAGGCGCACGCCCTCACGGTTTTCGGCAGCATCAACCGGCGGCTGGTGACCGACCAGGACTTCGAGGATGCCGGCAAGGCAGTGAAGTGGTGCGGCGACGTGGAGGATCGCCTGGCCGCCGCGAAGCAGCACGCCCTGAGTCAGACGGCCAGCATCGACGCCCTGTTCCGCACCATCGACGACATCAGCGCGGAGGCCCGCCGGGTTCGCCTGGACCTGGACAAGCTGGTGAAGGCGCGCAAGGAAAGCCGTCGCACCGAGATCCTGGACGACCACATCGCCGGGCTCGGCATGCACATGGACAAGCTGCGCAAGCGCGTCGGCCCCTACATGCCGCTGATCCCGGCGGACTTTGCCGGCGCGGTGCGCGGCCTCAAGAGCTTCTCCAGCATGATCGACAAGTGCGGGGTGGAGCTGGCCCGCGCCAAGATCGCCGCCAACGAGGTGGCCGACAAGATCAGCACCAACGCGACATGGCTGCGCGATAACGCCGCCGGCTACGAGTTCCTGTTCCCTGACCAGGCTGGCATGCTGCAGATGGCGGTGGACCAGTTCGCGGTGGTGGCGAAGGCTCGCATCACCGAGCACAAGGCCGCAGAGCAGCGGCGGGCCGATGCCCTGGCCGAAGCCGCCCGCGAGCAGATCCGCAAGGAAGAGGCCGCCCGCCTGGAGCGCGAAGCCGCCGACCGCAAGCGCAAGGAGGACGAGGAAGCAGCCCAGGCGCGCGCCGAACAGGAAGCCGCAGACCGCCGCGCAGCCGCTGCTGCCCAGCCTGTCGTCGTGGTGGCCGAACCTGCCCCCGCCCCGGCCGCCGCGCCCGTGCACCAGGTCGCGCAGCCCGCGCCCGCCGCCAACGTCGTGGCCATGCCCGCGCGCGCACCGGTGGCGCAGCCTGCAGCCAGCACGCCGCCGACCCTCAAGCTCGGCCAGATCGGCGAGCGCCTGGGCTTCACGCTGACGGCTGACTTCCTGAAGAGCCTGGGCTTCGAGCATGCGCTGCGCGACCGCGCATCCCTGCTGTTCCACGAGTCGCAGTTCCCGCACATCTGCGCGGCCCTGGTGGCGCACATCCAGGCCGTGCAGGCGAAGCAGGCGGCCTGATCATGATCCTCATCTACATCCTGTTCGCCCTGCCTGCCGGCTCCTGGCACGGCAGCCACGAAGTCTTGCGCACCACCGAGCACGGCCGCTGCGAGGCGATCCAGCAGCAGATCCAGCCGCTGAACTCTGACGTGGTCTATCGGTGCGAAACCTTGGTGGCGAGGGTGCCATGACCTCCACCCCTCCCCAGGATCGGCCAGCCCTGCCCGAATGGGTTGCGCTTACCGACGACGACCGCGACCGCGCATTCCAGACGCTGCCGGACATGCTCGACGGCTTCATGAAGAAGTGGGGCTGGCTCCACTTCGCCAAAGCCATCGAGGACATTTGCCGCGAGAAAAACGAGGCTCGCACAGCAGCCAAGGACGCAGAGATAGCGCGTCTGCAGGGTTTGTATGACGTGAGCGTGCAGGCCCTGATCGAACTGACGGACTCCAACAACGAGCGGGCCAAGCGGGTTGCGGAGATGGAGGCGCTTTTGTCGCGCGCCATGTTCGCGATGGAGGAATGGCAAATCGCCCACACCTTGCGCGGCGAGATTCTTGGCGCCCTCCATTCATACCTCAATGCGGCAAGCAATGCTGCGCCTGCCGCCCTCCCTCCCACGCAGGGGGGTGCAGGGTGAGCCTGTCATCGCATCAACGTAACGGCGGGCACGACGAGTGGTTGACACCTCCGGAAATAGTGGGCGCACTCGGCGCCTTCGACCTGGACCCATGCTCGCCGATCAACCGGCCATGGCCCACGGCATCACTGCACTACACCGTGGAGGACGATGGCCTGTCCAAGGCATGGGGGGGTCGCGTGTGGTGCAACCCGCCGTTCGGTCGTGAGGCCGTCAAGTGGCTGCGCAAGCTTGCCCAACACGGTGACGGCGTTGCCTTGATTCCGGCACGCACGGAAACCGCGATGTTCTACGAGTGCGTGTGGGGCGTGGCCGATGCCGTGCTGTTTATGCGTGGCAGGCCGCATTTTCACTATGTTGACGGCACTCGCGCAGATGCCAATTCGGGCGCACCGATCTGTCTGGTTGCCTATGGCGTGCAGAACGTCAAGGCCTTGATCAATTCGCGGCTGGGCACGGTTGTTCCCGCTGCAACCCTGGAGCCCACCCCATGATCACACTATCGAGAGAGCAACTGGCTCGCCTGATCCGCCTCGCGTGGTCCAGTGCCCCTGGCCTCTGCAATGAGGATGCCGACGTGCTGCGCGCTGCTCAGGCCGCACTCGCCCAGCAGGCAGAGCCCGCAGTGCCGACCGAGGAAAGCGAAGCCGAGGGCGTGCTGCGCTCACTGGCGTGCTGGCTTGGCGTGGGCGGATACAACGCGCTCACGGTGGACGCCAAGGCCTTCGAGCGGAAGATCCGCGACGGCGTGGAACTGTTCCTCCCTGACCACGGAATGGCCGCGCGCAGGCTTGCAGATGCCGTGCTGGAGCTGAATGTCGTCACCGAGCCGGGCCTGCGCTGCAAGAATCTCGCCCGCGAGCTGCTGAACTTCTCACTCCCCACCCCGCCAGCAGAGCCCTCCCCCGCACCCGATGCCGCTAAGGAGAACCACGATGTTCAAAGCATTCTCGAATCTGTCTACGGATTTCTGGCAAGCACTTGTCCAGAGGGCATCGCTGATGAGGCGTTTCGCATCGTCCCCGATTCGCTATTGCCGCATTCGACGCGATCAAAGATCGTACCGCTACACCCTGAGCAAGGTCACGCGCTTGGAGAGCATATGGGATCTGCGCTCGAAGATTGCGGCACTCGAAGACGAACTGATGAGTCTTTGACCGTACCCGATGCCGCCCCTCCAGCGCCAGTAGAGGCGCCCGAGCACGGGGAGCTAGACCCGCGCGCTGCAACTGCGCATGCCCGCACGATGACGCGGTTTGTGCAGTCGTTCAACGGCCAGCGCTGGGGCGGCGCGGACGAATCGGTTGACCGGCAAAACCTTGCAACTGCGCTGGACAACTTGGAAGAAACCGCCGCGATGCTGCTCAACACGGCAGAGCGCGCCGCCGCAGCCAAGCAAATGGCTCATGCATGCGAAGGCCTCTTGCACATCATCGACACCGGCATCATGAGCCTAGGCACAGTGCGCATGGCCCGCGCCGCCCTGGCCAACGCCGCTGCCGCCCCATCCACCACCCCGCAGGAGGCACCCGAGGGCAAGCAATGGTCTGTGTTGGGCTGGATCGATGGGCGGTACGGCACCACGATCTACGACAAGCCCGGCCCAGGCTTCGTGCCGGTGTACGTGCCCATCGAATCCGCCTCCCTCGCCAAGGTGAAGTCGTGAGCAACACGCTGTTCATCAGCATCGTCGTGGTGTCGCTCTCGCTACTGGTGGGCGCGGCCAAACTCCTCAACGCAGTTCAGAACAACAACGAAACCGCTGTAGCTTGCCGAGCTAGCGGCCACGTATGGCTCGGCGAACAACAGTTGTGCGTGAAGGTAGTGAAGCCATGAGCACCCTGCACCTGTCGCTCAAGGGCGAATACTTCGACGCGATCAGGTCGGGCGCGAAAGTGCTGGAGTACCGCCTCCGCACGCCGTACTGGCGCAAGCGGCTGGAGGGCCGCGCGTACACGGAGATTGTCCTGACCAAGGGCTACCCCGCCCGCGACGACGCGGAGCGCCGCCTGTATCTGCCGTGGCGCGGCTTCCACGTGACCACCATCACCCACCCACACTTCGGCCCCGATCCGGTCGAGGTGTACGCCATCGAGGTAACACCATGAGCGCCAAAGAATTACCCGAGACCGTGGAGCACATGCTCTGCGCGATGGCCGTCAACTACGAGCCCGGCCGCCACACATGGGACAAGCTCGACACGGAGGTGGTCATCAAGGCCGCCGCCGAGATTTCCGCACTCCGCGCCGCAATCGCCGCTTACCGCGCACGCGGGGAGGGGGAGATGTGCCCCGGATGCGGCGGCATTGCTCAACGAGTATTTGCGGGACCGTATCTCGTGATGCTGCGTTGCACGGCATGCGGCATGGATTACGCTGGGCACGAGCAGTGCGAATACAACAAGCACGGGGCCGCGTTTGCCACCTCCCCCACCGCTCCAGATGCGAGCCAGGCAGAGCAGGCGGCGATGTATCGGGAACTGCGGCGCGACTTCAGCCCGATGGGTGTGAACATTGACGGCCAGCACGCGTGGGTCTACCGGCGCAATGCCACCCTCAAGGGGCCGACGCTGGACGACGCCCTCCGCACCGCCATGACCAAGGAGACGCGTAATGCTCCAGTATGAAAAATCGATACACGGCAGCTATCGAGACTATCGGCTGCACTTGAGGGCGTCCGAGCTGTGCGCCACCACAACTCTCGGCCCAAAAGAAGCCGCTGAACGCGTGTTTGATGAGTATTGCCAAGGGCAGAACAGGAAACACAACCCGCAGGCCGACTTCCCAGAGACCTGCCTGTACCTGCATCTCCGCGAAAAGGCTCGCCGAGGCCACGAGCGCGCCTTTCACTTGAACGGATACAGGATCGAAGACCTCCGTCTGATGGAACGCGATCAGATCGTCTTCAGCAAGTTCCTGGGCGAGTGGGTCGACAGGTTCCGCTGGGTCGCCTGTGAAGACGAAACCCTGAACGCAGCGATCACAGCAATGTGGGCGGCGCACGATGCCGAAAGCGCCATCGCCGCCGCCCCTACCAATGCCGCAGCCCTGCAGTCAGAGGCAGCAAGGGGGCGGGGATGAGGTGGAGCACGCTTCCCCCGCAAGACCCGCAGCCCTGGACGCGCTGGTTCGCATGGCATCCAGTGGAGACGGAACGCGGAAATTGGGTCTGGCTCGAATCCGTCGAGCGGCAGATATTCTTTCCGTTCTCGCATACCCGCTTTGGGACGTTCTATTCGTATCGCGCCGCCACCCTTACCAAGGAACGCCAGCCATGACAGACAACGAAGCCTTCTACGACGCGGAAATCGCCCCGGCTCTGATGGCCCTTGGTGCACGAATGCAAGAACGCGGCATGTCATTCGTGGCAACCGTGGAATACGACCCCGACCAGCGCGGGAGCACATTCATCCTGAGCAAGGATGCCGGCCTGCCGATGCACATTCTCCACATCGCGGCACATGCCGGGCAGAACTTCGACGGGCTGGCAATGGGCGTTCTCCGACACTGCCAGAAAAACGGCATCGACACGGGCGCCAGCATGTTCCTGAGCCGTTTCGACAAAGGGGGCCGCCATGAGTGACCAAGACCGCCAGGAATTCGAGGCCCACTGGTTCAACACGCGCGGCCGCAGCCGGGCACGCAAGGAACTGAAGCGCCACGAGTTGCAGCCGCAAACCTACGTATGCGACTCCGCCAATAGGCACTGGGTCACGTGGCAGGCAGCCCGCACCCCACGGCCAGAGGCCGACAACCGCGCAGTGGCTATCGGGCAGGCACCAGGGGCGGCCAGCAGCGTCCAGCACCAAGGCGATGGCCTGTGCACGATGGTCAGCGAGGATGGTGACGCATACGCGCAGATCGTGCTGATGCTCAAGCTGGAGAACGAGCCGCCCGCCACTGCCGTGGAAGCCGTGCGCAAACTGCTTTCCGGAGCGCAGGCACCAGGGGCGGGGGTGGTGGAGGCGCTGTCCGAAGATGAGGAGCAGGCGAGGATCGGCGCACTGATCTACCGAGGCAACACCGTCTCGTACATGTACAGCAAGGCCAAGAACTACGGCGGCACCGTGCTGCAACTCTGGGGCATGCTGGCAGAGGCTGGCTACAAGGTAGACGGCGAGAACCACGTGCGCGACATGCTGAAGCGCTGCATCGCCCGTGCCGCCCTCTCCGCAGCCCCTCATCCTGCAGGGGAAGTGCCGGGCCAACTGCACCGCTTCTACGGCGTTTCCACTGATGCCGCACTGATCGAGGCCCAGGCGGCGCACATCGAGAAGCTGCAGGCCAAACTGCCGCGCAATGACATGCCGGCCTTCACACGCGTTCGGGAGGGTTGACCATGGGCCAGATCACACAAGCCACCATCGACATGATCGAAAAGCACGCGATCAAGGGGGAAATGCCGCCGCTCACCGCGTGGGAGGTCCTGCAACTCGCCCACGCATGGAAGGCAACGCGGGTATCCGTCGAAGATCCATGGCAAACGCTGTTCTGGGAAGTGGCGCGCGCAGTGAATTGCCTGCCCAGCATCTTCCCCGAGGGCAACGCGCACGTCTTGAAGAAAGTGCGAACCCTCTCCGCCGCACCCACACCACCCCAGCCAGCAGCACAGCCGGGCACGCTGTGGGCGAATCGACGCTCCATCGTGCGAGCACTGGAGCTGGGGGACGAGAGGCCATACCTTTATCCCGGGCTGCAGGCTGTTGACGACGTGGAATTTCTGGTGCACGGCGCAGTACAGCCAGTGGGGGAGGAGGCGCCAACGACGCCCGAGAAGCTGTGCATCTTCTGCACGCACTTCAACTGGTCGGAGGAATCATGTTGGGGCCATGGAAGCACCATGACCGGCCCGATGATGGAGGGCGGCGACGCCACGTGCGCAGCAGGGCAGTATTCGGGCCGCTGGGACAACCGGCCGACCAATGAGACCGAGTACCGAGACATCATTTTGCGGGCCGAAGGATGCAGCGAATACTTGCCGGTCACCGCAGCACGCGCCGCCCAGCCAGCCACACAGAAGGAGATGCCGTGATGGCCGAGGCCAAGGAAAAGGGCTGCCGGCACTGCCAGGAGCGCGCCAAGCTCCTGCGCCTGGGCGATGCAGGCTACCCCTACCGCCGCGACTACGGCCCCATGTGGGTGTGCATTCCGTGCGAGGCGTGGG
>JAZKHY010000019.1:0-12011 GCA_040385105.1 Pseudomonadota bacterium
GCGCTTGACGGCGGCAGCCTTCTTGCGCTTGCGCTCGGCGGTGGGCTTTTCGTAGAACTCACGGGCACGCAGGTCGGTCAGCAGGCCGAGCTTTTCGATGGTGCGCTTGAAGCGGCGCAGCGCCACGTCAAACGGTTCGTTTTCTTTTACACGGATGGTCGTCATTACTTGAATAGTTTCCGATATGTGCAGCCAGAGGGGTCAAGGGAGATCGGGCCCTGTGCTCCATGTCTGCGGTGTTCCCCAACTAAGGTGTTGATCAGGCCGTTGGGGGTTTGCCAGCAAAGCCTCGGATTATATCGCTTTGCCGGTGCCAGGCAAGCCGGGCCGCTCAGGGGCCGGGCCTCTCCACCAGGTATTCCTGCGAGAACCAGTAACTTTCAGGGCGCAGCAGGGCATCCACGACACTGCCGCCGGGGCGGCTGCCCGGCTCCCAGCGGGCGTCGACGACCCGGCAGTTGCGGCAGGCGGCCTCCCCCGGCCAGCGTTCCACCAGGGCATACCGCGCGGTGCCGAACAGCTGTGCCAGGTCTTCCTCGGTGCGCGGCGGCGGCGCCTTCACGGCCTTGACCTGCACGCCGGGCAACAGGAAACGGTAGCGCTCCTGCTGGCCGGTAAACTGGTAGGCCACCGCGACCGGCTCGCCCTGCAAGGCCCGCAAGGTGGCTGGCTTGAACTGGCCCAGGTTGCCGTTGAACGGGGCATACAGCGCCGTCATGGCCAGAAAGGTGCCCAGCGCGCCGACAAGGCTGGCTGCGGGCGCCAGCGCCGCCCGGCACAGGCCCGCGACGCCTGCCGCCGCTGTCCCTGCCAGCAGCAGCCAGAAAACCGGTGGATAGATGGTTTGCCCCACGGCCGGGGCACCGCCGGAGGCGGCCACCCCCAGCACCATCAGGGCCAGCAGGCTCAGGCCGATGGAGGCGGCAAACCACCCACGGTGGATGCCGCGCCAATGCAGCGCCACCAGGATGGCTACTGCCGGCATGGCCGGGATCAGGTAGCGGGCGGTGCGCTGGCTTGGCACCAGGAAAAACAGCGTCAGCGCCAGGATCCAGAGCCACAGGACCTTCTCTGCGGCACCGGCCGGCTCGCCCCTGCGGGCCGCGCGCCAGGCGGCCAGGGCCGCGCCTGCAACGAGCGGCAGCAACAGACCTGCATTGGTGAAACAGGCCAGCAGGATCACCCAGATGCCGCTGGCGCCGCCCAGCGCAATGCCGAGGTAGCCGGGGCCGCCCTGCATGCGGCCAACGTTCTCGCCCACGATGAACTCGCGCCAGATGTCGCCGGGTCTGGGGTCGAGGATGAACCAGAGGCTGAAAACGGCCAGGGCCACGACCGCGCTCAGCGCCGCTTTCAGGCCTGCGGAAAGCAGCGGGGCTGCGCCGCGCCGGGGCGCCTGCCCCGGCTCATGGGCCAGCAGGTGGCACAGCACCAGCGCAAAACCCACCGGGATGACGAGCACGAAGGACTTGTACAGGCAGGCCAGCCCCAGCGCCAGGCCAGCCGCCAGCGGAAACCACAGCCGGGAGGCCAGCAGCCGCGCCGGCGCCCAGGCCAGCGCAGCCATGATGCCGAACATCCAGAAGGTTTCAGGGCCGCTCGTGAGGTAAGTGCGGCTGTAGCGCAGCGAACTGAAAAACAGCAGGAACACGGTGGCGGCAACCAGCCCTGCCTGCAGCGCCGGCGCAGTGCCAGGGGCCTGCCCGGATACTGTGCCGGGTTGGCGCTGGCGCCAAAGCCGCGCCGCGAGCAGCGCGGCCATCAGGGCCGTACCCCAGGTGTAAAGCACGCTGGGCAGCCGCAGCGCGCCCAGGCGCCAGTCCGCGCCCCACTGGCCGGCCACCATCGCCTGCCAGAACAGAAGCGGCGGCTTGGTGTTGCGCATGTGGCTGTATTCGCTTTGCAGGGGAAGCCACTGGCCCGACTGCGCCGTGATGCGGGCGATGTGGCTGTAGACCATTTCATCGCCGAATTTCGGGATGTAGGCGCCGTCCAGCCCCCACAGGTAGGCCAGCGCCGTTGCCAGCGCCAGAGCCAGCCACAGGCCTTGCCTGCCCCGCGCGCTCATGGCGTTTTCGGTCCGGTCCGGCGCCGGAAGGTCAGCCGGTCGTTGGCCAGGTAGTTGCCCGCGCTGGCAATCGCGATGGACGCGAGGTTGGCCAGGATGTAATGCATGTGGCCGGCCAGCCAGCGCGTCAGCAGCGCCTGCAGCAGGATGGAGAAGCCCGCCGCCATGACGTATTTGGCAAACAGCGCCACCACCGGGCCGCTGTTGTCGTGGCGCCGGTCATGCCAGGTCAGCCGGCGGTTCCAGTAGAAATTGCTGATCGTGGCGCAGGTGATCGCCATGGCGATCGAGTAGTTCAGCCGGGTACCCGACGCTGCAATGCCCAGCAGCAGGTGTTCCTGCGCCAGGTACAGAACGGCGATGTTGATGACGGTGCCGCTGCCGCCGACCATGCCGAACTTGATGAAGCGCCAGCCCAGCATGTGGCGCAGCCGCGCCGGCAGCCGCCGGTAAAGGCGCACCGGCAACGACTCGGCGATGGTTTCGTGTTCGCTCATGGAGAAACCTCCGTGCTGCGCACTCTGGTGCGAGAGCTTTCGGGCGGCCGGGCAGCGCTCATGTCCCCTGCGCCAGGAATTCACGCGCCTTGGCCAACACCTGTTCCGGCGCGATGACCTTGAGGCACTGGTTGTCGCCATCGCAGAACGATGAGCGGTGGTTATAGGCCGTCAGGCAGGGGGAGCAGGGCCAGTCGCTGTAGAACGAATGGCAGCGTGGTGTGTGCGGTGCGTAGAGCGCCGGCGTCTCGGGGCCGAACAGCATCAGGGTCCAGACCGGTGTGAGGGCCGCAAACTGGCCCGGCCCGCCGTCGTTGGTGACCAGCAGCTGCGCAATATTGAGCAGCGCCAGCAGCTCGGCGATGGATGCGGTGTAGCCGGTAAGGTCGATCAGCGTGCCGCCCGGTGACTGGGCGGACACACGCCCGATCAGCTCGCGCGCCAGCGGCTGGTCGTCTTTCAGGCCGATGACGGCGACGGCGCAACCGTCGCTGGCGAGGCTTTCGCACAGGCTCACATAGGAGTCCAGCGGCCAGGCGCGGATGGGCAGGATGCCCCCGCCCGGATAGACCAGTACCAGCGGTTTGCCCGCTGCAGCAGGAAAGTCTTTCCGGAGGCGGTCACGCATCTGCGTGACCAGGCCCTCAGGCAGGCCCACCATCGGCGGCGGCTTGACGGCGCGGGCAATCGCGATCTTGGTCAGCGGCCAGGTTTTTGCGTCAATGGCGCCCACCAGGCCGATGAACTGCTCGCTGATGTGGTGCGCGGTGTTGTAGGGCACGGGGCGGTTGATGTGCGAGCCGCGGTACAGGCCCTCCTGCGTGTGGCGGTGAAAGCCGACGCGCACGCAGGCGCCACTGGCCCACGACAGCAGGCTGCTGATGCGGGAGAACAGCTCGCAGTCCAGCGCGACGTCCACCTTGGCGCGGCGCAGGGCGGCAATCGCGCCCAGCAGCGTTGTGACCAGTGCCAGGCCCGACTTGTCGCTGATGGTGTGGACATGGGCCGGGTCCACCACGCCCATCAGGTCGAGGATCTCGCGGTTCTTGCGGAAGAGCAGCACATGGACCGGCGAGCCGGGGTACTTGAGCGCGAGGCGGGCAAACATCTCGTGCGCCAGCACGAGGCTGCCCATTTCCGACAGCAGGATGATGACGATGCCGCGGGGTGGACCCTTGAGCGTGCGGGTCAGCCCGAGGGCGCGGCCGATGCAGTCGATGAGCGACACGGCGGCGCACAGCGCAATGCCCGGCCAGCGGTCAATCCATCGTTGCAATGCCAGATTCATGAAGGGGGAATGTCAGTCCAAAGTTTCTCGAAGGAGCCGCCCGGTGCGGTCCGGCCAGGTCAAGGTGTAACAGGCTGGGGTCATTATCCCGGATGGCGCATCGTAGGGCAGCGGTTCAGGCCTTCAGTTCCGCGGCCAGCGCCTGCGCGCAGGCAAAGCCGCTGGACCAGGCCCACTGGAAGTTGTAGCCGCCGAGCCAGCCGGTCACGTCCACCACCTCGCCGATGAAATACAGGCCGGGCTGCTTCGACTCCATGGTCTGCGACGACAGGTCGCGCGTGTCCACGCCACCGGCGGTGACTTCGGCCTTTTTGTAGCCTTCGGTGCCCGTGGGTGTGATGTCCCAGCGGGAGAGCCTCTCCGCCAGCGCGGCAAGTGCCTTGTCCGTCGCCTCATTCACCGGCCGCTGCCACTGTGCCTCGCGCTGTACCCAGGCATCTGCAAGGCGCGAAGGTACCAGCGTGGCGAGCTCATTGGCGATGAGCTTGCGCGAGGTGGCCTTGGCACGTGCGAGCCCGGCGGGAAGGTCGGTGTCGGGCGCGAGGTCCAGGCGTATCGGCGTGCCTTCGCGCCAGTAGCTCGAAATCTGCAGTACCGCCGGTCCGCTCAGGCCGCGATGGGTGAACAGCAAGTCTTCCAGGAAGGCCATGCGCGCCTTCTTTTCGCCGGTTTCTATGCGCACCGGGAGCGCCAGCCCGGCCAGCCCGGCATAGGGCGCCCAGCCTTCGCCGTCGAAGGTCAGCGGCACGAGGGCGGGGCGCGGCTCCACCATGCGCAGCCCGAACTGCTGCGCGATGCGATAGCCGAAGTCGGTGGCGCCGATCTTCGGGATGGACAGGCCGCCCGTCGCGATCACCAGCTTGCGTGACTGCACCGTGCCGCGGTCGGTATCCAGCTCATAGCCCGCCTCGCCATGGCGGATGGCCTTGACGCCGCAAGGCTGCCAGCGCGTGACGGCGCCGGCGTCGCATTCGGCCACCAGCATGCTGATGAAATCCTCCGCCGAGCGGTCGCCGAAGAGCTGTCCCTTGTGCTTCTCGTGGAACGGTATGTTGTGGCGCTGCACCAGCGCGATGAAGTCCTGCGGCGTGTAGCGCGACAGGGCGGAGCGGCAGAAATGCGGGTTGCCGCTGATGAAGTGCTTCTGCGGCGCAGCCGGGTCCAGCTCGCGGTTGGTGAAGTTGGCCCGGCCGCCGCCGGAGATGCGCACCTTCTCGGCGACCTTGGCGCTGTGGTCGATCACCAGCACCTTCAGGCCCAGCTGGCCCGCGACGCCGGCACAGAACAGGCCGGCGGCGCCCGCGCCGATGATGGCAACGTCGAACACTAGCCCTTCCAGGTGAACGGGAACTTGAACTGCTTCCAGAAGCCGTTGGGCACATAGTCGCCCAGCACGCCGTATTTCTCGGGCCACAGCCGCGTGGACTTCACCGCCGTGCCGAACGCATAGTCGATGAAGGCGAAATGCGCCGAGTAGTTGCGGTCCAGCGCCTCCTGGTCCTGGCTGTGGTGCCAGTGGTGGAAGTTGGGCGTCACGATGACGTAGCGCAGCGGCCCGAGGCGCACGCTCACGTTGGAATGGTTGAACACCGCCTGGAAGCCGACGATGACGATGTAGGCGTCGATCACGTCCTTGGAAAAGCCGAATACATAGATGGGCGCCAGCACCAGCGTGCGGGTGATCAGCAGCTCCAGGATGTGCTGGCGCGAGCCGGCCAGCCAGTCCATGCTCTTGGCGCTGTGGTGCACCGCGTGCAGCCGCCACAGCAGCGGCACCTCGTGGTAGGCGCGGTGCGTCCAGTACTGCACCAGGTCGGCCACCAGGATGATCAGCAGCAGCCCGGCCCAGAACGGCAGGTTGCCCACCCAGCCGCGGATGCCGTCGTTCGAGGCCCAGCCGAAGAATCTGTGCACCATCAGGTTGGTGGCCAGCAGCACGAAGCCCACGATCATGTGGTTGACGATGAAGTGGTGGAAGTCGGTCTGCCATTCCGCCCGGAACACCGGCTGGTCCTTGCGCAGCGCGAACAGTTTCTCGACAAAGATGAAGATCAGCGACGAGCCCAGCAGGTCGAGGATGAACCAGTCCAGGCCGATGTAGGGCGTGTTGTCGGGGAAATTCGGGTCCACATCCACCTTGTGGCCGCCGAGCAGCGCTGTGAGGGCGACCAGCAGGAACGCGGCGGCCGACAGCCAGCGCGCGCGGTTGAAGATGATGTTGACCAGCGAGATGCCGCCGGCGACCGCCAGCGCCCCGAGCATGACGTTGCGGATCAAGTTCACGTCGTAGCTCCTGCGCAACTGCGGCGTGGTCAGGTATTCCGGGAAGTGGAAGGCCAGCACGCCCAGGAAGCACAGGATGCCCAGCGACAGTGCAATGATGCCGCTGATCAGGCCGCGCCCCGGCCGCAGCTCGCCGTGGCCTTCGGTCAGTTCATTGAGTTTGTCGAGCATGCGCCCCTTTGCAGGTCTGTTGTTTGGCCAGCAGTGTAGCCGTGGCGCAGGCTGCGGCTGGTTATGCGGCGCGCACGCTGCCGCCGGCAGCTTCCGGTGCCAGGGATGCAACAGCGACACCCTTGATCACATCGCCCACCACGATCACGGCCGGGCTGGCCAGCTGTTCGCGCTGGATGGTCAGGTGCAGCTCGCCCAGGGTCGTGACTGCATGGCGCTGCCCGGAGAGGCTGGCGCCCTGCACGATGGCGACGTGGGTAGCGGCAGGCAGGCCCGTCAGCAACTCCTGCTGGATGCGCGCCGCGCCGCTGACGCCCATGTAGATCACGAGGGTGAGCTTCGCGTCGCGCGCGGTGGCGGCGAGTGCGCGCCAGTCGGTGCCCACGTCACCCGGCCTGGCGTGGCCGGTGACGAAGACAACGCCGTGTGCATGCTCGCGGTGCGTGAGCGGCACGCCGAGCGACGTGACCGCAGCCAGGCCCGAGGTGATGCCGTTGACCACATGGACGTCGATGCCCGCTTCCCGCAGGTGTTCGACTTCCTCGCCGCCGCGGCCGAAGATGAACGGGTCGCCGCCCTTCAGGCGCACCACGTTCTCGCCTTCACGCGCGGCCATGATCATCAGCTTCTCGATGAAGGCCTGCGGCGTGGACTTGCAGCCGCCGCGCTTGCCCACATGCACGATGCGCGCGCCGGGTGCGGCATGCGCCACGATGTCGTCGCTGACGAGGTCGTCCACCAGCAGCACGGTCGCGGCCTGGATGGCCTTGAGTGCCTTGAGCGTGAGCAGTTCCGGGTCGCCGGGGCCTGCGCCTACGAGGGTGACTTTGCCGTTGATCTGGGTGTTCATGGTTGCCTCGACAAATGCAAGATATGTTCCACCTGCTGCGCGATGGAAGAGGGGATTTCAATGCGGCCGCTGGTGACGGCGCGGATGTAGGCAGCTGTGTTCGCGGCGTCGATTTCCGTCGGCAGGTCGGGCACGCCGGGCAGGGTGCCCTTGACGCCTTCCTGCAGCAGAACGGGCCTGCCGTTGATGAAGCCGCGCATCTCCGGCGTGCGGCGCGGGTCGGCCACCACCTCACCCTCGGTGCCGCGCAGCAGCAGGGCGGTGGCGCCTACGAGTTCAAACACCGCCGCCATCGAGATGGCGTATTCCGGGTGGGTGTAGCTGCTGACGATGATGCTCCTGCCGGCGCCGGGGTTCATCAGTTTCACCAGGCTGTGCGCGGGGTTGCGCAGGCCCACCACGCGGCGAACGTCCAGCAGGCGCTTGAGGCCGGGGCAGAGCAGGCCCGTCGGCGCAAAGGCGACCTCGCCGTTTCCGATGGCCTGCACACGGCTGAGCGCGGGAACGCCCAGCTGCTCCAGCACCTCGCTGGCAAACACGCGCTTCGTCTCGGTGGCCGTGCCATGCACCAGCACCGGCAGGCCTTCGCGCGCCAGCAACTGCGCCAGCAGGGGCGTGAGCACCGGCAGCTTGCGCGCGCCGTTGTAGCTCGGCAGGACGATGAGCGGCCTGTCGCCGGCCGGGAAAAGCTCAAGGCGCTGGCGGGTCGCATCCAGAAACCCGGCCATCTCCTGCGGTGTCTCGCCCTTGATGCGCATGGCCAGGCAGAACGCGCCAACCTCGAGGTCCGTCACCGTGCCGTCGAGCACCTGGCCGAACAGGTCGGCCGACTGCTCGCGCGTGAGCGGGCGGGCCCCGTCCTTGCCGCGGCCGATTTCCTTGATGTACTGGCTGATTCCCATATGCGGGCTGATTGTGCTTGATGCCTCATGACTTCCGGCTATTAGCCGAATGTCACGCAGCCTGCTTCAATGGTGCAGCCGTCCGTACCATGCGCTTGAGTTCGGGCACGCATGAGCCGCAATTGGTGCCGCATTTGAGGCTGCCCTGGAGCGCGGCCAGCCGCTCCTCATCACTGCCCCCGCATTGCGCGAGACAGTCATTGATGGCGGTATCGGTCACGTTGAAGCAGGAACACACCTGCCTGCCGCGCGATTGCACGGCCACAGGCGCCTTCGCCCCCGGAACGAGCAGCAGCCGGCCGTAGGCCTGCGCCGGCAGCTCTTCCTGCAGCAGCGCCTTGATCCAGGCTTCGGCGGAGGTGTCGCCGGCCAGCAGGAAGCCTTCGAGTCCGGCCTGGTCGCCGACCCGCACCAGTCGTGCTGCCCGGCGCTGGCCTTTCTTCCTGTCGGCGTAGCGCAGGGTGTCAGCGCCGCCCAGGCCCAGCAGGCCCTCAAGGCGCAGCAGCAGCTCGTCGGGCGCCGGGTCATGCGATGCGGCACGGAACAGCACGCCGGTGCGCTCGCGGCCGAACGGCACGCAGCTGGCAAAGGGAAACGCAGCCATCAGCTTGCGCAGCTCTTCCCGCACGGCGAGTACCCGGTCGTTGGGCAGCCAGGCCACGGCCAGCAGCGACCACGGCAGCTCGGCCTTGAGGATCTTGATGGCCGCATGCTTGAGTTCGGGCTGTTTCGAGCCGGGGCAATAGGCCGAGGTGGTCAGCGCATTCACGCCGGCCAGCCGCTCGCCGTTGCTGGAGCAGCCGCTCAGGTACTCCTCACCCCAGTGCATCGCGATGAAGGCCTGGCTCATGCCGATCTCGCTGCTGGCCTGCACCGGCACCACGATGGAGCCGCGCTTGCTGGTGACATAGGCCAGGTCGCCCTCGCTGATGAGGCGGCGGGCCATGTCCTGCGGGTTCATCTGGATGACCGGTTCCGCCACATGGCCGAACAGCCGGCCCAGCGTGCCGGTGCGGCTCATGCCGTGCCACTGGTCGCGCAGCCGGCCGGTGGTCAGCGAGAACGGGAAGCGCGACTCCCGCGGCTCGGCCACCGGCTTGTACACCGTGTTGGCGAAGCGGGCCTTGCCATCGGCGGTGGGGTAGATGCCGTCTTCATAGAGCCGCACCTTGCCGCTGGCCCGGCCTTCCGGCAGCGGCCACTGCTGCGGGCCTGCGGATTCGAGCATCGCATAGCTCATGCCGGTGATGTCCAGGTCGCGGCCGCGGGTGGACTCGCGGTGCTCGTTCCAGATGGCCTCCGGGCCGTCGTAGTCGAACAGCGGCGCGGCCGAGCGTGCCGGCAGCAGCTTCTCCAGCCGCTGCCCGAATTCCGTCGCGATCGACCAGTCATGCCGTGTCTCGCCCGGTGCGGGAACGGCCGGTCGCACGCGGCTGATACGCCGCTCGCTGTTGGTGACGGTACCGGTCTTCTCGCCCCAGGTGGTGGCGGGCAGCAGCAGGTCTCCATAGTCGCAGGTGGAGGTGGTGCTGAATGCCTCCTGCACCACGACGAACTCGGCGCGCTGCAATGCGCGGCGCACCGTGGCCTGGTCGGGCATGGACTGGGCAGGATTGGTGCAGGCGATCCACAGCGCCCTGATCTCGCCGTCGGCTGCGGCCTGGAACATTTCCACCGCCGTCTTGCCCGGCTTGTCCGGCACCGAAGGCACGCCCCACAGCGCGGCCACTTCGGCGCGATGCTGCGGGTTGGCCATGTCGCGGTGGGCGCTCAGCAGGTTGGCCAGGCCGCCGACTTCGCGCCCACCCATGGCATTGGGCTGGCCGGTCAGCGAGAACGGGCCGGCGCCCGGCTTGCCGATCTGCGCGGTGGCCAGGTGCAGGTTAATGAGCGCGGCATTCTTGGCGGTGCCGCTGGTGGACTGGTTCAGCCCCTGGCAGTACAGGCTGAGGGTTGCCGCCGAGGTGGCGAACATGCGCGCGGCGGACAGCAGGTCTGCCTTGGTGATGCCGCACAGCTGCGTCACCATGTCGGGCGTGTACTCCCGCACCGTGGCCTTGAGCTCGTCAAAACCTGTGGTGTGGGCCGCGATGTAGTCGGGCTTGACCCAGCCCTCCCACAGCATGAGGTGCAGCATGCCGTTGAACAGCGCCACATCGGTGCCCGGCTGCAGCGGCAGGTACAGGTCGGCGATCTCGGCGGTGTCGGTGCGCCGGGGGTCGCAGAAGATGATCTTCATGGACGGGTTGGCGGCTTTCGCATCCTCGATCCGGCGGAACAGGATCGGGTGGGCATACGCCGTGTTGCTGCCGACGATGAAGATGCACTGCGCATGGTTCACGTCGTCGTAGCAGTTCGGCGGTGCATCGGCGCCCAGCGTGAGCTTGTAGCCGGCCACGGCGCTGCTCATGCACAGGCGCGAGTTGGTGTCCACATTGTTGGTGCCGATCAGGCCCTTGGCCAGCTTGTTGAAGACGTAGTAGTCTTCTGTGAGCAGCTGGCCCGAGATGTAGAAACCGACGGCTTCGGGGCCGTGGTCCCGGATGACCTGGGCGAATTTTCCTGCGGCTGCACCCAGTGCATCGTCCCAGCCCGCCGGCGCCAGTGCACCGCCGCGCCTTTCGCGGCGCATCGGCTGCAGCAGGCGGGTCTGCCGCGTGACGGCATGGGTCGCCGTCAGGTGCAGCGTGGAGCCCTTGCTGCACAAGCGGCCGAAGTTGGCCGGGTGGTCCGGGTCGCCCCGCACGCCGGTGATCTCGCCCTGGCTGCTTTCGATGATCACGCCACAGCCTACTCCGCAATAAGGACAGGTCGAGCGTGTTTCAGTCATGGTTGATGAGGGGGCAGCAGCGGTCACGCGGTATGGGGGGCCTGCACGTCAAAGGTTGCATCGCCCACGGCGCCTGTGGACGCTCCGGGGCCTGCCTTGGGCGGTTGCAAGTCCAGTGCCAGCGTCGCCAGTTCCACCGGGTCCAGGTGCACCATACCGGCTTCCACCTTGCAGGTGAACTTCTGCACGCAGCCTTCGTCAGGCGACTTGGCGCAGCCGTCGTCCAGGCCAATGGTCCAGTTGTGCAGCGGGCAGGCCACGCTGGTGCCGAACACGATGCCCTGCGACAGCGGGCCGCCCTTGTGCGGGCAGCGGTCCAGCACCGCGAAGACCTGATCCTGGTCGTTGCGGAACACCGCCACGTCGATGCCTACAGGCCGCGCCACCCGGCGCGAACCCAGCACCGGGATGTCTTCCACCTTGCAGATGATTTTCCAGTCGCTCATATTGCTCACCTTGTCTCCTCAGCCACCTCAAGTTTTGCGAATTGCCTTGTGTCCACCGACGCCTTGTCGAACTCGAACCACGGGTCCGGCTCGCCGTCGAGGCTGAACTGCAGGCGCTCCCAGAGGGCCTTGCGGCCTTCATGGTCTTCAAGAATCTTTTTCTTCACATAGTCCAGGCCGACACGGCCGATGTAGTGCACCGTGCGCTCCAGGTACCAGCCTTCCTCGCGGTACAGCTGCATGAAGGCGCCGGTGTACTCCAGCACTTCTTCCTTCGTCTTGAGCTTGGTGAAGAACTGGGCCACCTCGGTCTTGATGCCGCCATTGCCGCCCACGTACATCTCCCAGCCGGAATCCACGCCGATGATGCCCACGTCCTTGATGCCCGACTCTGCGCAGTTGCGCGGACAGCCGCTGACGGCGAACTTCACCTTGTGCGGCGCGTACATGCGCCACATCGCGCGCTCCAGGTCCTTGCCCATCTGCGTGCTGTCCTGCGTGCCGAAGCGGCACCATTCGCTGCCCACGCAGGTCTTCACCGTGCGCAGCGCCTTGGCATAGGCGTGGCCCGAGGGCATGCCGATGTCCTTCCAGACGTTCTGCAGGTCTTCCTTCTTCACGCCCAGCAGGTCGATGCGCTGGCCGCCGGTGACCTTCACCGTCGGGATCTTGTACT
>JAZKHY010000020.1:0-39219 GCA_040385105.1 Pseudomonadota bacterium
ACCACTGGATCCACATCCCGGTGGGCTACCTCTACTGCATCGGCAACCCGCGCACGGACTGGCTCTACAGCACCGAGCCCGATGCAGGCCTGAACGGCCGCACCCTGCGCTACCCGCGTGGCAAGACGCTGGGCGGCTGCTCCAGCATCAACGGCATGATCTACATGCGCGGCCAGTCGCGCGACTACGACCAGTGGGCACAGCTCACCGGCGACGCCAGCTGGACCTGGGACAACGCCCTGCCCTATTTCAAGCTGCATGAAGACCACTACAAGGGCGCCAGCGAGTTCCATGGCGCGCGCGGCACCGCCCCCGAGTTGATGCGTGACGACCGCGACATGTACCGCAAGGTGCTGCGCCACAAGAATTCCGGCGGTGAATGGCGCATCGAGAAGCAGCGCCTGCGCTGGGATGTGCTGGACGCGTTCTCCGATGCCGCGCAGCAGGCGGGCATACCGTCAACAGACGACTTCAACCGCGGCAGCAACGAGGGCGTGGGCTACTTCGAGGTCAACCAGAAAAAGGGCTTGCGCTGGAACACCGCCAAAGCCTTCCTCAACCCCGCCTGCTACGGCCGGCCGAACTTCGAGATGTGGACTTCGGCCCAGGTCAGCCGCCTGACGCTGGAACGCCAGCCCGACGGCAGCCAGCGCTGCACCGGCGCGCAGGTATGGGCCGGCGGCGAAAGCATCAACGTCACCGCCACGCGTGAAGTGATCCTGAGCGCCGGCAGCATCGGCTCGCCGCAGCTGCTGCAGCTCTCGGGCATCGGCCCCGGCGCATTGCTGCAGCAGCATGGCATTCCGGTCGCGGTGGACCTGCCCGGCGTTGGCGCCAACCTGCAGGACCACCTGCAGATCCGGGCGGTGTTCAAAATTGAAGGCGCGAGCACCCTCAACATCATGGCCTCGTCGCTCTGGGGCAAGGCAAAGATCGGCCTGGAATACGCGTTCAAGCGCACCGGGCCGATGAGCATGGCGCCGTCACAGCTGGGCGCCTTTACCCGCAGCTCGCCCGACATGCTGTACCCGAACATCGAGTACCACGTGCAGCCGCTGAGCCTGGACGCGTTCGGTGAGCCGCTGCACGGCTTCCCGGCGTTCACCGCCAGCGTCTGCAACCTCAATCCCACCAGCCGCGGCACGGTGAGCATCCGCAGCCCGAAGTTCGAGGACGCGCCGGCGATCGCCCCGAACTACCTGAGCACAGCGGAAGACCGCAAGGTCGCCGCCGACTCGCTGCGCGTCACCCGCAACATCGTCGCGCAGCCGGCGCTGGCAAAGTACAGGCCGCAGGAATGGAAGCCGGGCGTGCAGTTCCAGACTGATGACGAACTGGCCAAGCTGGCAGGCGACATTGCCACCACCATCTTTCACCCCGTCGGCACGACGAAGATGGGCCGCACTGAAGGCCCGGGGAGCGACCCGATGGCCGTCGTCGATTCGCAGCTGCGGGTGCGCGGCGTGGCTGGCCTCAGGGTGGTTGATGCAGGCGTCATGCCCACCATCACCTCGGGCAACACCAATTCCCCGACGCTGATGATCGCCGAGAAGGCCGCGCGCTGGGTGTTCGACGCACAGGCGGGTACCTGAATACTCCTATCGGAGCAGGCGGGCGGCCGGCCCGCTTGCTATCCTGAGTGTCCATGGCCAGAATCCGGACCACTGTCGCGCTGATCGAGGACGATCCCCTGCATATCGAGCAGTACCGTGCCAACCTTGCGCTGGACCCGGACCTGGTGCCGGTGGCCGAATACACCACCGGCCAGGCGGCCATCAGCAATATTTCCAACCTCCTGCCCGACGTGGCCCTGGTCGACCTGGGCCTGCCCGACATCAGCGGCTTTGACGTGATCCGCCACATCCGCGGTGCCACACCGCATACGGCGGTGATGGTGGTGTCGGTGTTCGGCGGCGAGCACAACCTGGTGCAGGCCATCGAGGCCGGCGCCACCGGCTACCTGCTCAAGGACAGCCGCTCCGGCGAATTCAATGATGCGATCCACGCGCTGCGCGCGGGCGAATCGCCGATCAGCCCGTCGCTGGCGCGCCACCTGCTCAAGCGGTTCACCACAGCCGCCCCGGTCGCCGCCGTGCCGGGCGCCTCGCCGCTGTCGGCGCGCGAACTCTCCATCCTGCAGTCCATCGCCCGCGGCGACAGCCTGCCGGAAATCGGGGCGGCGCTGTTCATCTCGCCGTTCACCGTCAAGACCCATGTGCAGAACATCTACCGCAAGCTGGAGGCCCGCTCGCGCCAGCATGCGGTGTTCCTGGCCCAGCAACGCGGGCTGATCCGGCTGTGACACGGGCCTGGCGCGGCCTGCTTGCATCGGTGCTGGCGGCAGCCCTGGCCGCGGCTGCGGGACTGGCGCTGCTCAAGCCGCCGGCGGGCGGCACCGGCGCGGAAGTGGTCCGCATTGCCTCGGCACGCTTCATCAAGACCGACGAAGCGGTTGCGCCGCCTTCCACCGACCCGCGCTGGCGCAGCGTGGCCCTGCCCGACAACTGGCAGGTATCCAACCCCGGCCAGAGCGGCTACGGCTGGTATGAGGCCCGCGTCGATGCCCCGGCCCAGCCGCTGCAATCGTGGAGCGTGTACCTGCCCAGCGTCGGCACCAGCTACCAGCTGTTCATCAACGGCGTAGAGGCCGGCGGCACGGGCGGCATGCAGGGCGAGTTCCGGCGCACCATGGGGATACCGCAGCTGGACGCGGTGGCGCCGCAACTGCTCAACCCGGGCGCCAACACACTGCTGCTGCGCCTGCGCGTGGCCACCAACCTGCGCGGCGGCCTGGGGCCCATCACCATCGGGCCCCGCGCCGCGGTGGAGCCGCTGTACGACCACGACCACTTCCTGCGCGTCACACTGCCGCGCTCGCTGAACATCGCACTGATCTTTGCCGGCGTGCTGGTGTTCCTGCTGTGGCTGCGGCGCCCCGGCGAAACGGTCTACGGGTACTTCGCAGGCCTGGCCGTGCTCTGGTCGATCCGCAACTTCCACTACACAACCTCGTTCGCCGCCATCCCGACACGCCTGTGGGAGGCCTTCATCCTCGGCAGCCTGGGCGTGGTGCTGGTATTGCTGCTGCTGTTCATGCTGCGCTTCACCGGCCGCCGGAATGACGCACTGGAGCGGGCTGCAACCACGGTATGCCTGCTCGCACCGGTCGTCTTCTTCGCGCTGGGCGAGCAGCTTGCGAGCCAGCTGCGCATCGCCTGGTACCTGCTGTGCGCCCTGCTCGGCGTGGCCCCCATCGTGGTGTTGCTTGCCTACCTGCGCAGCCCGGCGGGGCGCGGGCACACAGCGGCATGGGTCATCCTTGCGGCCATGTGCGCAACGCTCGCGCTCGGGCTGGCCGACCTGGCTGTGTCGCTGCAGTGGCTGCCCTGGGGCCCGGCCGCGCGCATGGCCTTCGGCGCGCCGGTGCTGCTGACGGCGCTGACCTATGCCATGGCCGACAGCTACTTCCGAACGTTCGACGAGGTACACCGGCTCAACAGCGAGCTGGAACGGCGCGTGCGCGAGCGGACCGAGGAGCTGGAGCAGACCCACGAGCGGCTGCGCGCACTCGAGCGCGATGCCGTGATAGCGCTCGAGCGCGACAGGCTGATGCGCGACCTGCACGATGGCGTCGGCTCCCAGCTGATCAACACCCTGCATTCGCTGGAACGCGGGCAGCTGGATGCGGGGCGCGCCGCGCAGCTGCTGCGCGAGTGCATCGACGACCTGCGCCTGGTGATCGACTCGCTGGACCCCGAGGAGCGCTCGCTGCAGGCGGCGCTGGCCAACCTGCGCTACCGCCTGGAGCCGCGCCTTGCGGCCACCGGCATCACGCTGGACTGGCAGGTTGAAGACACGCCGGCGCCGATGGCACCGGACACCGTACTGCAGATGCTGCGTGTGGTGCAGGAGGCGTTTGCCAACGCGCTCAAGCATGCGCGCGCAACGCGGCTGCGGGTCAGTGCCGGCGAGCGGCCCGGTGGCGGCCTGCGGCTGGAGATCGCCGACAACGGCACCGGCATTGAACAACCCGCCGTGGGCACGCCGCGCGGGCGCGGACTGCACAACATGGAGCTGCGCGCGTTGCGGCTCCAGGGCCTGCTGAGCATTGAAAGCGGGCCGGCCGGCACGCTTGTGCGCCTGGACTTGCCGGCGCCCTGAGGCCGCCCAAAATACTCCAAACGCACGATGCCGCGCGCTGCGGCAAATCCTAGGATGGCTGTTCCTTCACCGACATCCTGGAAACCCCATGACCTCACGCCTTCGCCACATCGCCCTCGCCGGACTGCTCGGCGCCTGCGCCGCCGCCCATGCCAGCGGCATCACCTACCTGTCCTCGGTCCACAGCGGCTACCTGCTGGGCAACAGCGCCGGCGTGGGCGCTGCCGTGGCCTGGAGCCCGCAGCATGCGCTGGAGGGCTTTGGCGGTTACGGCCAGGTCAAGGCGCGGGGCCAGTGCCTCTCCGGCAGGCAAAGCGGCCAGCCCCTGCGCTGGGAAGGCTGCCGCAGCGGCGACAAGTCGCAGGTGTGGTCACTCAAGGGCTCGAAGCTGGGCAATGAGCTGGGCTTTTGTGCCGACGTCGAAGGGGGCAACCGTTCTGCCGGCGCGCGCCTGGTGGCCTGGTCCTGCAGCGGCGCGACCAACCAGCAGTGGCGCGCCCATGGCGCCGCGCAGCCCGCAAGCAGCCTGGAGGCCCGCGTGCCGGCCGCTGCACGCGCGGAATTCGCCCGCAATGCCCAGTCCGCCCCGCCCGGCTCGGTGATCAGCCTGTCCACCGGCAAGGTTGTTGCCAGCGGCGGCGGCAACGTGGTGGCGGCAGGCGGCGCCAATGTGATCGCTGCAGGCGGCGGCAACGTCGTTGCAGCCGGCGGCGGCAACTAGCCCGCCTTCCCTTCGCCGGTTCGCGGCCAGGCGCGCAGGTGCCCGGCCGCGCGCGGGCCTGCGCGCCTCCTTCCAACCCACTTCCCGCCGCCTCCCATGCCGCTTTCACACCGACTCCTGCCGCTCGCAGCCGCGCTCTGGCTGGCCGGCCTGTCCCAGGCCCAAACTGTTGATGCTGCGGCAGCGGGTGCCGCCGCCCCACATCCCGCGCCCTACCCCGCCCTGTCAGGCAGCAACCTCACGGGCCAGCCCCTGGTGGCCGGCCAGGGCGTGGAGTTCATCCTGTCGGCGCCCCTGGCGCCCGCAGCCGGCAAGCTGGTGTTCATGCTCAACGGCAACGACCTCGGCTCCTTCCTGCGTACCAGTGACGGCGTCCACTTCACGCTGCAGGCGGCAGACTTCCCGCTGCCCGCAGGCACCAGCACTGCCGAACTGCTGATCGAGCCGGCCGGCGGCGGCGAGCCCCTGCCGCTGTTGTCGGCAAGCATCGAGGTGGAGGACCAGCCGGACAGCGGCGAGGGCCTGTTGCCCGACAACTCCGGCGCCACCGATGAGCCCGCGGAGGCGCCCGTGGACAACAGCCCCTCATCGGGCTTCACATCGAAACTGTCGCCACGCGCCAGCGCCACCTCCACACGGCGTGATGTCAACGGCGTCAGCAGCACGCAGGCGGGACGCGAGTTCGGCTTGCAGGCGGGCGCGCAATACGAGAGCAACGGCAACGGCAGCCGCCTTGCGCTGGCCGCCAACCTGCTCGGCTCGAGCGTGCAGTCGCGCGCGGTGCGCTTTGCGCAGGCCGGCGCCCAGGCGGTCAAGTTCGACCTCAACGACTACCTGCTGGAATACCAGAGCGGCGACCTGCGCCTCTCGCTGGGCCATGTGAGCGTCGCGGGGCATCCGCTGCTGGGGGCCGCATTTGCCAACCGCGGCGTGAGCGGCAGCTACCGGCTGCAGCACGGCTTCGATGTGGCGCTGACGAGCCAGCATGCCACCAGCATTGCCGGCGCGCCCAACCTGTGGGGCCTGCGTGATACCGACCAGCGCGTGCATGCCCTGACACTGGGCTGGGAAGCCCTTCCGGACCAGCCGGGTGCGCTGCGGCTGGAGGCAACGGGCATGAGCGGCGAGCTCAGCCGCGCGGTCGCGACGGCCGGCACCGGCGCCTTGCCTGAAACGGAAAAAAGCAGCGGCACGGGCCTTCGCGTGCAATGGGCGCCGCCCGACTCCATCTACCGCGTCGAAGGCGCCTGGGCGATGTCCACCTCGGTGCGGCCCGACGGCTTCGGCGGCGAGCAGGTGGCGCGCGGGCGAAAAGCCTGGTTCGCCGACGGCAGCGCGCGCGTCATCGACAGCGGCGCCAGCGGCGGCGTCCCGGACCGCAAGCTCACGCTGCGCCTGCGCCACGAACAGGCCGACCTCGACTTCCGCAGCGTCGCCGGCGGCGCGTCGGCGGACGTGAAGCGGACCCTCGTTGGCGCGGAAGGCGTGTTCCACGGCGTCCAGACGCAATGGGCCAGGACCTTCTCGCAGAACAATGTGCAGCGCCGCACCGACCTGCCGGTGCTGCACACCCGGGCCGACGTGGTCAGCGCGGCACTGCCGCTGGCCCCGTGGCTCGACGCCACGGATTCCCCGCCCGGCGCCCCGGTTCGCGGCTCCTGGTGGCCCACACTGCAGGCAGGCTGGCAACGCAACGTGCAGCGCGCAGGCAGCCTGCCGGCCGGCATGACGGCGGACCTGGTGCCGGCATCGGCCAGCAGCAACGCCACGCTCAACGCACTGTGGAGCCGTGACAGCGTCAACTGGAGCATGGGCCTCACACGCGGCCTGCAGGACAACCGCCAGCCGGGCCAGGACATGCTGGACCAGAAGAGCCGCGGCATGCAGGCACAGGTGCAGTGGCAGGTGCTGCCGGCACTCTCCGCCTCGCTTGGCTGGCGCCGTGCCCTGGCCACCCAGCTGGACACCGGCATCGGCCAGTACCAGAACGGCAGCGACCTGGCCGCCAGCTGGACATTCGCCGGCGGCTGGGTGCTGAACGCCGCGCTCAACCGCACCGGTGCGTTTGACAGCGCCAATACGCTGCGTGCCAGGGGCAGCAACCGGCAACTGCAGCTGAGCCATACCCTGCCCATGCCCTGGGGGCCGGGCCAGATCGTGCCGCTGCAGGTTTCGCTGGCCTGGCAGAGCCAGGCTGACCACAACGCCAGCACGCTCTTCGGCAGCACCGTGCAGAACGCGCAACGCACGCGGTCGTTCACCCTCACCCTGTCAGCCACCCTCTGAAGCGCACCATGCACACACCATCGCACGCATTTGTCCGCGCCCTGGCAGCCTGCCTGCTGGCGCTGGCTGCAACCGGCGCCCAGGCGGCCATCCTGGCCTCTCCCGCCAGCCTGGCGTATTCCACCGTTGCAGGCGTGCCGGCCCCGCCGCAAAGCCTCACCATCAGCAACACCGGCGCAGGACCGGTCAACTTCACGAGTGCCACCGTCACGCCCGGCGGTGTGTTCGTGCCTCACACCGGGACCAGCAACTGTTTCTCCGGGCCGCTTCCGGCCGGCGGCAGCTGCGTGATCTCGATCACCACCAATCCCCAGCCTGCCGGCAGCTACAGCGGCGCCTTCAGGATGACGACGGCGGAATTCGGCTCGCTGGTCGTCGCGCCCGCCGCGCTGACGATGAATGTCGCGCCGGCGGGCAGCAGTGGCCCGGGCCCGGCGGCGGGCAGCGGCAGCACTGGCGCGCTGACGGACGTCAGCCCGCGCCAGTTCGGCCTGAACACCACGCTGCGCACCTCGCGCCAGCTGGCCTACACCTTTGCACCCGGCACCACCAGCGTGCGGCCGCGCGGCGCCTGGGTCTGCACAGATCTCACCGGGCCGCAGCCCCCGTCGGGCACCAGCGCCACCAACCCGTGCGCCGCCGGCGCGCAGTCACGGCCACTCGCGCCCGATGCCGCAGGCCTGCAGCTGCAGCGCGGCGCCAATGGCCAGATCCTGCGCGCGCTGGAGACGGTGAGCATTCCGCAGGCATACGCATCGCTGGCCCTGTCACGCCCCGGCCCGCCCGTGCTGTACTTCGTGCGCGAGTTCGACGGCTCCGGCTATGCCGTGGTGCAGATGACCGTGGTGGGCAACTCGCTGGCCGCGCCGCTCACCCTGACCGATGTGCGCATGGCGTTCCTCGTCGGTCCCGCGCGGCGGCCCACCGCAGCGGTGGAACCGGGCCAGCGGCCGCCGCCGTCGGTTGCCGAGATCCGGTACTCGGGCAGTGGCGTGCTGCGCGGGCGCTGGGAAGTGGTCGAGCCGGGGCGTGAGCCGCCCGAGCCGGGCGACCTGGTCACCGAAGCCTCTGTTCCTTTTGCCAACCGCGGGCTCCAGCGCCGCTACACCGTGGTGGAACGTTTCGAGCAGGTGCTCGGCGTCGCCGGCAGGTACGACCTGAAGGGCCCGGACCCGGCACGCCTGCCGGTGCGCCAGACCGGCACCTACCTGCTGCTGCTGCGCATCGAGGCCGTTCCCGCGAGGCAGCCAGGTCTGGCGGCAGGCGCAGAGCACGGCGCAGCAGGCTTCGCGCTGCCGGTGCTGGCCTACAGCGTGGGCACCGGCATCGACAGCTCCAGCGTCCTGGCCAGCCGCATCATCACGCTGCTGCCCGCCGGCACGTCCGGGCCGCCTGCGATCGCATGGCAGCCGGTGGAGCAGGCACACATCTACCGTGTGGAGTTTGCCGATGCAGCAGGCCAGCTGGTCGGCTCGCGGTTCCAGCGCGCGGATGAACCCCTGCGCTACCAGCTTGGCGGCGCGCTGGCCATGCGGGTACGCAACGCGGCGCGCTGGCGCGTGCGGGCGTTCGACGCGGGCTTCAGGCCGGTCGGGCGCAGCGACTGGGTGGAGCTGGATGCGCGGGCCGTAGCCCGGCCCGCCGTCCGCTGATCAGCGGATACCGCCGACGTACCGCGGGGCGTTCGGATCGCGCACCTTGCGTGGCTTGCCCGGCTCGAAGGTGGACTCCAGGAAGCCCGATTCGGCAAATGCCGAGTGGCCAAACTCGGCAGCTTCCTCAGGCGTCGGCACGGCCCCCTTGCTGTCTGCAAAGGGCAAGGGCGCCGGCCGGGAGTTCACGGCCTGGTTCTGGCGTATCGTCTCGACAGCGGCTTGCGCCAGCGGGCGTGCAGGCGCTTTCTGCGGCTCGGTCATCGCGCGCTCAAGCTTCGCGGCCCACTCAGCCAGGTCGGGATGGCCGTCTTCCATGGCCTTGACGCGTGCGAACCGCACGATTTCGGCCGCATACTCCAGGTTCTGCGCCATCCATTCGGTGTCAGTGACGCGCCCGGTCTTGCGCCGCAGCAGCACATGCAGATGGGCAGCGATCGCGATTTTTTCACTGACCAGCATGATGATCTCCTGTGAAGGTCCCTGCATCAGGCGCCGAGCCGTTCCCGGTGCTGTGCAATGTCAAGACCCGTTTGCTCGGACTGCTCGTCGACCCTGAGGCCGGTGATCATCAATGTGACCCACAGCAGCAAGGCGGTGACGAAAAGGCTGTAGATCAGCACAACGCCCGCGCTCATGGCCTGCACCACGATGCTGCCTTCCACGCCGGACACGGTGCTGTTCGCAAATACCCCGGTCAGCAGGCAGCCGACAATGCCGCCAATGCCGTGGACGCCGAAGACGTCCAGCGAATCGTCGGCCCGCAGCAGGCGCTTGAGGCCCGTGGCGCCCCAGTAGCAGGCCACACCCGCAACCAGGCCGATGATCAGCGCCGAGCCCGGCGTCACAAAGCCGGCAGCCGGCGTGATGGCCACGAGACCTGCCACGAGGCCCGAGCACAGGCCCAGCAGCGACGGCCTGCCGCGCACGATCCATTCGCCGAACATCCAGGAAACGGCGCCAGCCGATGCGGCAATATGCGTGACAGCCATCGCCAGGCCCGCGCGGCCGTCCGCAGCCACCGCAGAACCGGCATTGAAGCCGAACCAGCCGACCCACAGCATGCCGGCGCCAGCCATCGTCAGGCCCAGGTTGTAGGGCTCGAACGGCTCGCGGCCGTAGCCGCGACGCGGCCCGAGGAAGTAGGCGCAGACCAGGCCGGAGATGCCTGCATTGATGTGGACGACGGAGCCGCCGGCGAAGTCGAGAGCGCCCATTTGGGCCAGCCAGCCGCCCGGCTCCCAGACCCAGTGTGCGATCGGCGCGTAGACCAGCAGGGTCCACAGGGCCGTGAACCACAGCACGGCGGAAAAGCGCATGCGCTCAACGAATGCGCCCACCACCAGGCACGCGGTGATGATGGCGAAGGTCAGCTGGTACATCGAATAGACCGATTCAGGGATGTTCGGCGCGATGTGGCTGACTGCCACCTTGCCGGCCTCCTTGGCATAGTCAAGGCCGCTGAACCACATGCGCTCGGTGCCGCCAATGAAGCCGCTGCCCGGCGTGAAGGCCCACGAGTAACCCGCCGTAAACCACAGCAGGCTGACCACCGCGCTGATGGCCACGACGCAGGCCATGGTGTTGAGGACGCTCTTGCGGCGGACCATGCCCGCATAGAAGAGCGCGATGCCCGGCAATGTCATGAGGAGCACGAGGGCGGTGGACGTCATCATCCAGGCGGTATCCGAGCCACTGATGGTGCTGGTGCTGACCAGCGTGGGGTGCGTGATCGGCGCGGGCGCGGCACTGGCCGCCGCTGCGGGCTCCGGCGCGACCGCCAGCACCGGCGCAGTCACCGGGGCCGGTGCAGGGGCTGCTGCAGCAGACGCGGCGGCGCTGGAGGGTGCCGCCGGTGCTGCGGGCGCCTGCGCCCACAACGAAAGTTGCACTCCCAGCCATAAAGCAACGATGACTCCAACCCGGCGTCCAGTGATCCACATGGTGTATTTCCTGTTATGAGATGCCCAACAGGCGTTATGGCTGCATAACTCATGCCAGAAGGTTTTTTCCGGCAATGCACCGGGACAGGGCGCCTTCCGGGGGCCGTGCCGGGCCCGCTCGGCATGCGAGGCCGCCCCGGCGCGGCACCCGGCGCCAAGAAACATCCATAAGGGCGGGAAACCCCCAATGCACTATGCGGGTGCGCGGATTACAGTCTTGCCAATCGCTACCGGGCACCAGTGTCTGGCAGGGCGAGGGTCTGAGGAGACGAATCAACACAGAACCATATTTTTCAAGGTATCCGCTCGAGATACATCTTTACAAGGCGCCGGCTTCCCCGGCGCCTTTTGTTTTTGCGGGGCACTGAATGCCGCAGCCGCGCAGGGCCGCTCAGTTGGCGGCGACCTTCCCCGGCACAGCCGGGGCGGCTGGCGGTGCTGGCGCTGGCACCACCGCCACCGAAGGGTCCGCACCTGCAGCCGACGCAGTGCCGGCAGGCGCCAGGGCCCTGGACGGCCAGGCCACTTCAGAAGCCGGGCGCGGCTTGCCAAGCGGCGCCGCCGCCTGGCCCTTGCGTACCGCAACCATGTCTTCCTCGCTGGGATACTGGTTCATCAGCCAGTAGTCGAACACGCGCCGGGCTATCGGTGCGGCATGGGCTGCGCCGAAGCCGGCGTTTTCCACAATGACAGCCAGCGCGATCTTCGGCTCGTCGGCCGGCGCGAACGCCATGTACAGCGCATGGTCGCGCTGGTGCTCCTCCAGCTTGCTGGAGTTGTACTTTTCCTTCTGACCGATGGTCACCGCCTGCGCCGTTCCGGTCTTTCCGCCCGACAGGTAGCCCGCGCCCGCAAAAACCCGTGCCGACGTGCCCTCCTGCGTCACGCCGACCAGCGCACGCCGCACGATGGCCACGTTCTCCGGCTTGTAGCCCAGGTCTTCGGCCGGCGAGCCGGCGACCGGCGCGCGGGCGCGCGTCATCGCATCCTGGGTGCCAATGACCAGCTGGGGCTTGTGCTTGACACCGTTGTTGGCAAGGATGGCAGTGGCCTGGGCCAGCTGCAGCATGGTGAACGTGTTGTAGCCCTGGCCGATACCCAGCGAGATGGTCTCGCCGGCGAACCACTTCTGCTGCTCCGGGCGCTTGTAATAGGCCTTTTTCCAGGCCTGGCTGGGCAGCACGCCGCGCACCTCGCCCTGGATGTCGATGCCGGTCAGCTGGCCGAAGCCCAGCGGCTTCATGAAGTCGTACATGGCGTCCACCCCGAGCTCATTGGCCAGCGAGTAGTAGTAGACGTTGCTCGACTTCACGATGCTGGTGTGCATGTCCACCGCGCCCAGGCCATGGTCGCCGTGGCTGCGGAACACATGGCCGCCGAAGCTCCAGGAGCCGGCGTCATTGATCACGGTGTTGGCAGCGCGCTTGCCGGTCTGAAGCGCGGCCAGTGCCATGAACGGCTTGTAGGTGGAGCCGGGCGGGTAGGTGCCGCGCAGCGCCCGGTTGAGCAGGGGCTTTTCGATGGACTCATTGAGCATCTGCCAGCTCTCGGTGTCGATGCCGTCCACAAACAGGTTGGGGTCGAAGGTGGGCTTGCTGACAAAGGCCAGCACCTCGCCATTGCGCGGGTCCAGCGCCACCAGGGCGCCGCGGCGGTCCCCGAACATGTCCTCCACGAGTTTCTGCAGCTTGATGTCGATCGACAGGATCACCGTATTGCCCGGCGTCGCCGGGTTGCTCGCCAGCTTGCGCACGGCGCGGCCGCCGGCAGAGGTTTCCATCTGCTCCACGCCGGTGATGCCGTGGAGCTCCTTCTCGAAATTCTGCTCCACCCCCAGCTTGCCGATGTACTCGGTGCCCCGGTAGTTGGACTCGTCCTCCGACTCCTCGATCTTTTCCTTCTCGGCCTGATTGATCCGGCCGATATAGCCGATCACGTGGCTGGCCAGCTCGCCCCAAGGGTAGTTGCGGAACAGCCGGGCCTTGATCTCAACACCCGGAAAGCGGAAGCGCTGCGCCGCAAAGCGTGCGACCTCCTCGTCGGTCAGCCGGGTGCGGATCGGCAGCGACTCGAAGTTGCGCGACTCCTCCAGCAGTTTCCTGAAGCGGCGGCGGTCGCGTGTCTGGATGTCCACGATCCTGGCCAGCTCGTCAATCACGTCCTCCAGCGGCCCGGCCTTGGACGGCGTGATCTCGAGCGTGTAGGCAGAGTAGTTGGTGGCCAGCACGATGCCGTTGCGGTCCAGGATCAGCCCCCGGTTGGGCACCACCGGCACGATGGCCGTGCGGTTGCTCTCGGCCTGCCCGTCCAGGTCTTCATGGCGGAACACCTGCAGGTACACCAGCCGCGCGATCAGCAGCATGAAGGCCAGCAGCACCACGATGCTGACCACCAGGATCCGCGCGCGGAAGCGCGAAAGGTCGGCTTCAACGTTTCTGAGTTCGGTCATGGCGTGACAAGCGTGGGGGCCATATCCACTAAAGCGGCCGGTTCTTGTCACGGTCGGGCGCGCGGCGCTGGGGTGCAAGCAGCATCACGCTGACCACGGGCCACAGCACGGCTTCAAGCAGCGGCGCAAACACCACCGCCCACCCGGGGAACAGGCCGCCCGAGACCATGCGGATGGCCAGCTCGATGGCATGCGCGGCGGCAAACAGCGGCAGCACCTGCAGGGCCTGGGAGGGCACCGAGAACCACAGCAGCCGGCGGTGGATCGTGATGGCGAAAAAGCTCAGCGCCGTGTAGGACCAGGCATGCTGGCCCAGCAGCGCCGCCTGGTGAACGTCCATGAACAGGCCGAACACGAACGAAGCGCCGATGCCCACCCGCTGCGGCTGGTGCACGCTCCAGAACACCAGCGCCAGCGCCAGGAAGTCTGGCATCCAGGGCGCGCGGCCCAGTGGCAGCATGTTCAGCAGCAGAGCGCCCAGCATGCTGCTCCAGATGAACACGGGGTTGGCCGGCAGCAGCAGCTGCTGGCCCTGCGGCATGATCATTTGTGCGCCCCCCTCTTTGCCGGGGCCGGCGCGACGTCCTGCACTGCAGGCCGCCCGGGCATCTGCGATGAAATCGATTTCAGCACCATGACGTATTTTGCGCCGTACACCAGGGCCTGCGGCGTGCAGAAAATACGGGCAAATGCCGAATCGGCACGGCGCTCGACCTTGTCCACCCGCGCGACCGGCAGGCCGGGCGGGTAAACCCCGTCCACGCCGCTGGTGGTCAGCAGGTCGCCGGCCTGCACATCGGCATTGCCGGCCATGAAGCGCAGCTCCAGGCCGCCGCCATGCGAGGCATCGCCATAGGCCACACTGCGCGCGCCGGTGCGGGTGTTGAGTACCGGTATCGCATGGTCGCGGTCCACGATCAGTGTCACCTCGCTGGCAAGCGGGTACACCCGCGTGACCTGGCCCAGCACGCCGGATTCGTCGATCACCGGCGAGCCGGCCGCCACGCCCTGGGCCAGCCCCTTGTCGATGATGACCTTGCGGGTGTACGGGTCGGCGGCGTCATACAGCACCTCAGCCGCAACCGATGGCGTGGCAATCTGCTGGCTGAGCGCCAGCAGGCTGCGCAGCCTCGTGTTTTCAAGCGTCAGCTGCTCCACCTGGTTGGCCCGCTGCGACTGCAGCGCGAGCTTCCTGCGCGCCTCCTCCTCCAGCCGCTGCGCGGTGGTCAGCGACTCCAGGTACTCGCCGCCGTGCCTGGCCAGCAGGACCGGCCGCATCGCCAGCCACTGAACCGGGTACAGCACCGTGGCCAGCGCCGCGCGGGCGTGTTGCGTGAGGTTGAAGCGCGCGTCGGCCACCATCAGGAACAGGGCCAGTGCGCTGAAGAACATCAGCTTGGACAGGGCCGACGGCCCCTGCTTGAAGAAGGGAGGCGGTGTCCTGTCCAGCGTACCGAGTGGCATCGCTGTTCCTGCTTTCAGGTGGAGGCCGCTTGGGCCTTATTCACTCGTGAAGATGGACCCGAGGCGCTCCATGCGCTCCAGGGCAATGCCACAGCCGCGCACGACGCAGGTCAGCGGGTCTTCGGCCACCAGCACCGGCAGGCCGGTTTCCTCGGCCAGCAGGCGGTCCAGGTCGCGCAGCAGCGCGCCACCGCCGGTGAGCATCATGCCGCGCTCGGCAATGTCGGCGCCCAGCTCGGGCGGCGTGTGTTCCAGCGCGTTCTTCACCGCACTCACGATGTTGTTGAGCGGGTCGGTCAGCGCTTCGAGGATTTCGTTGCTGGAGATGGTGAAGCTGCGCGGCACGCCTTCAGACAGGTTGCGGCCACGGACTTCCATTTCCTTGACTTCGCTGCCCGGGAAGGCCGAGCCGATGTTCTTCTTGATGGCTTCGGCCGTGGGCTCGCCGATCAGCATGCCGTAGTTGCGGCGGATGTAGCTGATGATGGCTTCGTCGAACTTGTCACCGCCGACGCGCACGCTGCCCTTGTAGACCATGCCGCCCAGCGAGATGACGCCAACTTCGGTGGTGCCGCCGCCGATGTCCACCACCATCGAGCCCGAAGCTTCGCTGACGGGCAGGCCGGCGCCGATCGCGGCCGCCATGGGTTCTTCAATCAGGTACACCTCGGAGGCGCCGGCGCCGAGGGCCGACTCGCGGATGGCCCGGCGCTCGACCTGGGTGGAGCCGCAGGGCACGCAGATGATGATGCGCGGCGACGGCTTGAACACGCCGCGCGGATGGACCATCTTGATGAACTGCTTGAGCATCTGCTCGGTGACAGTGAAGTCGGCGATCACGCCGTCCTTCATCGGGCGGATGGCCTCGATGTTGCCGGGCACCTTGCCCAGCATGGCCTTGGCTTCATGGCCGACGGCCTGGATGGTTTTCTTGCCCTGCGGGCCTCCTTCATGGCGGATCGCGACGACGGAAGGCTCGTCGAGCACGATGCCCTTGTCGCGAACGAAGATCAGGGTGTTGGCGGTGCCAAGGTCGATGGCCAGGTCGGTGGAGAAATACCGACGGAAAGCTCCAAACATGAATAGTCCTCTCAGGGCATGGACCGCGCTCCGGCGGGCCATCGCCGTGTCAAAAAATGATCTCGGGTGTCAAAATCGCTGGTTTTGAGGCCACAACACACTCAAATCCCGCCATTTACAGCGGTTTCAGGGGCATCGCACCAAAGGCGGGATAATACTCCATCCCCTGTGAATAACCCGGCCGGGCGCCTCTGAAAAAGGCACTTTACAACCGGTTTCGACTGCCCTTTCCAACCATGTCCCTGACCATTTCCGACATCGGCCGCATCGCCAACCTGGCGCGGCTGGAGCTCCAACCGGACGAGGCTGACCGCATGCTCGGCCAGATCAACGGCTTTTTCGACATCGTGGAACAGATGCGCGCGGTGGACACCACCGGCGTGGAACCACTGGCCCACCCGGTTGCCGCCGTACAGGACATCGCCCTGCGCCTGCGCGACGATGTGGCCAGCGAGCCCAACCAGCGCGAAGCCAACCAGCAGAGCGCGCCGGCCGTCGAACGCGGCCTGTTCCTTGTGCCGAAGGTCATCGAATGAGCACCTCGCAACTGAACAGCCTGCATGACCTGACAGTGGCGCAGCTGGCCGCCCGCCTGCGTGCAAAGGAAGTCTCCGCTGTCGAGGCTGCGCAGCACTTCCTGGGCCGCATGAAGGCGGCCGATTCACTGGGTGCCTTTCTCGCAGTCAATGAAGATGCCACCCTTGCGCAGGCACGTGCCGCCGACGCGCGCATCGCCGCCGGCGAGCAGGCCGCCCTGCTTGGCGTGCCGGTGGCGCACAAGGACATCTTCGTCACGAAGGACTTCCCCACGACCGCCGGCTCGAAGATGCTCGCGGGTTACCGCTCGCCGTTTGACGCCACCGTGGTCGGCAAGCTCGCGGGCAGCGGCATGGTGACGCTGGGCAAGCTCAACTGCGACGAGTTCGCCATGGGCTCGTCCAATGAAAACTCCGCCTTCAAGCCGGTTGCCAACCCCTGGGACGCCACACGCATTCCCGGCGGCTCGTCAGGCGGCAGCGCCGTGGCGGTGGCGGCGCGCCTTGCGCCCGCTGCAACCGGCACCGACACCGGCGGCTCCATCCGCCAGCCGGCCTCGTTCTGCGGCGTCACCGGCATCAAGCCGACCTATGGCCGCGCCTCGCGCTACGGCATGGTGGCCTTTGCTTCGAGCCTGGACCAGGCCGGGCCGATGGCACGCACGGCGCAAGACTGCGCGCTGCTGCTCAGCGCCATGTGCGGGCCCGACCTGGACCGCGACTCGACCTCGCTGGACGTGCCGGCAGAAGACTTCTCGCGCGCGCTGGATGACAGCATCGAAGGATTGCGCATCGGCATCCCGAAGGAATTTTTCGGCGAAGGCCTGTCGGCCGATGTGCGCGCGGCGATCGATGCCGCGCTGGCGGAATATGTGAAGCTCGGCGCAAAGCTGGTGCCCATCACGCTGCCGCGCACCGAGCTGTCCATCCCGGTGTACTACATCATTGCGCCGGCCGAGGCATCGAGCAACCTGTCGCGCTTTGACGGCGTGAAGTTCGGCCACCGCGCTGAAAAGTACACCGATCTGCTCGACATGTACAAGAAAACCCGCGCCGAAGGTTTCGGCGACGAAGTCAAGCGCCGCATCATGATCGGCGCCTATGTGCTGTCGCACGGCTACTACGATGCCTACTACCTGCAGGCCCAGAAAATCCGCCGCATGATCGCCGACGACTTCCAGCAGGCCTTCAGCCAATGCGACGTGATCGCCGGACCCGCTGCACCGACGGTCGCCTGGAAGCTCGGCAGCAAGGCCGACGACCCTGTCGCCAACTACCTGCAGGACATCTTCACCCTCCCCGGATCACTGGCCGGCCTGCCCGGCATGAGCCTGCCCGCAGGCTTTGGCGAAGGCGGCATGCCGGTGGGCCTTCAGCTGATCGGCAACTACTTCAGCGAAGCGAAGCTGCTGAACGCCGCACACCGCCTGCAGCAGGCGACCGATTTCCACACCCGCGCGCCGGATGGCGTTTCCAGCTTCGCAGGCGGAGCCTGAGACCATGAGCACACCGAAACTGATCCAGGGCTACGAGGTTGTCATCGGCTTCGAGACCCACACGCAGCTCTCCACCGAGAGCAAGATTTTCAGCCGCGCCCCCACGGCCTTTGGCGCCGAGCCCAACACGCAGGCCTGTGCGGTGGACCTTGCGCTGCCCGGCACGCTGCCGGTCATGAACAAGGGCGCGGTCGAACGCGCCATTGAGTTCGGCCTGGCTGTCGGCGCGCATATTGCGCCGCGCAGCGTCTTTGCGCGCAAGAATTATTTCTACCCCGACCTGCCCAAGGGCTACCAGATCAGCCAGTTCGAGATTCCGGTGGTGCAGGGCGGCTCGGTGGAGTTTTTCCTTGGCGAGGAAAAGAAGTCCGTGCGCCTCGTTCGCGCCCACCTTGAAGAAGACGCCGGCAAATCGCTGCACGAGGACTTCATCGGCCAGAGCGGCATCGACCTGAATCGCGCCGGCACGCCGCTGCTGGAGATCGTGACCGAGCCCGACATGCGCTCGTCCGACGAGGCCGTGGCCTATGCGAAGGAACTGCACAAGATCGTGACCTGGATCGGCATCTGCGACGGCAACATGCAGGAAGGCTCGTTCCGCTGCGACGCCAATGTGTCGGTGCGCAAGCCGGGTGCGGAACTGGGCACCCGCCGCGAGATCAAGAACCTGAACAGCTTCAAGTTCATGCAGCAGGCGATCGACTATGAGATCCGCTGGCAGATCGAGCAGATTGAAGACGGCCATGCGATCCAGCAGGCCACCGTGCTGTTTGACCCCGAGACCGGCGAGACCCGTGCCATGCGCACCAAGGAAGATGCCGCAGACTACCGCTACTTCCCCGACCCGGACCTGCCGCCGCTGGTGGTAGCGCCCGAGTGGGTAGAGCGGGTGCGCAGCGAAATGGCCGAGCTGCCGCGCGTGATGGCAGCGCGCTTCGTGCGCGACTACAGCCTGCCTGAATATGATGCCACCACGCTCACCCAGAGCAAGGCGATGGCTGCGTACTTCGAAGCTACCGCCAAAGCCAGCGGCCAGCCCAAGCTGGCGAGCAACTGGATCATGGGCGAGGTTTCAAGGCGCCTGAACACCGGCGACATCAGCATCGACCAGGTGCCGGTCGGCCCGGCCCCGCTGGCACAGCTGATCGCCCGCATTGCGGACGGCACGATCTCCAACAATGCGGCCAGGCAGGCGTTTGACGCGCTCTGGAATCATGAAGGTGCAGATGTCGACGCCATCATCGAGACCAAAGGCCTCAAGCAGATGAGCGACAGCGGCGAGCTGGAAAAGATCATTGACGACGTGATTGCCGCCAATGCCGACAACGTGGCGCAATACCGCGCCGGCAAGGACAAGGCCTTCAATGCGCTCGTGGGCCAGGCCATGAAGGCCAGCAAGGGCAAGGCCAACCCGGCCCAGGTCAACGCTTTGCTGAAGAAGAAGCTGGCTTAGCGGCAGCCGTTGGGGCCGGTGCCTTGAGCAGCCAGAGCTGCTTGAGCTTGACGAGCTCTTCGTCAAAGCGGCTGTTCACCCGCTTTTTCTCGCCCTCCTGCTCGGCGATGAAGCGCTTCTGCACCGCCGTGCTGCGGTCATTCTCGTCAATCTGGCGGCGCACATAGGGCGGGGCCTTGCTGGGATCGCCCTTGTAGAACTCCAGCTCGGCATCAATCGCCTTGCGCTGGCTCGCGAGTTCGCCGATGCGCTTGGTGGCGGCCTTCATGACCTCGTCCACCTGCGCCAGCGCCTCAACGCGCTCCTTGTCGTGGGCGCCCTTGTCCGGGTAGCGCGTCAACAGTGCGCGGTCGCGGCGCTTTTCCTCGGCCTCACGGGCCAGCTCGGCGGCCTTGGCCTTCTCCTGCTCTTCGATCCGCGTGCGCTCTTCGGCCGTCAGGGAGGGGCCGATCTGGCGCCGCACCGTGCCGCTGGCGTTGAGCTCCTTCTGGGTCCGGTCGATGCATTCCGCGATCGGCCTGTCGGAGGTCAGCCTGCGGCCCTTGCCGTCGACACAGGTGTAGATGCCGGGGCCGCCGGTGACGCCCTGCGCGATGGCCGTGCCGGCGCACAGCGCCAGCGCCGAGCCCAGCAGGGTGTATCCCGTCGTCAAATGCCATGACAAAGTCAGCACATCCGTCCTTTAGGTCAAGCAGCGTCAATCAACGCCATAGCGCTCCCGGTACGCAAGCACACGCGCATGGTGGACGCCCAATGTATCGCCCTGATGTAGCGCCAGATAGTGCAGCAAATCGGCCAGCCTCGCAATCGCACAAACTTCAAGGCCCAGCTGGTTGCGGACATACTGCACGGCACTGTGGTCCACATCCACGCCGTTTTCGGTGGCTTTTTCCTGCCGGTCCAGGGCGATGGCCACCGCATGGGGCGTGGCGCCCGCCGCCTTGATGATGGCGATGGATTCGCGCGCCGCAGTCCCTGCGGACATGACGTCGTCAACGATGAGCACCCTTCCTTTGACCGGCGCGCCGACCAGAGTTCCGCCCTCGCCATGGTCTTTGGCTTCCTTGCGGTTATAGGCATAGGGCACATTGCGGCCCAGCCGGGCCAGCTCGATGGCCACAGCCGCTGCCAGCGGGATGCCCTTGTAGGCCGGCCCGAAGATCATGTCGAATTCGATGCCGCTGGCCAGCAGCCGCTGTGCATAGAATTGCGCGAGACGCCCGAGCTTGGCGCCATCGTCGAACAGGCCGGCGTTGAAGAAATAGGGGCTCATGCGCCCGGCCTTGGTCTTGAACTCGCCAAAGCGCAGCACGCCGGAATCAACCGAGAATTGCACGAAGTCCTGGGCCAGCGAGTCGCTGCCGGACGCACTGCCAACCTGTTCCACCATGGGGAATTCCTTGTTCAAACTGACCAGTCTCAACCTCAACGGCATCCGTTCCGCCAGCAGCAAGGGCGTCGAAGCCTGGATCGCCAACACCAGCCCGGATTGTATTTGCATGCAGGAAGTCAAGGCCCAGGCAGCGGATGTGAGCGGCCGCTTCGAGGAAATGGCAGGGCTCACGGGCCATTTCCACTTTGCCGAGAAAAAGGGCTACTCGGGCGTGGCGGTCTACACCAGGCATGTGCCGAGCGACGTAATCGTGGGTTACGGCTCCAGCGAGTTCGACGCCGAAGGACGCTATGTGGAACTACGCTTTGACACGCCCAAACGCAAGCTGTCCATCATCAGCTGCTACTTCCCGAGCGGCTCGTCGGGCGAGGAACGGCAGGCCGCCAAGTTCCGCTTCCTCGATGAATTCGACCCGCACCTGGTCAGGCTCAAGAAGAAGCGCGAGTTCATCCTGTGCGGCGACGTGAACATCGCCCACAAGGAGCAGGACCTGAAGAACTGGCGCAGCAACCAGAAAAACAGCGGCTTCCTGCCCGAGGAGCGCGCCTGGATGACAAAGCTGCTGGACGAGACCGGGCTGGTGGACGTGTACCGCATGCTGCAACCCACAGCCACCGACACCGCCTACACCTGGTGGAGCAACCGGGGCCAGGCCTATGCCAACAATGTGGGGTGGCGGCTGGACTACCACCTGGCCACGCCTGCGCTGGCCGCGCTGGCGCGCAGCGAACACATCTACAAGGACGTGAAGTTCTCGGACCATGCGCCGATCACGCTGGAGTACGACTTCAGCCTGTGAGGCCGGTCAGAGCCAGCGCAACGCCGCCTGCGTGTAAAGCGGAATGCCCAGCAGGATGTTGAATGGAAAGGTCAGGCCGAGCGACATGCTGAAGTAAAGCGACGGATTGGCCTCGGGGATGGCCTGGCGGACCACCGCCGGAACGGCGATGTAGGACGCACTGGCCGCCAGCACCATGAGCAATGCACCATTGCCCGCGCCGATGCCCGTCAGGGCGCACAGCAGCAATGCCAGTGACGCATGTGCGACCGGCCCCAGGATGGCATACACCAGAAGCCACGGCGAGGTCCCGCGCAAGCCCCCGAGGTTGCGCGCTGCAAGCAACCCCATGTCCAGCAGGAAGAACGCCAGCAGGCCGCGGAAGAGGTCCACTGAAAATGGCTTCATCGCAGCCTCGCCGGACTCGCCGGCGACCATGCCAATGACCATGGCGCCGAGCAAAAGCATCTGCGCGCCGTCTGTCAGCGACTCATGCAGGACATGCCTGAATGTCGGCCCGCCCGCCGCCACCTGGCCATTGCCGGGCGCCGCCTGCTGCCGCAGCCGTACCGCCAGCATGATGGCAATGAGAATGGCCGGCGACTCCATCAGCGCCATGGCAGCCGCCATATGACCGCCATGGTCGATGCCCCGCGTGCCAAGGAACTGGGTGGCCGTGATGAAGGTTACGGCACTGACCGAGCCGTAGGTTGCAGCGATGGCGGCCGCATCGAAGCTTCCGGTGACACGCCGCAACAGCGCATAGCCTGTCAGGGGCACGACAAGTGCGAGCACGATTGCCACGCCCAGGCTGATGACCACATCCGCCGTCAGCCCGGACCTGGCCAGCGCAAAACCGCCCTTCAGGCCCAGGGCCATCAGGAGGTAGAGCGACAGGAACCGCGAGATCGGGGGCGGGATTTCCAGGTTGGACCTGAGCAGTCCGGCCAGGATGCCGAAGACAAAGAAGAGGATCGCCGGGTCGAGAAAACTGTTCATCGGATTTATGGCGCACAAGGTGGCCTGTCGGGCCCGCCCGGCGACGCCGCTGTTGTATTGACCGCCAACGATACGATGCCGGAAACTTCTTTAAAAGCAGATAATTTCTGAACAATACTTCGTTAATTCCGAACATGAGCATTGCGTTCAACTACCGGCATCTCTACTACTTCTGGGTCGTGGCGCGCGAGGGCGGCCTGTCGCGTGCCGCTGAAAAGCTGGACATGGCAGTGCAGACTGTCAGCGCCCAGGTGCGCGAGCTTGAGCGCTCGCTGGGTTGTGCGCTTCTCAAACCTTCGGGCCGGGCACTTGTGCTGACTGAAGCCGGCGTCGCAGCCATGAAGCAGGCCGACCAGATCTTCCAGATGGGCGAGGCGCTGCCGGCGCTGGTTCGCCAGGCCTCAGGCACGCCGGCCGTGCGGCTCGCGGCAGGCATCTCCGATGGCATGCCCAGGCTGGTGGTGCACAGGCTGCTGCAGCCCGCCATCAGGCGGGCCGGCGTTCGCCTGCGGTGCGTGCAGGGCGATTTCAACAGCCTGCTGGGCGAGCTGGCGCTGCACCGGCTGGACATTGTCATTGCCGACCGGCCTGCGCCGCCCAATCCGAACATCAGGCTGTACAGCCACGCGGCCGGCATGTCGCCCATTGCCTGGTATGGCACCCCCACGCTGCTGAAGACGGCCAGGAAAGGGTTCCCGGCAAGCCTCGCCGATGTGCCGGTGGTGCTGCCCACCAGCCAGATTGCCGTTCGCGCGCACCTGGATGCGTGGTTTGAGCGGCACGGTGTGCAGCCGCGCATCGCCGGCGAGTTCGATGACAGCGCCCTGCTCAAGACCTTCGGCGCTGCAGGGATGGGGATCTTCCCGGCTGCGGAGTGGGTGCATGACGAGCTGATCGCCCACTATGCGGTGCGCAAGCTGGCCACCTGCGACGGCGTCAATGAGCACTTCTACGCCATTGGCACCGAAAAGAAAGTGCAGCACCCGCTGGTGCAGCGCCTCCTGCAGACGACAGCCTGACTGCCACGCTGCCCCATGCTCAATGCGAACTGCCGCCGGCCTTGCCGCCCGGTGCCGTCCGCAGGCTGAGCCACACGGTCACCGCCAGGATGCCAGCCACCACACCCAGCGAAAGGCCCACCGGAATCTTGTAGAAGTCCACCAGCACCATCTTCGTGCCGATGAACATGAGGATAACGGCCAGGCCGTAGTTCAGCAGGTGCAGGCGCGAAGCCACGGCAGACAGCAGGAAGTACATGGCGCGCAGGCCCAGGATCGCGAACACATTGCTGGTGAGCACGATGAACGGGTCGTTCGTGATGGCAAATATCGCCGGTATCGAATCGACGGCAAAGATCACGTCAGTCAGCGCGACAAGGCAGATCACCATGAACAGCGGCGTCGCGATTTTCCGGCCGTTCTCGACGGTCCAGAACTTCTCGCCGTCGTAGCTGGCGCTCACGGGCAATACGCGGCGCAGCAGCTTGAGGGCCGGGTTGTCGTTGAGGTCAGGCTCCTTGCCCGCGGCCCACCACATCTTCACGCCCGTCAGGATGAGGAAGGCACCGAACACATAAAGCACCCAATGGAAATGCTCCAGCAGCCAGCCGCCTGCAAGGATCATGACCGTGCGCAGCACAATCGCGCCGATGATGCCGATCATCAGCACCCGCTTCTGGTAGGCGGGGGGCACGGCAAAGTAGCTGAAGATCATCAGGAAGACAAAGATGTTGTCCACCGCCAGTGACTTCTCGATCAGGTAGCCCGTGAGGAATTCAAGCGAGCGCTCGGTGGCGATCTCGCCCGACCCCGTGGTGTCCCTGATGGCAAACCAGAACAACCCGTTGAAGACAAAGCTGAGCGCGACCCAGACAACCGACCACACCAGCGCCTCGCGGGCGCCCACGTCGTGCGCGCCCTGCTTGCGCAGGACCACGAAATCGATGAACAGCGACACGAGGACGATCGCAATGAATGTGGCCCACAGCCACAGCGGCGCAATTGTTTGCATGGCAAAACCTTGAAGTGAAGAAACGGATTCACTCCAATAGGTCTTGCAGGGCGGCCAGGGCCGCCTGCGGATTCCGGCCGCCGGGCCGCAGGTGATGCGGCCATGGCGACGTACTGACGGAACCCGCGCGCATGGCGAAGATTGCCAGCGCTGCTACTCCCCTAAAGGAAACCCGATTGTGCTGGAGCAGGCGTTTCCCCCACGACTTGTGTCCTTTTTTGAGAGGCTTGCCCGATGCCGTCCACAGCCCTCGACCGCGCCCGGGAATGCAACTACGATGCAAGTGCCAGTTCAGGCAACGCGGCGATGCACCGGAAGCCCGGCCCGCCTTCAGGCAGATCTACACGGACAAGGAACAACAAGATGAATATCACCGACATCCTCTCCGGCATGGGCGGGCTGCGCTCAGTGGCCAGCGAACTCGGCGTGACCGAAGCACAGGCAGCCAGCGGGGCCGAGGCACTGCTGCCGGCCATTCTGGGCGGCTTCAAGAAGCAGGCCCAGGGCGGTGATGCAGCTGGCCTGGGCGGGCTGGGCGGCCTGCTCGGACAGCTGGGCGGCGGTAGCCTGCTGGACCAGGTGCTGTCGCCCCAGCCCACCGACCCGAGCGCCGGCAACGACGTGCTCGGCCAGATCTTCGGCTCGCGCGATGTCAGCCGCACGGTGGCGCAGGACGCAGCGTCGCGCACCGGCCTGGATGCCGGCCTGCTCAAGAAAATGCTGCCGCTGCTGGCGATGATGGTGGCCGGCTACATGGCCAAACAGGGCGGTGCGCCTGCAGGGCAGGCATCTGCCGGAGGCGGCGGACTGGGTGGCCTTGGCGGCCTGCTCGGCGGGCTCCTGGGCGGGGGCCAGCCCGGCGCCCAGGCGGGGGCTGGTGCGTCATCCGGCCTTGGCGGGCTGGGCAGCCTGCTCGACATGAACGGCGACGGCAACGCGCTGGACGATATCCTGAAGATGGCCGGCAAGGCCATGCGCTGAACCAGGCACGTCCCGCAAGCGGAAAGGAGTCTTCGAGGAAGCCGTGGAACCGGCTTTGCCGGGCCACTGGTTTCGCCCCCCAGTGGGGGGAAGCGCGCGTTAGCGCGCCCCGGGGGGCGTCTTTCCTGCGCCCTGCCGGGCCACATGCACCTGGTGCAAGGTGATCTTGCGCACTTCAGCCTGGCTGGTCTCAATGTGCGCGCGCAGCAGCATGGCGGCCTGGTCGCCGCGTTTGCGCTGGATGGCTTTCAGGATCTTGCCGTGTTCGTCGTAGGTCGCGTCAATGCGCGGCTGGCGGGTGAAGTCCAGCCTGCGGATGATGCGGATGCGGTCGGTCACGTCGCGGTGCACCCGGGCCATCTCGGCATTGCCGGCGGCGGCCACCAGCGCGCAGTGGAAGGCTTCGTCCCACTTGGCGACCTGCATGGTGTCGGCGCTGCGCTGGGCCGCCGGCACCAGCCAGATGGCATTGAGCTCGTCGAGCAGTGCTGTGTCCACCCGGGTGGCGTCATTGCACAGGCGGTGCACCGCCGTCGTCTCCAGCACCATGCGCAGGTCATAGAACTGCTCGAACTGCTCGAAGTCAAACGGCAGCACGCGCCAGCCGCTCCTGAACAGCACCTCGACAAAACCCTCCTGCTGCAGCCGGAACAGCGCCTGCCGCACGGGCGTGCGTGACACGCCCAGCCGCTCGCTGATCTCGGTTTCGGTGAAGCGGTCTCCGGGCACGAGCTTGAAGTCGGCCACATCCTGCTTGAGCTGCTCATACACCTCGTCGGCACGCGAACGGAACGCAGTACCGGTCAGGGCAGCGGCCACAGGAGGCTGGAGAAGGGTTTGCACAGTGGGATGGTAGCGGTTATGGAATACCCGTCAGTCGCGCCCGGATGCCGCCAGCGCCTCCAGCAACGGCCCGCTCGGCGCCGCCCAGCCGACGATGGCGCCCTGGGCGGTGATCATCTCGACGGCCGCGGCCTTGAAGTGCGGAAAGTAACTCTCGGTGCAGTCCTCCAGCAGCAGGCAGTCAAAGCCCCGGTCATTGGCCTCGCGCATGCTGGTCTGCACGCAGACCTCGGTGGTGACGCCCATGAAGATGAGCTTTTCAACGCCGGCCTGCTGCAGCAGGTTCGACAGCGGCGTGGCATAGAAGGCGCCCTTGCCGGGTTTGTCAATGACGATTTCGCCCGGTATGGGCGCGAGTTCGGGAATGATCTGGTTGCCCGGCTCGCCCTTGACCAGGATGCGGCCCATCGGCCCTTCGTCGCCGATGCGCAGTGTGGGGTTGCCGCGGTTGCGCTTGGCGGGCGGGCAGTCGGCCAGGTCCGCGTCATGCGCTTCGCGGGTGTGCACGACGAGGCCGCCGGCCTTGCGCCAGGCCTCAAGCACGGCTTTGGACGCGGGCACGATGGCAGCGAGCAGCGCCACGTTGTTGCCCAGGGTCTCGCCAAAGCCGCCGGGCTCGATGAAGTCGCGCTGCATGTCGATGATGACGAGGGCGGTCTTGCCGATGTCGAAGCTGAAAGGGAAGGGGTTGGCGTTGATCTGCATGGCTGTCAATGCCCCCCGCCCATGTGGGCGCCGAGTTCGTGGCGCTGGGCATTGGCTGCAGTTGTCTCAAAAACGATGCGCCCCTCGCTCATCACCACAATCCGGTCCGACAGCTCCAGCAGCTCATCGAGGTCCTCGCTGACCAGCAGCACTGCGCCGCCACGCTCGCGCACCTGCACGATGCGGCTGTGGATCTCGCGCACGGCGGCAAAGTCCAGGCCGAACACCGGGTTGGCCGCGATCAGCACATTGATCTCGCCGTCCAGCTCGCGCGCCAGCACGGCCCGCTGCACATTGCCGCCGGACAGGCTCCGCATGGGTGCGCCCTCGCCTTGCGTCTTGACGCCGTAGTCGGCAATCCATGCCTGGGCACGGCTGCGCCAGACGGGGAACTTCAGCAAACCCAGCGCGCCTTGCGCCAGCGGCGGCCGGTCGAAGTCGCGCAGGGCCATGTTCTCTGCCACGCTCAGGTCGCCGACGCAGGCATTGCGCAGCGGCTCCTCGGGCAGGCTGCGCACCTTCAGGCGCCGGTTTTCCTCGCGTTTGGCGGCATAGGGCTCACCCATGACGCTCACCGTGCCCGACAGCCGCGCGCGCTGGCCCACCAGCGCCTCCACCAGCTCGCGCTGGCCGTTGCCCGACACACCCGCCACGCCGAGGATTTCGCCGGCCTTCACCTGCAGGTCCACACCATGCAAGGCCAGCGTGCCGCGGTCACCATAGGCGGTGAGCGCCTCGACCTTCAGCGCCGTGGCCGCATCGCCGGCCACCACCGCGCGGCCGCCAGAGCCCTCGCGCGCCACAGCTTCCGGTGCGGCATCGCCCATCATCGCTGCTGCGAGCAATGCCGGGCTGGAGTCCGCCACCTTGCAGTGATGCACGGCCTTGCCCTTGCGCAGCACCGTCACCGCATCGGCATAGGCCATGACCTCGCGGAACTTGTGGGTGATGATGAGCACGGTGCACATGCCGCTGCGCGCGAATTCGCGTACATGGCCGAGCACCTCGTCAGCCTCCTGCGGCGTCAGCACCGAGGTCGGCTCATCCAGGATCAGCAGGCGCGGCTTGAGGTAGAGCTGCTTGAGCAGTTCCAGCTTCTGCTTTTCGCCTGCGGCCAGCTCCGCGGGGCGCACGTCCAGGTCCAGCGTGAACGGGGTCGTCGCAAGGAAGGCCTTGAGTTCAGCGCGCTTGGCTGCCCAGTCGATCACGGCGGGCGTCTTGCCGCCTGCCAGCAGCAGGTTCTCGGCCACCGTCATGCCGGGCGCGAGTGTGAAATGCTGGTAGACCATGCCGATGCCCAGCTCGCGCGCGATCACAGGGTTCGCCACGGCCTGCTCGCGGCCATCGATCAGGATGGAGCCATCGTCCGGACGCTGGAAGCCGGCCACGCATTTGACCAGGGTGCTCTTGCCGGCGCCGTTCTCGCCAAGCAGCGCATGCACCGTGCCGGGCTCGACCTTCATGGTCACGCGGTCCATGGCGGTGAAGCTGCCGAAGCGCTTGGTCAGCTCATAAGTCTCCAGCGCGAGCGCGCCGGTGGCAGGCGTGACCGGGGGTATGAGCTGCGTGGCGCTCATGCCGCTTCCATCGCAAGCGCAGGCAGGTGCGCCAGGCCGGACAGGACGGCGGTTGACGGCGCCACCGCGCCGAACACGCCGCCCTGCATCTTCACCATCTTCAAGGCCGCCATGTGGTTGCCGTGGTCGGTCGCGCCGGTGCAGTCTTCCAGCAGCAGGCATTCAAAGCCGCGGTCGTTGGCATCGCGCATGGTGGTGTGCACGCAGACGTCGGTGGTGATGCCGGCGAGCATCAGGTTCTCGATGCCGCGCGTGCGCATCACAAGCTCCAGGTCGGTGGCGTAGAACGAGCCCTTGCCCGGTTTGTCGATGACCACCTCACCCGGCAGCGGCGCGAGTTCCGGAATGATCTCCCAGCCTGGCTCGCCGCGCACCAGGATGCGGCCGCACGGCCCGGCATCGCCAATGCCCGCGCCGATGCGCTGCGAGCGCCAGCGCTTGTTCGGCGGCAGGTCGGACAGGTCCGGCCGGTGGCCTTCGCGCGTATGGATGATGTGGAAGCCCAGCGGGCGCAGCCGTGCCAGCAGCTTCGCAATCGGCTGGATCGGCGCGCGGGTCAGCGACAGGTCGTAGCCCATGGCATCGACATAGCCGCCCTTGCCGCAGAAGTCCGTCTGCATGTCGATCACGATCAGCGCGGTGTTGTCCGGGCGGAGATTGCCGTTCCAGGGCCAGGGGTAGGGGTCGGTGGTGATGCGTATCGGGTCCATCATGGTTTCATCAACGGGTGGAAGACAACTCGCCCGGGCTGCCCTGTGCGACGCTGCCCGGCTTGCAGGTGATCACCAGGATGACCAGCGTCAGCACATAAGGCACTGTGTTGAACAGGTGGTAGCCCCAGCTCACGCCAACCGACTGCAGCGCCGGGCCGATGGCACCGGCACCGCCGAACAGCATGGCCGCGACGATGCAGCGCAGCGGGCTCCAGCGCGCGAAGATCACCAGCGCGACGGCGATCAGGCCCTGGCCGCTGGAGATGCCTTCATTCCAGCTGCCGGGGTAGAACAGGGTGAGCGATGCGCCGCCCAGCCCCGCGATCATGCCGCCGGCGGTGGTCGCGGCAATGCGAATGCCCGATACCGAGTAGCCCAGCGCCCGCGTGGCATTGGCCGAGTCGCCGGCCATGCGCACCAGAAGGCCGGCCCGGGTACGGGCAAAGGCCCACCAGAGCGCCAGCGCCAGGATGATGCCGATCGGCAGCAGCGCATTGATCTGCAGGGCCGCGCGCACGGCAGGCGAGTCACTCCAGTTGCCCAGCTCGATCGCCGGGATCTGCGGCGCCTGCGGCTGGATCAGCGGCTTGCCGAGGTAGAACGCCAGCCCCGTGCCCAGCAGCATCAGCGCGATGCCGGTCGCCACATCGTTGACGCCTTCCAGCGAGCACAGCAGGCCGTGCAGCGCCGCCAGCAGCCCGCCTGCAATGGCACCCGTTAACACGCCTATCCACGGTGAGCCGCTCAGGTAGGCGCCGCCGAACGATGCCATGGCCGAGAGCACCAGCACGCCCTCCAGGCCGAGGTTGATGCGGCCGGACTTTTCAGTGAGGCATTCGCCCAGGCTCACAAACAGGAACGGCACGCCCACGCGCAGGCCTCCGCCGACGATGCCTGCAATGAGTGCGATCCACTGGTCGGCGCTCATGCGACTTTGTCCCCCATGGCCATTTGCGCGGGCGACGGGCCTGAGGGCTGCTTGAGCCGCGCCATCACGGCGTTCCAGTCCACCGTGCGCAGCGCTTCGCTGGCCAGGATGAATACAAACGCGATGCCCTGCAGCACCAGCACTGAGGCATCGGGCAACCCCAGGCGCCGCTGCAGCAGGCTGCCCGCCGCGCCGAAGCCGCCGAAGAGGATGGCCACCGGGACGATGGCCACCGGGTTGTGCCGCGCGATGAACGACACCAGGATGCCGGCATAGCCGTACGCCGCGATCAGCGAGGCATTGGCGCTGGTGTGCACCGCCGCGACCTCGATGGCGCCGGCCAGGCCCGCGCAGGCGCCGCCGACGGCGCAGGCCGCCAGAATCAGTTTCGTGGCCGGCAGGCCGACAAGCTGCGCTGTGCGCGGGTTGCCGCCGACCACGCGCAGGGAAAAGCCCGATGCCGTGAGCTTCAGCCACAATCCAAGCGCGATGCATGCAGCGATGCCGATGACCAGGCCCCAGTGAACGTCCGAGCCGCCAATGCCACCGATGCGCAGGCCTTCGGCCAGGGCGTTGGTGGACGGCTTGTTCAGGCTGGCCGGGTCGCGCAGCGGGCCTTCCACGAAATGCTTGAACAGGCCGATGGCCACATAGGCCAGCAGCAGGCTGCTGATGGTTTCATTGATACCCCGGTACTGGCGCAGCCAGCCTGCCAGCGCGATCCACAGCGCGCCGGCTGCCGCACCGGCCAGGCAGACCAGCACCGTGCCCGCGATGTTGCCCGGCAGCGGCAGCACATAGGGCAGCGCAGCGCAGGCCAGGCCGCCCAGCACCAGCGCGCCTTCCCCGCCAATGATGACCAGGCCCGCCCTTGCGGGAATTGCCACGCACAAGGCAGTGAGCATGAGCGGCGCGGCGCGTTGCAGCGTGTTCTGCCACGAGAACCAGTCGCCGAACGCACCCTTGAAGAGCAGCACCCAGACCTCGACAGGGCTGACGCCCGCGAACCAGACGAACACGCCGAACACCAGCAGCGCGGCGGCGATGGCGCCGGTGGGCAGGGCGATGCTGGCCAGGGTGCTGCGCATTTGTTCAGATGCTTCCGATGACGCCTTCGACCAGGTAGTTCATGCCTTCAAGTTTGAGGTCCGTCTGCTTGAGCGCCGGGCCGGCCGGAATGACGACATTGCCCTTGTTGTCCTTCAGGCCACCCTTGAAGATGTCGAACGTGCCGGCCATCATCTTTGCCTTCACCGCATCGGCATCCTTCTTCGCCGCATCGGTGACCGCGGGGCCATAGGCCGACATCTTGACGAAGCCTTCCTTGAGACCGCCGCGCAGGAAGTTCGGGTGTGGCTTGCCGTTCTGCGCCGCATCGATGATGGTCTTGTAGGCGGTCAGCCAGTTCCACTCCGCTCCCGTCAGGTAGGCGTTGGGCGCGAGCTTGGCCTGGCTGGCGTGGTAGCCGCACACCATCTTGCCGCGCTTGGCTGCTGTCTCGACGATCACCTTGGGGCCGTCCACATGCATGGTGAAGACATCGACGCCCTGGTCGGCCAGGCTGTTGGTGGCTTCGGCCTCCTTCACTGCCATGGACCAGTCGCCGGTGAAGATCACGCTGCAGGTGATGCCGGGCTTGACCGAACGCGCACCGAGCAGGAAGGCGTTGATGTTGCGCAGCACCTGCGGGATCGGCTTGGCTGCGACGAAGCCGATCTTGCCGCTCTTGCTCATGTGGCCGGCGATGACGCCGTTCAGGTACTGGCATTCGTCGATGTAGCCGAAGTAGCTGCCCACGCTCTTGGGGTGCTTGCCCTCGGTCCACATGCCGCCGCAGTGCGAGAAGCGCACATCGGGATTCTTCGGGGCAAGTGCGAGGATGTGCGGGTCGAAGTAACCGAACGAAGTGGGGAATAGCAGCTTGGCGCCGTCCTGCGCGATCATGCCGGTCATGGTCTTGGCCACGGCGGCGGTCTCAGGCACGTTTTCCTCCTCCACCACCTTGATGCCGGGCAGCTTCTTGCATTCCGCCGCGGCCTGGGCCTGCGCCTGGTTGTAGCCGTAGTCGTCACGCGGGCCGACGTAGATCACGCCGATGGTCAGCGGCTTCTGCGCGGAAGCCAGCGGGCTGAAGGCACCCAGTGTGCCGGCGGCGCCGAGCGCGGCAATGGACTTGAGGGATTCGCGGCGGCTCAGTTTGTTGTTGCTCATGATGGAAAGCTCCGGCGTTGAGGTTGATACGGGAATGAACCAGGGACGAATGAACCAGGGAGAAGTGGATCAAAACGGTGCACGTTCAGATGCACTGTCTTGGATACAAGTAAGTGTGCAAATTTCATGCCTGCCACTTCATTGCGGGTTTACAGGCCGGGCACCGGCTTCAAATGCGCAACACCGGCACGCTGCAAGGCATGGGCTGCCCGCATCGCCATGTCTTCGCGCCAGGGCGCGGCGATCACCTGCACACCGATGGGCATGCCACCGGTGCCGGACGGCCACATCGGTGCGGCCACCACCGGACAGCCTGCAAATGAGACGGGCTGGGTCAGCAGGCCCATGGCCGGGCGGCACGGGTGCTGCACGCCGTTGATGTCCAGCCATTCGGTACCGATGACCGGTGCGCTGACCGGCGTGGCGGGCGCGAGCAGGATGTCCCAGTCATTGAAAAGCGCATTGACCCGGTCCCGGTAAACCCGGCGGAAGCGCTGCGCCCGCAGGTACCAGGCAGCGGGCTGCATCACACCCGAGATGAAGCGGTCCACCGACAGCGGTTCGAAGTCTTCAGCACGCCGGCGCAGGTCGTCCAGATGCAGGTTGCCGCCTTCGCAGGCGGTGATGATGAAGGCGGCGGCCCGGCCCAGCGGTGCATCGGGCCAGATGACCTCGTCCACCGCGCCCAGCGTTTTTGCGGCAAGTGCCAGCGCCTCGCGCGCGGCCGGACCTGCGTTGTCCTGGAAATAGCCGCCCAGCACGCCGACACGCAGGCTTTCCGCGCCCTGCGTCATGCCGCCTGCCACCGGCTGTACCTGCAGGGCATGGCAGCCCGGGTCCAGCGGGTCGGGCGACTGCAGCACGTCATAGGCCAGCGCCAGGCCTTCCATGCTGTCGGCAAACGGACCGAGGTGGTCAATGCTGTGCACGAAGGGGTAGCTGCCGCGGCGCGACAGCCTGCCAAAGGTGGGCTTGAGGCCCCACACGCCGCACAGCGACGACGGCACGCGGATCGAGCCGTTGGTGTCCGAGCCCAGCGTCAGCGGCACCTGCCCGGCTGCCACCGCTGCGCCCGAGCCCCCCGACGAGCCGCCTGCGATACGGGTGAGGTCGTGCGGGTTGTGGCAGGGGCCGTAGTGCGTGTTCTCGGTGGTGAAGCCATAGGCATATTCGTCCATGTTCAGGCCACCCAGCAGGATGGCGCCTGCCGCCTTCATCTGGTTCACCAGGAAGCCGTCCTGCGTGGCGGGAGGGTCCTCACGGTTGACCTTCGACCCTGCCAGCGTCACCAGCCCCTCGATGTCAAACAGGTTCTTCACCGCGTAGGGCACGCCCGCCAGCGGCGGCAGCACCTCGCCGCGCGCGCGCTTGCGGTCCACCGCAGCGGCCTCGGCACGGGCACGCGCGAAGGTGCGGCCGGTGAAGGCATTGACCCGCCCGTCCGTGGCCTCGATGCGGGCGATGCCGGCCTCCACCACTTCAGCGGCGCTGGCTTGCCCGGTGGCGATGGCCCGCACAATCTGCGTTGTCGTCCTCATAGGGTGTCCTGCCCCTCGTCCGTCGCCCGGAACGGCGCGGGGCAGTAGATCTCCGCCAGCTCGTCGTGCGGCGCCAGCGGTGCGCCCTCCAGCAACGCCGCCATCGCGGCCGTGCGCTGCAGGTTGGCGGCGACGCGCCCCGCGCGCGCTTCGTCCAGCGGCAGGGCCAGCGCGAGCGCGGTCGCTTTCACATAGGCAAGAGTCTGCTCATCATTCATGACGCGTGAGTCATCGTCTGACTTCCCTCTGGAAAATTTCAAGGCTGAGCTTTTTCGCGCTGATGAAGCTGGGCTGCGACAGCGTCTCCACCGTGCGCGGGCGCGGGTCGGTGTACGGCAGTATCTCCGCCACCCTGGTCGGGCGCTTGGTCAGCAGCAGCACCTGGTCGGCCAGGTACACGGCTTCTTCCAGGTCATGCGACACCAGCATCATCGTCGTGCCGGTCTTCATGAAGACTTCCTGCAGCTTCTCGCGGATGAACAGCGTCATCTCGAAGTCGAGCGCGGAGAAAGGCTCGTCCAGGAACAGCACCTCGGGCCCGTTGGCCAGTGCCCGCATGATGGATGCCGTCTGCTGCTGGCCACCCGAGAGTTCGTACGGGTAGCGGTTGAGGTCGAACTTCACGTCAAACGAGGCGACGAGCTCGGCCATGCGACGATCCACCTCGGCCTTGGAGCGGCCCTCCAGCTTGAGCGGGTAGGCAATGTTGTCGATGGTGCGCATCCACGGGAACATTGCCTCGCGGTAGTTCTGGAACACATAGCCGATCTTGGTGTCCTTGAGCGACTTGCCGTCAAACAGGATCTCGCCCGAGTCGATCGGGATGAGCCCGGCGATCATGTTGATCAGCGTGCTCTTGCCGCAGCCGTTCGGCCCGAAGACCGAGACGATCTTGTGCTTGGGAATGTCCAGGTCGAAGTTCTCGTACAGCGGCCAGCCCGCGAAGTACTTGGTCAGGCCGCGGATGGTGATGTGCGTGCCGGCCGGACCAGGTTTGAATTCCGGCACAGGCACATCGGCGAATACGGGGGCGTTGAGGACAGCGCTCATCTTCCACTCCAATGCACGATTTTCCGTTCGGCGACGAGGAACAGGATGTTCAAGGCATAGCCCAGGGCACCCGCCGCCAGGATGGACGCATACATGTCGCGCACATTCATCACCTGCTGGGAATTGATGATCCGGTTGCCCAGGCCGCTGTCGGCGCCGATGAACATCTCGGCCACGATCACGATCACCAGCGCCATCGACACCGCCGAGCGCAGGCCGACGAACGAGGGCTGCAGGCTCTCCCACACCAGCACATCCTTGAAGATCTGCCAGCGCGAGGCGCCCATGACCTTGGCCGCCATGACCCGCTGCTTGCGCGCATTGATCACGCCGTAGGCGCTGTTGAACACCACGATCAGGAAGGCGCCGAATGCGGCGATCGCGACCTTGTTGATGTCCGACACGCCGAAGATCATCAGGAACAGCGGGATCAGCGCCGACGACGGCGTGGAGCGGAAGAAGTCGATCAGGAATTCCACGCTTCGGTAGGCCTTCTCGTTGCTGCCCAGCAGCACGCCCAGCGGCATGCCGACGGCGGCGGCGATCAGGAAGGCCTGCACCGTGCGCCACACCGTGACGCCGAAGTCCTTGAGCAGCGGGCCGCCCGCCAGACCGCTGAGCAGCGTGCCCAGTGCATCCATCGGCGGCGGCAGCAGCAGCGCCTTGATGAAGCCGGTGCGCACGGCCAGGTCCCAGAGGATGAACAGGACGATGGGGCCGATGAAAGGCAGGGCCTTGTTCCACGCCGGTTCGCGCGGCGGCGCCGACGTCGCATTGGCCTCCGGTGGCGTCCAGGGTTTGGCAGCAGGGGCGGCGACCGCCGCTGCCTCGGTGGTGGTGCTCATCGCGTTCAGCCCTTGTAGATCATGGTGTCGACCATCAGGCGCGAGGTGAAGATGCCCTTCTCGCTGAACAGGTCGAAGAACTTCTGGAAGTGGGCAATGTCGGCAGGCTTGAACTCGTTGTACATGGTGTAGGCGGCCAGCGGCACTTCGCTGGTGAGCGGGCCTTCGATAGCCGTGTAGCCCTTGAGGTACTGGCGTGCCTCGGCCGGCTTGGAGCGCACATAGGCCACGCCCTTGCCATAGGCAGTGATGAACTTTTTCGCTTCTTCCGGGTTCTTCTTGATGAAGGCCGCCGTGAGCGAGGCCGAGCCGCCGAACCAGGGCGCCATCGGGTCGCCCAGCACATACTTGGCGATGACGCCGGCCTCCAGCACCCTGGTGGTGCCGTTCAAGCGGCCGATGGTACCGGTGGGCTCCAGCGTATAGCAGCCGTCCAGCTGGCCGGCGGCAAGCGCTGCCACATGCTGGCCAATGGGCAGTTCAACGACGGTGGCACCGGTGGCGCCGCCGCGCTCCAGCACCGTCTTGGCCAGGGTCACGTTCTGGATGCCGGGGCCCGAACCCACGCGCTTGCCCTTGAGGTCGGCCATGGTCTTGGCGGTGCTGCCGGCCGGCACGATGACTTCGTCCAGCACGTTCTTCACATTGCTCGGGTTGGAGCAGAAGATCTTGAAGGAGCCGGGCGCGGCGATCTCGCCGATGGCGATGTTGGCCGAGCCGGTTCCGTTGGCGCTGCCGTCGGCGCGGTCGGACAGCATGCCTTCCATGATCTGCTGCGCGCCGGCAAACTTCAGCGGCTCCACATTGAGGCCCGCTTCCTTGAAGTAGCCCAGCTCCACCGCCGCATAGAACGGCAGGCCTGCGGCAATCGGCCAGTAGCCGATGCGGATCTTGGGGCCGGCCTGGGCGCGCACCAGCGCCGGTGCGGCCAGCACACCCAGCGCTGCTGCGCCGGTCCTGAGTACGCTGCGGCGCGAGTGGGCATTTGCGGTGGTGGCCGGCGTGGTGGTGTTTGCAGTCCTGGTCATGAGGCTCTCCTGGATGAGGTTGGAAAATGGTCTGTTCATGGGGCCGCCGCAGCGGCTTTCGCTGCGTTGAGCGATGTGATGTAGTTGCGCCAGCCGCCCATGTGCGTGATGTCCTGCGCGCCGGCCAGCGCTTGTGATTCACAGAGGAAGCCCTGGACGCTGCTGCCGTCCGAAAGCTCGATCGTTCCTATGCCCAGCGGCGCCGGGATCAATGCGACGAAAGATCCGTACTGCTCCACCGGCATGGACCACACCTCCAGCGCGATCGGGCCGCCCTCGCCGGGCGCGACGCGCACCAGGCCAGGCTTGGGCGGCACCGTGCCGGGTAACGCGTAGAACCTGTAGTGCGGCGCGGTCTGCGTCGTGGACACCAGCGTGGCGCCCCGCTCGGAGAGCTGCCAGTTCAGCGGCATGCCCGACAGGTGGGCACCGACCACCGCGACCCTGACAGTCGGCGCGGCCTTGATACCCGGTATCGGCTGCGCCCTGCCCAGCGGCTCGCCCGTTGCGCCCTGGGCCAGGCCCGTCGCCAGGTGGTAGCGCTGCCCCAGTTCGGCGAGCTGCCAGTCGCTGCCGCACAGGCCGATCAGCGTGATGCCGAAGGGCAGGCCGTCCGGCCGCATGCTGCTGGGCACCGAGATGGCGGCATAGTCCAGCAGGTTGACGAAGTTGGTGTACGCGCCCAGGTTCCGGTTGAGCGCCACCGGGTCGCCCTGCATCTGCGCGATGGTGTAGTGCGTCGGCGCGGTCGGCACCAGCAGCACGTCGATGTTTTTCCACATCGCCGCGGCCTGCTGGCCCAGCCCGCGCAACTGCGTCTGGGCTTCATACAGGTCTGCGGCGCTGTAGCTGCGGCCCTTGGCGATGATGCTGCGCACCGGCTCCATGACTTCTGACTCGTGCGCGTCAAAGAATTCGCGGATGGCGGCGTAGCGTTCGGCGACGAGGGCGCTCTCATACAGCAGCGTTGCGGCGGCTGCCAATGGCGCATAGTCAATGGAAACCGGCGTGCCGCCCATGGCCTTGAGCTTGTCCACCGCCTGCGCGAAGGCGGCTTCGGCAGCCGTGTCGCCAAAAAATTCCAGCGGCACCGGGATGCCGAAGCGGAATGCCGCCGGATAGGGCTGCGCTGCCATTGGAATCTCGCGCGAATAGGGGTCCAGCGGGTCGTAACCCATGGCGGCGGCAAGCGCCTGCGCTGCCACGCCGACGGTGCGCGCGAAGATGGACACGCAGTCCACGCTCTGCGCAGCAGGCACCACGCCGCGCGCGCTGACCAGCCCCTTGGAAGGCTTGATGCCCACGATATTGTTCAGGCCTGCCGGCACCCGGCCGGAGCCGGCAGTATCGGTGCCCAGGGCAAAGTCCACCTGCCCCGTGGCGACCACATAGGCCGAGCCCGAGCTGGAGCCGCCCGAGACATAGGCCGGGTCAAAGGCATTGGGAACGGCGCCATAAGGAGAGCGCGTTCCGTTGAGGCCGCAGGCAAACTGGTCGAGGTTGGTCTTGCCGAGCAGCGACGCACCAGCATCGAGCAGCTTTTGCACCGCAGCGGCATGAACGGCCGGCGTGCCTGCGAATGCCGGACAGGCCGCAGTGGTGGGCAGCCCCGCCACATGGATATTGTCCTTGGCGGCGAACGTCAGGCCCTGCAATGCACCTGTGGCGGCGCCGGAAACCGGGGAAGCGGCGCGGGCCAGCCATGCCTGGGACGCGAAGGACGGCAATGGCCCGCCATCCGCCGTCGGCAGGTCTTGGACAGGATCAACAGGATTCAGAACATGCACCACTTGAAGGCATCCAAACTTGTATCCAAGAACAGATGCAAGCGCCGTGCCAGCGTCAAAAAGCAAAACGGCGCCCGAAGGCGCCGTTGTTCAGCTGCGGCCGAAGGCCGGACGGGGGGCGTCCTATTCCTCGACAAACGCCTCTTGCCGCTTGCTCTTGACCGAAGGCAGCAACACGATCACCAGCATCAGCAGGGCCGCAGCCAGCAAGCCCGCCGACAGGCCGCGCGTCACGAACACGCTCCAGTCACCGCGCGACAGCAGCAACGCGCGCCGCAGGTTCTCCTCCATCATCGGCCCCAGGATGAAGCCCAGCAGCAGCGGCGCAGGCTCACAACCGAGTTTCACGAAGCCATAGCCGATGACGCCGAAGATCGCCACCATCCAGATGTCGAAAGTGTTGTTGTTGGTGGAGTACACGCCGATGGCGCAGAACAGCACAATGGCCGGGAACAGGAAGCGGTAGGGCACCGTCAGCAGCTTGATCCACATGCCGATCAGCGGCAGGTTCAGGATGATCAGCATCGCGTTGCCCAGCCACATCGAGGCGATCAGGCCCCAGAACAGCTGCGGGTTGCTGGTCATCACCTGC
>JAZKHY010000021.1:0-75983 GCA_040385105.1 Pseudomonadota bacterium
TGCTGAGCGTGAAGGTGCCCGAGCCCAAGTTCTCCAGCCAGACCAAGGACAAGCTCGTCTCCAGCGAAGTGCGCGGCCCGGTGGAAGACATCGTGAGCAAGCTGCTGGGCGACTATCTGCAGGAGCGGCCGAACGACGCCAAGATCATCGTCGGCAAGATCATTGAAGCCGCGCGCGCCCGCGAAGCCGCCCGCAAGGCCCGCGAAATGACGCGGCGCAAGGGCGTGCTGGACGGCATGGGCCTGCCCGGCAAGCTGGCCGACTGCCAGGAAAAAGACCCGGCGATGTGCGAGATCTACATCGTCGAGGGTGACTCCGCCGGCGGCTCGGCCAAGCAGGGCCGCGACCGGAAGTTCCAGGCCATCCTGCCGCTGCGCGGCAAGATTTTGAACGTGGAGAAAGCCCGCTACGAGAAGCTGCTGACCAGCAATGAAATACTGACGCTCATCACCGCCCTGGGCACCGGCATCGGCAAGGCCGGCGGCAGCACGGGGCAGGACGACTTCAACGTGGCCAAGCTGCGCTACCACCGCATCATCATCATGACCGATGCCGACGTGGACGGGGCGCACATCCGCACGCTGCTGCTCACCTTCTTCTACCGCCAGATGCCCGAGCTGGTGGAGCGCGGGCACATCTACATTGCCCAGCCGCCGCTGTACAAGGTGAAGGTCGGCAAGGAAGAGCAATACCTGAAGGACGCTGGCGCGCTGGACAGCTTTTTGCTGCGCATCGCGCTGAAGGACGCAACCGTAATCACCGGGACGCTGCCCGACGGCACCGTGCCGCCACAGAACGTCATCACCGGCGATACGCTGGACGAGCTGGCGCGCAAGCACCAGCTGGCCGAAGCCGTGATTGCGCGGCTGCGCAACTTCATGGACGCCGAGGCGCTGCGCAGCGTGGCCGACGGCGTGGCCCTGAACCTGGACACCGTGGCCGACGCCGAAGCCTCAGCCGTTGCGCTGCAGGCCAGCCTGCAAGTCACGGAAGGGGCCGCAGGCAGCCCGGCCGAAGTGGCCGCCGAGTTTGATGTGCGCACCGACAAACCCATTTTGCGCATCAGCAGAAGGCACCACGGCAACGTGAAAAGCAGCGTGCTCACGCAGGACTTTGTGCACGGAGCGGACTACGCGACCCTGGCCGACGCCGCCAACACCTTCCGCGGCCTGATGGGCGAGGGCGCCAAGGTGCAGCGCGGCGAGGGCGAGAAAGCCAAGGAAGAGCGCGTGGCTGACTTCCGCCAGGCCATGGCCTGGCTCATCGTGCAGGCCGAAAACGCCACCGCCCGCCAGCGCTACAAGGGCCTGGGCGAGATGAACCCCCAGCAGCTGTGGGAAACCACCATGGACCCTGAAGTGCGCCGCCTGCTCAAGGTGCAGATCGACGACGCCATCGAGGCCGACCGCGTGTTCACCATGCTCATGGGCGACGAGGTGGAGCCGCGGCGGGAATTCATCGAGACGAATGCGCTCAGGGCGGCGAATATCGACGTTTGATACGTTGCTTCGCTAGTCGCATAAAAAAAATAAAGATGGGAACGAAGAAAAAGCGAGGCGCCGCTCGCCTTACCTGCGTAGATCTCTTCGCGGGTGCAGGTGGGCTGTCTCTCGCCGCAACGCGTGCTGGCTTCAAGGTTGTAGCGGCAGTTGAGCAAAATAAGAATGCTTGCCTGACCTATCGGGAGAACTTGATCAAGCCAAGGGGGACGACCTTGTATGAGAATGACATTCTCAAACTTGATCCAACCGCTGTTGCGACGAAGCACTTCTCAGGGAAAAAGGAATGCGATGTTGTCCTAGGTGGACCCCCTTGTCAGGGTTTCTCTGTGCATCGAATCAAGGGCGCGGGCGTAGGCGATCCTAGAAATCAGCTTATTCTTCGTTACTTTGAGTTCGTTAAGGCGTTGAAGCCCAAGGTGTTCCTCATGGAAAATGTGCCTGGCATTCTTTGGAAGAGACATAGCGACTTTCTCAACGAGTTCTATGCGGCTGGAGAGTTGGCAGGCTATGTGGTCAAAGAACCTGTGACCATTGATGCCCGGGATTTTGGCGTGCCGCAACGCCGAAGACGTGTGTTCATCCTTGGTATACGTGAGGACATACAACTAGATATTGATTGGCCGCCTCAACCGACGTACGGGGATCTAAAGCCTCGGCAGAAGGAAGGTGGCTTGAAGCGGTGGCTTAAAGCAAGAACAGTGTTCAAAAAGGTTATCAAGAAGGGTGACCCGAATGATGTTCACATGAATCACTCAGCTGCGCTGATTGAAGTTTTTGAGTCGACGCCGCACAATGGAGGTAGCCGGTCTCAGTCAAATAGGATTCTTCCGTGCCACGAGAGTCATGATGGGCACACTGACGTTTATGGGCGGATCGATCCAGCACAGCCAGCGCCCACCATGACTACGGCATGCATTAATCCGTCTAAAGGGCGTTTCCTGCATCCTTCGAAGAACCATGGAATTTCAGTTCGGCATGCGGCCAGATTCCAAACTTTTCCCGACTGGTTTGTTTTCAAAGGCGGTCTAATATCTGCGGGGGAACAGATCGGAAACGCTGTACCTATAAAGCTTGGGGCAGTACTATTGCGGCGGATCGCCAAGGGGCTTAAACAGATTAAAGATTGAGCTGAAGGAGGAGCGGCATGGTGGAGGCACTCGCGTTTCAGACGCGCGCTAGGACAATTGATCACCTAGGACGTGAACAGATTGCCGACGTTCCGACGGCGATTAGTGAGCTTTGGAAAAATGCGTACGACGCTTATGCGCGTCGAGTAGCGCTACATCTTTACGAGGCCCAGCCGCCGTTAGGGATGATTGCCGACGACGGTCACGGCATGAGCCGGAGTCAATTCGTTGAGAGTTGGCTCGTCGTTGGTACGGAGTCCAAAGCGGCAGGGGCATCCATTCCTGATTATCTAAGGCAGGGTCTTCCTGAACGGCCAAAGCAAGGTCAAAAGGGTATCGGTCGCCTTTCAGTCGCTGCGCTTGGATCGGCAGTCTTGGTTTTGTCCAAGCAGCTAAACAGTAAGTTTGTTGCCTGCTTAGTGGACTGGAGACTGTTTGAAAATCCCTACATTTTTTTGGAAGACATTCGGTTACCGGTTATCGAATTTGAGCTTCAGGACGAGTTAAGCGACTTACTTCCGTCGCTTAGAAGCGCGTTAGTCGAGAACCTCAGTGGAGAAAATGGCCCAGTAGAGCGAACTCAGAGACTAAGTGCGGCATGGCAAAAGCTTGACGAATACGAGGCGCTGCAGGAAGCTTTTACTCAAACCACTTCGCTTCAGATTAAAGGTCTCGTCGAAAGCACGTGGGACTTAAACAGAGTGCTTGCAGACTGGGACGTCTGGACCGGTATTCGTCCTGCAGGAACCGCCTTGTTGTTGTTCGACTTAAACAGTGCTTTGACAGCATGGGTGCCTGGGTCAGGCGCGGTTCTGAGTGACGCACAGGACTCAAATAAGGCTTCACTGGTTCGAACGCTAAGTGGATTTTCTGACCCGTACGTAGAGAGCTCGGAAGATGTGCTCGATTACAAAGTCGTTGTTCATTCTTCTTCAGGATCTTCGACGGTTGTTGGGCGTGAGGAAGGCTTCGGATTAGGGTTCCTTCATAGTCTAGATCACGTGCTGGAAGGTTCTTTCGACGAACACGGTGTTTTTCGCGGCCGCGTTTGGGCTTTCGGAAAAGATTTGGGGAAGGTTGAGCTGATTCCCCCTTCTCCTCCTCCAACGTCATCAAAGGACCGCATCGGTGGGTTTTCGGTCGTAATTGGCGCCTTTGAACCAGTCCTTCGCTCGTCTATTCTTCCCCCGGAAATTCATGCTCGCGTAGCCGAGCGCGCTGATGCTCGCTCCGGCCTGAGCATATATCGCGATGGCTTACGAGTGATGCCTTATGGGCGACCAGAGAACGACTTTTTCAAGATTGAAGAACGTCGGCAGTCGCAAGCTGGACGTGAGTTTTGGGCGAGTAGGCGCTTATTTGGTCGAATCGCAATTTCTCGCGAAGGAAACCCAAATCTCAGGGACAAGGCGGGACGAGAAGGCCTCATAGATAACACCGCCAGTCGTGCGGTTCAGCTGCTTGTTATTGAGCTGCTTAAGACGACCGCAAGACGTTATTTCGGTGGAGACTCACCAGTTCGAAAAGAGCTCTTGCCAGCGATTGAAGCAGAGAACGATGCAGCGGCTGAAGTTTCGAAGAAGACTCAGAGGAGCCAGCTCGCAGCTTTCAGGGATGCTGTTCGGGATCAGTCAGAGCGTGTAAATCTTGCGCTGGATAGATCGAAGAGAGTTAGCGAGCAACTCAATGCGGCTATTGAGAAAAGAGATGCGACGGCAATCTGGGAAATCGGTAAGGAAGTTAATGATCTAGTTGAAGAGCGGTCGGCACTAAGAACGCCTCCAAAGCCGAGAAAATTAGGTAAGTTTGAAGACACCTATCGCGACTATCGTGATAGGTATTCTGATATGGCTGCCCGCATAGAAGGAATTCGAAGCGCCTGGACCGAAGCAGCAGCGCAGACCAGTGCTAAGCCAGCCATAGAAGTGGCGCGGTCGCATTTAGGGCGTAACCAGCGATCACTCACAGATCAGTTAGGCAAATGGCGGAAAGAGATCGAGACACTTCTGCGGAGTGAGTTTGACCGTATTGGCAAGAGCTTTGACGAGGCGGGCAGCGAGTACTACATGGCGGTCGCCCCGTTGCTTGTAGATGTTGAGCAGGATAGAACGCCTCTTGGGGTTGTTCTTGCGGAAATGGACAAAGTACGGGACACCCTTTTCCGAAAATTCTCTGATATGTACCAACCTTACGGTAGGGCAATGAAGCAGCTTTCTGAAGGCTTGGACTTGGATGGAGCGCTTGCCTATTCAGCAGCGCATGGCGACACACTAGAACGAAGATTGGAGCAAGTTCAAAGTCTGGCGCAGGTCGGCATCAGTGTCGAAATCTTGAGTCACGAGCTGCATACGTTGGATCGGCGGCTCGCCGCGAGTCTAGATGCGCTGCCCGAATCGATTCGGACGTCGACTGCGTTCCAGCAAGCAAACGTGGCGCGGCTCGAACTTGTCGAACGCTTACGCTTTTTGTCGGAAATGCAAATTGCCGGCGGGGACACACGACAAAAAATCACTGGCGGTGATATTCAAGTCTATCTGCGTGAGTTCTTTGGTCCTCTGATTTCCGATCAAGGCATAAATTTCGTGACAACTGAACGATTCGAGAAAGCTGCATTTTTTGAATTTCCGTCGCGGATCTACCCGGTATTCATAAACCTGGTTAACAACTCGATCTATTGGTTGTCAGAGTTGCAGACAGGGCGAGAAGTTTGTCTTTCTGCAGGCGATGGAACGCTTCTCGTCAGCGACAACGGCCGAGGTATTGATCCTGAGGATATTCCGAATCTTTTCGAGCTATTCTTTAGTCGTCGCGCCAGAGGTCGCGGAGTGGGACTTTATCTGTGTAGACAAACTCTTGCGGCAGGTGGTCATTCAATCTCGTACGTTGTTGACAGCGAGAAGAAGGTCTTGCCAGGGGCAAATTTCGAGATCGTTTTAAGGAGCGGTTTTGATGCCTAAAGTATCTGCCCAGCTTCTAAGAGAGGCGTTCATTGCTCCGATCCGGTTTGCACTGCTTATCGATGACCAGTTTCCTGTTTACTCAAAAATAAAAGATTACGGAGCCGCGTCGAATTTGGACTTTGATCGAGCTACTGGCTTGTTTCAGTTTTGCAGAGATCGTGGTTGGTTGTGCGACGTGGACAACGCAGCTCATAAAGATGAAGAGTTGGCTAGAGTTGATCATTTGCATCAATCAGATCTGCTGGTCCTGGATTTTCACTTAGACCCGGCAAAAAAGGATGACCCAACGACTGCGCTTCAGATTTTGCAGCGCCTGGCCAAATCCGATCACTTCAATTTGGTGACGATCTATACAGCTGCATCGCCCGTTCAGGTTGTGCGTGATGTGGCATTTAGTTTGGGTGCTGGCGTTTACACGTTGGCAGCGAACGCAGCAACCCGGGCGCTTGAAGATTTAGATCCAGATGTATCTGATGCTCTCAGTGCTGCGCTAAATGATGACGTGGTCGACAACTTCCTCTCGGGAAAGCTACCGAACGGGAGCGCGAATGAACTTCGAGCAATTCTTCGTGCTGCCGGCCTAGGTGATGGGCGACTCCAAAACGACATCATCAACACACTCTGTGGCCAGTTTATGGCCGCTCGGGTGAGGAGGGAGATCGTCAGTATTCGCCCGATCGAAAGCAATGTCCGCGGAAGTTACTCTTCGGAGGTGAACGGTACGCATTGGATTACTCAAGGCAATCTTTTTGCAGTCGTTGTGGACAAGCTTGAAGAGCCCACTGTCTTTGTGGAGCGATTGACCAATGCATTGGTTGCTTGGGATCCACCAGTACTTCAGGTAATGATGGTCCACGCGCGCGCTTCACTTGAGAAGACGGGACATCTATTTGATGATGCAGTCTTGGACACACCAAGGCGGCAGGCGGGCTGGTTGTTGAGAATTCTTTTGGGTAAAACTGTGGATGAGAGGCGAAACTTTCTTGGCGACCTGTACGCAAGACTGTTCTCGCGCCTGATTCAGAATGTCTCGAACTCAATTGCGAGCTTTGGTTCTCGTATTATTGAGCCTGTCGGCGCGACAGGGCATGTCGAACGCGCAAAGGAAATGGCTTCGGGAGGCGCGGACCTTAATGACGCGGCGGTTTTTCATGCAATGAATGAGCATCTCTGCTCGGATCACTTCGTAGAGGGGCCTATGACTACGGGGGTAGTCTTCAGGGCTCACCTCAATGGAAGGATGGACTATTGGGTTTGCACGTCTCCCGCATGTGATCTTGTACCGGGACAAAATCAAAAGGGATGGGATGGCGATCTTCATCCGCTTAGGCCGATCAGCGCTGCGCGACTGAATCTTGTGAAAGACATTGGCAGCATTGGCGGGTTGCTAAAAACGGCGACTAGGAGTCGCCATATATTTTTGTCGGCGGACAATGTACCCATTGCGCTTGAGGTGTTGGACGAGAACTCACGCCAGATGAGATTGGAGGCGTTGTTGCTGGCGACAGAAGGCGTTGTATCAAAGGCCAGGTTCAATGGCTTTGTTCTTAGGCAAGCCGACCAGGCGCCTGTTGCAACGCCCGTAGAGTTCGAGGTTATTGGGGTCCTACGATCTGACTATGCAAATCGTTTTCTTGCAGATGCTGGACAGCAGCGGGCGCGGATCGGACTAGAGTTTGTGGATTTGCCGGAAGCTCCTAGCCCTCAAGAAATTCGAGCAGCCTGAACTACAACTGGTCGAGCGCTGTGGCCGACGTCTCACACTCCCAAATAGTGAGAACTTGCCATCCCATTGCTTCAAGACTGTTTGTCTTTAACGCGTCTCGTCTTCGATTTCCATTAATCTTCGCGACCCAAAAATCTTGATTGGCTTTTGGCAAGCTGCCTCGGCGACACGAATGCCCGTGCCAGAAGCAGCCGTGAACCATTACAGCTTTTTTCCGCGCAGGAAAAGCGACGTCCGGTGTTCCAGGCAGTCGACGATCGTGCAGGATGTAGCGATAGCCAAGGCCGTGAACGACCTTGCGCACCACCATTTCTGGTCGCGTGTCGCGAGTTCGTACACGAGCCATTAACGCGCTGCGTTTTGTTGGAGTGAGCGTATCCATTGTGCGGAGCAGCGACGAAGTGGTGGGTCGATCGAGTGCGAGCCTACTCTATAGGACGGGGCTGTGGCAAGTCAATCCGTTCTCGACCCAATGGTTTGACGTACTGTGATGGAGAGAACCTATGGCTAAGCGGACACCTATGCTTGCCGAATTACGCATCGATGAGCTAATTGCGGTGATGCAGAGGGAGGCGCTTGCGTTCTGGCAGTTTCGCGAGCGTGAGGCAATCATTGCGATAGTTCGCACATTGGACATGCTTGCGGTCCGACGCATGTGGCGTAACAGTTCAGATGGCAGCTCGAATGGGCAAAAGAATGAGGAATTTTTTGCGTTTGCTGGGGTCGCCGCAGCGCTTAAGCCATTTTTGACCAGAGTTGAAGGTTTCCCCGGTCCGTTGCCTTGGCATCCAATGACACCGCAGGATGAGAGTTTCGCGCGTTGGTATCTCAATGAGTGCGGCGAGCTTTCGTATCTTAAGCGTCTGGCTGCGACAGAAAGGTACGGACTGGTAGTTGCTTCGCTCGTCGGCGACAACAAGATTTTGCTCTCAGTATCAGAAGGTGCGCCGGAGTACGCCAGCTTCTCTGCGATGAAAGAGAAACGGAGTCGGACTGGAGAGAAGTCTGGAAAAGGTGGAGATAAGCGAGGCTGGGAACGTAGGCATCGGCGGATGCAGTCATTTGTTGATGTGGTGGATGGCTGGTTTATTAGATACGACAACGATTGGGAGATCGTCGAGGCGTACCGGTCTCAAGCACAAGCGGTAGCATCGACCTTCTTTGAAGCCGAAGCGTTGGACTCAAGCGTCGTCCTGGGAGATAGAGATTTCGGTACGTGGAAGCATGCTTGTGACCAAGCGCTGGGCCGAGTACTTGCGCACATAGATTTCGCTGCCATCCTTGAAAGGAAGCGGCCCGGTGTGAGGTTGATCGACACCTTTACTATTTTTGCACGGCGCGAAGACGTGGCGGCGGTCTGGGAGGAGGCCGGGCTTCCTAGGAGCCGCATTGCTGCGACGATGAAGGCATTGACGTTGGACGCTGATGGGTTGGCGGACTGGGAAAGCGCCCATGAAACGCCTTGCCCTTTCTACGTTGATCTCGGTAAGAACTTCGTGCTTATGCCGTGCTTCGGAGCACTCACGAATCCTTACTTCGCGCTGTTTCGGCATCTACGAGTTAACTATCAACGGGATTGGGATAGAGGAGTTGATCTGAGGGAGGCTGCATTCAGGCAGGATCTTGCAGATATGTTTCCAGAGCCGAACTTTTCGGTGCCGAGCAGTGGGTTCGCCATCCGGCGGACGGATGGAACGCTGCTCACAGATATCGATGCCGTTGTGCTTGACCGTAGATCGGGCGCACTCGCTTTGGTGCAGTTGAAATGGCATGACGTTTTTGGCAGATCACTGGCTGAGCGTGAGAGCCGTCGTCGTAATATTGAGAAGGCAAACGAATGGGTCGGAAAGGTCTCGGATTGGATCGATGGGCGATCCAGTGCCGACGTCGCTAAAGGTCTCGGTTTGACCGGTCTGGGTGCTTCGGACAGGCCCTTGATTTATGTTCTCGCTCGTTACAACGCCCGTTTTAGCGGCGAGACAAATCAGGATAAGCGCGCTGAATGGCTGGGTTGGCATGAGATGCTGGCCTCGTACCGGGGCGACGAAGAAAACCCTCTTGTTGTTGTTCCCAAAAAGATCTCGGAACGGCAACAGAAGCTTGGGGCTGACCTCTCATCGAACAGTATTTTCCAATTTTCCGGGTGCGAGATTGAGCTACGGATCGGTCCCAAGGAAGGCGGGGTTAGCAGGGCGGATGACGCTTCTGCACAGAAGAACTCCACATAAGTTTTATTGAGCCGTTGTTCGTCAATCTAAATACCTACTGTTGGCGACGCATTCGATTCAGGAGAACACACATCTAATGGGTGAACCCCAGTGGGCGCGTTGACTTCACCCGAGTAGTATGGAGGTGGAGTACAAGTAGTATGCAGTACTGGTTAAATGTGGATCAGCCGAATCGTACGCAGATGTTGCATCTGGATGACGGTTGTGGAGATGTTCGAAGAAGAGGCGCGGGCGGCGTAAAGCCTGTTGGCTCTCTAAATCGTATCGGAGGGTGGCTGACATTTGATGCCGTTGAAGCTGCTGTAGCCGACTCAGAGACTCGGCTCGACGAAAGGTACAAACATCTCGGCTTTTGTACTAATTGCCAAATCAATTCGGCACCCTTCAAGCGCATCGCGATTGAACACGATGCCGCCATTGAGTCGAAGGTTGGGACCGAGGCTCCGCTCAGCCTGTTGACGCGGGAACACATATTGGAGGCGCTTCGCCTCTTAAAAGCTGGGCGCCCAACCGCTTTCGCCGAGTCAACTAAATATGACTTACTGTTCGAAGGAGCTCGATACCCGCCAAAGCGCGTCGCTGGATTGGCATTAGAACAGCTTACGCACCGACCATTTACTCCACAGACGTTTAAGGGCGGCCAGGAGTCGACGTGCTTTCGAGTGTTGGAGCGAGCGGGCTTTACGATTGCTCCAAAGCGGTCGCCCGGCGTCGCGTCGCTCACGGACACACTAGGCGAGATACTGGATTTGCAACGGAAATATTCCAAAGACAATACGGTAGCTATGCAGCGTCGTGGGATATTGGTCAGAGTTACGTTGCGTCAACTGATCGAAAATCATTTGGAGGAAATCGAACCCATCTTCTCATCAGCTGGGTACGCTGCTAAGGTTGAAGGCAAGGATGGTGTTGGCAGAAAAGTGGAATCCGCCTGGGTCCGACTATTCGATGACCTCATGTCGCCGTCGGCAACGCAGGGTTGGTATGTGGTTCTGCATTTTTCGCGATTGGGGCAGTATTTCTATTTGACGCTTGGGTGTGGGGCGACAACCTTTAAGGATGGGAGTCTTCATCCCATCGCCACCGCCGTATTGGAATCACGTATTGCTTGGGCACGAGCTCTGCCAACTACGGCCGGCTTTGACGCGCGAAGGTTCTCAGATAAAGTTGAATTGCACGGGAATGATCTATCTCGGCAGTTCGAACGAGCAATAGCCTATGCAAGACGCTACGAGATCGCTGATTTCGACGAGCCCGACTTCTGGTCTGACGTACGAGCATTGAGTAAGCGGCTCACCACTATTTACGATTTCCAGCGTCAAGGCTCGGATCCAGCGGCCATTAGCCAGGAAGTGGAGTTTTTACAGAGTGCAATTGCGGAAACGATATCCCCGACAAAAACGGCGCAGAAGGGGCAAGGTCGGGGACTTTCTGGGCCAGAACGTTTTGCCGTGGAGCGCAGGGCCATGGACGTAACCTATGAAGGGCTCATAGATGCAGGATTCAATCGAATTGTCGATACGTCTGACAAGGAATCGTATGACTTCAAAGGCGAAAAAGATGGCAAAGAATGGCTTATTGAGGTTAAGGGCACTACAGGTCAATCTGCGGATTTGTTTCTGTTGACCGCTGCTGAGCTTAGGTTGCATCGGGCTCGCAAGGGGGACACGATCCTGGCAATGGTGAGCAACATACAGTTAGTTCGTACCGGTGGCATAAAAGCAATAGACGGCGTTCTGTTAATAGAAATGCCTTGGGACCCGGATGCGTGGACATTTGAACCAACTGCGTTTAGAGCCACGCGAGGCGAGAATCCAGCTACGTCTTGAGATGTTTATCAGCTGCCAGCACCAATAGCGACTGAAGCCGGCCGCTAGCGTGTAGCGGCCGTCCTTCAAGGTTTGTAGTTGGCCTTCCTGATACAACTACGAAGGCTCTACCTTCTCGGCCCTAGCTCACTCCGGCATCACCGGCTCCTTCGGCAACTTATCCAGCACATTCTGCGCAGCAGTCAGCCGCGTATAGAAGTGCCCGTTGACGATCCGCAGCCATGCGCTGAGCCCTTCCCTGTCCAGCTCGAACATCGGCTGGCCAGACATCATGATGGGGTCGATGAGGGACTCCAGAAAGTCCATGGAATGCAACGCATCGCTCATGCCGCGCAGCTCGTCTTCCATGTCGCTGTGGAAGTTCTCAGGAAGCGCTTTGTAGTGGTAGGCCGGGGGTGGCGCGCTGGCGCCGGGGTTACTGCAGGTACTGCTAGTGTCGTGATCCGTGGTACGCGACATGGGGTTTCTCTCTTTCGTTCAGTGGTTGATGTTGAACGCCGCACAGGTACTGCTTGATTGGCGGCAGCCCGAATGGTTGGAGAGACCGGACGCCCACGGGAAACCGGTAGGTCCTTGCGGACCTCCCACTCGGGCCGCCTAACAGGGGCGCGAGTAAAAGGCCGCGTGGTTAACCTACGCGGGTAGCCGACGGCCTTTTCTCGGCCGTGCACGTCTCGGGCTCTCCAACCCGAACCCACCTTTTTCGTGGGCAATACAACTTTAGCAGACACGTGACACAGCAAGTCGCACGATGCGCGCCCAACGGCACCCCTGTCTGTGCACCCTTTCCCAACCCGCGTTATCGTTCTCCCCGGGCGCATGCCCTCCCTCATTCACCCACCCATCACCAAAGCCCTCCCTTTGCCTGCCCACTCTCCCCAGGCCACCGCCCCGGCCGACTCGCTGTTCTCTGCCTTCATCCCGCTGCTGCCGCTCATGTCGGCGGTGTTCGTGGGCTTCTTTGCCATGGGCATGGCCTTGCCCGTGCTCCCGCGCCATGTGGTGGACACGCTGGGCATGGGCACGGTGGCGGTGGGGGTGGTCATGGGCTGCCAGTTCATCACGTCCATCTTCCTGGGCCGTGGCCTGGCCGGCACGGTGACGGACACGCGGGGCCCCCGGCGGGCGATGATGCTGGGGCTGCTGGGCGCGTCGTGCGTGGGGCTGGTGTACTTTGTGTCACTGGCCTTTGTGGCGGACGCGCGTACCTCGCTGGCGGTGCTCATTGGCGCGCGGCTCTTCACCGGTGTGGCCGAGCCGTTCATCATGACGGCGGCGCTGACCTGGGGCATGCTGCAGATGGGCCCGGCGCATGCGGGCAAGGTGATCGGCTGGGTGGGCATGGCGCTGTTTGCGGCCTACGGCTTTGGCGCGCCGGCCGGGGCCTGGGTGTATGGGCATTTCGGCTTTGCCGGCATTGCGGCGGCCACGGTGCTGGTGCCGCTGGTGGCGCTGGCCCTGGCCTGGCGCCGGCCCGCGCTGATGCCGGTGGCGGCGGGCGTGAAGGTGCCGTTCTACAAGGTGCTGGGCATCGTGAAGCTGCCGGGCCTGGCGCTGACGCTGGCCTCCTTTGGCTATGCGTCCATCAACGCCTTTGTGGTGCTGCTGTTTGTGCAGCGCGGCTGGGGCAGCGCGGCGCTGGCGTTTACCAGCATGGGTGCGGGGTTCATTGCGGTGCGCCTGCTGATCGGGCATCTGCCGGACAAGCTGGGCGGCGCGCGCGTGGCGCTGTATTGCGTGCTGATGGAGGCGCTGGGGCAGCTGCTGATCTGGGCTGCGCCGGGGCCGGCACTGGCCTGCCTGGGCACGGCGCTGACGGGCGCCGGCTACGCGCTGGCCTTCCAGGGGCTGGGCGTGGAGGCGGTGCGCCGCGCGCCCCCGCAAAGCCGCGGCTCCGCCATGGGCGGGTACGTGGTGTTCCAGGACATCTCCATGGGCCTGGCCGGCCCGCTGGGCGGCTGGCTGGCGCTGCATGCGGGGCTGGGCTCGGTGTTTGTGGCGGCTGCGATTGCGGCGGTGGGGGCGGCGGGGCTGGCTTGGGGGATGATGCGGCGGCCTGTGGGGGAGTAGTCAGGGCTTGATCGCCACCTTCAGCACCCCATCCCGCTGGTTGGCAAACAGCTCGTACGCGGCCACGATGTCGGCCAGCTTGAATTCGTGCGTGACCATCACGCCCAGGTCGATGCGGCCGGAGGCCACCACGTTCATCAGGCGGCGCATGCGCTCTTTGCCGCCGGGGCACAGGGCGGTGACGATTTTGTGGTCGCCCAGGCCCGCTGCAAAGGCCGACAGCGGGATGGTGAGGTCGCTGGAGTACACGCCCAGGCTCGACAGGGTGCCGCCGGGTTTCAGCACGCGCAGCGCCTGCTCAAAGGTGGCCTGCGTGCCCAGCGCCTCGATGGACGAGTCCGCGCCGCGGCCGCCGGTGAGCTTCATGATTTCATCAACCACGTCGCAGTTCTTGTAGTTGAGTGTCGCGTCGGCGCCGAGCTGTTTGGCGATGCCCAGGCGGTGGTCGTTGCCGTCCACCGCAATGATGGTGGAGGCGCCCAGCAGGCGCGCGCCCGCCGTGGCGCACAGGCCGATGGGGCCCTGGGCAAAGACGACGACGGTGTCGCCTATCTTGATGCTCGCGTTCTCCGCGCCCTTGAAGCCGGTGGACATGATGTCCGGGCACATCAGCACCTGCTCGTCAGTGAGGCCGTCGGGTATGGGCGCCAGGTTGGCTTGCGCGTCGGGCACCAGCACGTATTCGGCCTGGGTCCCGTCAATGAGGTTGCCAAAGCGCCAGCCGGCTGTGGCCTTGTAGCCGTGGCAGCCGCACAGGCCCTGCGCCACCAGGTAGCTGCCGTCCTGCGAAGCGGCGCCGTCTTGCGCGGCATAGGAGTTGAAGTTGGGGCAGATGGCGCCGGCGATGACGCGCTGGCCTTCTGTGTAGCCCTGCACTGCGCTGCCGAGTTTTTCGATGACGCCGACGGGTTCGTGGCCGATGGTGAGGCCCTTGGCGACGGGGTATTCGCCCTTGAGGATGTGGACGTCGGTGCCGCAGATGGTGGTGGTGGTGATGCGGATGAGCGCGTCGTTGGGGCTGACGTTGGGGATGGGCTTGTCGGCTATTTCGATGCGGCCTTTTTCTATGAAGACGGCGGCTTTCATCATCGTTGCCATATGTGTTCCTGTGACGGGCTTGGGCACGTGCGGGATGCGTATGCGGCTCGATGTTGTCAGTATGGGTGCCTTGCGGCGCGTGGGGTTGATTCAAATCAAACGGTTACTGACAGGTCCCAGCGCGTGGGGTTATTACGCTGGCGTTCCAACTACCAAAGGAGCCTCACATGACAACCACTGCCCTGAACCCCAGCGTCCTCTCCCACGTTTCGCTGGGCACCAACGACTACCCGCGCGCCAAGGCGTTTTATGACGAGGTGCTGGCTACGCTGCAGATCAAGTGTGTGATGGACTTTCCGGGTGCTGCCGGCTATGGCCGCGCGTTCCCGGAGTTCTGGGTGCAGAAGCCCCATGACGGCGGCAAGGCGCAGGTGGGCAACGGGGTGCACATTGCGTTCCTGGCCAACTCGGTGGACGAGGTCAAGGCCTTTCATGCAAAGGCGCTGGCGCTGGGCGGCAAGGACGACGGCGCGCCGGGCTTCCGGCCGGAATACGACGTGGACTATTACGCCGCATTCGTGCGCGACCTGGACGGGCACAAGATCGAGGCGATGCTGATGGTGTCGGGCAAGGTGTAAGGGCCCTGGCATGGCGGCATCAGGATGTGACAGGGCAGTTGTCTGACAAGGCGTGGCGCATGGCGCGTCCAGAATGGTTTGCCTGGGCCCGGGCATGCGGCCGGGGCCGGCAACCTGAAGGAGCTTTCAAATGTCTCATCCCAAGTCGAAGAAGAAACTCATGGAGCAGGCCGCTCGCGCCAATGCCAATGCCGACCATTCCGGCAAGGTCGAGAACGACCGCAACAAGCCGAACGCCCAGGGCGTGACGCAGAAGAATGAACCGCAGCGCTCGCCGCTCAGCCGCAACGACCGCGAGTCGCAGATCGGCACCAACCAGTCGCAGGCGCGGCGGGGGAGTGTGAACAGCGGGGTGCGGTAGCGCCGTGCTGACGCCTTGTCAGTGGTAGTCGTCTTCGCGCTGGTGGCGCACTGCCGCGATGATCACGGTTTCGCTGTTTGCAATGTCAAAGAGGGCGATATAGCCAGTTGCGCCGAACGAGATGACCAGTTCTCTCAGAAACGGGCTCTGGTCGGCTTTCCTGCAGGTGAATGGCGAGCTCCGAAGTGTGGCGAGGCCATCCAGAATTGCAGCGAGCGCCCTGTCAGCCAACGTCAGATCACCGCCTCCAGGGCGATCGAGTTCTCGTTGCAATATGAAGTCGATCAGGCGTGCGAGATCTTCCTCGGCTTCCCGAGTAAGTTTTACCTGATAGCTCATCGGCTTTTGGAACGAAGCTGTGCTTTGGCGTTGGCAATGCGCTGGCGAAGATTCCCGACGACGACATCAGCGTCGACAAAGTCGTTTCGGCGTTTTGCATCTTCCAGCGATGCCATGCCGCGGGCAATGAATTCCGCCTGGTTGCGCCGCCTGTCGACTGTTTCGCGGATGGAATTTTCTACGAACTCCGTGAGGGTTTCGGAGTCACGCAATAGTGATTCAACAGTGGCGCGAAATTCGGGCTCCACGCGGATGGATGGCAAGGTGGCTGTCTTCATCCAGCGAATGTATCGCGTTTGCGATGCATAGTCCAGTCATTGCGCGGTGAGTAGTCAGAACTCGCGCCCGACATCATCAGCCTTGGTGTTCAGCGCATGCACCTTCGCGCCATCGCGCACCTCTGACACTTCCACCGCCGCCACATAGCTCAGCACCATCTCGGCCCGGGCCAGTTTGCGCACGCCCTTGTCGGGCATCGGGTCGATGACGGTGCCGCCGGTGATAACGACGTCGCCGTTGGTGCGGCGTTCGTAGTTGGCCTTGACGAGCACCATGGCGTGGCCTTTGGTGCCTATGAGCAGGGGGCGGCCGCCGGTGAGTTCGTCGGCAATCTGCGCGTTGGTGATTTCGTAGCGGTTGGCGGCGATGTCGCCGGTGCGGGTGTTGACGGCGAATTCCTGGTTGCCCATCTGGTCGCGCCAGCGGCGGCGCAGGGCGCTGGTCATGGCCTCGCCCGAGGGCGCGTTGACGTCTTCCACCTTGCCGTGCACGTCTTTCACGATGTGTTCCTGCGGCACGCGCAGGCCGTGGTGCGCGAAGATCATCGACATGCTGGCGGCCCAGCACCACTGCGAGCGCTCCTGGCTGATGGCGATCTCGCGGATGCGTGCCTCGCTCATGCCGGCGGTGCACGACACCGTTCCCCTGGCGTCGGGCGCGTTGCAGGTTTCAGCCGCCTGCGGGGCCATGCTCCAGCAGGCGAGAATGCCTGCTGCAAAAAGAGTGCGCACGTGTTCAGCCGCTGCGCCAGCTGTTACAAGCCTCATGGCCCATCCACCTTTATTTGCCCACCGTGCCGCCCGAGGGGGCAACATCCTGAAACAATAATGCACGAAACATGCCGCCGCTCCAAGCGGGAAAGTGTTTAACCCTGAAGTCCCTATTTGCTGTGCCTGTTACATGAAGACCATTGCCGTCATTGACTTCGAGACCACCGGCCTGTCGCCCACGATGGGCGACCGCGCGACGGAAGTGGCGATCGTGTTGGTACAAGGCGACAAGGTGGTGGACCGCTTCCAGTCGCTGATGAACGCGGGCGTGCGCATTTCGGCATTCATCGAGGCTTACACCGGCATCAGCAACGCCATGATTGCCACGGCCCCGAAGGCTGAAACCGTCATGGCCGACGCAGCGCGCTTTGTGGGAGACGCGCCGATGGTGGCGCACAACGCCTCGTTCGACCGCCGCTTCTGGGAGGCCGAGCTGTCCCGCGCGGGCATGCAGGCGGCGCACCCGTTTGCCTGCACCATGCTGGTGTCACGCAGGTTGTACCCGCAGGCGCCGAACCACAAGCTCGGTTCGCTGGTGGACTACCACCGCCTGCCGCGCTTCGGCCAGGCGCACAGGGCCATGGCCGATGCCGAGATGGCGGCTGCGCTGCTGGGGCAGATCCGCCATGACCTGCAGTCGCGCTTTGGCGTGGAGCGGCCGGGGCATGAGCTGCTGGTGAAGGTACAGAAGTGCCCGGCACGCGGCGTGGGTGAACTGGTGAAGAGCCATGTGGCCGCGGCGCGGCCGGTGGCGGCCTGAACGTCATGGGTGTTGCCATCCATGTGTTGCGGCTGTCACCCGGTGACGACCTGCGTGCGTCGCTGGCGGCGGCGTTCCGCGAGCTGTCCGGCGCGCAGGGCGTGACGGCGGCCTGCGTGGTTTCGTCTGTGGGCAGCCTGTCGCGCGCGGTGCTGCGTTACGCGGCTGAAGATGAAGGCACGTTGACTGTGGCGCCGCTGGAGCTCATCACCCTGTCGGGCACCCTGAGCCCCGATGGCGTGCACCTGCATGCAAGCGTGTCGGATGCGCAGGGGCGTGTGACGGGCGGGCACCTCATGCCCGGCTGCATCGTGCGGACCACCGCTGAAGTCGTGCTGGCCTTGTTGCCCGGCTGGGACTTCCGGCGGGAGGTGGATGCGGGGACGGGGTATAGGGAGCTGGTGGCGCGCAAGCTGCCTTGAACCGGGGTCCCGCTCCCCTTGATGCCATCTGGTTATACCTGCCTCCAGGTTATGTCACTCCTCCAAGCTTTGATGTGCGGCGTCATCGCGCGGTCATAGGCTGGCGCCAGGGCTTTGGCCCTGCTTGTGGACGGGCGAAGCGCATGTGTTTTCTGCTTGGGTTCCTGGGGTTTGCCGCGCGCGTTGGCCCATCCGGTTTTTAACCTTCAGGAGTTGACGCATGACAAAAACAGTTTTTCGCTTCCTGGCCTTTGCGGCCCTCGGCCTGGCCTTTGCCCAAGGGGCCCTGGCCTACCAGTTCCAGCGGTTCAACAACCCGCCGCGCACGGTGGTCAACAGCGACGCCGGCAACTGGCGGGCCACCTACACCGACGGTGCGATCACCGTGCGGCACTGGGGCCCGAACCGCACGTTTTCAGAGCCCATCCAGTCGGGCATCACCGGCGGCACCCAGACGGTGACGCACAACTCGTACATCCGCGTGATGGCCACGCCCTGGCCGTCAGGCGGCATTCCCACCGCAGCGCAGGTGGATGCACTGCTGGCCAGCACCGGGCCCGATGTGCTGGCGGTGGCCATGGAGTACATCTACGGCGCGCCCGTCGTCAAGGTGCCGGATGCATCGGCATACACGGGCCAGCGCTGGGTCTCGGGCGGCACGTCGTACGGGCCCGATGTGGGCGGCGACTTCAACGACCACCTGGGCATCAGCTGGAACTATGGCGCGTCGTACGGCGGCAGCGACAACAACGAGGACGACGAATACGGGCGCCTGGACTGTTCGGGCTTTGTGCGCATGGTGTTCGGCTACCGCATGGGTGTTCCGCTGGCCAAGGGCGGCTACGACAGGCCGGGCGTGGCCATTCCGCGCCTGTCTGCCAAGCAGGCGGGCAGCGAGGGCATGGGGGTGTGGATCATCCCGAACACGGGGGTGAAGCCGACGAACTTCGGCAACCTCACCTACGGCGACCTGGTGTTCTTTGACTCGGACGATTCTGACCCGGGTGTGATCGACCATGTGGGCATCTACCTTGGCGTGGACAACCAGGGCAACGACCGCGTGATCAACAGTCGCAACAGCCTGCAGGGGCCGACGTTCAAGGACCCGGCGTCGGGCTCGAACCCTTCGATCCTGCAGGGCAACGGCTGGATGGGTGGCGGCTTCCGTGCGGCGCGCAGGCTCTGATGTCTTGACGGTGCCCGTCCTGGGGGCGGCGCTGCTCGTGCTGGGTGGCGTTGCGGCCTGGGGCGTGGCGGCATGGACGGCGCCACAGCCGCATGGGCGGGTGGTGCTGAGCCAGGCGGCAGCAATGCGGCTGGCGCAGGGCGGCCCTGCGGCCGCTATGGCGCCGGTTGCCCGTGATGCCGCCGCGCCGCCTGTGCAATCTGTACAGCCTGCACCCAAGGAAGAAGCGCCCGAGATGGCCGGTCACGCCAGTGGTGACAGGCAGGGCGCGGAATACGTGCTGCGCGAAGAAGAGGGCATGGTCCGCCGTGTGGAGGTCGTGCCCAGGTCTGGACGCGGTGAGGCACCTGCGGTGCTCAGCCCGTTTACGGCGCCGCTGAAGTGGTGAGAGGGCCGCAATCGGGATCATGGTTGTCATTGCGGACTTGATCCGCAATCCATGTGCGCATGAAGTGGCATTGTTTCAGGCTGCGATGGATCCCGGATCGGAGTCCGGGATGACAGGGGCTATTTGCTGTCGGGCAATTCGATCTTTACTTCGAGGACTTCAAGGTTGTCCTGGCGTTCGAGGTGGACCTTGATATCGTTCGGGTTGATCTTGATGTACTTGCTGATCACCGCCACCAGGTCGCGCTGCAGCGCGGGCAGGTAGTCGGGCTCCGCAGCGTTGCGGCCGCTGCGCTCGTGGGCGAGGATGATCTGCAGCCGCTCCTTGGCGACGCTGGCCGTCTTCTTTTTTTCGCCGAGCAGGAATGACAGGAACGATGCCATGGCTTACTTCCCCCCGAACAGGCGCTTCAAGAAGCCGCCCTTTTGCGCGTCGATGAAGCGCATCGGCTTGTCTTCGCCCATGAAGCGGTCGATGACGTCCTTGTAGGCTTCGGACACATCGGTGCCCTTCATGTGAACGGCCGGCGTGCCCTGGTTGCTGGCCTGCAGCACGCTCTCGCTCTCGGGGATGACGCCCAGCAGCTTGATGCGCAGGATGTCCTGGATGTCGTCCAGCGACAGCATCTGCCCCTGGTCCACGCGGCTCGGGTTGTAGCGGGTGATGAGCAGGTGTTCCTTGATCGGGTCCTTGCCTTCAATCGCGCGCCTGGTCTTGCTGGCCAGCATGCCGAGGATGCGGTCGGAGTCGCGCACGCTCGAGACTTCAGGGTTGGTCACGACCAGTGCCTCGTCGGCAAAGTGCATGGCCATGAGCGCGCCGGTCTCGATGCCGGCGGGCGAGTCGCAGACGATGTATTCAAAGCCCATGTCGGAAAGGTCGTTCAGCACCTTCTCCACGCCTTCCTTCGTGAGCGCGTCCTTGTCGCGGGTCTGCGAGGCGGCCAGCACGAAGAGGTTGTCGCACTGCTTGTCCTTGATGAGGGCCTGGTTCAGGTTGGCCTCGCCCTGGATGACGTTGATGAGGTCATACACCACGCGGCGTTCGCAGCCCATGATGAGGTCCAGGTTGCGCAGGCCCACGTCGAAGTCGATGACGGCGGTCTTGTGGCCGCGCAGCGCAAGGCCGGTGGCAAAGCTGGCGCTGGTGGTGGTCTTGCCGACCCCGCCCTTGCCGGAGGTGACGACGATGATTTTTGCCATGTGGATGGTTCCTGTTGGGGTGTTCAGTTCTTGAGCGCTTCGATGATCAGCTTCTCGCTGCCCGGCTCGCCGGACAGGCGTACCTGCGTCGGCTTGCCCCACACATCGGCCGGCAGCGGCACCTCGCTGGTGCGGTAGATGCCGGCGATGGACAGCAGCTCGGGCTCCAGGGCCAGCGCGAAGATGCGCGCGTCTGTATTGCCGCGTGCGCCGGCAATGGCCTTGCCGCGCAGCGGTGCGTACACATGGATGTGGCCGTCGGCAATGACTTCGGCGCCGGCATTGACCATGGCCATGACGACGAGGTCCCGCCCCTTGGCATAGACCTGCTGGCCCGAACGCAGCGGCTTGCTGATGATGAGTGCGCCGGGGGCGGGCAGCTCCTGCGGCGGCTGGGGGGCTGGCGCCTTGTTGGCGCGCTTCGTGGCGGGCTCGGCGGCCACCGCATCGGCAGCAGTGGCCAGGCCGGCCTGTACAGCGGCGGCCATCTGGCCCGCGCTGCCACCGCGCACGGCCACGGGTGCGACGCGGTACTGCCGAAGCAGCGTGACAAGGCCGCTGAAGTCCACCTGCGCCTCTGCTGCACCGTGTGCGCCTTGCAGCGGCGTCAGGTCAATGACCAGCGGCTCGTTGTCAAAAAAGTCGGGGATGTCGCCGAAGCGTTTGGCCATATCCTGGGACAGGGCCGCAAGGTCGGCGGATTTGAGCAGCAGTGCCACCAGGGGCAGGTTGGCGCTCTTGATCTCGAACGTGGCAGGGGCGCGTCCTGCGATGGCAACGGTCATGTACGGGGCGGTCTTCGCAATGGGGCAACTGCTGCTGCCGTGGGAAAGGGGCGAATCTTAACAGCCGGGGGTGACGGTTTTGTGAGCGGTTGAAACAGCTGCGGTCCTAGCGCCGCCGGGCTTCCGTGGCGAGATACGCCACGAGCGCGATCGCGAACGGCGCAATGTAGTAAACAGCCCGGTAGGTCAGCAGCGCCGCCAGCAGCTGGCTCGACGGTGCCTGGTGGGCCAGCAGGGCGACGAAGACGGCTTCGAGCACGCCCAGGCCTGCGGGTACATGGGTGATGACGCCAGCGACGGCTGCGATGAGCAGCACGGTGAGCACGTCGGTGAAGCCGACCTGGTCGGGCATCAGCACATAGACGATGCCGGAGATGAGCAGCCAGTTGGCGCAGGACATTCCCAGCTGCAGCGCGGCAACGCGCAGCGAGGGCAGGTTCAGCTCATGGCCGCGGATTGTCCATTGCCTGCGCGACGAGACGCCGCACATCACCAGGTAGGCGGCAACCACCGCCAGCATGCCGATGCCCAGGAACGGCAGGCTGCCGCTGTCCATCTTCCACTGCGGCGGCATCTCCAGCGGCCAGAAGGTGAACATGGCGCCGGCCAGCAGGAAGTAGCCGAGCCAGTTGGTCAGCATGCTCAGGGTGACGATGCGCGTGACCTGCCCGTTGTCCAGGCCTAGCTTCGAGTAGAGCCTGTAACGGAAGGCGATGCCGCCCACCAGCGAGCCGAGATTCAGGTTGAAGGCATAGCTGATGAAGGTGACCTTCATCACCGTGGTTGTGGCCAGCTTGTGGCCGGTGTAATGGCGCCCGAGCAGGTCGTAGGTGCTGTACAGCAGGTGGCTGCCGGCGGCCAGCACGCAGGCGGCGCCGAGCACGGGCCACGGGTAGGCGCGGATGGCGGCGGCTACTTCGGGCCACTTCACGGTGCTGGCAAAGCGGTACAGCATGTAGCCGACGAGCACGAAGAACACCGCCGTCAGGGCGCGCTTGACCCAGGGCCACCAGGCACGGGAGGTGATGCCGTTGCCGCCGGCCCCGTCCGCGCCATTGCCACCCCGTGCCGGTGCCATGCGCCGCAAGTGCATGCCGCGCCGCCTGGCCGGCAGCGGGGCTGCTGTCTTGCCGGCGCGCAGCACGCGGGTGGTCATGCCGCGTCCTGTTGCATGCGCGGCGGGCAGGCCGAGGGCTCCAGCGGCGTGAGGCGCGGCTTGTGCATGGGCAGCCAGCCGGCCCACAGCGGGTAGCGGCGCAGCAGGTGGAATACGAAGAAGCTGCGGATGGCGGCCCAGGGGCCGGTTTCCTTCACGTCGTCCAGCTGGACCTGCTTGCAGCTGTTGTCCATCAGGTGCTGCAGCCGCTCGCCGAGCAGCTGGTTGAAGGCCCGGTCGCGGATGACGATGTTGGCCTCCAGGTTCAGGGCCAGGCTCAGCGGGTCGAGGTTACTGGAGCCGACGGTGGACCAGTCATCGTCCATGACGGCGACCTTGCCGTGCAGCGGGCGCTCGCAGTATTCATAGATGCGCACGCCGGCCTTGAGCAGGTGGTGGTAGAGCAGCCCGGCGGCCACCTTGACGATGGGCATGTCGGGCATGCCCTGCAAAATCAGCGACACCTCCACACCCCGGCGTGCGGCGCGGCGCATCTCGCGCAGCAGGCGGTAGCCCGGGAAGAAGTAGGCATTGGCGATCACCACACGCTTCTTGGCCGCACGGATGACTACGCGGTAGTGGCGCTCGATGTCGTCCTTGTGGTCGCGGTTGTCGCGGGTGAGGAACATCGCGTCGGCACCGCCCTCTGCGGTTGCAGGGGCCGTGTCCCGGGCCTGCGGCCGCGGCGAGCGCCGGGGGAACCAGCGGCGCTTGACCGGCGCACCGATGGCGTCTCGCACGAAGTCATGGATCTCCTTGACCAGCGGGCCCTGTACTTCCACCGAGTAGTCCTGCTTGGCCTCGGGCCCGAAGTCCGCCAGGTGGTCGGCCGAATAGTTGATGCCGCCGACAAAGGCCGTCTCGCCGTCCACCACCACGATCTTGCGGTGCATGCGGCGGATGGCGTTGGTGCGCCAGCCCAGCAGCCTGGGGCCCGGGTCGAAGGCGCGGATGCGCACGCCGGCTTCGGTGAGCGTGCCGATGAATTCGCGCGACAGGTCGGGCGAGCCGAAGGCGTCCACCATGACGTCGATCTGCACGCCGCGTTTTGCGGCCGACAGCAGCGCGCCGTGCAGCTGCTCGCCCACCTTGTCTTCAAACAGGATGAAGGTCTCGAGGATGACCTCGCGCTTCGCGGCGGCGATGGCTTCAAACACGCGCGGGAAGAACTCCTCGCCGTTTTCAAGAAGGCTGATGCGGTTGCCGGCGGTCCATCGGTTGTTCATAGCTGTATCACGGCCGCCAGGGGCGCGTGGTCCGAGAGGTGCGACCAGGGTTTGTTGGGCATGATGACCGGGGCGTGCGAGGCCGCGTTGCGCACGTAGATCCGGTCCAGCGAAAGCAGGGGCATGCGGGCGGGAAATGTTTTGGCGGGGCGGCCGTTGGCACGCTCGAACACCTCATGCATGCCGGCGTCGTTGAGCACCTTGTCGGCCTGCTTGCGCCAGTCATTGAAGTCGCCGGCCACCACCAGCGGTGCGCCGGCCGGCACTTCGCGCGCGGCCATCTTGCACAGCAGGTCCAGCTGCTGCCTGCGGTGCGACTCGCGCAGGCCCAGGTGGACGCAGATGGCGTGCACGTCGGTCTTGCGGCCGGGCACCTGCATCACGCAGTGCAGCAGGCCGCGCCGCTCCGGGCCGCTGATGGACACGTCGTGGTTCTCGTAGTGGACGATGGGGAACTTGGACAGCACCGCGTTGCCATGCTCGCCATGCGGATAGACGGCGTTGCGGCCGTAGGCAAACTGCGGCCACAGTGTGTCGGCCAGGAATTCGTAGTGGGGGGCGTCGGGCCAGTCCTTCTGGCGTGTGGCGTGGTGGGCGTGCGAACCCAGCACTTCCTGCAGGAACACCACGTCGGCCCCCACCGCGCGCACGGCGTCGCGCAGCTCATGCAGGATGAACTTGCGGTTGAAGAAAGTGAAGCCTTTGTGGATATTCACAGTCATGACCTTGAAAGAGAAAGGCATGTCCATCGGGCGCATTTCGGGTTATGGGAGTCAGGGTGACTTTTGTACCGCGCGGGGTGTGCGGGCCATGTAGGACGCCAGCCCAAGCGGCCGTGCGCCAGTCGCGCCGGTGCGCGGTTTGCGCACGGCTTGTAGGAACAATGGGTGCAGGGTGCGGCCAAACGTCTGTTTTTTGCCGCGCTGCGGTGGTGCGGCGCAGCTAAAGCCGTGACAAGCGGGGAGCTTTATTGGAAACTTTGTGTAAGACCATCGTTTTCCAAGGATTTCCCGTGACCCGTGCCTTGCCCCGCGCGCCGTTTGGCGCCTCCCGCCTGTCCGCCATTGCCCTTGCTGCCGCCGCGCTGCTGGGCGGCGCCTCCGCCCATGCCGAGGGCTGGACGCCCGATGTGGCCTTTGTCCAGGCCGCCGCCGGGCCTGCCAGCATCTACTCCCTGTCGGCCGGCGTGGCCTGGCCCTGGAGCTGGCGCAGCAGCGGTGGCGGCTGGGGCGGCTACACCGAGTTCCTCGTCAGCTACTGGAGCGCCGACGCCGTGGGTGGCGGACGCGACAACTTCACCCACCTGGCGCTCTCGCCGATCTTCCGTTACCGCTTCGACAGCGGCAAGTCGCCCTGGTTCTTTGAAGGCGGCATCGGCATCTCGTACACCAGCCCCACTTACATCACGCCGACCAAGACCTTCAGCACCCGGCTGAACTTCGTGGACACGGTAGGCATGGGCTACAGCTTCGGCGCGGGCATGAACCAGGACGTGACGCTGCGCCTGCAGCACATCTCCAACGCCAGCATCCGCAAGCCGAATCCTGGAGAAGAATTCCTCCAGCTCCGCTACTCCTGGAAGTTCTGATGCTGTCATCCCGGACTTGATCCGGGATCCACCCTGGCGCGCCTGCATGGATGCCGGATCGAGTCCGGCATGACAGGTTATTTGGGCCGGGGCGCTTTCAGCTTCGCGTCTGGCGTTTTGAGTTTGCCGGCGCGCAGCTCTTTCACCGACACGGCCACGGCCCGCGCCACATTGCGCACTTCCTCCTGCAGGTGCTTGTCCGCGTCCAGCGTGTTGTGGCTGGTGGCGTAGGGTTCGTAGTAGCCAAGGTAGCGGTCCAGCCTTGCCTTGCTGCCGGCGTCGATGAAGCCCATCCAGTCGAGCCAGTCGCACAGGCTGCGGCGCACGCCCTCGATGCCCGCCACGTCGCCATGCACCACCACGCCGTAGGCGCGGCCGGCCAGGTGCTTGGGGTAGTCCCAGCCTTTCATCTCCAGTGCCTTGGCCTCTGACGCCTTCTTGCCGTGCGTCGTGGTCGGGTCGGGGTTGCCGCCGTCGGCGCAGACCAGCCGGTCCATCATGAGCTTGAGCGGGCTTGTGACCTGGTACCAGTGCACCGGCGTCATGATGATGACGGCGTGGGCCGCCGTCCAGCGCTCGTAGATTTCGTTCATCCAGTCGCCCGTCTGCTTCTCCGCATGGTTGGGGTAGCAGCTGCAGGGCCAGTGGCACAGCGGCATGGCGGTGGAAACGCAGCCCTTGCAGGGGTGGATGTGCAGGTCGTAGGTGGAGGTGACGAGGCTCAGGTCGAGCAGGTCGACCTCGATGTGTTCCTTTTCCAGCACCGCGCGTGCCAGATTGACCATGCGGAAGGTCTTGGAGTTCTCGCCCGGGCAGGTGCCGTCGTTGCGCGGCGAGCCGCAGATGAGCAGCACGCGCGATTTTGTGGTGGGCTTGCCCCACGCGGCCTGCGCCCGCCTGATGCGGTCACGTGTCTCGCGCCATTCCACCGACAGGTCATAGCCAGGGTCTGCAAAGCCCTTGCCGGCCTTGCGCGTGAGGGGCGCCTTGCGGCCCTCGGTGTAGGCGTCCCAGGCGATCTCTTCAAGGCGCGCGATGGCCTCGGCTTCGGGTTCGTAGGCAGGGTCGTAGTACGACTGCATGAAGCGTTCGTGGAAAGCTTCGCGCCCGAGCGGCCGGGGCGCCTGGCCGGTGTGGATCTTGATCATCGGGCCAGTTTAGGCAGGCGTGTCTCATTTGTTTGAGCGTTCCCGCACACAGGGCGGTACAGTGCGCGGCATGAAGCTGCTTGTCAAATCCGTTCTGCTCCTGCTGGCAGGCGCCCTGTTCTTTGCCGCTGCCGGTGTCTGGGCCACCTGGGCGCCGGACAGGCCGGTGGACGAACTCAAGGCCCGCTGGGCCAGGGCACCCTCGCAGTTCATCGACGTGGGCGGCCTGCGGGTGCACCTGCGGGACGAAGGCCCGCGTGACGACGCGGTGCCCATCGTGCTGCTGCACGGCACGTCGGCCAGCCTGCACACCTGGGAGGGCTGGGCGAGGGCGCTGCGCGGCCAGCGCCGGGTGATCCGGTTTGACCTGCCGGGCTTTGCGCTCACCGGGCCGAATGCGTCGGGCGACTATTCCATCGATGCCTATGTGCGCTTCGTGACGGCCACGCTGGACAAGCTGGGCGTGCAGCGCTTTGTGATCGCAGGCAATTCGCTGGGCGGGCAGATTGCCTGGGCCACGGCGCATGCGCTGCCGCAGCGGGTGGAGCGGCTGGTGCTGGTGGACGCGAGCGGCTACCCCTTCGAGTCGGCAAGCAAGCCGCCGGACATTCCCGTCGGCTTCCAGATGGCGCGTATTCCTGCATTGAGCCCGCTCATCGAGAACACGCTGCCGCGCGGCCTGGTGGAGCGGAGCGTGCGCAGCGTCTATGGCAACCCGGGCAAGGTCACGCCGGAGCTGGTGGACCTGTATGTGGACATGACGCTGCGCGCCGGCAACCGCCGCGCGCTGGTGCGGCGCATCCAGCAGGGCTACAACGGCGACGAGTCGCAGATCCGCGGGCTGAAGGTGCCCACACTCATTCTCTGGGGCGGGCAGGACAGGTTGATCCCGCTGGAGTTCGGCCAGCGCTTTGCGCGTGACATTGCCGGCGCGAAGCTGGTGGTGTTTGACGACCTGGGCCATGTGCCGCATGAGGAAGACCCGGCGCGCACGGTGGCCGAGGTGCGGCGCTTCCTCGTGCTTTGACATGAAAGTGTCACGGCTCCGTCATCGCGCTTTCACGCGCCTTGCATAAAACCCTTGGGTTGTACTTTTGAAAGACCCAAGCCATGAAAACAAGATTCCCGAGCCGCGGGGCGCGCCTGCTGGCGGCCCTCGGCCTGTCCGCGCTGCTGGCCGTTGCCTGCGGCGGCGGCGACGAGGCACCATCGCCTGCTCCTTCCACGCCCGCGGCAACCGTTGCCGGCGTGGCCGCCGTTGGCGCGCCGCTGGTTGGCGCGCAGGTGAGCTTCCAGTGCGTGGCCGGTTCGCCCGCTGCCACCACCACGGCTGCCAACGGCAGCTTCACCGTGCCGTCGGCGGGCGTGACCTTCCCCTGCGCCGTCAAGGTGACGGGCGGCAATGTGGCCACTGCAGGCGGCGCCGCCAACACCCAGGCCTACTACTCGGTGGTGCTGGCCTCGGGTACTGCCAATGCCACGCCGCTGTCCACCCTGCTGGTGGCCATCCTTGGCGGCGGCGACCCTGCCGCCTGGTTTGACCGGGCGCAGGCCACGCCCTCGTCGCTGTCCGGCGTGACCTCTGCCGCCGTCAGCACCGCGCTCGGCTCGCTCAGGACGTTGCTGGCCGGCATGCCCACGCCGCTGACGCTGCCCGCAGGCTTTGACCCCGTCACGACCGCCTTCTCTGCGGTGACCACCGACAGCACCGACAAACTGCTGGAGCAGTTCAAGACCACGCTGGCCACCGGCGGCGCGAGCTTCACCGACGTGGTGGACCAGGCGGTGGCCGGGCTGCCGCTGGTTGAGCGCACGCCTCTGGGCATGACGATGGAGAAGATCGGCGGTTTCACCCACAGGGGCGGGTTGAGCGCGGCAGAGATCACGGCGTACGACCCGTTGTCCAAACGCCTGTTTGTCATCAATGGTGCGCTGGACGAGAACCAGAACCCGCTGGGCACGGCCGACGTGCTGAGCCTGGCCAATCCGGCAGCGCCGGTTCAGGTTGGCACGGTGACCATGGCCTCCATCAGCGCCTCGCTGTGCAGCGACACGCCCAACTGCAGCGCCAACAGCGTGGCCGTGCACAACGGCATCGTGGCCCTGGCCATCCAGCGCGGCACCAAGACGCTGCCGGGCTTTGTGGCCTTCCTGCGCGCAACCGACCTGACGGTGGTGGGCACGGCAACAGCCGGCGCCCTGCCCGACATGCTGACCTTCTCGCCCGACGGCAAGTACCTGCTGGTGGCCAACGAGGGCGAGCCCAACAGCTACGGCCAGGGCAACTCGGTGGACCCGGAGGGCTCGGTCACCATCATCGAACTCGCGGGCCTCAAGCCTGACGCGACGAGCATCCAGAAGACCGTCACGCAGGTGGGCTTCACCAGCTTCAACAGCCAGATCGACACGCTGCGCGCAGCAGGCGTGCGCATCTACGGCCCCGGCGCCACGGTGGCGCAGGACCTTGAGCCTGAATACATCACCGTCTCGGCCGACAGCAAGAAGGCCTATGTGACGCTGCAGGAGAACAATGCGATTGCGGTGATCGACATTGCCACGAAGACCGTCCTGTCGATCAAGCCGCTCGGCTACAAGGACCACAGCATTGCCGGCAACGGCATGGACGTGAGCAATGAGGACGGCAGCACCAACACCAACAGCGGCACATCGACCATCAAGATCACCACGGTGCCGGTCAAGGGCCTGTACCTGCCTGATGCGATTGCCAGCTTCACCGTGGGCACGGCAACCTACCTCATCACCGCCAATGAGGGCGATGCGCGCGAGTACACCGGCGTGGTGTCGCTGGACAACGGCCGCGAAGACCCGCGCGTGCGCACCCACTGCCCGAACGGCCTGGACCCGGCGGTCTTCACGGACGCGACCAACCTGCGCTTTGACTCCAACCTCGGCCGCCTGCGTGTGACGGCCTACCCGAATGGCAACAATACGGGCAAGAACGAGGCCGGCCAGTGCACCGAGCTCTGGTCGCTGGGCGCCCGGTCGTTCTCGATCTGGTCTGCCGATGTGGTGCAGGTGTTTGACTCGGGCGACCAGTTCGAGCAGAAGACCGCTGCCTTGCACCCGACGCTGACCTTCAACGCCAGCAACGACAACAACGACTTCGACGACCGCAGCTCGGCCAAGGGCCCGGAACCCGAAGGCGTGACCGTCGGCAGGATCGGCACGAAGACCTTCGCCTTCATCGGCCTGGAGCGTGTGGGCGGCGTGATGGTCTATGACGTGACCAACCCGGCCGCGCCCGTGTATGTGACCTACCTGAACACCCGCACCGGCGCCACCGGTGACCGCGGCCCGGAGGGTGTGACCTTCATCAAGGCCAGCAAGTCGCCCAACGGCAAGCCGCTTTTGGTCGTCGGCAACGAGACCAGCGGAACGACAGCGATCTTCCAGCTGAACCTGACGTACTGAAGCTTCTTCGACGTTCACCAAAAAAGCCACCTGCGGGTGGCTTTTTTGCAGGCCTCAATAAAAAAAGCCCGGCGCGCAAGGCACCGGGCTTTCAGGCGGTGGCTGCTACCTGCAACGGCAGCACCGGCTCAGCCCTTGTGGCCGCCGTGATGGTGGTGGCCATGGCCGCCGCGCTTGCCGCCGTGGCCGCGCAGCGTGGTCTCGTCAAACACCTTCTGCTGCTCGGGCGAGAGCGCGGCGTAGAACGACTTGGTGGCCGTCGCGCGCTGGGCCATGCGGGCGTCGCGCTCGGTCTTCATGGCCTGCATCCTGTCAATGCGCTGGGGCGTGGTGAGCTTGGCGAACTCTTCACGGCTCGGGCGCGCCGGGCGGGTGGCAGGGGGCTGCATCGACGCAGTGAACGCATTCCAGGCGGGTTCCTGCGATGCGGTGATCCGCAGCTTGGCCTTGAGATCGGCCTGACGCTTGGCGATGCGCTCCTGCATTTTGGCCGGGTCATGCTTGCCCATGTGGCCGCCGCGCTGGTGCGCGTGGGCCTGCGGGCCGGCCGCAGGCGCGGAGGGAGGGGTCTGGGCAATGGCTGCAATGCCGAAGCTGGTGACGAGGCCAGCGATCAGGAGGTGTTTGCGAAGCTGTGACATGGAGAACTTCCTTTCGAAGAAGCCTGCGCACGGAATTGGCATCAGGTTGAAGGCTAGTGTGGGCGCGCGATGTATCCGGGGGATTTAGGGGCGATGATGGTTTGTAAAGTTTTTTGGCCCCGGCGCGTCCATTTGCCTATGATGCCCAACTGGTTTCCGCAAATGATGCCGACGTCCCCCAACCCTGAATGCGGTCCTTCTACCGCCCTCACCCGCCTGCACACCCGCCGGCTGCGTGACGTGTACCGCTCGGCCGGCTGGCCCTGGCTGGACGCGGTGGAGGTGGACCTGCTGGCCGCCGGTCTGCTCGAGCGCCGCAGCGCGCCGGGTCATGAGACGCTGCGACTGACCGATGCGGGCCTGAAGGTGCTGGCCGACTCGCTCGGCCGCAACCGCGCGGCCCTGAACAACCATGAGGCCCTGGTGCAGCGCACCGCGCAGGAGATGGCGCGCGCCGGCCGCATCGTGTGGCGCGGCCTGAGCCTGCGCGCGCGTGTGGAAGACCAGTGGATCATCGCCAAACCCGATGTCTTCTCGGTGCGCAACACCACAGTCGAGGCTTACCTGTACCCCATCGTGCACGAGGTCAAGGTCAGCCGCGCCGACCTGCTGGGCGAGCTGCGGCGGCCGCACAAGGGCCAGGCCTACCGGCAGATGGCGGGCGAGTGCTGGTATGTGCTGGGCTGCAATGCCAAAGGCAACCCGATTGCCGAGGCCGGCGAGATACCGCTGGAGTACGGCGCGCTGCTCTGGCGCAACAATGCCTTTGAGGTGTTGCGGCCTGCGCCGCGCCTTGAAGCGAAGCTGCCCTTCGCCACCTGGATGACGCTGGCCCGCGCCACGCCAGCGGAGCTGCCGCTGGACGAGGCGCAGGCGATGCTGGGCGACGAAACGCGTTGAGGCCGCGTCGCTTCGTGGCGTCATGCCACCACTGCGCCGGCTATGCACAGCAGCATGGCTGCGCCAAACAGGCTCTTGAGGCAGACGCGGTTGACGAAGGTGTTCTCCAGCAGCGCCGGCAGGCCGGCTTCGGGCATGCCGGCAATACGGGTGGGTGCAAAGGCCATCAGCGCCGCCGCTCCGGCCATCAGCCCCGGCAGTACTGGCGCAGTGCCGGCCGGCACACTGGTGGCGACGATGGTGCCTGCGGCGGCCAGCACCAGCCAACCCAGGCGGGGCGAGGCGCGCAGCTCGCGGCGCAGCTTCCATTGCAGCCAGGCGAGCGCCGCCAGCCCCGACAGGGCGAGCAGGCCACCGGCACCGCTTGAGCCCAGCCACAGCCAGGTGGGCCAGAGCGCCACCAGCTGCAGGGCCAGCCATCCGAGCGCGGGCGCGTTGTCGATGCGGATGCCCCAGCGCACGAAGCCCGGGACGGCGAGAAGGCGAGGCAAGGCCATGCTGTGCTCCCCTCAGGCCGTGAAGCGGTTGCGCCGGTGGCGGCGTGCGCGCCGGGCCAGGGCGGCCAGCGCCGACAGCAGCATCAGCATGCCGCCACGGCTTTCGGGGCGTGGGCGCCCCGGCAGTTTTGCGACGAGACGTCCCGGCAGGACGGCGCCCTTGAGTGTTTCCATGGTGAAGATCCCTTGCCCGTGTTTGCAGTGCGACGATGCACTGGGGCCACTGTGGCGGCGCAGGGAGAAGCGGGTTTGAAGCCTGTTGGGGGCTGTGTGAAGTCTGTGTGAAACGCTTCAGATGCGGGACGTCAGCGTCTGGCCCATGCCGGTGAGTTCGGCAGAGACATTTCCCCACGGCACGTCGAAGCCGGGCGCCACACGTTCGGGCTTTGGCAGCCCGCCGCCGAGTGCCAGCTGGGTGCCGGCGATGACGCTGTCGATTACCGGGACATCAACCACACCCTGGATCGCTGCCGCCATGCCGGCCAGGCCCGCGCCGCCAAGGATGACCGCCTGCGCCCCGAACCGCTTCGCTGCGTCGCGGCAGGCCTGGGCGAGCAGCTGGTGCGCCCAGACCGGGTTGGCGGCGAGCTCCGCGCCGGTAGGCTGCACGGTGTGGATGCCGGCGAGCGAACCTTCCATGCCCAATGCCTGTGCCAGGCGCTGCAGCATCGGGCCCCAGCGTTCGCCGCCGGTGACGATGGCAAAGCGGCCATGCGCTGCGCCGGCCCTGAATGCGGCTTCGGCCAGGCCGGTGACGGGCGTGGATGCGCTCTCGCGCAGCGCCAGCAGGCCCGGGTCGCCAAAGCAGCCGATGAGCACCGCGTCGGGCCACGGGCCGGGCTTGGCCAGTGCTGCGGCCCAGGCGTCCAGCGTGGCATGAGCGGCCACGGCATAGCTGGCTTCGCAGGCGATGTACGGCGCGCCGAAGCGTGCGGTGGCCATGACGACGGCTACCTGCGGCCCGGCGGCCGCCTGCACATGGGTACGCAGCAGCGAGGTGACGCTGCCGGACGTGTTGGGGTTGATGACCAGCAGGCGGCGCATGATGGGTGTCTCTCTGGGCAACTTGCGGTGATGTTGAGGCGGCGGCGTTCAGGCGGCGGCGTTGAACAGGCGCCCCAGGTCCGCCACCGGGGCTGCCGCCGGTGTGAATTGCAGCTGTGCTTCAAGCCGCTGCAGGTGGTCCACCATCAGCCTTGCCGCCTCGCGCGGGTCGCGCAGGCGGATGGCGTCCAGCAGGGCGCGGTGCTCGCGGCAGCCGCAGGTGGAGGAGGATTCATCACGCAGCGTGGCGGTAGCGGTGCCGTAGGTCATGAGCACGAGCGAGGTACGCGAGACCATCTCGCGCAGGATGCGGCCGAGCGTCTGGTGCCCGGCGGACTGCGCGATCAGCAGGTGGAAGTTGCCGGACAGGCGGATGGCCCTGTGCATGTCGCCGGCCTCGCGCGCTTGCTCTTCCTGCGCGATGCATTGCGACAGCGCGGCCATGTCCTCGCGGGTGGCGCGCTCGATGAACAGCGCCACCAGGGTCGGCTCGATCATGCGGCGTACCTCGAACACCTCGCGCGCCTCCTGCACGCCGGGTTGCGCCACCGTCGCGCCGCGGTTGGGCGTGAGGGTGACGACCTGCTCGCTGGCCAGGCGCACCAGCACCGGCCGGATGCGGGTGCGCGAGACGCCGAAGGCCGTGGCGAGCTTGTCTTCCCCGAGCTTGGTGCCGGGCAGCAGGCGATGGTCAAGGATGGCCGAGACCATGCGGTCGTACATCTCGGTGTCCGACAGCGCGGAGGCCGTGATGCTCAGGGTGGTCACGACGGGCGGCCCTTTTCCTGGCGCTTGCCCCTGGCGGGATTCCTGAGCGGATTCGGGGTGGCGGCAGCGTCCATGCATGCGGTCAAGCATGGGGCGTGCCAGCTTTGTACGCAATATGAGGCCGGTGGTGTGTACAAGGCGCACCGGCGTTGTGCGTTGTGCGATGACAGGGTAATGTGCCAGAATATGGCGCATTACCCTGTCATATGACAAAACCCTGATGCCAGACCCATCCACTCCTGAAGCCCTGCGTGACTGGATTTCCAGCCATCCCGGCGTTGACCTGGCTGCGCTCGAAGCGCGGACGCAGGGCAGGGTGTCGCGCCGCACCTTGCAGCGGCGGCTGGCGGAGCTGGTCGCGCAGGGGCGTGTCGTGTCGCAGCGTGGCTGGCGGACGGTGACGTTCCACACTGCAGACCGTGGCGTCGGTGCGGCAGCCGCGCAACTGCCCGGCTGGCGCCCCGCTCCCATGATGCGCGTCGCCGAGCCCGAGGCGGCCTATGAGCCCTATGTCCATCTGTCGCCGGGCAGTGAAGACATCAAGGCCTATGTGCGCCAGCCCGTGGAGCGACGCAAGCCGGTTGCCTACGACCTGAAATTCCTTGAGGCCTATGCGCCCAACGCCACGTTCTACCTGCCCGACACGTTGCGCGGGCAGTTGCATGAGATGGGCCGCCCACCGGTGGAGCCCGCCGTGGCCGGCACCTTTGCGCGGCGCGTGATGGACCGCTTGCTGATCGACCTGTCCTGGGCGTCGTCGCGCCTGGAGGGCAACACCTACAGCCTGCTGGATACCGAGCGGCTGGTTGCCTTCGGCGAGATTGCCGAAGGCAAGAACTCCCTTGAAACGCAGATGATCCTGAACCACAAGGCGGCGATCCAGTACCTGGTGGAGGGTGAGGACGCCGTTGGTATTGACCGCCAGACCATCCTGGCGCTGCATGCCCTCCTGTCCGACAGCCTGATGCCCGACCCGATGACTTGCGGCACGCTGCGCCAACGCCGGGTTGGCATTGGCGGCAGCGTGTTCAGGCCGCTGGCGTTCCCGCAGAGCATCGATGAACTGTTCGGCATCGTGCTGGACATGGCGGCCGAAATCAAGGACCCGTTCGAGCAGGCGTTTTTCCTGATGGTGCACCTGCCGTACCTGCAGCCCTTTGAAGATGTGAACAAGCGTGTATCGCGGCTGGCGGCCAACATTCCGCTCATCAAGGCCAACGTCTGCCCGCTGGCGTTCATCGACGTGCCGCAGCGCGCCTATGCGGATGCGATGCTGGGGGTGTACGAGCTCAACCGCGTCGAGTTGCTGCGTGACGTATTCGTCTGGGCCTATGGTCGCTCCTGCCAGCAGTATGTGGAGGTGCGGGTGGAGATGGTCCCGCCCGATCCGTTCCGGCTGCGTTACCGCGCGGCGCTGGCCGAGGCCGTGCGTGCCATTGTGCGGGGCGGCCTGGCCGTGAAGAAGGCAACGGTGCGCAAGGCCGTGCCGCGCTCCGTTCCACCTGAGGCTCAGGCGCAGTTCGTGGAGATGATGCTCAAGGAATTCGAGTCCATTCATGCCAGCAACGCGGTGCGCTTCGGCATCGGAGCGATGGAATTCCAGGCGTGGAAAGAAGGTGCCGGTCGTGGCCGGCGTTGACACCGGCGCGAGGACCTATTTGCCCGCTGGCGGCCTGAACGTCGCGCGCATGGCCAGCGCCTTCCCGCGCGAGGCGCAGCCTTCAATGTGGTCGTTGACGAGACCCATCGCCTGCATGAAGGCATAGACCGTCGTCGGCCCGACGAAGCTCCAGCCGCGCTTTTTCAGGTCTTTGGACAGCGCGATGGACACCGGCGAGGTGGGCATGGCGCGCACCGCATCCTGCGTGATCTTTTGGGGCCGGCCCTTGTTGGCCTCGGGCTCGAAGCCCCAGACGAAGGCCGCGAGCGAGCCGTGCTCCTTGCGCAGCTCGAGCACCCGTTTGGCGTTGTTGATGGTGGACTCGATCTTGCCGCGGTGCCGCACGATGCCCGCGTCGGCCAGCAGGCGTTCAATGTCTTTCTCGCCAAACCTTGCGACCTTTGCGGCGTCGAAGTTGGCGAATGCCTTGCGGAAGTTCTCGCGCTTGTTCAGGATGGTGAGCCAGCTCAGGCCTGACTGGAAGCCCTCCAGGCAGAGCTTCTCGAACAGGCGCCGGTCGTCGTCGACCGGGAAGCCCCATTCGCTGTCGTGGTACTCGCGGTAGAACGGCGTGGCCTGGCACCAGGTGCAGCGCGCAACGCCGTCGTCTTCGGCATGGAACAGGCCTGGGGCCGGGGTCTTGGTCATGCGGCATTCTAGGCAGCGGCGGGCCGGGGCATGGCAGGAGGAGCGGCGGGGGGTGTTGCGGCGGCCTCGCCCTCTTTCGGGCCCAGGCTGTACCAGTCCACGCGCCGTGTCGCGATCATCAGCAGGGCCAGCATGCCAAACATCAGCAGTGCGCCCAGTAGCAGCGCGTTGCTCTCGGATGCCAGCAGTCCGTACAGTGCGGCATACAGCACGCCGACATAAGCCGCCAGTGATACGCCGCGCCGCCAGCCCTGCAGCACCGCGCTGAAGTACACCGCCAGCAGCAGCACACTTGCCGATGCGGCGCAGGTGTAGGCCAGCCAGAAGACCATCTTCTCGGACAGAGCCAGCAGCAGCAGGAAGAACAGCGCGATCGACAGGCCCACCAGCGCATACTGCACCGGATGCATGCGCAGCTTGCGCAGCAATTCAAACATGAAGGCGGCCATGAGCGTGAGGCCGACGAACAAAAGCCCGTACTTCACCGCGCGGTTGGTCATGGCATAGACGTTGAGGGGTTGCATCAGCGAGACGTCGAAGGTATCGAGTTCGGGGCGCGGCCGACCGTCAGGCTGTGCCTTGCCGATCTGCCCGCGCGCTTCGCTGACCAGCGATGACACCGCCCAGCGTGCCTCAAATCCGTGGTCGCCTATCGTTCGCTCTGATGCAAGAAAGCGGCCGCCGAAGGCAGGATGGGGCCAGGGCGAAGTCAGGTGCGCCGTTGTCTCATCGGCAAGAGGCGCGACAGACAATTTTTCATGGCCGGTGAGGTTCAGCGCGAAGGTAAATGCGATGGCGTCGCCGCGCCCGAACGCCTTGAGTGCCTCACCGGTCAGCGGCGCATGTATTCCGCGGCTCAGCCAGCTGCTGCTGCTCGCGGCCGGAATCCGCTGGGCGATCTTGAGGCTTTCGCCCGCAGCCTTGAACGAGGGCATCCCTTCAATGCCGCGCATGTCGCCCAGTGCCAGCGCAAAGTAAGGCGTGCCCGTTTCAATGCGCGAGTCCTTTTCCTTGCGCAAGATGCCCGCAGTGTCCAGCGGTGGCAGCGTGCCGGTGATACTTGCGCGAAGCTTGTAGAAGAGAACCCTGAAAATGCCGCGATAGCGCTCTTCCGGCAACAAGGCTCCACTGAGATCCAGTTTCTTCGGATAGATGAAGTGATCCCCTTCTCGCGTGCGGGCTGTGCGTATGACCGCACCCTTTTCGCCAGGTGTTGTCTCTATCCAGTGTTCAACATAGGGTACGACGATGAAGGGGCCAAGCAGCGTTTGCTGCCCGGCGTAGGTGTTCGCCAACTCGGCGGCTGCCTGATGCTGGCTATCACCGCGCTCGTTGATGAGCGAGCCGATCTGGGCGAGCGGGATGCAGAGGATGATGGTGATGACAACGAGGGAGAGCACTTTGGCGAGTGCCGTGTTCTTGATGGAGTTCATGGATACGGAGCCTGTTGGTGTTACAGGCCCGATGGTCGGCAGCCAGTGCGGATGTTTGATGAAGTCTGCGTGAAGACCCGTGCGTGCCTGCATGGATTGCGGGTCAAGCCCGCAATGACAGGCCTGGTGGGGCTTTCGCGTCGTCAGGCGCTCGCCAGCGGCAGGGACAAGGTGGCCAGCGCGCCGCCGTCATGCGCATTCACCAGCTCGATGCGCCCGTGGTGCAGCGACGCGATCTCCTTCACAAAGGCCAGGCCCAGGCCGGTGCTCTTCTTCTGCGTATGCGGCCTGGCGAGGGAATAGAACTTCTCGAAGACCTTGTCCTGCGCATAGTCGGGGATGCCGGGGCCGTGGTCGCGCACGGTGACTTGCGCGCTGCGCGGGCCGGCCTGCAGTGACAGCACAACCTCGCTGTCCTGCGGTGCGAAGTCGATGGCGTTGTCCAGCAGGTTGCTGATGGCGCGGCGCAGCAGGAAGGCGTCGCCTTCCACCGTGGCATCTGCCTGCGCCTCGACCCGCACCGCAATGCGCCGCGCGGCCGCGGCATCCTGCGCGCTGCCGGCCACGTCTTCCAGCAGCGGCTTCAGCGCCACCGGCAGGGCCTTGTCCAGCACGCGCCGCGTTTCGAGCGCGGTGAGCTCCATCATGCGGTCCACCATCTCCTGGATGCGCTGCGTCTCGCGCATGATGTTGGCGAGGAACCGCCGGCGCTCCTCCTGCGGCATGGCGGGCTCCTGCAGCAGCTCGGCCGCGCCGCGTATGGCCGACAGCGGGCTCTTCACCTCATGGGTCAGCGTCTGCACATAGTCGGCCACATAGTTGCGGCCGGCCAGCGCATCGCGCATTTCGTCGTAGGCGGCGCCGAGGGCGCCCAGTGCGCGGCGGCCCAGGCGCGGCAGGCTCAGTGAGCGTTGCGCGCGCACGTAGCGCACATAGTCGGCAATCAGCCCGAACGGCCGCACCAGCCAGACCGAGACGATGACGGCGAGCAGCAGCACGGCCAGCGCGGAGACGATGCCGGTGACAAGGGTCTTCTCGCGTGCGGCGGTCACGAACTGGCCGAAGCTCTGCACCGGCTTGCCGGCCGTGACGCTGCCGATGATGCTGCCGTCCGGCGCGCGCACCGGCGCGCCGACGTACATGACGGAAGTGGCCGGGTCGTTGTCCACATCGGGCGTGGTGCGCGCGCCGTATTCGCCGCGCAGCGCCCGGGTGACATCGCGCCAGTTTGAATAGTCCTCGCCCACATGGCGGCCGGTGGAGTCGAAGATGACGCGGCCGCTTTTGTCGGTGGCATAGGCGCGCAGGTCGATGCTGGTCTTGTGCACGCTGTAGATCTGCGCGGACAGCTTGCGCGCCTTTAGCGACCTGAAGACGGGCTCCAGCCGCGCGGTGTCTATCGCGCCGTCCTTCACGTCCTGCTCGATCAGGCTGGCCATGAGGTGGGCGGTTTCGACGAGTGACTCCTCGGCCGACTCGCGATAGCGCGGGTCGATGTCGTTCAGCGCGCCGTACATGAAGAACGCCAGCCCCGCCGTGTAGATCAGCAGGATGCCGATGAAGATGCGGGTGCGTTTGCTCAAGGCATGAACCGGGTGGTGCGCCTCATGCCCGGGGCGGCAGGTCTTCGTTCAGTGCATAGCCTGTGCCGCGTGAGGTGCGGATCGGGTCCACGTCAGGCGCGACTGCCTTGAGCTTGGCGCGCAGGGTCTTGATGTGCGCATCGACCGTGCGGTCGAAGCTGTCGCTGGCGTCGTCCCAGACCAGGGCCAGCAGCTCCTCACGCGTGTACACGCGGCCGGGCCGCTGCACGAAGATGCGCAGCAGCCCGTACTCGTAGCGCGACAGGTCGAGCACGCGGCCGTAGTAGCGGATCTGGCGGCGCTCTTCGTCCAGCGCGAGCACGGGGGCCGGCCGGGCAACCGGCTGCGCCGCACCGGATGCGCCCGGCGGCGGGGCGGGTGCCGTGGCCGAACGCACCGCGCGGCGCAGGATGGTGCGCACCCGCGCCACCAGCTCGCGTGGCGAAAAGGGTTTGGCGATGTAGTCGTCCGCGCCGAGCTCGAGGCCCACCACGCGGTCGATCTCGTCACTGCGCGCGGTGAGGAACAGCATCGGTACCAGCGCGCCGCCGGGCAGGGCCTGCAGGCGCTTGAACAGCTCGAAGCCGTTGAGGTCGGGCAGGCCGACGTCGAGAATCGCAAGGGCGGGCGGCGCGCTGGTGAATTCGCGGATGGCGTCCTCGGCGGTGTTGCAGATCACGGGGATGAAGCCGTCTGTGGCCAGCACATACTGGATCGTGTCGGCAATGCCGGATTCGTCTTCGACAACGAGGATGCGGGGCTTGTTCACCATGGGTGGATGGTAGCGAGTCCGGGATGACAGTCATTCAGTGCCGGGCGAGGTCATCGAGGATGGGGCAGTCAGGACGGCCGTCGCCCTGGCAGCAGTGGATGAGGTGCTGCAGGGTGCGTTGCATCGACTGCATCTCTTCGATGCGCACCGTCAGCTCGTCCGCATGCTTCTGCGCGATGCGCTTGACGCTGGCGCTGGTGCGGCGGCGGTTGTGCCACAGGCTCACCAGCTCGGCGATCTCGGCCATGGAAAAGCCGAGGTCGCGCGAACGCTTGATGAAGCGCAGGGTGTGGACATCGGCCTCGCTGTACTGGCGGTAGCCGCCGTCGGTGCGGGGCACGGGCGGCAGCAGCGAGAGCGACTCATAGTGCCGCACCATCTTGGCGGAGACGCCGGACAGCTGCGCCGCCTGGCCGATGTTGACAGGATAGCTCATGCGACCGCGTAGCCTTCTTCGGCAATGGCCCTGGCTACTGCCTCGCGCGGCTGGCCGGTCTGTACTTCCACCTTGCCGGCGGCCCGGTCAATCTTCACTTCGGCCTGCGGGTCGATAGATTTCACGGCGTTGGTGACGCTGCGCTCGCAGTGGCCGCAGGTCATGCCTTTGACGTCGAATGTCTGGTTCATGGTGTTCATTCCGTTTGAGTTGATGAAAAGCATACTTTGAACCTTGCCACCATGGTAGGGTCAAGCCATGGCTTTTCATACCCATGCTGGCTGTAATCTTTTTTCAAGCCGGGTCTTGACCTTCCCATCATGTCAAAGTCCAGACTTGAAATCATGAATACTCCAACCCCCCTTTCTGTAGACAACATCTCCATCGGCGGCATGACCTGCGCGTCCTGTGTGTCACGCGTCGAGCGTGCGCTCAGGAAGCTTCCCGGTGTGCAGGAGGCTACCGTCAACCTTGCCACCGAAACGGCCCATGTGGTGTTTGACGCCGCGCAGGCGCCCGGGGCCAGGCTGCGGCGGGCTGTACGGGATGCCGGCTATGAGCCCCGCACCGTTGCCCAGGCTGAATCGGCGGGGAACGCATCGCCGTGGACCGGCTTCGCTCCGGTGGCCATCGGCTTGCTGCTGTCGGCGCCGCTGGTGATCCCGATGATCGGCGACCTGTTCGGCCGGCACTGGATGCTGCCGGCCTGGCTGCAGTTTGCGCTGGCCACGCCGGTGCAGTTCATCCTGGGCGCGCGCTTTTACCGCGCGGCCTGGCATGCGCTGCGCGCTTTCACCGGCAACATGGACCTGCTGGTGGCCATCGGCACCAGCGCGGGCTGGGGCCTGTCGGTCTGGCTCTGGCTGCGCGCCGGCGACGCCATGCCGCACCTGTACTTCGAGGCCTCCGCCGTGGTGGTGACGCTGGTGCTGCTGGGCAAGTGGCTGGAGGCACGCGCCAAGCGCCAGACCACGGCCGCCATCCGCGCCCTGCATGCGCTGCGGCCCGACGTGGCCCATGTGCTGCGCGCCACCGGCGATGAAGAGGACGTGCCCGTGGCCGAATTGCTGGTGGGCGACCGGCTGGCGGTGAAGCCCGGCGAACGCATCCCGGCCGACGGCGTGGTGGCCGAAGGCCGCACGCAGGTGGACGAATCCATGCTCACCGGTGAGCCGTTGCCGGTGCCCAAGGATGTGGATGCAAAGCTCACCGGCGGCAGCATCAACGGCGATGGCCGTGTGGTGATGCGGGTGACGGCCACCGGCAGCGAGTCGGTGCTGGCGCACATCATCCGCCTGGTGGAAGACGCGCAGACGGCCAAGGCGCCGATCCAGCGGCTGGTGGACCAGGTGTCCGCCGTGTTCGTGCCGGTGGTGCTGGTGATCGCGCTCGTGACGCTGCTGGGCTGGCTCTGGAGCGGCGCAGGGGTGGAGGCGGCGCTGATCCATGCGGTGGCGGTGCTGGTGATTGCCTGCCCCTGCGCGCTGGGCCTGGCCACGCCGGCCGCCATCATGGCCGGCACCGGCGTGGCGGCGAAGCACGGCATTCTCATCAAGGACGTGCAGGCGCTGGAGATTGCGCACAAGGTGGATACGGTGGCGTTTGACAAGACCGGTACGCTGACGGTGGGCCGGCCGCGCCTGACGGCGGTTGCGGTGGCGCAGGGCGTGGACGAAGCGGCCCTGCTCGCGGCCGTGGCCGCCGTGCAGTCAGGCAGCGAGCATCCGCTGGCGCATGCGGTGGTGACGGGTGCCTCCGGGCGTGGCTTGCTGTGGAGCAGCGCGCGTGACGTTCGCGCTGTGCCGGGGCGCGGTACCGAAGGCCAGGCGCGCGGCAGCCTGTGGCGCATTGGCAGCCTGGCATGGATGGAGGAACTCGGCGTGCCGCTGGGCGCGCTGGCCGCCCGGGCAGCGGAGCTGCAGGCTGCAGGTGCAACGGTGTCTGCCGTAGCGGAAACGGTTGAAGCAACAGCTGAAGGCGCGGTGGACGGCCCGCCCGTCCTGCGCGCCCTGCTGGCCTTCGGCGACGAGCCCAAGCCCGGCGCGAAGGAGGCACTCGCGGCACTGCGCGCGCTGGGCATCCGGGTGATGATGATCTCCGGCGACAACCAGGGCGCGGCGCTGGCCATGGGCGAGCGTCTGGGCCTGGCGGCCGATGAGGTGATGGCGCAGGTGCTGCCGGCCGACAAGTCGGCGCGCATCACGCAACTGCGCCAGGGCGGCCATACCGTCGCGATGGTGGGGGATGGCGTGAACGATGCGCCCGCGCTGGCCGCGGCCGACGTGGGCATTGCCATGGGCAGCGGCACCGATGTGGCGATGCACGCCGCCGGCATCACGCTGATGCGCGGTGATGTGCGGCTGGTGGCGGCGGCGCTGGACGTGTCCCGCCGCACCGTCGCCAAGATCCGCCAGAACCTGTTCTGGGCCTTTGCCTACAACGTGGCCGGCATTCCTCTGGCGGCGTTGGGCTATCTCAGCCCGGTAGTGGCGGGTGCGGCGATGGCGCTGTCGAGCGTCAGTGTGATGGCGAATGCCTTGCTGCTGAAAAGATGGCAGCAAAGCAGTGAAGAACAGAAAACTGGCAATTGAATGCCGGATTCCCTGGCCCGGCGTTATTTTGCGCCGAGGGCAGGGTAGTCGGTATATCCCTCGGCCTTGCCGCCGTAGAAGGTCTTGCGGTCCGGCTCGTTGAACGGGCCGCCCTGCTTCAGGCGCTCCACCAGGTCGGGGTTGGCGATGAACAGTTTGCCGAAGGCGACGAGGTCGGAGCCTGCGTCCAGCGCCTTCTCGGCCAGCGCCCGGTCGTAGCCGTTGTTGACCATCCAGGTGGCCTTGCCGCCGGCCTTGCGGTAGGTGTCGCGCAGCTGGGCATAGTCAAACGGCCTGTCGCCCTGCTGGAAGTCGCGCGCGCCGCCGGTGGCGCCTTCGATGATGTGGATGAAAGCCAGGTTCAGCGGGGCCAGCTGCTTCATCACGTAGTCGAACAGCGGCTGCGGATCAGGGTCGCTCGCATCGTTGGCGGGCGTCACGGGCGACAGGCGCAGGCCGGTGCGGCCGCCGCCGATCTCTTTGGCCACCGCCGTCATGACCTCGATGAGGAAGCGCGCACGGTTCTCGATGCTGCCGCCGTAGGCGTCGGTGCGGTGGTTGGAGCCCGAGCGCAGGAACTGGTCCAGCAGGTAGCCGTTGGCGCCGTGGAGTTCCACGCCGTCAAAGCCGGCGTCGATCGCGTTGCGCGCGGCGCGGCGGTAGTCTTCCACGATGCCGGGCAGCTCTGACAGCTCCAGCGCGCGGGGCATCGAGGTTTCAGCGAAGCTGCCGACGCCGTCGGTGATGATGTAGGTCTTGGTTTTGGCCACGAGTGCCGAAGGTGCGACGGGCGCCTGGCCGCCCTCCTGCAGCGAGGTGTGCGAGACGCGGCCCACATGCCACAGCTGGGTGACGATCCTGCCGCCCTTGTCATGCACAGCGTCGGTCACTTTCTTCCAGGCTGCCACCTGCTCGGCGTTCCAGATGCCGGGCACATCGGCATAACCCTGGCCCTGGTGGCTGATGGCCGTGCCTTCGGTGACGATCAGCCCGGCGCTGGCGCGCTGGCTGTAGTACTCGATGGCCAGGGGCGTGGGGATGGCGCCGGGCGAGCGGTTGCGGGTGAGCGGCGCCATGACGATGCGGTTGGCCAGGCGGATGTCGCCGGCCTGGGCGGGTGCGAAGAGGGAGGAGGACATGGGGGGTGGCTTTCGGGGCTGGGGTGTGTTGTCGATGCCACAGCGTAGTCCTGATCGGGAAGCCTTGCCCCGGACGGATTGTTGATGCTGTGCTATGGAGCGAAGCATCGGCGCTTTGCATGCCAGACAATGCCTGCATGCCGCCCGCCCTTTCATCCATCCCGCCGGCGCGCCTGTTGGCGCTGGCCATCGCGCTGTCGATGGGCGCGGCCATCTCGCTGGGCGTGACGCGCTTTGCTTATGGCCTGCTGTTGCCGACCATGCGCGCCGACCTCGGCTGGTCCTATACGCTGGCCGGTGCCATGAACACCGCCAATGCCCTGGGCTACCTGCTGGGCGCGCTGGTGACGCCGCGCCTGCTCAGCCGCCATGGCGCGGCTGCGATGCTGCTCTGGGGCGCGGTGCTGGCCAGTGTGTTCATGGGCATGAGCGGCTTTTTCACCGGCGCCGTGCCCTTGCTGGCGCAGCGCCTGCTGGCGGGCGTGGCGAGTGCCTTCGTGTTCATCGCGGGTGGCCTGCTGGCGGCGCGGCTGGGTGCCTTGCAGCCGTCGCGCAGCGGGCTGTTGCTGGGCCTGTACTACGGCGGCACCGGCGCGGGCATCACGCTCTCGGCCCTGCTGGTGCCGGCCGTGCTGGAGGCTGCGCGCGGCGTTCCGCATGGCTGGGCCTGGGCCTGGTGGGCGCTGGCTGCAGCCTGCTTCGCGGCAACGGCGGCGCTGCTGTGGCCGGCAAGGGTCATGCAGGAGCCTGCTGCCGCCGCCGCAACGCCCGGCGCGCCGGCGCGGCGCTTCGAGTGGCGGCAGTTCGGCTTCGGGCTGGCGGGCTACGGCATGTTCGGCGTGGGCTACATCGGCTACATGACGTTTGTGATTGCGCTGCTGCGCGAGCAGGGCGCGGGCGCCGGCAGCATCACGCTGTTCTATGCGCTGCTGGGCCTGGCGGTGATGGCGTCGTCGCGCATCTGGGCTGGCCTGCTGGACCGCTACAGGGGCGGGCAGGCGCTGGCGCTGCTCAATGCGCTGCTGGGTGTGGCGACCATCGTGCCGGCGCTGACCTCGGCCTTCTGGGCGGTGCTGCTGTCAGGCGTGGTGTTTGGCGGCGTGTTCCTGTCGGTGGTGGCGTCAACCACTGCGCTGGTGCGGCACAACCTGCCGCAGGCCGGCTGGGCCGCGGGCATCAGCGCCTTCACCATCGTGTTTGCCGCAGGTCAGATCGTCGGGCCCACGGTGGTGGGCTGGATTGCCGACGGGCCCGGCGGGCTCGCGCGCGGCCTGCTGTTCTCGGCACTGGCGCTGTGGGTGGGCGCGCTACTGGCGTCGCGGCAGCGGGCACTGGCGTAGGCGGCTGCCGGCAAGCCGGGCCGGTTGCGGCCTTGTCCTACAGGTCTGCACGCCGCAGGCTGATCACTTCATGGCAGTGTCATCAATAGCATTCAGTATTGCTCTCAACAATGCGGCTCCATGGAGTTGCCAAGGGGAAACACATGCTGAAATACGCACTCATTTTTGCGCTCGTTGCCGTGATCGCCGGAGCGCTTGGCTTTACCGGCGTTGCTGCCGGTGCAGCCGGTATCGCCAAGATCCTGTTTGGCCTGTTCCTGATTCTTGCCGTCATCTTCATCGTGCTGGCCGCGCTGGGCATCGGGGCTGCAAGAAAGGCACTGGACTGACCATGACGAGCTTTGCCACCACACCCGGCAATACGCGGCATGATGTGCTGCGCAATGCGCTGAACAGCCCGCTGGTGCGGGTACAGCGGATCATGCAGGTCACCCGTTCGTACTGGTGGCCGGCGGCAGAGCCCGCCAAGCCGCAGCGCCAGGCCTTCGGGCCCGGCCGGCGGCCGCTCGCACTGTCCTGCAGGAGCTGACATGCATGTTTCCAGAATAGACCTGGCACTTCGGTACCAGCTGGCAGGCCCTGCACATTTCTGCTTCAACATCGAGGCGGCCAACACGCCGCTGCAGCGCATCGTCTCGGAGGCCGTGACCCTGTCACCGCCGGTCAGCGCCCATCACTACGAAGATGCCAACAGCGGCAACCGGTTCATCCGCTTCGATGCAGATGCCGGGCCGCTGGAAGTCAACTACCAGGCCACGGTTGAACTGCAGCCCCAGGCGCCGGCAGAAGGTTTGGCTGAAGTCCCGGTGAGTGATGTACCCGACAACGTGCTGCGTTACCTGATGCCCTCGCGCTACTGCGAGTCCGACGTCATGAGCCGCAGTGCGCAGCAGATTTTCGGCCGCATGGCGCCTGGCTATGAGCGGGTGAAGGCTGTCACGGAATGGGTGCGCGATTCGATCGTTTACCTGCCGGGCTCCACCACCTCCACCACCACGGCGCAGGAAGTGTTTGTGCTGCGCGCAGGCGTCTGCCGCGACTTCGCCCACCTGGGCATCACCATGTGCCGCGCGCTCAACATACCGGCGCGGCTGGTGGTGGGCTATGTGAACTTTGAAGAGCCGCCCCAGGATTTCCATGCGATCTTCGAGGCCTGGCTCGGCGGGCGCTGGGTGTTGTTTGACCCGAGCGGCATGGCGCCGGTGGACCGCCTGGTGCGCATCGGCACCGGGCGCGACGCCAAGGACGTGGCTTTCGCCACCATCTTCGGGCCGGCGATGATGACCTCAAAGGCGGTGACGGTGGACGAGAGCGATAACGGCGTTGCCGGCGCACCCGTCACCATTCCCCAGCCGCCCGTTGCGCAGGCACCTGCGCGGATGGACGAACAGTCTGAGCAGCCTGTGGCCGTAGCCACCGCCTGATCCCACCGCCTGATCCTTTAGCGCCGGCGCGTCAAAATACGCGGATGAGCAAATTCATCCGCGTGGCGCTTGCGCTCGTCGCCGTCCTGCTGGTGCTGGCAGCACTTGCGGGCGCGGCGCTGCTTTACTGGATCGGCCAGGACGATTTCCGCAACCGCGTCGAGCGTGAGGCCGGCGCTGCCCTCGGCGTGCCCCTGCGCCTTGGCCGCATCCACCTGGACTGGTTTCCCGTGCCCGCCGTGGCGCTGGATGACGTGACGGTGCAGACCCAGCCGCCGCTGTCTGTGAGCCGCATCGAGGCCCGGCCGGTCTGGTCGGCGCTGCTGGCGCGGCGCCTTGAAGTGGCGACGCTGGTGGTGCGCGGCGCCGTGGTGCCCCAGGCGGGTGTTGACGCCCTGCTGGCGGCCATGCAAAAGCGCGGGGCTGCAGCGGCAGGGCGGCAGAAACCTGCTGCCGCGCCGGACGCTGTGGAGTCCGGGGCTGCTGCCGGCGCCATGCTCTGGATTCCGAAGCGCACGCTGGTGGAGGAACTCACCTGGGTCAGCAGCAAGGGCGTGTCCACCGTGCTCGATGCGCGCGCCCATCTGGGAGATGACGGGCTGCCGCAGGACGCAACCATCAAGCTGCTCAAGGGGCCTTATGAAGGTGCGAGCGTTGAGGTGTCGCGTGACCTCAAGGCCGATGTGGGCGCGAACACCGGTGCCGGCACGGGCGCCAGCGCCTGGCTGGTGGATGCCCGCATTGGCGGCGGCACCATCAAGGGCCGGGTGGCACTCAAGCCGGCTTCTGCGCCCGGCCGCGAGATGATGCTCTCGGGCGAACTGGAAACACGCGGCGTGGAAGTGGCCGCGCTGACCGCGCCCTCCCGGCCGCTCAGCGGCAAGCTGGAGGCCAGCACCGCGCTCAACGCCCGGGCCGTGAGCGCCGGCGGGCTGGCCGATGCCCTGCAGACGCGCACCCGCTTCACGGTGAGCAATGCGGTGGTGCATGGCATTGACCTGGCAAAAGCAGTGAGCACCGCGGGCCTGAGCCGCGGCGGTGAGACGGTGCTGAACGAGCTGACCGGCGAGGTCAGCACCCAGGGCCGCGCGGCGCAGCTGCGCAACCTGGTGGCGCGCTCCGGCGTGCTGGCGGCGCGCGGGGATGTGTCGGTGTCGGCGGCACAGGCGCTGTCGGGCCGGGTGACGGTGGATGTGACGGCCGGCGTGGCCGGCGGCCTCACCGGCATTCCGCTCGTGGTGGGCGGCACGCTCAACGCGCCGGAAGTCACGCTCACCCGCGGGGCGATGCTGGGCGCCGCAGTCGGCACGGCCGTCATGCCCGGCGTGGGCACGGGCGCCGGCGCGAAGCTGGGCGACAGGCTTGGGAGAGGGTTGTCAGGGCTCTTTGGGGGCGGCAAGTGACTGGCGCCGCAGGTGCGTCGCTCAGTAAGAGTAGTCGATGGTGAATTTCTTTTGCGGCCCGTCGTAATTCAACTTGGCTTGATTGAGCACGTCACGCCCGATAACTCCTTGAATTGCTTCGCTCATCAACGGCCGTCCATTTGCCTCGACCGTTGTGATTTTCCACGGCTCAGACCCGCCATTTCGGATAACCAGGCCAATGTCATAGACATTGCATACTTGAGCGATGCCTTTCGACTCGCTGGTGAGGACCCGCCGCTGATTGATTGCTGTTAGCCCGAGTGCCCGGGCGATCTGCTCGTCCACCATGCAGGAGTCTGATCCGGTATCGATCAGGAACGTGGCGAATACGCCGGTATGCGGCTCCAATCCCTGCTTCCAGAGCTGCTTGCGCCTGATATCACTGACTGTCACGTATAAGTCGACAAGCGGGCCACTTGGCTGGATGGGCCTCTCAAGCCGCGCTACCTGGAGCACGGTCCCACGTCTCGAATGAAATGTGCGACGTTTTCCTCTGGGGAAATGTGCTTGACGAAAAATGGATCCAGCCCATAGGTGTCGTAGGCCCACTCAAGAGCCTCATTGCGGTCGTCAAAAAATCTGGCGAACTCGTCACCATGAATGACGACGAACTGCCCGCGATGCCTGGCCATAAGCTGCGGGAGTGCCGACTCATAAGCGTTGAATTCTGGCCTTACGGTGGGCAAAAGACTTGGCACTGTCATTTCCGGCCTCCGTTCAAAAGAGTCCTCATACTTCGGTTATACAAGAATATTCACAAGCAATCCACTGTAAATCAATACAGTCAAGTGGTTGATTAAAAACGGAAAATTTCAGTTATTCACAGAAAGCTGATTCCAGGTCTGATCTGCGGTGACCTGTCAGCCTCTGAGCCATGCTGCATGAACTCGTTCAACCAGCAGGCCGCTCACGATTGTCCTGGCCGGCCGTCTTCTGGTGGTGGCGCTGTTCGCGCAGCAGCACGTCGATGATGGAGCGCACCACCGCGCGGTTGCGCCCGTCCAGCATGCGCCAGTCCTGCTGCAGTGAGGCCTCTTCATGGTTGAATGCCGCGCGCTTCTGGGCAGCCGTGAGCGGCGCGGCGGCCTGGCCGGTGTCGATGCGGGTGGTCATGTCGTCGGCCGGGTCGATGCCCCAGCGGAGCCAGTCCTCGGGGACGTCAAGCCAGCGCGAGAGCACCTGCAGCTTGTCCTGCGTGGGGACGGACATGCCCTTGAGCCACTTGCGCGCCGCATGCGAGCTGACGGGGTCACCGCGCCAGCGGAGGTTGAATTCACGCTCCAGCACCGTGGCGCTGGGCTTCTTGTTGCGCTTTTCAAGCGACTGTTCGAGCCGTTTGGAAAAACCCTTGGTCTGGTCTTTTTTGCCATTGGAAGTCATGGGGGCTGACGCTATCACAGGGGGACAGCGTTATTACGCCCTTGGTTTTCAAAAAACCGAGACTTTAGTCTAAAGAATTCATTTCGTCACGCGTTTTCGCATGTGAGGCGCACAAATGCGCAGGTTCCTCAGCTGCATGCTCAGCAGATCCGCCTGCCGGGCTCAGCTCCTGTAGGAGGTGTCCAGCCGTTCGAGTTTGCGGATCAGCGACGGCCAGACGAAGGCGCCGCCAAGCCCGCCGGTCTGCACCCGGGAGGCTTCGGCCACGCCCTTGATGATGGCCGGGTCCACCTGCGTCAGTTCGCCGCCGGCCTGCGCATCGATCTGGATGCGGCAGGTGTTCTCGAAGGTGTACATCGCCAGGAAGGCATCCGCGATGGTCTTGCCCACCGTCAGCAGGCCGTGGTTGCGCAGCACCAGGAAGTTTGCGCGGCCCAGGTCGGCCTGCAGGCGCGGCTTCTCGGCGTCGCGGAAGGCCACGCCTTCGTAGTCATGGTAGGCCAGGGACGCCAGCACAAAGCTGGACTGCTGGCTGATCGGCAGGATGCCGTTCTTTTGCGCGCTCACCGCCACGCCGGCGCGGGTGTGGGTGTGCAGCACGCAGCCGGCCTCATGCCGCGCCTCGTGCACCGCGCTGTGGATGACGAAGCCTGCGGGGTTGACCGGGAAGGGGCTGTCATGCAGCTTGTTGCACTGCATGTCCACCTTGACCAGGCTGGACGCGGTGATCTCGTCGAACATCAGCCCGTAGGGATTGATGAGGAACTGGTGCTCCGACCCCGAGACGGACTCCGGCAGCTTGGCGCTGATGTGGGTGAAGACCAGGTCGCTCCAGCCATACAGCGCCACGAGGCGGTAGCAGGCGGCCAGGTCGCAGCGCAGCTGCCACTCCTCGGCGCTCACAAGTTCCTTCAATGACGGGATATGCATGGCGGTGCGTGCCTCCGGAATTCGCTCGGGCTGGTGCCGGTGTGCTCGCGGAACACGCGGCTGAAGTGCGACAGGTTGGAAAAGCCCCAGGACAGGGCGATGTCGGTGATGGCGCGCGGGCCTGACGCGTCGTTCCCCATGCCTTGCGCGCTGCCTTGCTGCAGGTCGCGCACGCAGGCTTCCAGGCGCTGGCGCAGGATGTAGCCGGCCAGGGTTTCGTCCCCGTCGGCAAAGGCATTGTGCAGGTGGCGCTTGCTGCAGTTGAGCGCCAGCGCGATCCGCTCGATGGACAGGCCCGGGTCGCGCAGGTGGCGGTGCACATAGCCGCGGATGCGGTCCTTCAGCGCCTCCAGCTGGGTGACGCCGGTCTCGCGGCCCGCCAGTTCAAGCAGCGACAGGCGCACCAGCTGCACGATGAGTTCGCCCGCGCCGCGCGCGGCCGCCTCGCTCATGCTGGGAAGCTCCTGGTAGGTGCTGCGCATGGTCTCCAGCGCCACCCGCGAGATGCCGCTGGCGCCGCCCACATGGCGCGCCATCAGCGGCTCAAGCCGCATGCCGCGCTCCAGCACCTGCTCCTTGGGCAGCATGACGATCAGATGCTCGCAGCGCTCGGGGTTGGCGATTTCATAGCTGCCGGTGGTGTCGTAGATGGTCCAGCCGCCGGAGCGCACCCAGGCCTGGCGCCCCTGCTGCTCGACGCTGGCCGTGCCCTGCCAGGGCGCGACGATCTTGAGGTAGCCGGCATCGCTGCTGCGGGCCAGGTGCGGCGTCTTGAGCACGCGGTGCCGGTTGGCCTCCAGCTTGGTCAGGATCACGTCGCCGGCGCGCGAGGCCGCCATGTGGCCGTCAAACTCGGTGTCGCCGTACAGGTCTGATTCCAGCCCGCCGAAGTGCCTGAACACCCACTCGCGCCACTGCGGCGCCCGCTCGCGCGGCGCGACGTCGTCGGTGGTCATTACCGTGGAGGCGGTCATGCGGTGGCTCTGCAGGTGGTGGCTTCCTGACGATTATGTGCGTTGCCCCTTGCCCTGTCGCCTCCAGGGGTTGGGGGTAAACCCTGAACGCCGTGCGCGTGCAATCAAGCAATCTGTGCACTCCCGGCAAAGCGCAGCGGCGCTTGCATTCCTATCATCCCGGCATCGGGGCATATTGCCCCCTATGGCCCCACAAGAGGAGACACACATGGTTCAGCAGACAACACGGCGGCAGGTGATCAAGGGCGCGGCTGCGGCCGTCGGCGCCATGGCGGTGGCCCCACAGCTGATGGCGCAGGCGGCCCCGGTGCGCATCGGCTATGCCATGGCCCGCACCGGTCCCTGGACAGGCGGCGCACAGGTGAGCCAGGAGCCCAACTACCTGCTCTGGGCCGAGGAGCAGAACGCGAAGGGCGGCCTGGACATCAAGGGCGCGCGCCGCAAGATCGAGCTGATCAGCTCCGACGACCGCAGCGACACCGAGACCTGCGTGCGCACCTATGAAAAACTCATGGGCTCCGACAAGGTGGACCTGGTGCTGCCGCCCTGGGGCAGCAATGCCAACTTTGCGGTGGCACCGCTGGCCAACCGCTTTGGCTACCCGTTCCTGGCGCCCACGGCCCTGTCGCGCCGGCTGGTGGAGATGAAGCTGCCGTATTTCTTCCTGCTGCTGCAGCAGCCCGCGCCGATGATGGGCGCGCTGGTGGACATGCTCAAAGCCAACGGCGTCAAGACCGTGGCCGTCATCTATGTGGACGACCTGTTCGGCCTGGAAAACTATGCCGCCTTCAAGGTGGCGCTGCAGGGCACGGGCATCAACATGGTGGAAGACAAGAGCTACCCCGGCGGCGTGAAGGACCTGTCGCCGGTGCTGCGCTCGATCAAGGACAAGAACCCCGATGCGTTCGTGGGCCTGACCTACCCGCCCGACACCATCCTGGCCAGCAAGCAGGCCAAGGAAGTCGGCTTCAACCCCAAGTTCTTCTACGCGTCTGTGGGCACGGCTTTCCAGCTGTACCGCAATGTGATGACGGCGGCCGGCGCCGAAGGCGTGATCGGCATGGGCTCATGGAACGGCAAGACCAGCCCTGCGGCCAAGGCCTACTTTGATGCGCATACCAAGAAGTTCGCCGGCAAGGAGCCGGACCGCTGGGCCAGTGGCGCCTGCTGGGCGGGGCTGGAGATTTTGACCAACGCCTGCGCGAAGCACGGCCTGGACAAGAAGGCCATCCGCGACTATGTGGCGAACACGACGCACAAGACGATCATCGGCGACATCAAGTTCACCGGCAGCGAGAACACCGCGACGCCGGGTACCGTGAGCCAGTGGCAGAACGGCGAGTTTGAAGTGGTCTGGCCGCCGAAGCTGGCGACTGCCAAACTCAACGCGAACAAGGCCGCCTGGAAATAACCTGCCTTGTCATCCCGGACTTGATCCGGGATCCATGCCTCGCTGGCCAATGTGCTGGCAGGGCACTATGGATGCCGGATCAAGTCCGGCATGACAATCTTTTATTGCCGTCATATCTCCATGTCCGTCGAAGCCTGGTTAGAACTCATCGCCTCCGGCCTCATCACCGGCGGCATCTACGCGCTCGTCGCGCTCGGCCTGAACCTGCAGTACGGGCTGATGCGCATCCTGAACATTGCGCATGGCGAGTTCCTGATGGTGGGCGCCTACCTGACCTGGATGGCGCAGACCACGCTGGGGGGAGAGTCCTGGTGGATGCCGCTGGTGATGGTGCCGGTGTCGTTTGTGGTGCTGATGGCTCTGGGCCTTGTGATCCACAAGCTGTGCTTCGCGCGGCTTAACGCGACCTCGCCCAACCTCGACATCTTTGAGGCGCGCGGCCTGATGGTCGCATTCGGGCTGATGTTCCTGGTGCAGAACTTTGCGTCGTACATGTGGGGCGGCGACCTGCGCGGCTACGACTTCATGACCGAGCCTGTGAAGGTGGGCAACGCACAGTTCGCCGGCAACAAGCTGCTGGTGTTTGCACTGGCGCTGCTGTTCAGCGCCGCGCTGATCGTGCTGCTGCGCATGACGCTGCTGGGCAAGGGGGTGAGGGCGCTGATGCAGTCGCCGGTCGGCGCGCAACTGGTGGGCATTGATACCAAGCGGCTGCATCCGATGATGTTCGGCATCGGCCTGGGCCTGTCGGGCGTGGCGGGTTGCCTGCTGTCCATGGCCTACACCATCTCGCCCGCGATGGGTGAGCCCTATACCGTGACGGCGCTGATCGTCATCACGCTCGGCGGCTTCGGCAGCATGGGCGGCGCGCTGGCGGGCGGGCTGCTGCTGGGCGTGATCGAGGCGCTGGGGATGCACTTCACGAATCCGTCGCTCAAGGCGCTGCTGTCTTACGTCGTCTTCATCGGTGTGCTGCTGCTGCGGCCTGAGGGCCTGTTTGCCCGGAAGACGCGGAAGGCGTGAACACAACCATGACCTCCCGGCAAATCCTGGTGCGCGACTTCCTCGTGCTGTTCGGCCTCACCGGCTGGGCGCTGTCGTTGCCTTACTACGGCAGCGAGTTCGTTGTCTCGATGGCATTGACCTGCCTGATGTATGTGGCGCTGTCGTCCAGCTGGGGGCTGTTCTGCGGCAGCACGCGCTACCTGTCGCTGGCCACTTCGGCCTTCTTCGGCATTGGCGCCTACACGAGCGCGCTGGCGCTGGACAAGCTGCCCTGGCTGCAGTGCATTGCGCTGGGCGCGGGCATTGCCACCGTCGTGGCGGTCGTCATGGGCGCGGCGGTGCTGCATTTGCGCGGCACCTACTTTGCGGTGCTGACCTTCGGCATGACGGAGCTGATCCGCCATGCCATCACCTACTTCGAGAAAAGCGTGACAGGTACCGTCGGCCGGGTGCTCACGGTCGTGCCCGAGCGCGACACCATCTACCTGACCGTGCTGGGCCTGGCGGTGCTGTCGGTGGGCGTGTCGATTGTGGTGCGGCGCACGCGCTTTGGCATGGCGCTGATGGGCATTGGCGCGGACGAGCAGCGGGCGCAGACACTGGGGGTGAATACCAGGCTCGTGAAGCTGGCCGGCTTTGCGATGACGGCCGCGTTTGCCGGTGCCGTGGGCGCTGCCATGTCGGTGCGCTGGACCTACATTGACCCGCACACGGTGTTCAACCCGTTCATCGGCTTCCAGACGGTGCTGATCGCATTGATTGGCGGCGCGGTGACGCTGTGGGGGCCGTTGATTGCGGCGATTGTGTTCAGCGTGCTGGCCGAGACGCTGCGCCTGCAGTTCCCGCAGATCTACATGATGTCGCTGGGACTGCTGCTGATCCTGAGCGTGCTGTATTTGCCGGGTGGGTTGGCGTCGCTGCGCTGGGAGACCTTCCGGGGCTGGTGGCGCGACATGCGGGACCGGGGCAAGGCGCTGCGTTATGAGTGGAGCGGTGACAAGGAGCGTGACAAGGCGCGCGACAAGAAGAGACGAAGGGAACAGCGTGTCTTCTGAAGCCGCATCCTCTCTTGCCCCCGCACTGCTTGAAGCGCGCGACGTCACCGTCCGCTTCGGCGGCCTTGTCGCCGTTGATGCCGTCAACGCCAGCTTCGCGCCGGGTGAGCTCGTCGGCATCATCGGCCCGAACGGTGCGGGCAAGACGACGTTCTTCAATGCGATGTCGGGCGTCATCGCGCCGACCTCTGGCCAGATGATCTCGCGCGGCCGCAACCTGGCGGGCAAGGCGCCGCACCGCTATGCGGCGCATGGCATTGCGCGCACCTTCCAGACGCCGCGCGTGTTTGCCGACATGACGGTGCGGGCCAACATCGAGTTCGGCCTGAAGTTTGCCGGGCGCCGGCCGCGCAAGTACTGGCTGTGGGGCGAAGAGACCTCGGTGCCCTGGGTGCTGCGCAATGCGGAAGGCATCCTGCAGCTGATTGGCCTGTCGTCGCTGGCGGCACTGCCGGCGGCGGCCATCACGCCGTCGCAGCAGCGGCTGCTGGAGATCGGCATGGCGCTGGCGACGCGGCCACGCGTGCTGCTGCTGGACGAAGTGGCTGCCGGGCTGACCGAAGCGGAGATTGAGGAGATGGCGCGGCTGATCCGCCGGCTGCGCGATGAACTGGACTTGACCGTGGTGTGGATCGAGCATGCCGTGACCACGCTGCTGCGCCATGTGGAGCGCGTCATCGTGCTGCACCAGGGCCGGGTGATTGCCGACGGCCTGCCGCGCGACGTGGTGCGCAATGCGGAGGTCATCGAGGCCTATCTCGGGGACGAGATGGTGGAGGCCGCGCCATGATGTGGCATCAGGGCATGCCGTTCACACTGGGCGGCTCGGGCCGCGCGCACCTGAAGGTGCAGGCCTTAAGCGCCGGCTATGGCGCCTTCCTGGTGCTGCGCGGGCTGACGCTGGAAGCCAAACCCGGCCTCACCGTCATCCTCGGCCCCAATGGTGCGGGCAAGACCACGCTGCTGCGCGCGCTGGCCGGCCTGATTCCGCGCATGGGTGAGGTGCTGCTGGATGGCGAGGACCTGCCCGAGAAGACGCATGAGATCGTGCAGGCGGGCATTGCACTCGTTGCTGAAGGGCGCCAGCTGTTCCCGCAGATGACGGTGACAGAGAACCTTGAACTCGGCGGCTGGCTCATCGACAAGGCCGAGCGCGCCCGCCGCATGGAGCAGGCCTTCAATGACTTCCCGAAACTGCGCGAACGCGCGCAGCAGCTCGCAGGCACGATGAGCGGCGGCGAGCAGCAGATGGTGGCTGTGGCCCGCGCGATGATGAGCGGCCCGCGCCTGCTAATGCTTGACGAACCCTCGCTGGGCCTGGCGCCGCGCATGGTCGATGAACTGCTGGCCATGGCGCGGCGCATTGCAGATGCCGGCACGACGGTGCTGATGGTGGAACAGAACGTGAAGAAGGCGCTGGCTGTCGCCGACCGCGGTTATGTGCTGGAGCGCGGCACGCTGGTGGCCAGCGGGCCGGCGAAGCTGCTGGCGCGCTCGGCTGTGGTGCAGGAAGCCTATCTTGGCAAGGCCAGCGCAGAGACGACGACCGCGGCGGCTGCCGTTGCAAGAACTTAAGGAGAAACCCATGTCAGACATGTCCATGCTCATCAACGGCCTGAAAGTCACGGCCGAAAAGGGCGCCACCTTCGAGCGCCGCAACCCGCTGGACGGCAGCGTGGCCACGCGCGCGCCGGCCTGCTCGCCGGCCGACGGCGTGATGGCGGCTGATGCCGCTGCCGAGGCCTTCAAGACCTGGAGCGAGACGGGCCCCAACACCCGCCGCGCGTTGCTGCTCAAGGCCGCCGATGCGCTGGAGGCCAAGACGCCGCAGTTCATTGAAGCGGTGTCGGCCGAGACCGGCGCCACCGGCATGTGGGGTGGCTTCAACGTGATGCTGGCAGCCAGCATGATCCGCGAGGCGGCATCGCTCACCACCCAGATCAGCGGCGAGGTCATCCCGTCCGACGTGCCGGGCTCGCTGGCCATGGGCATTCGCCAGCCGGCCGGCGTGGTGCTGGGCATCGCGCCATGGAACGCGCCCATCATCCTCGGCGTGCGGGCCATCGCCACGCCACTGGCCTGCGGCAACACCGTCATCCTCAAGGGCTCGGAGAACTGCCCGCGCACCCACCAGCTGATCATCGAGGCCTTCCAGGACGCGGGCTTCCCGCCCGGCGTGGTCAACTACATCACCAATGCGCCGGCCGATGCGGGCGCGGTGGTGGAAGCCATCGTGGCGCACCCGGCGGTGCGGCGCGTCAACTTCACCGGCTCCACCAAGGTGGGCCGCATCATTGCGATGACCTGCGCCAAGTACCTGAAGCCCGTGGTGCTGGAGCTGGGCGGCAAGGCGCCGATGGTCATCCTGGATGACGCGGACATTGACGACGCCGTCAACGGCGCGGCCTTCGGCTGCTTTGCCAACAGCGGGCAGATCTGCATGAGCACCGAGCGCATCATTGTGGACAGCAAGATTGCCGATGAGTTCGTCAAGCGCTTCGCCGCCAAGGCCAAGGCGCTGCCGCTGGGTGACCCGCGCAAGCCCGAGCCGGTGGTGCTGGGCTCGGTCATCGGCATGGGCACGGTGACGCACTGCAATGCATTGATCGACGATGCCATTGCCAAGGGCGCCAAACTGGTCTGCGGCGAAAAGGTGGACACGACGCTGATGCCCGCCACCATTCTGGACCATGTGACGCCGCAGATGCGCATCTACCACGAGGAAACCTTCGGCCCGGTGAAATGCATCGTGCGGGTGAAGGACACCGAGGAAGCCATCGCCTGCGCCAATGACAATGAATACGGCCTCTCGGCCGCGGTGTTCGGCGGCGACCTGGCGCGCGCCTTTGCGGTGGCGCGGCGCATTGACTCCGGCATCTGCCACGTCAACGGCCCCACGGTGCATGACGAGGCGCAGATGCCCTTCGGCGGCGTCAAGGGCTCGGGCATGGGCCGCTTCGGCGGCAAGGCCGGCGTGCACGAGTTCACCGAGCTGCGCTGGGTGACGATGCAGACGACGCCGCGGCATTACCCGTTCTGAGGGGTGTGGAAAGTGTGCCTGGATAGGGCACACTGGGGGCCGAGGAGCAAGTGGCCCTGGTGAATCCGACAGCAACAACCCCCGCGATCGCAGGCCAGCCCCGGCCACCGGCCTGGCTGATGCATGGCACGCCCGGCAGCGGCTGGGCGCGGGCCCAGTATGCCGGCTGGGACAAGCGGCCCCGGCTGGTGATGCCGGGCACGGCCAGCTTCCTGCTGCAGCTCAAGGACTTGCCCTGGGATTTCCGCCCGCTGTACTTCGGTGCCGCGGCTCCTGTTGCCGCTCCCCTGCAGCGGCTGCCGTGCATCAACTTCATGGCCGATGCCGACCTGCATGCGGTGTCGCTGGCGCAGGCTGCGGCTGTGGTCCGGCAGATGCGCACACCCTGCTTCAATCACCCGGGCGCGGTGCTGGCCACGGGCCGCGATGCGGTGGCGCAGGTGTTGAAGGACGTGCCCGGCCTGCAGGTGCCCGCGACGGTCAAGGTGCGGGCCACCCGCGAGGCGGAGTTGCTGCACGCCATGGACGCCGCCGGCATTGTGTACCCCGTGATTGTCCGCATGGCGGGCGACCAGGGCGGCGTCAGCACCGTGCGCATTGACGGTGCCGATGACTGGGAGGCGCTCCATGCGCTGCCCTGGGGCGGCAGGGATGTCTACCTGACGCAGTATGTGGACTTCAGCGACGGCGACGGCTGTTTCCGCAAGGTTCGGCTGGCGGTGGTGGGGGAGCAGGTCCTTATCAAGCACCACTACACCTCCAGCGAATGGATGATCCATTTCCGCGCGCGCGGCCCGAAGAGCGATATGGAAGAGCCGCCCTTCCTCGATGGCTTCGAGTCGCAGACACTGCCGAAGATCCGCGAGGCGGTGCTGGAGATGGCCAGGCGGCTCGGGCTGGACTATTTCGGCATTGATGCGAGCATCCGCCCCGATGGGCGCTTACTGGTGTTCGAGGCCAATGCGACGATGAACATGCTGGACAACCACTCGCAGAAGGGGACGCTGTGGCTCGTGCCAACCGCAAAGATCAGCGATGCCTTGCGGGCGCTGGTCTGCCGGCCGCAGGCCTGGCGTGCGCAGGGCGCCGGAGGTGCCGGCGCATGAGCACGGCATTCGCACCCGGCGCTGTCCGGCCCCCGTTCTTCCTGCTCATGGGATTGCCTGACGATGCGCGAGTGCGGCTGGAGGCCGCGGCGATCGACAAACCACCGGTCATGAAGATCCCCGGCAGCCTGCAGGTCCTGCCGCTGCCGGGCGAGCGGATGCCCGGGCCGGAGATCCACTTTGGCTCCGACCGCCTCTCCATCCAGACGCAGTTGCCGCGCGTGCCCTGCATCAACTGCATGGCCGACCCTGACGTTCATCGCAAGGCCCTGGGCCAGGCCTCCATGTTCATGGCGCAGATGGGTACGCCTTGCCTCAACCACCCCGACGCTGTATTGCGCAACGGGCGGGATTCCACCGCGCACCTGCTTGCGGGCATCAACGGCCTGCAGGTGCCGCGCACCATCAAGGTCCATGTGACATCGCGGGCCGCACTCTGGCAGGCGATGGAAGATGCGGGTGTGCGCTTTCCGGTTGTCGCGCGCATGGCCGGCAGCCAGGCGGCGCTGGGCACGGCGCGGCTGGACAGCACGCAGGACTGGGAGGCATTGAACCCGCTGCCCTGGGCAGGCCGGGACATGTACCTGACGGAGCATGCGGCCGATGCAGATGCCGGCGGGTCCTATCGCCACCTGCGGCTGGCCGTGGTGGGCCGTGAGGTGCTGCCTTGCTACCGCGTCGAGACGCGCAACTGGCTGTTGCGGCCGGAGGAAATACCGGCTGCGGTGGCGGGCCGGGAGAAGCAGTGGATGGACGCTTTTGCCCGCGATGTCCTGCCGGGCTGGCACGGCCCCTTGATGGAAGTTGCGGCGCGGCTGGAGCTGGACTGCTTTTCCATCGACGGCAGCCTGCGCCCTGACGGAAGCTTGCTGCTGGTGGACGTCAATGCGGGCGGCCCGGCACAGCAGGACATGCGGCGCGTGCCGAAGCTGGTGGATGCGGTGCGGCGCCTGCTGGCTGCGCCGGCCTCGTGGCGGCACCAGCCAGTGCCAGCCGTTCCCGGCTCGCCGCGCCCCGCGGCGCAGTAGCGGCCCTCAGGCTGCGGTGGCGGGCGACAGTCTTGCCGCAGCCCAGAGCACCTGGTCGATGACGGCCTGCACCGACTTGCGGTGCGATTCGCTGATGAGCACGCCTTCGCCATCAAAGGCCTCGCCCGCGCGACCGAGTGCGAAGGCCTTTGGCGCCAGCCAGCATTCGGAGTTGATGATCAGCGGTGCCAGGTGGCTTTGCGAGCGCAGGCCGCCCAGCGCGCCGGGTGAGGCGCTGAGCATGCCCACGACCTTGCCGCGCAAGGACTTGAAGCCATCCGTCCAGGCCGGGTCGGACTTGACCGGGCTGGACACCCAGTCGATGGTGTTCTTCAGCAGCGCGGTGTAGCTGCCGTTGTACTCGGGCGAAACAATGATCCAGGCCGGATGCTCGAACATCAGCTGCTTGAGTCGCATGACGTCGGGCGGTGTGGCAACCGCTTCGAGGTCGGCGTTGTACATCGGCACGTCATAGTCGGACAGTTCGATGTGCGTCACTTCTGCGCCCACGGCGCGCGCCTGGGCGGCGGCATTGCGGGCCAGCTTGCGGTTGAAGGAGTTCTGGCGGGTGCTGCCGGCGAAGACGAGGAGTTTCATGGCGCTGATTCTTGCACGGACTTTGCGCAGACGTGAAAAAGGGGCCGAAGCCCCTTTACCCGCTGCGCCGGTCCGCAGGTCATGGCACCATGGATGTGATTTCCAGCTCCAGCGTATTCATCCATGTCGAGGTGCCGTCGCTGATGGTGTAGTTGAAGACCACGGTGTCGCCCTCAACATCGCCCTCGCCGAGGAAGTAGGTCCAGTCGCCGTCAATGTCGTCCTGGTCCAGCGTGCCTGTGCCGGTGGTGCCTGCAATGGTGACATTGGTGATGGTCAATTCGCCGCCGCTGCCATTGCCGTTGTATTCGGCATCGAACACATACTCGCCATCCAGCATGTTGTACAGGTTGACGCTTTCGTCGCCCTCGTAGGTGGACTGCATCGGCGAGCCGAGGATGAACAGCGGGTCCTCGGTGCCGATCATGTCGATGCCGATGTAGAGCGTGCCGCTGGCATCGCCGTAGCCGGCATTGCCCAGGTCGTCCACATGCATCTGGAATGCCAGTGAATACTCGTCCTGGGTGGACACCTCGTCGTAGTCCGGCGGCGGCGCATAGTGCAAGCCTCCTGCCGCGAGCATGGCATTGATGTCGTCGATGGAGCCAAGGAACTCGATCCGCCCTTCGTCGTCATCGGCGAATATCAGCGAGCTGTAGGCGTCATCGACGTAGAACCGGCCAAGGGTGCCGTCGTAGCCATAAATGCCGTTCCAGTCGTCGCTTGTATCGTATTCGTACTGGAACGCCTTGAAGTCCACGAAAACCAGGTCCGAGCCCGATGCATCCGGGTCGTTGACGGCGATGCCTTCAAAGCTGATGTGCTGGTCTTCATGGAGCTGCGCGGTGGCATAGGACTCGCCGTCCATGTACGCCTCGCCGTCATACATCTCGTTCGCGACCGGGGTGAAGTTGACGAAGGCCGTGTCGGTGGTGAACGAGAAGTAGGGAGACAGGTTCTGGGCGGCGGCCGTCAGCGCAATGTTCACAGACGCATCATTGTCGTCCGCGTCCGTCAGGGTGATGGCCAGGTTGTCCACGGTACCGGCGGCAAATGCCTCGGGTGCCATGTACTGAATGTCCTGCACAACGTCTTCAAGCTCATAGGTGTAGTACGAGCGCAGGGTGATTTCCTGGACGCCCTGGTACGCGGACGTGTAGTCGCCCATTTCGTCGTCGCGCCACTCGCCATCCGCCATTTGTACCTGGAGGTCCCCGTCGATGAAGGCATCACTGTCCAGGTACAGCATTCCGCTTTCGACGGAGATGGTCACCTCGACCCAACCGCTGGAGTCGCTATAGTCCGCCTCTTCGTCATACAGCTCGATATAGCCGTTGAAGTCGTCGAGGTCCCAGGACCCGCCTGCGGCCGGTGTGCCTGTGGCCGGAACGTAGAAAACCGGGTTGAGCAGGGGCGTTTCGCCATCGTCAATGAAAACGCCGACCATTGGCAGGCCATCGGGCATGCGGGTGACGCTGGCATTGAAGCTGGTCTGGACCATGTTGCCGTCGTCATCGACGAGATAGGCGTCGATGCCGTTGTCGGCCCAGGCCGACTCGTCGGTGTCTATTGTCAGCAGTACCTCGCCATCGTCGAAGTAGTTGTTCAGGTCGGTCAGGGTACCCTGGATGGCGACCTGCGATGTTCCATTGCCCAGCACGGTGATGCCGGCGACCGGGTTCAGTGTGAAGTGGCCGTCTTGCGAGGCGTCCGAGGACAGCACGAGTGTGTAGATGCCCCCGTCATTGTCTTCATCGTAGAAGGAGCCGCTGAAGCTTACCGCCCCAGGGGTGCCTTCGGTCAATACAGCGCTGAAGGTTCCGTCAAACTCGGGGGTGGTGCCATCCGGAGTGTCCGGATTGACGGTGATGTCGATGTGACCGTAGGCGTAGTCATAGGAATACGGATCATTGTTGTAGCCGTCAGCGCGGAAATACAGGTCGCCATAGTCGCTATCTCCATAAGCTGTGAAGAGCGCGAAACCACCGGCGGAGAAGTACGTGGCCGATTGGCCGTTGTAGCCGTTGGATTGGTAGTAGAACTCGTCGAAATTGGCGGCTTCTCCCACGCTCATGTTGAGCAACATGGTGTCGCCCTGGTTCATCGTGGCGGTGGTCTGCACCTGGTCAAGGCTGCCTTCAACCGTGACCTCAATGACGGCACTGGCGGTTCCGTCGGCGGAATAGACGGTGAGGTAGTCGTGCCCGTAGTTGTTGCCGCCCATCAGGGCCTGGGTGTCCGGGTCTTCGTTGTCCAGCGTGTAGCTCCAGATGCCGCTGGTGGCGTTGAAGCTGAACGTGCCGTACTTGCCCTGCAGTTCCCCGGCGGTGGCAGCGCGGAAGGCCAGGTCTGCGCCGCCGTCGGCGTCCACAACCTTCAGGGCGGTGATGGCGTTGTTGCCGACAGTGGTGTATTCGCCGTCTTCGCTGTCTTCGATGACGTAGCCGGTGCGCTGGATCTCGCTGGTGCTGATGCTTGCGGGCTTGTTGGGCGGGGCGGGGGGAGCGGGCGCTGGCGCCGGCGAGCCGGAGCTGCCGCCGCCGCTTGCGGCTGCCGCCAGGAGCACAACCGCGCCGCCTGCGATCAGCCCGGTCGGGATGCCGCCGCCTGCAGCGCCGCCGCCCGTTGCAGCAGGGCCGGCCTGGGCGAGCAGGGTGTCCATGCCGGACATTTCGGGGAGGGGGGCGGGGGCGATGGCTTCAAGCGCGGCGCCCTCGGCTGCTGTGCCGGTGGACGGCATGCCGTCTGCGGCCAATGTTTCTGTGCCGTCTTCAACGACCGAATCGCTGGTAACGACTTTCTCTTCTTCTTCCTCCAGCGCCTTGCGCTTGAGGGCCGCAGCCCTCGAAGCCTGCAGCGCCTGAGCCGACGGCGTCAAGGGAAAGGGGGCCTGCTGGACGGCCGACAGGGCGGCGTGTTCTGCGGGGTTGGCTTGATGGCTCTTCATGGCTTCCTCCTGGCGCCTTTCAAGGCGCAACTTAGCGGATCGTATAGCCACCTGAAATAAAAGGCCAGTGTTTGTTACATTGAGATGTGCCCGATATTTCACAGTTTCCCCCCGTCCCGCCCGCTGCAAGGGCCTCGCTGTCAGCCTTTTTGCTGATGGGCGTGCCCGATGACCGGCGGGCGAGGATGAAATATGTTGGCTGGGACAAACAGCCACAGTTCGTGGTGCCGGGCACGGCCGGCTTTCTCGGGCAGATGCGGGATTTGCAGTCGCACATGAAGCAGGTGCACTTTGGTGGTACGCGTCTGGAGATCAATTCGAGGCTGCCGCGCATGCCGTGCGTCAATTTCATGGCCGATGCCGACATGTACCAGGGTGCGCTGCGCCAGGCGTCTGCCTTTGTGAAGCAGCTGGCGGTGCCCTGCCTGAACCACCCGGATGCGATTGCCGCCACAGGGCGCGACGCCGTGGCCCGCTCGCTCGCGGGTATTGACGGCGTGCACATGCCGGTAACCGTCAAGGTGCGGGTGGAGCGCCTGGCCCAGTTGCAGCAGGCGATGGCTGACGCCGGCATCCACTACCCGCTGCTCGTGCGCATGGCCGGTGACCACAACGGTGTCAGCACGGTGCTGGTGAAGGACGCCTCGGACTGGGAGGCGCTCAACCCGCTGCCCTGGGGCGGGCGAGACGTGTACCTGACGCAGTTTGTGGATTTTGCAGATGCCGACGGCCGCTACCGCAAGATGCGGCTGGTAGTGGTGGGCGACAAGGTGTTTGGCCGGCACTGCTTCATCAGCGGCCAGTGGCTGGTGCACTGGAAGGCGCGGCTGCCGGACAGCGACGACGAAGAGGCGGCGTTCATCCGCAATTTTGACCACGACACCCTGCCTGGTGTGGCAGCGCCGGTGGCGGGGATCGCGCGGCGCCTGGGGCTGGACTTTTTCGGCATTGACGCCAGCCTGCGGCCGGACGGCCGGCTGCTGGTGTTTGAGGCCAACGCCACGATGAACATCCTGTCCGTGCAGGGTGAGCGGCCCGAGATCTGGGCCGGGGCTGCGGCCCGGGTGGAGGCTGCGCTGCGCGAGCTGCTGGCGCAGCCCGGGCGCTGGCGCGGGGCACCAGCCGGCGTTTAGGTCGGCATCGTTTCGTCGAGGATCAGGTTCAGCGTGTTGGTGCCTGAATAGGTGCCGTCGGTGTAGGAGTAGGTGAATTCGATGGTGTCACCGATCTCGTCGCCCTCGCCAAGGGTGTATTGCCACTCGCCGTCTTCATCACCTTCCACGAAGTTCACGGTGCCGGTGCCGGTTCCCGCAACCAGGACGAGGCTGGTGATGTCGAGCGTGCCGCCGTCACCGTTGCCGTTGTACTCGGCGTCGAACACCACGCTGTCGTCCAGCATTTCATTGACGCGCAGGTAGACGAATTCGCCGTCAAACCAGGGGGCCACGTATTGTTCGGCCTCGGCCAGCACGAGCGGAATGTCGTTGACCGCCACAAGGTTGATGTCCATCTGCAGCATGGCGCTGCCGTAACCATAGCCGGTGGACTCGAAGTCATAGACGTCGATGTTGAAACCGAGGTCCGCCGCGTACTCCTGGTCACCATCGACGTACACGCTGTTGGCGTCATAGTCCGGGGGCAGGGCATAGTGGAGCCCGCCGGCTGCAAACATGGCGTTGATGTCGTCAATGCTGCCGTACAGCGCAATGCCGCCGTTGTAGTTGTAGTCCACCAGGTCCTGCCAGGCGTCGTCAATGTAGAACAGGCCCACGCCGCCTTCGGTCTCGCGTTCATCGTCAACCATGTAGAACTCGTAGGCCGACACATACATCGCGACCTTGCTGCTGCCCATGGACTCGAAGTCGTTCACCGCGATGCCGGTCAATGTAAGGTGCTGGTCTTCGTGCAGCGTGGCCGTGGCGGTGGTCAGGCGCGAGGCCGGACCGTCCTCGCCTTCGCCGTTGGTGACGATGGTGAAGTCCGGGAAAGAGAAGCCGGTGGTGATCGAGTAGAACGGGCCGGTGTTGGCAGCGGAGGCGACGAGGGCAATTTCCGTCGTGACGGCGTCCTCGCCCGCGTCCTCGAACGCCAGCGTCAGCGTCGTTTGCGTGCCTGCCGCGAATGACCCGGGGCCCTGGAAGCCCAAGTGTTCATTGATGGCAGTGTTCAGCATGTAATAGTACTGGCTGCGCAGCATGATGGATTCCGCATTCGCGGCCAATGCCGCGGCGGCCTCACCTGTGACCCACTCCTCTTCCTCGCTGTCCCAGACCTGGACGGACCCCCCGTACCTGTCAAATAGGGTCTGGCCATCGTATTCCAGCAAGGACAGCGTGCCTGCATCCACGGAGAGCGTGAGGTAGAGGTCGTCGCCGTAGTCGTTCCAGGCTTCTTCGTCTTCCAGCGCGATGTACAGGAAAGAATTGCCCAGCTGGAACGGGCTGCCTGCGTCGGCTGTGCCGGTGGCCGGCACGTAGTAGGTGGGCGTGGCGGGTTCGTGGCCCTCTCCAAGGTAGGCGTTGATGGACGGAAGGTCGTTGACCTCGTTAAAACCGTCCATCTCGAAATAGCCGCTGGCGTAGTTGCCCTGCCCGTCATAGAGCCAGGTCTTGAAGTCGATGTTGTCGGCTTCGTATTCCGAGTTGACCAGGAACTTCGCATTGCCCGCTTCAAGAAAAGCCTGCAAGGCGTCCAGGGTGCCCTGCAAGGCGACTTCCGATGTGCCGTTGCCCAGGACGCGTACGGTTTCATCGAGCGACATGACGAAATGGCCATCGTCATAGGCATACTGCGCGTCGAGGATCAGCGTGAATATGCCATCGCCATCGTCGTCCGCATCTTCGAGCATGCCTCTGAAGCTGATGGAGGATGCTTGGCCTTCAGTGCCTTCGAACGAGAATGAGCCATCGCCAAAGCCGGGCGTGGACTCCGATTCGTCCAGGCTGCCCTGGATCACATTGACCGTGACTTCGCCATAGGCGTATCCGTTGTCTTCCTGGGCCCGTGCCTGGTAGCCGAAGCTGTCCTGGTAGTTGGACTCGAATTCGCCGTCTGCAAAGAACAGTGCGAAGCCGCCGTCGTTGAAGACCTGGACAGAGCCCCTTGACGGTGACTGCGACTGGTAATACTGGATCGCGCCAGACTCTGCCATGGCGGTCAGCTCGACCAACGCCATCTCGCCTGAGCCCACCGTCACCCCGGTGTCGCCGCCCAGGACCGGCGGCTCGCCCTTGCCAAGGACGCCAACCTCGATGACGGTGCTGGCGGTGCCATCCTTGGAGTAAACCGTCAGGTAGTCATAGGCCTCTGCATAGCCCTCTTTGCCCCGCCCGGCCATCTTGCCGCCCGCGCCCAGCGCCTGGGTGTCCGGGTCGTCGTTGTTGATGGTGTAGGTCCACAGGCCGGTGGCTGCGTCAAAGGTGAAGTTGCCGTATTTGCCCTGCAGTTCTTCGGCGGTGGCTGCGCGGAAGGTCAGGTCGGCGCCGCCATCGGCATCCACGATCTTCAGGGCCGTGGCTGCGGTGTTGCCGGTTGTGCCGGTGTACTCGAAATCGCCGTCGCGCAGCATCATCTCGCCGTCGCCGGGAACGTAGTCTTCAACGACGAAGCCGGTGCGCATCGGCTCGCTGGCATTGATGCTGGCCGGCTGGTTGGGCGGGCCGGCAGGGGCCGGCGCGGGAGCCGGTGCAGGGGAACTGCTGCCGCCGGAGGCAGCAGCGGCCAGCACCACGACGGCGCCGACGACAAGACCGGTGGGGATACCGCCGCCGCCCGCCGCGCCGCCCGTGGCGGCAGGGCCGGCCTGCGCCAGCAGGGTGTCCATGCCGGACATTTCCGGCAACGGCGCCGGGGCGATGGCTTCAAGCGCGGCGCCTTCGGAGGTGATGCCGTCTTCAGCCAGGGCCTGGCCTTCTTCGGGCACCGAGTCGGTCAGGGTTTTTTCTTCTTCGTCACGCAGCCGTTTCAGGGCGGCGAGCTTCACGGTGCCGGCCGGCTTGATGGCTGCTGCTGCCGGTGTGAGAGGGAAGGGCGCCTGCGGAACGGCGGACAGCGCTTTGAGTTCGGGTGGATTTGCGTGGGGGCTTTTCATGTTACTTATTCCCGGATTTATTCACAATTTGTCACATCCTATGCCTCTCAAAAGCAAAATGCCAGTAATTCCTGAATACCTGTTGCGTGCGCATTTCTTGTACTTTTTGCTGAACAAGATGCGGACCGCAAAGCAGCGGACCGGCTTGGCTACACTTGTCCGCAAATGCCAGTCCAAATCCCCGCCGGAGAGTCAATGCCGGCTCCTTCAGGTGCCGGGGCGGCCACCCGCCCGCTCGCTTACCTCCTCATGGGCGTGCCCGACGACCGGCGCGCCAAGATGCTGTTCATGGGCTGGAACGAGGCGCCGCGCCTGGTCATGCAGGGCACGGCCAGCTTCCTGGGCCAGGTGACCGACCTGCCCTGGGATGCCCGCTCGGTGTACTTTGGCGCGGCCAGGCTGGAGATCAATGCGCGGCTGCAGCGCGCACCCTGCATCAACTTCCTGGCCGATGCCGACCTGTACCCGCATGCCTTGCGCCAGGCCGCGGCTTTTGTGGGCAAGCTCGTCGTGCCCTGCTTCAACCACCCCGCTGCGGTTCTGGGCACCACCCGGGACGGCGTGTACCAGCGGCTCAAAGGTGTGCCCGGCCTGCATGTGCCGGTCACGGTGCGTACCCGCTGCGCCACCGTTGCCGAACTGCAGCAGGCCATGGCGCAGGCCGGCATCAGCTACCCGGTGCTGGTGCGGATGACGGGCGACCATGGCGGCGTGAGCACCGCCCTTGTGCCGGATGCCGGCGGCTGGGACGCCATCAACCCCTTGCCCTGGGGCGGGCGCGATGTGTACCTGACGCAGTTCGTGGACTACCGCGATCCTGACGGCCACTACCGCAAGACGCGCCTCGTTGTCGCCGGAGACGCCATCCTGACGCGGCACCAGATCGTCTCCAATGAATGGATGGTGCACCGCAAGGAGCGCATCCCGGGCTCGGAAGAAGAGGAGCGCGCCTGGCTGGACGGCTTTGCCACGGTCACGGAGCCGAAGATCCGCGCCACCGTGCTGGAGATGGCCCGGCGGCTGGGGCTGGACTACTTCGGCATCGACGCCAGCCTGCGGCCGGACGGCACGCTGCTGCTGTTTGAGGCCAATGCCTGTATGAATGTGCTGGCGCGCACGGCCGGCGACGGCCCGACCATGTGGGACCAGCCGCTGGATGACATCACCCGGGCGCTGACGGCCGTGCTGGGCGACATGAAGGCCTGGCACGGTGCCAGGCACCAGGCGGCAACCTCTACGGCTGCCGGGCCTGCAGGGCCTGTCGTGACGGCCGCAGCGCCATGAACCTGGCGGGCGCCGGCTACGGCGATATTTTTGACCTGCGCGGCAATGCTTATGCGCAGGCCATGGTGCGCTGGCCGGCCGCGCGGGATGCCGAGTTTGCCGCCTTGTTTGACGAGGTATCTGTGCTCGACGGGCAGCGCGTGCTGGATGTGCCCGCAGGCGGCGCCTACCTGCGCGCGCGCCTGCCGCAGGCGCAGGTGACCGAGCTGGAGTTCAGCGAGGGCTTTTCGGCGGGCGTGCCGGTAGTGCAGCCGCTGGGCGACTGGGCGGTGCATCTGGCCGGCGCTGGTGCCGGCCCGTTCGACCATGTGGTGTGCCTGGCTGCGCTGCACCACATCCAGGAGGGAGATGCCTTTGTGCGAAGGCTGCTCACGCTGCTCGGCCCGGGCGGTGTGCTGCACATGGCTGACGTGCCCCTGGGCTCGAAGGTGGCGGGCTTCCTGGATGGCTTTGTCGGCCGCTACAACCAGACCGGCCACAACGGCCTGTACCGTGCCGCTGACCCACAGGCCTGGGCCCGGCTGGGCCGCGTGCTGCGCTGCGAGGAGCGTGTTGTACCCTGGCGCTTTGCGACGGACAACGACATGCTGGCGTTTACCGCCGGCCTGTTTGGCGTCAGGGATTGCCCGATGCCGGAGCTGATGCATGCGCTTGAAACGCAGGTCGGCGTGGTGCGCAGCGCGGAGGGCGTCAGCCTGCAGTGGCGGCTCTGGTATGTGGACCTGGCCGCCGCCTGACTGACTACCGCTCGCGCAGTGCCTCGCGTGCCTTGTTCAGCGGCTTGACGAGGTAGCTCAGTACCGACTTCTCGCCCGTCTTGATCTCGACAATGGCGATCATGCCCGGGATGATGGGCATGGCCTTGCCGCCCGCCACCAGCTCGGCCTTGCTAGTCCGGATCACGACGCGGTAGAACTTCTCGTCGGCACCCTTCTGGCCCTTGGCTTCCTCGTCCTTCAGCGTGTCGGGGCTGATCAGCTCGATCTTGCCCTTGAGGCCGCCGTAGATGGCGTAGTCGTATGCGGTGATCTTCACGGTGCTCTCAAGGCCCGGCCGCAGGAAGGCGACGTCCGCCGGGCGGATGCGCGCCTCCACCAGCAGCTGGTCTTCCAGCGGCACGATCTCCATGATGTCCTGCGCCGGCTGCACCACGCCGCCCACGGTATTGAAGCGCACGTTCTTGACGGTGCCGCGCACCGGCGCGGTGATGGTGGTGCGGCGCAGGATGTCTTCGCGCGCGGTCAGCGTCTCGCTGGTCTGGGCGAGTTCCGACTCGACCTTGACGAGTTCATTGGCAGACTCGGCGCGCAGCTTCGTCTGCTTGTCGGTGATCTGCACCTGCAGCTCGTTGATGCTGCGGCGCAGGCGCAGCACTTCGGTTTCGGCGACCAGGCCTCTTGCGGCCAGTGGCTCGAGCATCTGCAGCTCGCTGTTGGCCAGCGCGATGCTGCGGCGCAGGCCGGCGACGGATTCATCCACCGCGCTGCGCTTGGCGTTGAAGGTGTCCGTCTCGCTGCGCACCAGCTGCGGCACGGCCAGCACCTCGGGCGGGAACACGATGCCGCCGCCGCGGCTCTCGGCGCGCAGGCGGGCCTGTGTGGCCTTGAGCGCGAGCGACTTGCTCACGCCCTCCATCAGCGAGCTGCGGGCGCGCGTGGGGTCGATGCGCACCAGCGGCTGGCCGGCCGCGACGATGGCGCCCTCGCGCACGAACAGTTCGGCGACGATGCCGCCTTCCAGGCTCTGGATGACCTGCTCGCGGCTGGACGGGATGATCCGCCCCTCGCCCAGCGTGATCTCCTCCACCGTGGTGAGCGCCGCCCAGGCGATGAGGCTGCCCAGCAGCGCCACCAGCGCGGCCAGCAGCCAGGCGACGATGTGTTGCCGCTCGGTGACCAGGGCCTGGTACACGTCCTGGGTATAGGGCATGTCGCGCGCGGTCAGCGTGGACGGCACGGCGGGCACGCGGTTGTCCTGCACGGCGGGCAGCATCGGCTTCTTGTCTTGCGGCTGCGTCATGCCTGCTCTCCTGCTGCGCCAGCGCCGGCGTCGGCTGCGCCCGGTGGCGTGCCTGCCGATGTGCCCGCTGCTGCGGCCTTGCGGCCGATCGCGGGGGCCGCCGGATCCACCTTCTTGACGCGGCCCTCGCGCATGGCCTGCATCACCGCGTCCCTTGGCCCGTCGGCCGCGCGCACGCCGTGGTCGATGACCATGACGCGGTCCACATAGTCCAGCAACTGCAGCTTGTGGGTGACGAGCACGACAGTCTTGTCCTTTGCAAAGTCAAACAATGCGCGCAGTGCCGTGCTTTCGGTGCCGCTGTCCATGGCGGCGGTGGGCTCGTCCAGCAGGATGACATCGGGGTTGACCAGCACGGCACGCGCCAGCGCGATGGCCTGGCGCTGGCCGCCCGAGAGGTTCTCGCCGCGCTCGCCGACCACCATGTCGTAGCCCAGCGGGTGCGACTGCGCGAAGGCATGCACGCCGACGGTGGCGGCCGCCTGCATCATCGCGTCGTCGGTGGCAAACGGCGCGCCGAGCTTGAGGTTCTCGCGCAGCGTGCCGTAGAACATCTGGGCATGCTGGCCCACATACAGCACGCTGGAGCGGTACTCCGACGGGTCCACCTGGCGGATGTCCACGCCGTCCATCACGATCAGGCCTGATGTCGGCGCATAGAGGCCCGCGAGCAGTTTGAGCAGGGTGGTCTTGCCGCTGCCGACGCGGCCGAGGATGGCGAGCTTCTCGCCGCGCCGCAGCTCGAAGCTCACATCGCGCACCACCAGGGGCGCGTTGGGCGCGTACGAGAACTTGATGTCGCGCGCGGCCAGGCTGGCTTCGCGGCTGGCGCGGGCTGCATAGCTGCGGCCGGGCTCGCGGTCGCTGGGCCGCTTCATGATGTCGTTGAGCGTCTTGTAGCTGCTGCGCGCCTGCTGCAGCCGTATGGCCAGGCCGTTGAACGCGGCCAGCGGGTTGAGCGTGCGGCTGGACAGCATCACGGCGCCGATCAGCGTGCCCATGGTGATGGTGTTGTCGCCGATCAGGTACACGCCCCAGACCACCATCGCAATGGTGCACAGGGTGGTGACGACGTAGTGGAAGTTGGTCAGCGCATTGGACAGCAGGCGGCTCTTGTTGGCGGTGATCGCGGTGATGGCACTGGCCCGCTCGTACAGGGCCTGCATGCGGCCTTCGGCGCGCAGGGCCTTGAGGGTCTCTGCGCCTTCAAGCGTCTCGATCAGCACGCCGTGCCGCACGCTGGACTCGCGCAGGTTCTGGTTGATGTTGCGTGCCAGCGGGAACTGCACCGCGATGGCGGCGATGACGATGACGGGCACTGCGATGGCGGGCACCAGCACTAGCGGCCCGGCAATCACGTACAGCACGGCCAGGAACATCAGCAGGAAGGGCAGGTCGCTCAGCGCCACCAGCACGGTGGAGGTGGCGAAGTCGCGCAGCGACTCGTATTCCTTGAGCATGTTGGCAAAGGCGCCTGCCGATTGCGGGCGCGCCTCCAGCCGCGTGGCCTGCACCTTGGCAAAGAGCGACGAGCCCAGCAGCAGGTCGGCTTTCTTGCCGGCGCTGTCCAGCAGCCAGGCGCGCAGGTTGCGCAGGAAATATTCGAACACCAGTGCAATGCTCACACCGATGGCCAGCGTCCACAGCGTGGTGTAGGCCTGGTTGCTCACCACGCGGTCGTACACGTTCATGGTGAAGAAGATGCTGGCAAGTGCCAGTATGTTGATCAGGACGGCGCTGATGGCCGCTTCAGCGTAGTAGCCGCGGAAGTGCGCAATGACGCGCCAGAACCAGTGGCCCTCGCCGGTGAGCAGGTCCAGGCCCGAGCGGGCGTCGGCGCTGGTGCGCTGGCCGCCGCGCTTGAGCAGCAGCACCTGGCCGGTGAGTTCGGCCTCGAAGGCGGTGCGCGGCAACTGCACCGGCGCGTCGCCCATCTCGGGCAGGACGGCATGGACTTCGGTGACATGGATGTCGGTGACTACCGCTGCGCGGCCTTCGGTGCGCATCACGAGGCAGGGCAGCAGCAGGGACGGCAGCTTGGCCAGCGCGCGGTCCTGCCAGGTGGCCTCAAAGCCGTGGGCCCGCACGACGCGCACGACCTGGTCGGGCGTGAGCGCGGCGGTGACAGGCATGCCGGCGATCATGGCTTCCTCGCTGACGGTGTAGCCCAGCAGCCCCATGAGCTGCCGCAGCGCGACAAGCAGCTCAGAGGGGTCGGTGGTGGCTTGCTCCGGCGGAGCGGTCGGGGTTTCTTGGGTCACTTGTTCGCGGTCGGGATGGGCAGGCTGAAGAACTCGCCGAGCTTGGCGGTGGCGCCGAGCACCCGGTAGCGCGACTGCTCCTGGTCGGCGGCATCGGTCTGCGCGTTGGTGCGGGCCTGGAAGATTTCGTTTTCGACGTTGAGCAGGTCCAGCACCGAGCGGCGGCCGATCTTGAACTGCTCCCAGTAGTTGTCGCGCACGCTGGACAGCTGCACCACCAGGCGCTCCCAGGCGGCGGCGCGGTCCGAACGGGTCTGCACTGCGTTCCAGTGACGGGTGACTTCGGTGGACAGGTCGCGCCGGGTGGAGTCCAGCGTATCCAGTGCGGCCTGCTGCTGCTCGCGCGCGGCATTGGCGGCGGCCTGGCCGGCGCCGCCGTCAAAGCCCGTCCAGTTGCTGACGACGCGGACGTCCAGCGTGTTGAAGTATTTGCGGTTGACCGTGCCTGCCGGGTCGGCGCCCCAGGTGCCTTGCAGGTCCAGCCGGGGCTGGCGCCATTTGTCGGCGACGCGGGCGGCCTTTTCGGCAACCTCTACATCGGCGCGGGCTGCGAGGATGGCCGGGTGCGATTCGATCAACGCCAGCGCGGCGCTTTCGCTGGCCGGCATGGCCGGTGCCGCGCTGCGCGGCGGCTGCAGGCCGGCAACCCGCCGTTGCACCAGCGCGCCGAGAGCGGCCGTGGCCTCGGTGAGCGCCGCCTGGCGTGTGGCCAGGGTGACCTTGGCCTGCTCCAGCCTGGCATTGGCCTGGTCCAGGTCGGACTTGCGGCCGCGGTCCACGTTGGCGATCTCGGCGACGCGGGAGACGAGGTCGCTGTGGGCGTCCACATTGCGCCGGGCTTCGTCGGCGAGCTTTTGCTGCTTGACGCTTTCAAGGTAGGCATCGGCAATCTGGGCGGCCAGCTGCTCGACGGCGACATGGATGCGCTGCGCCGCGCCGGACTGGCGCGCCTTCTGGCGCTCGATCTCGGCATCGGTCTTGCCGCCGTCATAGATGAGCTTGGTGCCGCGTATGCCGAGGTCGCCGGCGGAGCCGCTGCCGCCGCCGGTCTTGTTGGTGGTGAGGCCGGGGTCGGCCACGACGCCGAAGCGGGGAGCCCAGGCGGCTTCGGCAGCCTCGATCTCAAACCCGGTGGCACGGGCAGCGGCGCGTGCCGCCTGCACCTTGGGGTGGATGGCAACAGCGGACGGGAGGATCTGGTCGAGCGACTGGCTGTGGGCGGGCGCATGCGCGATGGCAGCGCCCATGATGGCGGCGGCAATGCGCGCAGCGCCGGCTGGACGAAGAATGGCAAACAAGGCTGAAGCCCTCCGGTTTTACGGCTGATTGTCGCCCGGCCGGTTGCGGGTGGGGAAGCCGGTCAGGGCGCTTTTGCACAAATTTTGTGCAGCGCGATAAAATTGCAGGTTCGCTGCGGCTGGCTTGTGCCGCATGGCGACCGCCTGCCGTACTGCCTGTACAAGTGGCTTGCGGCTTGAATGGAGGCTTGAACGCCCATGTTGTATCCCCAGGAATTTGATGTGATCGTGGTTGGCGGTGGCCATGCCGGGACGGAAGCCGCCCTTGCCGCCGCGCGCATGGGCTGCAAGACGCTGTTGCTTTCTCACAACATCGAGACGCTGGGGCAGATGAGCTGCAACCCGTCTATTGGCGGTATCGGCAAAGGCCACCTTGTGAAAGAGATTGATGCCATGGGTGGCGCCATGGCTGCAGCCACTGACGAGGGCGGCATCCAGTTCCGTATCCTCAATTCCAGCAAGGGGCCTGCCGTCCGCGCAACCCGCGCCCAGGCCGACCGCATTCTCTACAAGGCCGCCATCCGCCGGCGGCTGGAGAACCAGCCCAACCTCATGCTTTTTCAGCAGGCAGTTGATGACCTGATGGTCGAAGGTGACCGTGTGGTGGGGGCTGTGACGCAAGTGGGCATCCGCTTCCGCGCACGCACGGTCGTGCTGACGGCCGGAACCTTCCTGGACGGCAAGATCCATGTGGGCATGAACAATTACGCAGCGGGCAGGGCGGGCGACCCGCCGGCCGTCAGCCTGTCGGCGCGGCTCAAGGAACTCAAGCTGCCGCAGGGCCGGCTCAAGACCGGCACGCCGCCGCGGCTCGATGGCCGCACCATCGACTTCAGCAAATGCCAGGAGCAGCCGGGTGACGGCATGCCGGGCGGCATTGGCGATGCGGTGCCGGTGTTCAGCTTTATGGGTCATGCGTCCCAGCATCCGGCGCAGATGCCGTGCTGGATCACCCACACCAACGAGCGCACCCACGAGATCATCCGCTCGGGCTTTGACCGCAGCCCGATGTTCACCGGGCAGATCGAAGGCGTGGGGCCGCGCTACTGCCCCAGCGTGGAAGACAAGATCAACCGCTTTGCCGACAAGGACAGCCAC
>JAZKHY010000022.1:0-64742 GCA_040385105.1 Pseudomonadota bacterium
ACATCCAGTCGCTGCCCTACATGGACCGGCTCGACTACGTGTCGATGATGTGCAATGAGCACGCCTATTGCCTGGCCATCGAGAAGCTCATGGGCATCGATGTGCCGGTGCGTGCGCAGTACATCCGTGTGATGTTCGCCGAAATCACCCGGCTGCTGAACCACCTGCTGTGGCTCGGTGCGCACGGCCTGGATTGCGGCGCGATGAACATGCTCATCTACTGCTTTCGCGAGCGTGAAGACCTGTTCGACATGTACGAGGCTGTCTCCGGCGCGCGCATGCATGCCGCCTACTTCCGCCCGGGCGGTGTGTACCGCGACCTGCCCGATACCATGCCGCAGTACAAGGCCAGCAAGATCAGGAATGCGCGGGCCATCAGCCAGCTCAATGACAACCGCCAGGGCTCGCTGCTGGACTTCATCGACGACTTCTGCCGCCGCTTCCCGAAGAATGTCGAAGAGTACGAAACCCTGCTCACCGACAACCGCATCTGGAAGCAGCGTACCGTGGGCATTGGCGTGGTTTCGCCCGAGCGCGCGCTGAACCTCGGCTTCACCGGCCCCATGCTGCGCGGCTCCGGCTTTGCCTGGGACCTGCGCAAGAAGCAGCCCTATGACGTGTATGACCGCATGGACTTCGACATCCCGGTCGGCAAGACGGGTGACTGCTACGACCGTTACCTCGTCCGTGTGGAAGAGATGAAGCAGTCCAACCGCATCATCCAGCAGTGCTCGGCCTGGCTGCGTACCAACCCCGGACCCGTGATCACCAGCAACCACAAGGTGGCCGCACCCGACCGCGAGTCGATGAAGGCCAACATGGAGGAGTTGATCCACCACTTCAAGCTCTTCACCGAAGGCTTCCATGTGCCCGAAGGCCAGGCCTATGCGGCAGTGGAGCACCCCAAGGGTGAGTTCGGCATCTACATCGTGAGCGACGGCGCCAACAAGCCCTACCGCCTGAAAATCCGCGCGCCGGGTTTCCCGCACCTGGCGGCCCTGGACGAGATGGGCCGCGGCCACATGATTGCCGACGCGGTTGCGATCATCGGAACCATGGACATCGTTTTTGGGGAAATCGACCGATGATTCCTGAGTCAATGAAAGCGCGCTTCGACCGTGAAGTCGCCAAGTACCCCGCAGACCAGAAGCAGTCCGCCGTGATGGCCTGCCTTGCCATCGTGCAGCAGCTTGAAGGCTGGGTCAGCACCGAGAACGAGAAGATGGTGGCCGACTACCTCGGCATGGCACCGATAGCTGTGCACGAGGTCACGACCTTCTACAACATGTACAACCAGAAGCCGGTGGGCAGGTTCAAGCTCAACGTCTGCACCAACCTGCCTTGCCAGTTGCGCGACGGGCAAAAGGCGCTGCACCACCTGGAGCACAAGCTGGGCATCGGCATGGGCCAGACCACGGCCGACGGCATGTTCACGCTGCAGCAGAGCGAGTGCCTGGGCGCCTGCGCCGACTCACCGGTGATGCTGGTCAACGACCGCACCATGTGCAGCTTCATGAGCAACGACAAGCTCGACCAGCTCATCGACGGGCTGAAGGGATCCGCATGAACGCAGACCAGGTCCTCTCGCAGTTCCAGGCCACGGGTGTCCAGACCTGCTTCCACGGCCGGCATATCGAGCCGCAGATCTATGCGGGCCTTGACGGCACCAACTGGCGCCTGAAAGACTACGAAGCGCGCGACGGCTACAAGGCGTTGCGCAAGATCCTGGGTGCCGATGGGGCCGAGCCCATGACGCAGGACCAGGTCATTGCCACCGTCAAGGAGTCCGCGCTGCGCGGCCGTGGCGGGGCGGGCTTCCCCACGGGCCTCAAGTGGAGCTTCATGCCCCGCCAGTTCCCGGGCCAGAAGTACCTTGTCTGCAATTCCGACGAAGGCGAGCCGGGCACCTGCAAGGACCGCGACCTGCTGCAATACAACCCGCACCAGGTGATCGAAGGCATGGCCATTGCCGCCTTCGCCATGGGTATCACGGTTGGCTACAACTACATCCACGGCGAGATCTTCGGCACCTACGAGCGCTTTGAAGAGGCGCTGGAAGAGGCCCGTGCCGCCGGCTACCTGGGCGACAAAATCCTCGGCAGCAACTTCAGCTTCCAGCTGCATGGCTCACACGGCTTTGGCGCCTACATCTGCGGTGAGGAAACCGCGCTGCTCGAATCGCTTGAAGGCAAGAAGGGCCAGCCGCGCTTCAAGCCGCCGTTCCCGGCCAGCTTTGGCCTCTATGGCAAGCCGACCACCATCAACAACACCGAGACCTTCGCGGCTGTGCCCTGGATCATCCGCAACGGCGGCGCGGCTTACCTTGCCTGCGGCAAGCCGAACAACGGCGGCACCAAGATCTATTCGGTATCGGGCGATGTGGAACTGCCCGGCAACTACGAAGTGCCGATGGGCACGCCGTTCAGCAAGCTGCTGGAGCTCGCCGGTGGCGTGCGCAAGGGCCGCACGCTCAAGGCCGTGATCCCCGGGGGTTCGTCGGCACCGGTGCTGCCGGCCGACATCATGATGCAATGCACGATGGACTACGACTCCATCTCCAAGGCCGGCTCCATGCTGGGCTCGGGCGCGGTCATCGTCATGGACGACAGCCGCTGCATGGTCGAGTCGCTCAAGCGCCTCTCGTATTTCTACATGCATGAGTCCTGCGGCCAGTGCACGCCCTGCCGCGAAGGCACGGGCTGGCTCTGGCGCCTGGTGGACCGTATCCACACGGGCCATGGCAAGCAAGGCGACATGGACCTGCTCAATTCGGTGGCGGACAACATCCAGGGCCGCACCATCTGCGCGCTCGGCGATGCAGCAGCCATGCCGGTGCGCGCCATGATCAAGCACTTCCGGCATGAATTCCAGGCCCTGGTCGACAAGGCGCAGGCACAGCCTGCCCCGGTCACGGCGCCCACTTCAGCCCAGGCGGCGGCACAGCCTTAAGGCGCGGAACACGATATGGTTGAAATCGAACTCGACGGCAAGAAGGTGGAGATTGTTGAAGGCAGCATGATCATGCATGCGGCCGACAAGGCGGGCACCTACATCCCGCATTTCTGCTACCACAAGAAGCTGAGCATCGCGGCCAACTGCCGCATGTGCCTGGTGGACGTGGAGAAGGCGCCCAAGCCCATGCCGGCCTGCGCCACGCCGGTCACCCAGGGCATGATCGTGCGCACCAAGAGCGACAAGGCCATCAAGGCCCAGCAGTCGGTCATGGAGTTCCTGCTGATCAACCACCCGCTGGACTGCCCCATCTGCGACCAAGGCGGCGAGTGCCAGCTGCAGGACCTGGCCGTCGGCTACGGCGGCTCCGCGTCACGTTACGACGAAGAGAAGCGCACCGTGCCCGTCAAGGACGTCGGCCCGCTGATCTCGATGCAGGAGATGACCCGCTGCATCCATTGCACCCGCTGCGTACGCTTCGGCCAGGAAGTGGCCGGCGTCATGGAACTGGGCATGATCCACCGCGGTGAGCATTCCGAGATCACCACAGTCGTCAGCGACACGATCAACTCCGAGCTGTCGGGCAACATGATCGATATCTGCCCGGTTGGCGCGCTGACGAGCAAGCCCTTCCGCTACAGCGCCCGCACCTGGGAGCTGTCGCGCCGCAAGTCGGTCAGCCCGCATGATTCCACCGGCGCCAACCTGATCGTCCAGGTCAAGGCCAACAAGGTGATGCGCGTCGTGCCGCTGGAAAACGAAGCAGTCAACGAATGCTGGATCGCCGACCGCGACCGCTTCTCCTACGAATCGCTCAATGGCCACGACCGCCTCACGCAGCCCATGCTCAAGCAGGGCGGCGAGTGGAAAACGGTGGACTGGCAGACCGCGCTGGAATACGTGGCCAATGGCCTGAAGCAGATCAGGGCAGACCATGGCGCAGGCAGCATCGGCACCCTGGCCAGCCCGCACAGTACTGTTGAAGAGTTATACCTGGCCGGCGCGCTGATGCGGGGCCTGGGCAGCGAGAACATTGACTACCGGCTGCGCAATGCCGAGTTCACGGCTTTTGAAGGTGTCCGTTATCTGGGCACCAGTATCTCCAGCCTGTCCAGCCTGCAGCGCGTGCTGGTTGTCGGCTCCAGCCTGCGCAAGGACCATCCGCTCTTTGCGCAACGCATCCGCCAGTCGGTGCGCAAGGGCGGCGTGGTGAACGTCATCAATGCCGAGGCGCAAGACTGGGCCATGCCGCTCGGCACCACGATGTTCGCTGCGTCGGATACATGGACCTACGCGCTGGCTGAAGTGGCAGCTGCCGTCGCCGCTGAAAAAGGCGTGACCGGCCCTGCCAGCGGTAACGCCGGCGATGCCGCCAAGGCCATTGCCAAGTCCCTGCTGGGAGGCGAACGCAAAGCCATACTGCTGGGCAATGCCGCGGCGCACCACGCCAACGCATCAAGCCTTCTCGCGCTCGCCAACTGGATCGGCGGGCAGACGGGCGCCACCGTCGGCTACCTGACCGAAGCGGCGAACACGGTCGGCGCCCAGCTGGTCAATGCGCTGCCGGGGCAGGGCGGCCTCAATGCCGGTCAGATGATTGCCGGCGGCCTGAAAGCCGCCATCCTGCTGAACAACGAGCCGGAGTTCGACTCCGCAGCCGGCGCCAATGCGAAGGCAGGCCTGAACAAGGCCCAGATGGTTGTCACGCTGAGCCCGTTCAAGGCTAACATGGATTACAGCGACGTGCTGCTCCCGATTGCACCGTTCACGGAAACGCCGGGTACCTTCGTCAACGCCGAAGGCCGGGTGCAGGGCTTCCATGCGGTGGTCAAGCCGCTGGGCGACACCCGCCCCGCATGGAAGGTTCTGCGCGTGCTGGCCAACCTGCTTGAACTGCCGGGCTTTGACTACGAATCCTCGCAGGACGTGCTGAAGCAAGCCGGGCTGGACGGCGCTGGCCAGCTGGCTGCGGACAAGCTGGGCAATGCCACCTCGGCGGCTGTCGTGCTGACCGCGGCCGGCACGGCCGCGCCGGTTGTGGCCTCCATCTACCAGCTCGATGGCATCGTGCGCCGCTCCGCCTCGCTGCAACTGACGGCCGACGGCATGGGCACAAGCTATGGCGCCATGAATGTGCCGCCCGGTGCAAGCACCACGGGCCAGAACGTGGAGATGACGGCATGATCGACTCGATATTCGGCTTCGGCCAGGGTCTGGTCGCTGCACCGTGGTGGACGGGCATCGGCTGGCCCGTGATCTGGACGCTCATCAAGATCGTCCTGGTCGTCGCGCCGCTCATGGGCGCCGTGGCCTACCTGACGCTCTGGGAGCGCAAGGCCATCGGCTTCACGCAGATCCGCGTCGGCCCCAATCGCATCGGCCCGCTGGGCCTCCTGCAGCCGATCGCCGATGCGCTCAAGCTGCTCACCAAGGAAATCATCGTCCCGACGGTGGCCAACAAGGGCCTGTTCTTCCTCGGCCCGATCATGACCATCATGCCGGCGCTCGCGGCCTGGGTCGTCATCCCGTTTGGGCCAGACGTTGCGCTGGCCAACATCAACGCCGGCCTGCTGTTCCTGATGGCGATTACCTCGCTGGAGGTCTATGGCGTCATCATCGCGGGCTGGGCTTCCAATTCCAAGTACGCCTTCCTCGGCGCGCTGCGCGCTTCGGCGCAGATGGTGAGCTACGAGATCGCCATGGGTTTCTGCCTGGTGGTGGTGCTCATGGTCTCTGCCAGCATGAACATGACCGACATCGTCATGGGCCAGGACAAGGGCTACTTCGCGCAGATCGGGCTGAACTTCCTGTCATGGAACTGGTTGCCGCTTTTGCCCATCTTCGTGGTGTATTTCATTTCCGGCCTGGCCGAGACCAACCGTCACCCGTTTGACGTAGTCGAGGGTGAGTCCGAAATCGTGGCCGGCCACATGATCGAATACTCTGGCATGAGTTTCGCCATGTTCTTCCTGGCCGAGTACGCCAACATGTGGCTCGTGTCCATCCTGGCGGTGATCCTGTTCCTGGGCGGCTGGCTCCCCCCGATCGATGCGCCGCTGCTCAACCTGATCCCCGGCTGGATCTGGCTCGGCCTCAAGACCTTCTGCGTCGTCACCATGTTCCTGTGGGTGCGCTCCACCTTCCCGCGCTACCGGTATGACCAGATCATGCGCCTGGGCTGGAAGATCTTCATTCCCGTCACCCTGGTGTGGCTCGTGGTTGTCGGTCTGTGGATGCAGACCCCCTACAACATCTGGAAATAACGATGTCTACCCGAACTCTCGCCCCCCAGCCGTTCTCGCTCAAGGACTTTCTCTCCAGCTTCATGCTGATCGAGCTGTTCAAGGGCCTGGCCATCACCGGCAAGTACGCCTTCAGCCGCAAGATCACAGTGCAGTTCCCCGAAGAGAAGACGCCGGCGTCGCCGCGCTTTCGCGGCCTGCATGCACTGCGCCGCTACGAGAACGGCGAGGAGCGCTGCATTGCCTGCAAGCTGTGCGAGGCGGTCTGCCCGGCCATGGCGATCACCATCGAGTCCGACGTGCGGGACGACGGCTCGCGCCGCACCACCCGCTATGACATCGACCTGACCAAGTGCATCTTCTGCGGCTTCTGCGAGGAAAGCTGCCCGGTGGACTCCATCGTCGAGACGCACATCTTTGAATACCACGGCGAAAAGCGTGGCGACCTGTATTTCACCAAGGAAATGCTGCTGGCCGTGGGCGATCGCTACGAGCCGGAAATCGCTGCGGCCAAGGCCGCCGACGCGAAGTACCGCTGAACCGTTGCAACGCTGAACGCAGCCCACATCCAGACCACAGAAAAAATATCCATGGACGTCAAGACGGGTCTCTTCTACCTATTCGCGGTCGTGCTGCTGTTCGCAGCCTTCCGCGTCATCACCGCGCGCAACCCGGTGTATGCCGCGCTGTACCTTGTGCTCGCGTTCTTCCAGGCGGCTGCCATCTGGATCCTGCTCAAGGCCGAGTTCCTGGCCATCACGCTGGTGCTGGTCTATGTGGGTGCGGTGATGGTGCTGTTCCTGTTCGTCGTGATGATGCTGGACATCAACATCGACAGCCTGCGCAAGGGTTTCTGGAAGCACTTTCCGGTGGCGGCCACCGTGGGCGCGCTGATCGCGCTTGAGATGGCTGCCGTGCTGATGGGGGGTTTCCGCGGCAGCGAAGAGCCCAAGGCTGTAGTTGCTGCAGCCGGCCAGGCTGCAGCCCAGGTGTCCAACACCAAGGACCTTGGCATCCTGCTGTACACCCAGTACCTCTACCCGCTGCAGATCGCGGCCGTGCTGCTGCTGGTGGCCATCATTGCTGCCATTGCGCTGACACTGCGCGAGCGCAAGGACAGCAAGCACATGGACCCGTCGGACCAGGTGCGTGTGAAGGCGCGTGACCGCATGGAAATCATCAAGGTCGATGTGACCCGGCCCGCGCCGCCGCCGGCACCGCCTGCCGACCCGGCAGCGCCCACCGTGGAGACCAAGGCATGACGCTCACCCTCGGACACTACCTTTCCCTTGGCGCGATGCTGTTCGCACTGTCGGTGATCGGCATCTTCCTGAACCGCAAGAACCTGATCGTGCTGCTGATGGCCATCGAGCTGATGCTGCTGGCGGTCAACATGAACTTCGTCGCGTTCTCCTACTATCTGGGCGACATGCACGGCCAGATCTTCGTGTTCTTCATCCTGACGGTGGCGGCGGCAGAGTCTGCCATCGGCCTCGCGATCCTGGTGCTGCTGTTCCGCAACAAGTCGAACATCAACGTTGACGAGTTGAACACGCTCAAAGGCTAAAAAGAGAAACAACGATGAGCGCAACTCTTTCTGCTTCGACCCTGCTTGTGGTTCCCCTGGCGCCGCTGGCAGGCGCGGTCCTCGCCGGCATTTTCGGCACCACCTTCGGCGGCAACTGGATCGGCCGGCGCCTCTCGCACACGTTGACCATTCTTGGCGTGCTGGTGGCCTTCATCCTCTCGGCGATGACACTCAAGAGCGTGGCCATCGACGGCGCGCGCTTCAATGAAACGCTCTACACCTGGATGGTGGTGGGCGGCCTCAAGATGGAAGTGGGCTTCCTGGTGGACGGCCTCACCGCCATGATGATGTGCGTGGTGACCTTCGTGTCCCTCATGGTGCACATCTACACCATCGGCTACATGGAAGAAGACGAAGGCTACAACCGCTTCTTTGCCTACATCTCGCTGTTCACCTTCTCGATGCTGATGCTCGTGATGAGCAACAACATGCTGCAGCTGTTCTTCGGCTGGGAGGCCGTTGGCCTGGTGTCCTACCTGCTGATCGGCTTCTGGTACAACAAGCCGACGGCCATCTTTGCCAACATGAAGGCGTTCCTGGTCAACCGGGTCGGCGACTTCGGCTTCATCCTGGGCATCGGCCTGATCGCCGCCTTTGCCGGCACGCTGAACTACACCGAGGCCTTCGGCAAGGCGGGCGAGCTGGCCAAGCTGAGCTTCCCCGGCACCGAGTGGATGCTGGTGACGGTCATCTGCATCTGCCTGTTCATCGGCGCCATGGGCAAGAGCGCGCAGTTCCCGTTGCATGTCTGGCTGCCCGACTCGATGGAAGGCCCGACACCCATCTCCGCGCTGATTCATGCGGCCACGATGGTGACGGCCGGCATCTTCATGGTGGCGCGCATGTCGCCGCTGTTCGAGCTGTCCGATACCGCGCTCAGCTTCGTCATGGTCATCGGTGCGATCACGGCGCTGTTCATGGGTTTCCTCGGCATCATCCAGAACGACATCAAGCGCATCGTGGCGTACTCCACGCTCTCGCAGCTGGGCTACATGACCGTGGCCCTGGGTGCATCGGCCTATTCAGTGGCGGTGTTCCACCTGATGACGCACGCGTTCTTCAAGGCGCTGCTGTTCCTTGCCGCCGGCTCGGTCATCATCGGCATGCACCACAACCAGGACATCCGCTGGATGGGCAATGTGCGCAAATACATGCCCATCACCTGGATCACTTCGCTGCTGGGTTCGCTTGCGCTGATCGGCACGCCGCTGTTCGCCGGCTTCTATTCCAAGGACAGCATCATCGAGGCCGTGCATTTCAGCAAGCTGTGGGGCTCGGGCTTTGCCCACTTTGCGGTGCTGGCCGGCGTGTTCGTCACCGCCTTCTATTCGTTCCGCCTTTACTTCCTGGTGTTCCATGGCAAGGAGCGCTACGACCAGAATCCTGATGCGCACCATGACGACCATGGCCACGGCGACCACCACGACGAGCACCATGAGCCCCATGAGTCGCCGTGGGTGGTGACCGCGCCGCTGATCCTGCTGGCGATCCCCTCGGTGGTGATCGGCTTCATGGCCATCCAGCCGATGCTGTTTGGCGACTTTCTGAAAGACGCCATTACCGTCGACAACGACAAGCACCCCGCCATGGCCAACCTGGCGCGCATCTTCCACGGCCCGGTGCAGATGGCCACGCACGGCCTGATGACCGCCCCGTTCTGGCTGGCTGTGGCCGGCGTGGCGCTGGCTTACTACATGTACATGGTCAATCCTGCCCTTCCCGCTGCCATCAAGGCGCGCGTTCAGCCGCTGTACAAGCTGCTCGAGAACAAGTACTACATGGACTGGTTCAACGAGAACGTGCTGGCCCGGGGCGCACGCATGCTCGGCACGGGCCTCTGGAAGGGCGGCGACCAGACTGTCATCGACGGCTTCTTCGTCAACGGTTCCTGGAAGCTCATCGGCATGGTGGCCGGCATCGTGCGCTGGTTCCAGACGGGCTACATCTACCACTATGCGCTGGTCATGGTCGTCGGCGTGTTCGTGCTGATGACGTATTTCGTGTGGCTGAAGTAGGAGAACAACAAAAATGGGATTGCTTAGCCTCGCCATCTGGACGCCGATTGTTTTCGGCCTCTTCCTGCTGGCCTTCGGGCGCGACGACCAGGCGCGGGTGGTGCGCTGGCTCGCGCTCATCGGATCGGTCATCAGCCTGCTGGTGACGCTGCCCCTGTACGGCGGCTTCAAGCTCGGCACCTCGGCCATGCAGTTCGTCGAGAACGTGCCCTGGATTGCCCGCTTCAACGTCAACTACCACCTGGGTGTGGATGGCATCTCGCTGTGGTTCGTGCTGCTGACAGCATTCATCAATGTGGTGGTGATCATCGCCAGCTGGGAGTCCATCACCGAGCGTGTCAACCAGTACATGGCTTCCTTCATGATCCTCTCGGGCATCATGATTGGCGTATTCAGCGCGCTGGACGGCATCCTGTTCTACGTGTTCTTCGAGGCGACGCTGATCCCGATGTACCTGATCATCGGCATCTGGGGTGGCCCCAACAAGATTTACGCGGCGTTCAAGTTCTTCCTCTACACGCTGCTCGGCTCGCTGCTGATGCTGATCGCGCTGATCTTCCTGTACACCAAGTCCGGCGGCAGCTTCGACATCGCCACCTGGCACAAGCTGCCGCTTGGCAGCACGGCGCAGACTTTCCTGTTCTTTGCATTCTTCTCGGCCTTTGCGGTCAAGGTGCCGATGTTCCCGGTCCACACCTGGCTGCCCGATGTGCACGTCGAGGCGCCCACGGGCGGCTCCGCCGTGCTGGCGGCGATCATGCTCAAGCTGGGCGCCTATGGCTTCCTGCGGTTTTCCATGCCCATCGCCCCCGACGCCTCGCATGAGTGGGCCTGGCTGATGATCACGCTGTCGCTCGTCGCCGTGGTCTATGTGGGCCTGGTTGCGATGGTGCAGCAGGACATGAAGAAGCTGGTGGCGTATTCGTCCGTTGCGCACATGGGCTTTGTCACGCTCGGCTTCTTCATCTTCAACGACCTGGGCGTCTCCGGCGGCCTGGTGCAGATGATCGCCCACGGCTTTGTGTCGGGCGCCATGTTCCTGTGCATCGGCGTGCTGTACGACCGCGTGCATTCGCGCGAGATCGCCAGTTACGGCGGCGTGGTCAACACCATGCCCAAGTTCGCCGCGTTCGCGCTTCTGTTCGCCATGGCCAACTGCGGCCTGCCCGCGACGGCCGGTTTCGTGGGCGAGTGGATGGTGATCCTGGGCGCCGTCAAGGCCAACTTCTGGCTCGGCTTCGCGGCCGCCTCGGCGCTGATCTTCGGCGCGGCCTACACGCTGTGGATGTACAAGCGCGTGTACCTCGGCCCGGTGGCCAATGACGACGTCAAGGGCCTGACCGACATCAACAGCCGCGAATTCCTGATGCTGTCGCTGCTGGCGATTGCCGTGCTCTGGATGGGCGTGTACCCCAAGCCTTTCACCGACGTGATGGACACCTCCGTGGCCGACCTGCTCAAGCATGTCGCCGTGTCCAAAGTGAAGTGATGAACTGACGTGAAAAACAAAGCGAGTGTGACAAGATGATTGACAAATCCAGCTGGATCGCGGCCTACCCCGAAATCTTCCTGCTGGCCATGGCCTGCGTGATTTCGCTGGTTGACCTGGCCGTTACCAGCCCGCGCCGCACGCTCACCTATGTGCTGACGCTCGTCACGCTGGGCATCGTGGCGTTGATGCAGGCTTTCTATGCCGGCGCCGACGCGTCGATCTACGGCTTTGGCAACATGGTGGTGAGCGACCCGATGGGCAACCTGCTCAAGTGCTTTGCCACGATTGCGGTGATGGTGACGCTGGTCTATGGCCGTCCCTATGCCGGCGACCGCGACATGCTGCGTGGCGGCGAGATGTTCACCCTGTCGATGTTCGCGCTGCTGGGCATGTTCGTCATGATCTCGGGCAACAACTTCCTGGTCATCTACCTGGGCCTCGAGCTGCTCACGCTGTCCAGCTACGCGCTGGTGGCGCTGCGCCGCGACAATGCCACGGCGACGGAAGCTGCCATGAAGTACTTCGTGCTCGGGGCGCTGGCCAGCGGCTTCCTGCTGTACGGCCTGTCCATGCTTTATGGTGCGACCGGCTCGCTGGAAATCGGCGCCGTGTTCAAGGCCGTCAACTCCGGCCACATCAAGCACCAGGTGCTGGTGTTCGGGCTGGTCTTCATCGTCGCGGGCCTGGCATTCAAGCTGGGTGCCGTGCCCTTCCACATGTGGATTCCCGACGTCTACCAGGGCGCCCCCACGTCGGTCACGCTGATGATTGGCGGCGCGCCCAAGCTGGCGGCCTTCGCCATCATGATGCGCCTGCTGGTGGAGGGCCTGCTGCCGCTGGCCATTGACTGGCAGCAGATGCTGGCCATCATGGCCATGGGGTCCTTGCTGGTCGGCAACCTGGCGGCCATTGCCCAGACCAACCTCAAGCGCATGCTTGCGTACTCGACCATTTCGCAGATGGGCTTCGTGCTTCTCGGCCTGATGTCGGGCGTCGTCAATGGCAACGTGCTGTCGGCCGAGAACGCCTACAGCTCGGCGATGTTCTACATCGTCACCTATGTACTGACGACGCTCGGTGCCTTCGGCATCATCCTGCTGCTGGCGCGCGAGGGCTTCGAGAGCGAGGAGATCTCCGACCTGGCCGGCCTCAACCAGCGCAGCCCGCTGTATGCCGGCGTGATGGCGGTTTGCCTGTTCTCGCTGGCCGGCATCCCGCCGCTTGTGGGCTTCTATGCCAAGCTGGCCGTTCTGCAGGCGCTGGTGGCTTCGGGCCAGGCCCTGCATATTGCGCTGGCCGTGTTTGCGGTGGTGATGTCGCTGATCGGTGCTTTCTACTACCTGCGCGTCATCAAGGTGATGTATTTTGACCAGCCGATCACCGCCACGACGGTGTCGGCGCCTGCTGATGTGCGCATCGTGCTGTCGCTCAACGGCGCGCTGGTGCTGGTCCTGGGCCTCCTGCCCGGCGGCCTGATGACGCTGTGCGCCCAGGCCATCGTCAAGACCCTGGGAACCTGACCCTGTTTTCGGGGTCATAGCCCGCGTGTCCCAAACTGTTTCCATCTGGCTCGTGTTGCTGGTGGCGCTCTGCGCCGCGAACCTGCCGTTCCTGAGCCATCGCGTCATGGCCGTTGTTCCGGTGGCCAAACCCAAGAATCTCGGCATTCGCCTGCTGGAGCTGGTCGGCTTCTACTTCCTCACCGGTGGCTTCGGCCTCTTGCTGGAAAGGCGGGCCGGCCAGATCGCGCCGCAGGCATGGGAGTTCTATGCAGTCACGGGCGCGCTGTTCATCACATTCGCCTTTCCCGGCTTCATCTGGCGCTACCTGCTGAAGCACCGCGGCTGAAGCCGCATAATCAGGCCATGAAGGTCCTCAACCTCCAATGCACCCACCAGCACGACTTCGAAGGCTGGTTCGCCTCTGAAGACGACTTCCAGGGCCAGCTCGGCCGCGGGCTGGTCGAGTGCCCGATGTGCGGCGACACCGGCATCACCAAGATGCTCAGTGCGCCGCGCCTGAACCTCGGTGCGTCCGCGCCGCAGGCGCCGAAGCAGGAGGTCGTGGCGGCGCCCGACGCCACCATGCAGGCCGCCTGGATGAAGATGGTGCGGCAGGTGATGGCCAACACCGAAGACGTGGGCGAGAAATTCCCGGAGGAAGCCCGGCGCATCCACTACGGCGAAGCCGAGGAGCGCGGCATCCGCGGCCAGGCCACCGCTGCAGAGACAGAAGCCTTGATCGAAGAGGGTATCGGCGTATTGCCGCTGCCCGTGCCGAAAGCCCTCAAGGGCACGCTGCAGTAACTGCCTGTCAATCCATGAACTGCAAGGACGCGAGCCTTGCATAGACGCCGCCAGCCGCCATCAGGGCCTCGTGCGTTCCCTGTTCCACAATCCGCCCGTGGTCCATCACGATGATGCGGTCGGCCTGCTGGACCGTGGCAAGGCGGTGGGCAATCACAAGCGTCGTGCGGTCACGCATGGCTGACTCCAGCGCTGCCTGCACCATCCGTTCGCTCTCTGCATCCAGTGCGCTGGTGGCTTCATCGAGCAGCAGCAAGGGTGGATTCTTGAGCATGGCGCGGGCAATCGCAATGCGCTGGCGCTGGCCGCCCGACAGGCGCACGCCACGCTCCCCGAGGAAGGTGTCATAGCCTTCGGGCAGGGCAGTGATGAATTCATGGGCAAATGCAGCCAGCGCCGCAGCCCTGACTTCATCGTCGGTCGCGCCGGGCTTGCCGTAGCGGATGTTTTCCATCGCGCTGGCAGAGAAGATCACCGCGTCCTGGGGCACGATGCCGATGCGTTCACGCAGGTCGTGCAGCGCGATCTCCCCGGTGGCCACACCGTCCAGCCGGATCACGCCGGACTCCGGGTCATAAAAGCGCAGCAACAGCTGGAACACCGTGCTCTTGCCCGCGCCGCTGGCACCCACCAGCGCCACCGTTTCACCGGGCGCCACTGTGAGGCTGAAGGCCGACAGCGCCGCCGTGGCCGGGCGCGAGGGGTAGTGGAAGGTCACGGATTCGAAGCTGACCGAGCTGCCGGCATCGGTGGCGGGCAGGGCGGCGGGCCGCAGCGGCGACTGGATGGGTGAGCGCGTTGCCAGCAGTTCCATCAGGCGCTCCGTCGCGCCGGCCGCACGCAGCAGGTCGCCATAGACTTCGCCCAGAACAGCGGCGGCGCTGGCCAGGATGATCACATACACCACCGTCTGCCCCAGGTGCCCTGCCGAGATGCGGCCCGCCATGACGGCCTGCGTGCCCTGGTACAGGCCCCAGAGCAGCGCGGCCGAGGTGGCGATGATGATGAAGGCCACCAGTGCCGACCGCGCGCTGGTGCGGCGAACGGCGGTTTTGAAGGCGTTGTCGGTGGACAAGTCAAAGCGGGCCGACTCGCGGCCTTCGGCGGTATAGCTTTGCACCACCGGTATGGCATTGAGCACTTCTGCCGCGATGGCGCTGGAGTCGGCCACCCGGTCCTGGCTGGCGCGCGAGAGCTTGCGCACGCGCCGCCCGAACCACATGCTTGGCAGCACGATGAGCACCAGCACGCCGAGCACCTGGAACATGACGTAAGGGTTCGTCCAGATCAGCATGGCCAGCGCGCCCACGCCCATCACCGCATTGCGCAGGCCCATGCTCAGCGACGAGCCGACGACCGTTTGCACCAGCGTGGTGTCGGACGTCAGGCGGGACAGCACTTCGCCGGTCTGGGTGGTCTCGAAGAACTCCGGGCTCTGCCCGAGCACATGCCGGTACACCGCATTGCGCAGATCCGCCGTGACGCGCTCGCCCAGCCAGCTGACCATGTAGAAGCGCGCGGCCGAGAACAGGCCCAGCGCCACGGCCACCGCAAACAGCTCGAAGAAATGCTCGCGCAGCGCCATCACCTGCGCGCCCTTGTCGGTGCCTGCCAGGCCGCCGTCAATCAGGCTGCGCAATGCCACCGGGAACACCAGCGTCGCAACGGCTGCCATGACGAGGAAGAAGATTGCCAGCAGGATACGGCCGCGGTAGGGGCGCAGGAAGGGTGTGAGGCCGGAGAGTGACTTGGGCGAGCCCTTTGGGGCGTCTCGGGAGATGGTTGCCATGTCTCCGAGTGTAGGACTACTACACTCAGGGATTCATGACACCCCTGCGCGCCGAACGCCCCGCTGCCGCCATGCTGACCGGGCAGGTGCTGAGCATGCTGGGCATGTCCACCTATGCGGTGCTTCTGCCGCTGCTGCAGCGGCAGTGGGGCATGTCCAATTCAGAGGCGGGGCTGATCGGCAGCGGCTTCTTCCTCGGTTATATCTGCACCGTGACGTTCTGGTCCACGCTGACCGACCGCATGGATGCGCGGCGCATCTATGTGGCGGGCTGCGTGCTGGCGAGCGCCGGGTTGTTCGTCTTCGGTTTCCTGGCCAGCGGGTTCTGGCTGGCGCTTCTTGCGCACATGCTGTACGGCGTCGGCGTTTCTGCTGCCTATATGCCGGGCCTGAAAATCCTGTCCGACCGCTACCAGGGCCCGAGGCAAAGCCGGGTGTTTTCTTTCTACACGGCCTTCTATGGCCTGGGCGCTGCCATCTCGCTGGCCTCGACGCAGTGGCTGGCCGACACCTGGGGCTGGCGCGCGGCCTTTGCCTTTGCCGCCTGCGGGCCGCTGGTGGCGATTGCCCTGGTGACGGCCTGGACGCGCGCATTGCCGGCGCGCCTGGGCGCCGTCAGCCACCGGGTAAGCTGGCGCGATGCCTTCCCCGTCCAGGCCTGGGCCGCCGTATTGCGCCAGCCGCGCAGCCGCCTCTTCATCATCGGCTATGCGATGCATTGCCTGGAAATGTTCGGGGCGCGGGCCTGGCTCGTGGCCTTCCTGGTGTTCGCCGGTGGTGCTGCGGCGGGCCAGGCGGGTGGCTCGGCCTTGCCGTGGAGCGCAGGCGCCATCGCAGCGGTGGTCAGCCTCGGGTCTGTCGGCGCATCCATCCTCGGCAACGAGGCGGCGCTGCGCATCGGGCGCGAGCGCTGGATCCGGTGCGTCATGCTGGTATCCAGCCTGCTGGGCATTGCCATGGCCGCCTGTGCGGCATCGCCCTGGCCCCTGTTGCTCCTGCTGGTTGCGCTCTACACGCTGGCCGTGATGGCGGAGTCTGCAACGCTGACCGCCGGCCTGGTCGAGGCCTCAGACCCTGCGTACCGCGGTGCCGCGCTGGGGCTGTATTCGCTGGCCGGCTTCGCGGGCGGCATGCTGGGGCCGACGCTGTTTGGCCTGGCGCTCGATGCTACCGGCGGCGGCCGCGCAGCAGGATCGTGGGTTGCAGGATTCGCGGCGCTGGGCTCGGGCTGCTTCGTGTTTGCGCTGCTGCAGTTCTACAGGCGCAGGGGCCTGGCGTAGCCCGTCATTTCCAGGTAGCCGCGGCCCACGCGCTTGCCGTTGCTGTCGATCAGGTCGCTCAGGCCTTCCCAGTAGATGGCACCGGTGGAGCCCCGGCTGTCGAGTTCCTGGTTGTCGATGAGGGCCTTGACGGTGTAGATGTCCGCCGGCGTGCGCACCCCCCATTCCACCGGGTAGCTGGCGTTGCTCAGCGGGCTTTTCCAGCTGCGCACGGGCTGGAAGATGACTTCCCCGCGCGAGAACACATAGGTGGATGCCTTCGGATGGCGGTAGGAGCCGCCGTCCCACAGCGTGGCGCCGGCCCGGTCGCGCAGGCGGAAGGCGGTGAGCGCGCTGCCGTCATCCAGGTTCATGCCGATCCAGTCCCAGCCCACTGCCTGCGGGTGCATGAGCTCGCGGCTCCATTCATGGTCCAGCCAGGCCTTGCCGGTCACATCAAAGGATTCACCCTTGACCGTCAGGCTGCCGCGCGCAGCGAGCTGCGGCTGGCTGTAGTAGTAGCTCGCCTGCGCCGCATCTGGCCCCTTGCGCGACAGGCCCTTGTCGCCCTGCAGCAGCACGGCCTGCGTCGGCGTGAATTGCAGCGCGATGTTGAAGTCGCCGGCCGGCAGGGTGGCGGTGTAGGCGTCGCCCTTGCGCACCAGCGACCAGTCACGCAGGCGGATGGCAGTGTCTTTCAGGTCGGCGGACGCCACGTCGAAGCCGTCGCGCGCGATGCGCTGGTCGTGCCAGAGCTTTTTGCCTTGCACATCGGTAACGGCCGCATGCGCGAAGAGCAATTGCTTCGCGGCAAAGCCGGACTTCATCTGCTGGGTGGCATCGACGCGCGAGCGGAAGAACGTCACCTGGAAGCCGAATTCGCGCGTGCCGCTGCTGGCATGGCCGGTGATGTACCACCACTCGGTGCGGAAGTCCGGGTGGCTGCCGTGGTCGCGCGGGAAGCTGAGGGCGGCGGGTGGAAGCGCGCTGGCCGGCCCTGCGCAGGCCAGCCCCGCGAGCAGCAGCATGCGCCTGGCGATGCCAGGAGGCGTGTCGGGTTGCGGAGGATGCTGCATGGACGGATTCTCGCCGCAGGCCATGATGCTTACCAGTCCTCCTTGACCGCCAGGACTGCATCCTGCCGCGCTGCGGCGCGCCCGGCCAGCCATGCCGTGCCGGTGCCGGCAAGTACCACGGCCGCGCACAGGGCCGCCAGGCGCAGCCAGGGCACGAGCAGGTCCATGGTCCAGTGGAAACTCTGCGGGTTGACCACATGCACCAGCACCACGCTCACGGCCAGGCCCAGCAGCAGGCCCGCCACCGAGCCGATCAGGGTCCAGGCCGCCCCCTCGCCGGCGACCACCGCCAGGATCTGCCGCCGCGTGAGGCCCAGGTGTGCCAGCAGCCCGAACTCCTTGCGCCTGGCCAGCACCTGCGCGCTGAAGCTTGCCGCCACGCCAAACAGGCCGATCGCGATGGCCACGGCCTGCAGCCAGTAGGTCACCGCGAAGCTGCGGTCAAAGATGCGCAGCGAGACGGCGCGGATCTGCGCTGCAGACGAGAACTCGACCAGCCCGTCGCCGCCTTGCGCACGGGCAAGCGCCTGGATGGCCTGCCGTATGCCGCCTTCCTCCACACCGGGATCAAGCCACAGCGCAATGTCGTTGATGCGCTGGTCGCCTGTGAGGCGCGCAAAGTCGCGCTGGTCCATCGCGATGGCACCGGTCTGCCGCGCATAGTCGCGCCAGATCCCGGCCACAAAGAACACAGGCGGCGGCCCGGCCTGCATCGCAGGTGCGAAGGCAGGCTGAAGCGGCTTGAAGACGGAGCCGGTCTGTGCGCCGTACAGGTCCACCATGGCTTCAGTCACATAGATGGCTATCTGCCCTGGCGGCACCGGCACGGCCTCGCCCACCAGCGGAAAGTCCCTGGCCGGGTCGTCGATGCTGCGCGCGATCAGCGCCACGGCCGGGCGGCCCGGGTCCAGCAGCAACTGGCTCACGCGCTGGTAGCCGATGCGCTGCACGCCCGGCACGCGTGCCACGCCCTGAACGAATCCGGGCGAGAAGTACGCGGTGTCCGACGCGCCCACCGTACCGGCCGTGCGCACATACAGCTGGGCCGGCAGCACCACGTCCAGCCACTGCGTGACCGAGTCGCGAAAGCTGGCCACCATGACGGTGAGCGCCACCGCCAGGCTCAGGCTGGCCACGACGCCGCTCACCGCCACTGCGGCGCTCTCGCGGACGCGGCGCGCCCGCTCGACCGCGAGCAGCGGCAGCAGGCGGCGCGCCACCAGCGGACTCAGCGCGTCGTAGAGCAGCGCAATCAGCCAGGGCAGGGCCGCAATGCCGCCGACCAGCAGCAGGGCCACGGAGACATAGGCGGCCAGCGGAATGCCGAACACCGGAGGCGTGAGCGCCAGCAGCGCGCCTGCGGCCATGAGCGCCAGGCTCAGCCGGCCGGAGCCGCCGCCGGCCCGCGCCGCGCCCAGCCCCTTGAGCGTCTGCGCCAGCGGCAGCGCCTGGACTGCGCGCGCCGGCCACCAGCCGCCGGCCAGCGCTGCCGCGACACCGAGCAATGCGTAGGCCAGTGCAGCCCGGCCATCCCATTGCAGCACAGGAGCCACGCCTGCAAAGTAGCCGCCGCCAAGGTCGCCCCCCAGCAGCTGCAGGGCGAGCTGTGCCAGGGCCCCGCCCAGCACGATGCCCGCACCGCTGCCGATGATGCCGATGGCCAGCGACTCCCACAGCACCAGTTGCAGCCGCTGGCGCGCGGTGAGCCCCAGCACGCCCAGCAGCGCAAACTGCTGCGCGCGCTTGGCCACACTCAGGCTGAGCACCGAAAACACCAGGAAGGCGCCCGTGAACAGCGCCACCAGCGCCAGCACCGTGAGGTTGACGCGGTAGGCGCGCGACAGGTTGCTGACCCGCTGCGCCGCGTCGCCCGGCTCGGCCGCCGTGACATCCGGCGGCAGTTGCAGCGAGGCGATGAACGCGGCGCGGTCGGCGCCGGCACGCAGGCGCACGTCAATGCGCGAGAGCTGGCCGCCGCGGCCAAACAGGTCCTGCGCCGCGCCGATGTCCATGACCGCCAGCGCGCTGCCGCCCGCGCTGATCCGGCCGGCCACGGTGACCGGCGTGGCGCTGAGTCCTGCCTGCAACTTGAACCGGGAGCTGCCCAGCAGCGCCTGCGCAGCCGGGTTGAGGAAGATCGCATCGGGTGCGAAGAATGCGAACCTGTCAGCCCCCGCATCGGGCTGCGGCATCAGTGCCGGCGCCACGGCTGCCACGACCAGGGCATCAATGCCCACCACGCGCAAGGGCCTGCGTTCGCCGCCGGGCATCACCGCGTAGGTGGCGGCCTCGACAACCGGGCTGGCAGCGGCCACCTGCGGATGCCCCGCCACGCGGCGGAAGACCGTTTCGTCAAAGCTGCCGCGCACGGCGCGCAGTTCCAGGTCGGGCTGGCCGTTGACCGAACGCACGGCGTTGGAAAACTCGCTGAGCGCCGACGCATTGATCAGGTGGACAGAGAAGGCCAGCGCCACGCCCAGCATGACTGCAGCCACGGCTGCGAGGTTGCGCCAGGGGTGCTGGGCCAGCTCCTGCCATGAGAAAGTCTTGAGCAATGCAAACATGTCTGCATCATTGTGACCGCCAACGGAGGCCCCGGCTCGGCTATGCTTTCACCCATGCTGAATCTCCCTACCTACGACGACGTCGCCGCCGCAGCCGGCCGCCTGCAGGGCCATGCCCACCGCACACCCGTGATGCGCTCCACCACTGCCGACGAAATGCTCGGCGCGCAGTTGTTCTTCAAGTGCGAGAACTACCAGCGCATGGGCGCGTTCAAGTTCCGCGGCGCGTTCAATGCGCTGTCAAGGTTCACCGATGCGCAGCGCAAGGGCGGCGTCATCACCTTTTCCTCCGGTAACCACGCGCAGGCCATTGCGCTGTCGGCCCGAATGCTCGGCATGCCGGCCGTCATCGTCATGCCGCATGACGCGCCCAAGGCCAAGAAGGCGGCGACCGTTGGCTATGGCGCCGAGGTCATCAGCTATGACCGCTTCACCCAGGACCGCGAGGCCCTCACGCGCCAACTCTCCGAAGAGCGCGGCATGACGCTGATCCCGCCTTACGACCACCCTGATGTGATGGCCGGGCAGGGCACTGCCGCCAAAGAGCTGTTCGAGGATGTTGGCGAGCTGGACTATTTCTTTGTCTGCCTCGGCGGCGGCGGCCTGCTGAGCGGCTGCGCGCTGGCCACGCGCGCACTCTCGCCCAACTGCAGGATTTATGGTGTCGAGCCCGAAGCGGGCAATGACGGCCAGCAGTCTTTCCGCAGCGGCAGCATTGTCAACATTCCCACACCCAAAACCATCGCCGACGGCGCGCAGACGCAGCACCTGGGCAACTACACCTTCGGCGTGATCCGCCGCGACGTGACGGATATCCTCACCGCCACCGATGCGCAGCTGGTCGAAGCCATGAAGTTCTTCGCCGAGCGCATGAAGATGGTTGTGGAGCCGACCGGCTGTCTCGGCTTCGCGGCGGCGCGGCATGCGGGCCTGCCCATCCAGGGCAAGCGCGTCGGCGTGCTGGTCAGCGGCGGGAATGTGGACCTGGGCCGGTTCGCGGAACTCATCTCGGCGTGAGCATGGCACCTGGTCCAGAGGATGTGGAAGCCATCGAGCGTGCGACGTTCGACGCGGTTCCGCCGCAGGCGCGTGAACTGCTGGACGGATGGCTGCTGGGGTTTGACAGCGGCCCTGTTGGCCGGGCGCACAGTGCCGTGCCCTTGCGGCATGACCTTGTGGATGGCGCATCCGTCGAGCGCGTCGTGGCCAAGTACCGCAGCCGTGGTTTGCCGCCAGTGTTCCGCATGCCTGAATTGCCTGCATTTGATGGCATACGCGAGCAGCTCCGCAGCCACGGATATTCAGGCGGCACGCCGACGAGGGTATGTGTTGCCGCAGTCAATGGCATGCCTGAAACCGTGGCCTCCATGCCAGTAGACCTGATGGCCCAGCCCGATGAAAGCTGGGGTTCCGTCTTCCTGGGTGACGGCGTTGACCCTGCCGACTGCGCTCGCCGGGTTGCAATACTCGGCCGCGCGCAGCATGCACTGTTTGCCTGCATACGCATGGATGGCCGGACTGTAGCCTCCGGCATGGGCAGCTTCAGCCAGGGCTGGGCCAGCGTGCACGGCATGCGGACGCTGCCGGGCTACCGTGGCCGGGGCATGGCGGGCGCAATCCTGCAAATTATTGCAAAGGAGGCAAAGTCGCGCGGGCTGGGCCGGGCGTTCCTGCAGGTTGAGGCTGGCAACACGGGCGCGCAGGCGCTGTATTCGCGATTCGGCTTTGCACCGGCCTGGGACTATGCGTATTGGTATCCGGGCTCAGCCTGAGATGCCTTGTGCGCTGAGGTGCAGGCGCCGGTCCGCCCGCGCCGCCGCTGCCTCCGAATGCGTCACCAGCACCAGCGAGGCTCCATGTTCGCGCGTCTGCGCTATCAGCACATCCATGACTTTTGCGGCCGTCGTCGGGTCAAGGTTGCCCGTAGGCTCGTCTGCCAGCAGCAGGGCGGGCCGGTGGATCAGCGCGCGGGCAATTGCAACGCGCTGCAACTGGCCGCCCGACAGCTGCTGCGGCAGGCGCGCGCCGAGGCCTTCCAGCCCTACTGCATCGAGCATGGCCTGCACGCGCGCATCGTCGTGGATGCCCAGCAGCATCAGCGGCAGGGCCACGTTCTGCGCCACGTCCAGGTGCGGCAGCACATGGAAGGCCTGGAAGACGAAGCCGATGCGGGCTCGCCGCAGCAGGGCCCTTTGTGCTTCCGTCTGCCGGCCCAGGTCCACACCGTCCAGCATGACGGCGCCTTCGTCCCAATGGTCCAGCCCCGCCATGCAGTTGAGCAGCGTGGACTTGCCGACGCCAGACTCGCCGACGATGGCCACGAACTCGCCGCGCGCGACTTCGAGCGTGACGTTGGCGAACACGGCTGTGTCACCGTAGCGTTTGGTGAGGTTGATGACCTGCAGGCTCATGCCATTTGCTCCACCAGGCCCAGTACCTGTTCCAGCGCATCCGGCGCATCGCATGCCACCACACGCCGTTGCGGCATCGAGCGCAGCCAGGTGATCTGGCGCTTGGCAAGCTGACGGGTGGCGAAGATACCCCTGTCGCGCAATTCGCTCATGGGGAACGATCCGTCCAGCGCCTCCCAGGCCTGGCGGTAGCCGACGCAGCGCATCGACGGGAGGTCGGGCACCAGGTCGCCGCGCGCGCGCAGGGCCTTGACCTCATCAAGCAGGCCGGCGGCGAGCATGGCGTCAAAGCGTTGCGCGATGCGCTCGTGCAGCCAGGTGCGGTCCACAGGTTCCAGCGATACCAGCGGCATCAGGGCTTCGGCCGTCGCCGGGCGTACGGTGTGGAAGGAAGACAGCGGCTTGCCCGACACGCGGAACACCTCCAGCGCGCGCTGGATGCGTTGCGAGTCCGCAGGCTTCAGCCGCGCGGCGGTGCCGGGGTCCACCAGGGCCAGCTCCGCATGCAGCGCGGGCCAGCCCCTGGCACGGGCTTCTTGATCCAGCGCGGCACGGACGGCGGCGTCGGCCTTGGGCATGTCATCGATCCCGTCAAACAGCGCCTTGAAGTACAGCATCGTGCCGCCGGCAAGCACGGCCAGCCGGCCGCGCGCATTGATCTCGCCGATGAGCCTGCGCGCATCGGTCACGAATTCTGCGGCGCTGTAGGCCTGCAGAGGATCGCGGATGTCGATGAGGTGGTGTGGCACGGCGGCAAGCTCCGCGGCCGAGGGTTTGGCGGTGCCGATGTCCATGCCGCGATAGACGAGGGCGGAGTCCACGCTGATGATCTCCACCGGCATCCGCTGCGCAATGGCCATGGCGGCCGCCGTCTTGCCTGATGCCGTGGGCCCGGCCAGCGCGATGCAGCCTGTGCGGGAGGAGGGTGGGGCGGCCATCTCAGTCCCTGCGCGGCTCGCCGTGCTTTTGCACCAGCGTCCAGGCGGTCAGCGAAATCAGCACGCTCCAGAACCAGATGCCGTTGACCATCGGGAACACCGTGCCGTCCATGTGCGCGCCGAGCCAGCCGCCCATGCCGAAGGCCGCCACCATCATGATGAAACCGTTGATGGCCGAGGCCGTGCCTGCTGCATGCGGAAAGGGGCCGACGGCGCCGCTCTGGCTGCAGGGCTGGTGGACGCCGTGCGCCATCATGAACAGGCTGAAGGGCGCCGCGATGGCCCAGACAGACTGCACGCCGGCATGGGCCAGCAGGCCCATCAGCGTGCCGCCCGACAGCGTCAGCCCGCCTGCGATCGCCACCGTGCGGCGCAGGCCGAAGCGTGGCAACAGGCGGCGGCACAGGATGGTGGACAGCACATAGACGACCGATATCGAGAACATCACCAGGCCGTACTGCGTCTTGGTCAGGCCCAGTACCTTGATGAACACGAACGAGGAAGCGGCCAGGAAGGTGAACAGCCCGCCGTAAGAGGCGGCGGAGAGGGCGCAGAACGCAAGAAAGGTCGGGTTGCGCACAATGGCCCACCAGTTGCGCGCCATCCTCGCGGGCTTCAGCGCCTCGGGGTCGGCCCGGGGCGCTGTCTCCTGCATCCGCAGGGCAATCACCGCCAGGGTTGCCGCGCCAAACACAGCAGTCGCCAGCAGCGCCACGCGCCAGCCGAAGAGGTCCGACAGCAGGCCGCCCAACAGCGGGCCGCTGCAGGCGATGATGCCCAGCCCGGTGAGCCCGCGCGACATGGCACGCGCGCCGTCCATCGGGCTGTACAGGTCACGCACGATGGCGCGCGCGCACATCACGGCCGCGCCCATGGCCGCGCCCTGCAATGTGCGCCAGACGATCAGCAGCGCCATGGACGGCGCGAATGCGGCACCAACTGCCGCGACGGTGTACGCAGCCAGGCCCACCAGCAGGATAGGGCGGCGCCCGAAGCGGTCGGACAATGGGCCCCAGAACAGTTGGGAAACGCCGAACGCCAGCAACAGGGCAGACAGCGTCAGCTGTGCCTGCGCCATGCCCGCGCCAAAGCCTTCAGTCAGCGCCGGAAGGGCGGGGAGGTAGAGGTCGGTGGTAACGGGCTGGATGCCCAGCAACAGCGAAAGCACCAGCACGACGAGGCCGGTGGACATGGTGCTTTTGTGCGGGTGAGAAGGGAGGGCTTGCGGCGCAACGGACATTCGTCCGAGCGTATCAGATGGACCGCAAACCGAAGGTGTTACTTCAGGCTGAAGAGCTCGGCCAGGGCGTTGCGGTACTGCGCCTGGCCGACCGAATTCGTGTTGTGGTGCGAGCCGCCTTCCACCAGCACAAAGGCCTTCTTGCCCTGCGCGGCTTCAAACAGCTTGCGGCCCAGTTCGGGCTTGATCAGGTTGTCGTTGCCGCCATGCACCACCAGCAGAGGCGAGCCGATCTTTGCGACCTTGCGGACAGACTCGAAGCGCTGGGTGATGAAGGGCCCCACCGGCAGCCAACCCCATTTGAAGGTGCTGGCAACATCCGGTATGGAGGTGAAGGTGCCTTCCACGATGGTGCCGCTTTCATCCTGGACCTGCGTCGCCAGGTCAATGGCAATCGCGCCGCCCAGCGAGTGGCCGAAGATGTAGCGCGGCCGGCCGGGGTATTGGCCGCCCAGCCAGTCCCATGCGGCACGGGCGTCTTCATAGGCCATGGTCTCGGACGGCAGGTCCTTGGTGCTCTTGCCGAAGCCCCGGTAGTCCACCGCGAGCACCGAGAAACCCAGCTCCTGCATGCGGCGGATGCGTGGCGACGAGCCCGTCACATTCCAGCGCGCGCCGTGCAGGTACAGGAGCACCGGTGCGTCAGCCTTTTCTGCGGCCAGCCACAGACCATGCAGCTTGACCGGCTGCCCGGTGGATTCAGACTTGAACTCGATCCACACATCGTCCATGCCGTCGGCCGTCAGCCCGCCCCAGCTGCGGTCGCTGGGCTGGAAGATCCAGGCGCGCTGTCGCTCGTCCAGCGTGGCGCAGCCTCCCATGAAGGCTGCGAGGGCGATGAGGAATGCGAAGAGATGCCAGCGTTTCATGGAATGAATTGAGTGTGCGGGCGTGTTTAAGTTTCTGGAGGTTAGGCGGTTTTGCAGATTTTTGTATGGCAGGCGTGTGAAGTTCCTGCAAAGTGCAGCAAGAACCATGCGAGCCGGCAAAGAGTCATTTATGCCTACCCCGTGTTCAGCGTACCGGCTTGTGGAACTCCGCCCACGCCGCCTTCGTCGGCGTCGTCCCCGCCCCCGGCTCCTGCGGCAACCTGAAGTGGCCGTCCACCACCTCCGCCGGGTCGGTGAAGCAGTCCTTGATCCAGGGGATGTATTCCAGCACCTGGACGGCCGGGTGGGCGTAGCTCAGGTGCACATGCACCTGGCTCATGTCGCCGGCGTGCGGCGCCACCGGCAGGCGGTAGCTGTGGGCCGTCTCGCAGACGCGCAGCACCTCGGTCAGGCCGGCCATGCGCGTCACATCGGGCTGCACCCAGTGGATGGCGTTCTGGTGGAAGAACTCGCTGAACGCGTCCTGCGTGTACAGCTGTTCACCCAGCGCCACTGGCACGCGGGTGGCGCGCGCCAGCTCGGCATGGCCCTTGACATCGTCGTACCACAGCGGCTCTTCAAACCAGAACACATCAAACGGCTCGGCGCCGCGGCAAAAGCGCAGGCAGGTGGGCAGGTCCCACTTGCCGTTGCCGTCGATGGCCAGCGTCACGTCGGGGCCGATGGCCTTGCGCACCGCCTCCAGGCGGCGCAGGTCGCGCTCCACCGTGCTGCCCACCTTGATCTTGATGCCGGTAAAGCCGTCTGCCACCGCGCGCTTCGCGCCGTCCACCAGCTTGTCGTCGGCAATGCTGAGCCAGCCGATATCGGTGTTGTAGGCGCGCACCTTGTCACGCACCTGGCCGCCCAGCAGCTTCCACAGCGGCATGCCGGCGGCCTTGGCCTTCAGGTCCCACAGCGCCACGTCAATGGCCGCATGTGACAGCGTGGTGATGCCGGCCCGCCCGACCCACTGCAACGCCGGATTGCGCGCAAGCTTCAGCCACAGGCGGTTGACGTCATGCGCATCCTCGCCCAGCAGCAGCGGCGCATGGCAGGTTTCAATGCAGCGGGTGATGAGCTGGTCGCTGGGCAGGTGCGAATGGGTGCCGGTGAAGCCGTAGCCCTCCAGCCCGTTGTCCGTGCCTATCTTCACGCCGACCACGCCCCAGTGGGTGATGGAATGGGTACTGTCGGCAATCTGGCTGCCGGTCACCGGCACATGCAGGATGAAGGGCTCGACGGTCGTGATCTTCAAGGCGGTCTCCTTTATTGGTATGACGATTGGTCACGCCATTGTGCCGCGAAGTCAGGGGGCCTGCCCCGGGGGTTCTGTCAGCGCCCCCGCATGAACAGCGAGTCCAGCTCCCGGATCGTCATCTGCCGCCAGGTCGGCCGGCCATGGTTGCACTGGTCGGACCGCTCCGTCTGCTCCATCTGCCGCAGCAACGCATTCATCTCGTCCAGGGTCAGCTTGCGGTTGGCGCGCACCGCGCCGTGGCAGGCCATGGTGGACAGCAGCTCGTTCTGCGCGCGCTGGATGACGGTGCTGGCGTCGTGCTGGGCCAGCTCGGCCAGCACGCTGCGGGCCAGCTCGACCGCGTCGCCCTGGGCAAGTGAGGTGGGCACGGCGCGCACCGCCAGTGTGCGGGGCGAGAAGGGGGTGATTTCCAGCCCGAGCTGGCGCAGCGTGTCGGTGCCGGCTTCGGCGGTGGCGACCTCCTGCGGCGTGGCCGCGAAGGTGGCGGGTATCAGGAGCGGCTGGCTGGCAATCGACGCCGTGTCCATCTGGGTTTTGAGGCGCTCATAGACGATGCGTTCGTGCGCCGCATGCATGTCCACGATGACCAGGCCCTGGTTGTTCTCGGCAAGGATGTAGATGCCTTGCAGCTGCGCGATGGCGCGGCCCAGCGGCCAGTCGCCGGGGGGCAGTTCTGCGGGGGCCGCAGCAGCGGCGCCCGGCCTGAAAAAATCGGCAGCGGGTGCGGGCGGCTCCGACACCGTCATCGCGCCGCCCGGCTCGGCAGTGTCTTGCGTGCCGCGCTGCCAGAGCGCGCCAAGGTCCCGCACCTGGTTGCCGTCGGGTTGCGCATCAAAGCGCATGGAAGGTTGCATCCAGGCCGCAGGGCCCGGTGCGGCACCTGGTGGGAGCGCCGCATGGGCGTCATCCGGCACCGCGCCTGACGCCAGCAATGCGGCCGCAGCCGCCCGCGGCACAGCCAGCGCGTTCTCCACCGCATGCCGCACCGCCTGGTGCACCTCGCGGCTGTCCCGGAAGCGCACCTCGATCTTCGTCGGGTGCACATTGACGTCCACCCGCGTCGGATCCATCTCCACATACAGCGCATAGACCGGCTGGCGGTGGCCGTGCAGCACGTCTTCATAGGCGCTGCGGGCGGCATGGGTCACGACCTTGTCGCGCACATAGCGGCCGTTGACATAGGAGAACTGCTGGTCGGCGCGCGAGCGGGCCGCGTCGGGTATGCCGGCCCGGCCGGTGATGCGGATCGGCCCGGCGGTGTAGTCGACGGCCACTGACTGGCCGATGAGGTCGTCGCCGAGCACATCGGCCAGGCGCTGCTCGCGGGTGCCGGGGCGCCATTGTTCCACCAGCTTGCCTTCGTGCCAGATGGCAAAGCCCACATCGGGCCGTGCCAGCGCATGGCGGCGTACGGCCTCGATGCAATGCGCCAGCTCGGTCGCGTCTGTCTTCAGGAACTTGCGGCGCGCCGGCGTGCTGAAGAAAAGTTCCTTGACTTCAACCGTCGTGCCGGTGGCGCGCGCCGCGGGCCGGAGTTCACCCGTGCGGCCGTCCAGCGAGAAGGCATTGGCCTGGCCTTCGGTTCGCGACAGCAGGGCCAGCTCGGCCACCGAGTTGATGGCGGCCAATGCTTCCCCGCGAAAGCCCATGGTGCCCACGGACTCCAGGTCCTGCAGGCTGGCGATCTTGCTGGTGGCATGGCGGCGCAGGGCCACCGGGAGTTCTTCCCGCGGGATGCCGCCGCCGTTGTCTTCCACGGATATCAGCCGCACGCCGCCTGCCAGCAGGCGCACGGTGACCTGCGCGGCACCAGCGTCCAGCGCGTTGTCCACCAGCTCCCGCACCACCGAGGCCGGCCGCTCGACCACCTCGCCGGCGGCGATCTGGCTGATCAGTTCATCCGGCAGTTCGCGGATCGGGCGGCGCAGGGCGGGGGGCAGGGTGGCGTTCACAGGCCGATTCTAGGCCCGCCCTGCCTGGCGCTGCAGGGCTGCCCATCGGCTGTGGCCAGCGTGGGGGCAATGCCCGGCCTGTGATAATCGCCGCCCATGGACATTGCCGCGCAACTCATCGACTTCATCCTCCATGTGGACAAATACCTGGAGGTCTTCGTTCGCGACTACGGCAACTGGGTGTACGCACTGCTGTTTGCCATCATCTTTGTGGAAACAGGCGTCGTGGTCATGCCCTTCCTGCCGGGTGACTCGCTGCTGTTCGTGGTGGGCGCCATGTGCGGCGTGGGCTTCATGAGCTACCCGGTGGCCTGCGCGGTGCTGCTGGCAGCCGCCATCCTGGGTGACCAGTGCAACTACGCCATCGGCCGGTACTTCGGCCCGAAGGTGTTCCAGTGGGAGCAGTCCCGCTGGTTCAACCGCCAGGCGTTCAACCGCGCCCATGCCTTCTACGAGCAGTACGGCGGCATCACCATCGTGCTGGCCCGCTTCATGCCGTTCCTGCGCACCTTTGTGCCCTTTGTCGCCGGCGTGGCCGAGATGACCCGCAGCAAGTTCACCCTCTGGAACGCCGCAGGCGCGTTCATCTGGGTGTTTGGCATCGTCACGGCCGGCTATTTTCTGGGCAGCATTCCCTGGGTCAAGGCCAACCTGGACAAGATCATCTGGGCGATGATCCTCATCCCTGGCCTGGTTGTGCTTTTCGGCGCGTGGAAGGCACGCAGCAAACCGTCAGCTGCGGGGTAGAGGGGCGCGCAAAAAGATAAGCATGCTTATTAAAACCGGCGTATGATTTTGCAGACAACGCAGATCCATCCCTCGGAGACAACAGGCATGAACGCACCAGACACCCTGTCCCGCTGGCAGCAGCCGGGCTCAAGCCGCGTGCCTTTCTGGGCCTACACCGATGCCCAGCTCTACCAGCGCGAGCTGGACCTCATCTTCTACGGCAAGCACTGGTCGTACGTGGGCCTGGAAGTTGAAATCCCGAACACTGGCGACTTCAAGCTCAGCTTCATCGGCCAGCGCCAGGTCATCATGGTGCGTGACCGGGTGGCGCCGAAAGACCGTGGCATCGACAGCGGCATTCGCGTCGTCGAGAACCGCTGCGCCCATCGCGGCGTGCGCTTCTGCCAGCAGCCGCACGGCAATGCCCGCAGCTTTGTCTGCCCCTATCACCAGTGGACCTACAAGCTCAACGGCGACCTGGCCGGCCTGCCGTTCAAGGATGGCGTGAAGGAGGGCGAATGCACCAACGGCGGCATGCCCGAGGGGTTTGACCTAAAAGACCATGGCCTCACCAGGCTGCGCGTTGCGGTGCTGCATGGGCTGGTGTTTGCCACTTTCAGCAGCGATACCGAGCCGCTGGAGGAGTACCTGGGCGCAGATGTCATGCCCTGGCTTGACCGCATCTTCAAGGGCAGGCAGCTCACCCTGCTGGGCTACAACCGCCAGCGCATCCCGGGCAACTGGAAGCTGATGATGGAGAACATCAAGGATCCGTACCACCCCGGCTTGCTGCACACCTGGTTCGTCACCTTCGGCCTGTGGCGCGCCGACCAGAAGAGCCGCATGGTCATGGATGCCGAAGGCCGGCATGCCGTGATGATCTCGCGGCGTAACGAAGGCGGAGAGAACAAGTCGGTGACGGAAGGCGTCACCAGCTTCAAGGCCAACATGGCGCTCAACGACGACCGCCTGCTCGACGTGGTGCCCGAAGCCTGGTGGAAGGTGGACGACCCGTCCAACCCCGGCCAGCCGATCATGCCCACGGTGACGATGATCACGCTGTTCCCCAGCCTCATCATCCAGCAGCAGGTCAATTCGCTGTCAACCCGCCACATCGTGCCGCGCGGCGAGGGGGAGTTTGACTTTGTGTGGACGCATTTCGGCTTCACGGACGACACGCCCGAGATGACGCAGCGCCGCCTGAGGCAGGCCAACCTGTTCGGCCCGGCAGGATTCGTGAGCGCCGACGACGGCGAGGTCATCGAGTTCAGCCAGGACGGCTTCAGGCAGTGGGGTGAGGGCGGCTCAACGCTGTGCGAGCTGGGCGGAACCGGCACGGAGATGACCGAGCACATGGTGACCGAAACCCTCATCCGCAGCATGTACGGCTACTGGAAAAAGGTGATGGCCGTATGAGCAGCACGCTGGACGAATTGCCGCTGATCGAGCGGCTGGCGCTGCAGCTGGATGTGGACCAGTTCAATGCCGCCTACGCGGCGGCATTGGATGAAAAGCGCTTTGACGACTGGACAGACTTCTTTATCGAGGAAGCCATGTACAAAGTGCAGGCGCGGGAAAATTTTGACCGGGGGCTGCCACTGGCTTTGATGGCGCTTGAGAGCCGCGGCATGATGAAGGATCGCGTCTATGGCATCACGCAGACCATCTATCACGGCCCATACCACATGCGGCACATCGTGAGCCCGGCCATCGCTTCACGAACGCCGGAAGGCGATATCACTGCCCAGGCGAACTATGCGGTGTTCCGCACCAAGCCTGGCAGCGTGAGCGAGGTCTACAACGTGGGCCGCTACATCGACACGCTGGTGCGTACCGATGCAGGGCTCAAACTGAAGAGCAGGCTCTGCGTGTATGACAGCGAGATGATCCTCAACTCGCTGATCTACCCGGTCTGATCTCCGGCTTAGCGGCGGTCCTGGTTCTTGCCAACCTGGTTGCCGATCAGCGCGCCGGCTGCAGCGCCGCCAATGGTGGCAGCCGTGCCGCCGAGGGCGCTGCCGACCACACCGCCGGCCACGGCGCCAACACCGGTACCGATCTGTGCATTTGTGGGGTTCGAGGCGCAGCCGGTCAAGGCGATGAGGGAAGATGCAGCCAGTGCCATCAGGAGTTTCGTGTTCATGGTCGTTCCTTTGAGTGTTGATCCAGGCATCTCGCAAGGTCTGAAGGCCCTGCGTTGCCCGTGACTTCACTGTAGGGTGGGGCACTTCCCGGCCATGTAGGAGAACGGCGACGCTTGCAGTCGTCCGTCTGCGCCCGGGCACGTCAATCCGGGCTGGCTAGACAGGCTGCAGCAGCGGCAGCGTCGCCGTGAAGGTCACCATCGGCGTCTTGTACGAGTACGCCAGTGTTCCATGATGCCCCGCGACGATCTGCTCGGTGATGTACAGGCCAAGCCCGAGCCCGTTGCGGTTGGTGGTGATGCGCCCGGCAATCCGCTTGAACGGCCTGAACAGTGTGGAGGCCAGCTCCGGCGGGATCGGCGCGGACGCGTTGCTGACTTCGATGACGGCGCAGCCATCTTCCTGGTGGATGCGCACCAGCACCTGCTCCCCTGGCATGCCGTAGTGGCTCGCATTGCCCAGCAGGTTGCTCAGCACCTGGGCGATGCGGTCAGCGTCGCCGGCGATGTTCAGGGCCGTTGGCGCAGCCAGGTCGAATGCCACGCCCGGATGGGCAGCGCGCGACTCCGCCAGCATCTGCCGGGCGAGCGCGGCAAGGTCAAACGGCTGCATGCTGAACTTGAGCAGGCCGCTGTGCATCTGCGACATGTCCATCACCTGCTCCACCAGCCGCTGCATGCGTGAGCTGGAAGAATGCAGCCGGCTGCTCAGGCTGCTGTCGCCGCCGCGCATCTGCATGAGTTCGGCGGTGAGCGAGATGGCCTGGATGGGGCTGCGCAGGTCGTGGCCCAGCATGGCCATGAGCTGCTGCCGCGCGCGGCTGATCTCGACCGAATGGGTACTGTCGGCCCTGACCAGTTCGTCGAGCAGCTTCTGCGCGTTGTCCAGGTCCGCCTCATCCCAGGGAACCGCCTTGCCGCGCACGATTTCCTTCCACAGGTCGAACGATCCGCGCGGCGTCAGGCGCGGCCCCAGGGGGCCGGAGGCATAGGCCTTCTCGGGCTTGCCGCCCCACATCACCGTCTCGACCTGCTCCTTGCGCAGCAGCAGCAGCCAGCTGCGTGACTCGGTGCCGAAAGGCAGGGCCAGCAGCCCGCACCACACGTCCATCCGGACCAGCAGCGAAGGCGGCAGCCCGTCCAGCGCATTCATGTAGAGCAGGCGGCCGGCGGGCCTGGCCGAGGCGTTGAGCCAGTCCACCAGTTCGGCCGCGGCAGCCTGCGGCAGACCACCCGCGGCAATCACACGGTTGCCGTCCGCCACGACCAGCCCGTGGGCCTTGAATCCCTCGCACAGCGCACCGGCTTCCTGCGAGAGCGCACGCACGATGTCGTTGGCATGCAGCACTTCCTCGACGACGCGTGAACGCAGGCTGGCGGCGGCATGCGCGCGGGCGGAGGACTCGTTGGCCAGGATGCCCTGCAGGTTGGCGGCCAGCACCTGGGCCAGCACGTCGCAGGTCATGCGCACAGCATACGGTACACGGCGCGGCGCCATGTGGTGGCACGCCAGCATGCCCCAGAGCTTGCCGCCGATGACGATGGAAACGCTCATCGACGCGCTCACGCCCATGTTGTTCAGGTATTCGATATGGATCGGCGAGACGCTGCGCAGCGTGCCGTGGCTCATGTCGAGCGGGCCGTCCGACGCGTCGTGCGGCATCACCGGAACGGGAGCGGCCCGCACGTCGGCGATCAGCCGCACCGTGTTGATGACATACAACCTGCGCGCCTGCGCCGGGATGTCGCTGGCCGGGTAGCGGCGGCCAAGGAAAGGGTCCAGCGCGTCAGAGACCGACTCCGCGACCACGTCGCCACTGTCGTCATGCCTGAAGCGGTAGGCCATGACGCGGTCGAAGCCGGTCCATCGGCGCACTTCCTCAACGGCCGCTCGCAGCAGCCCGTCCACCGTCTGCTCGCGCTTGAGGCGCTCCATGGCGCGGTGCGAGGTGAACGAAAAGCCCGGCGGCAGCGGCGCTGCACCGGCGTGGCTTTCAAATTCGCAGATCACGCCGGCGGCAGTGCGGTAGGCGATGACATCGAAAGCACCGCCGGGTCCTTCAGCGAACATGGCATGCGGAAGCACGTCACCGTCCGGCGAGGCCTGTACATCGGCGATCAGTTGATGCAGGTCCGGGTAACCGGTGAAATGCGCCCTGGACAGCGTGTCGCCGGGGGCGGGAACTGCGCAGGCAAGCAGGGCCTGCGCGTTGGCGCTGCGCCAGGTGAGGCGCCACTGGGCGTCGAAGGCGAAAAGCGCGCCGTGGGGCTGTATGAAGCCTGGGGTGTGGATCGGTTCCCTGTCGCAGTTGTCGAGGTTGACGGGCTGTATCGTCTGGTTCATGAATATGGGTCGGGCATGGGAGGAAGCTGCCGCGGGCATCCTTGCCGCAGCGCTCCGCCCGCAATCATAATTTACGGCCTGTGCCTGCCGGTACGTCTTTTGACATGCAGGGCCGCATCAGACGGTGCGGTTGCGTGCAAGCGGCGGGTTCTTCGCGAAGTAGCGGCTGATGCCGCGCATGATCGCGTCGGCCAGCTGCTCCTGGTAGGCCTCGCTCTTGAGGCGGACTTCCTCGTCAGGGTTGCTGATGAAGGCCGTTTCCACCAGCACGCTGGGAATGTCCGGCGCCTTGAGCACGGCAAAGCCGGCCTGCTCGACCCGGGGCTTGTGCAGCTTGCCCACATTGCCGATCTCGCCGAGCATCGCGTTGCCCAGTTGCAGGCTGTCGCGTATCTGGGCCGTGGTGCTCATGTCCAGCAGGGCCTTGGCCACCTGCGCGTCCCTGGTTTTCACATTCACGCCGCCCACCAGGTCGGCGGAGTTTTCCTTGTCGGCGATCCAGCGGGCGGCACTGCTGGAGGCGCCCTTGTCGCTCAGCGCGAAGACGCTCGCGCCCTGCGGCCTGGGGGTGAAGAAGGCGTCGGCATGGATGCTGATGAACAGGTCGGCCTGCACCCGCCGCGCCTTCTGCACGCGCACGCCGAGCGGCACGAAGAAGTCGGCGTCGCGCGTGAGGAAGGCGCGCATGTTGGGCTGGGCGTTGATGCGCTCGCGCAGCCGGTGCGCGATCTGCAGCACCACGTCTTTCTCGCGCGTGCCGCCGGGGCCGATGGCGCCCGGGTCTTCGCCGCCATGGCCCGGGTCCAGCGCCACGATGATGAGGCGGTCGGTCTTGCCTGCGTCACCAGGGGCGGGCGGCCTTGCAGCCGCCATGGCCGGCGGCGCAGGCGGCGATGCAGGCGTGGTATTGCGGGAGGCTGCGGCCTGCGGATTTGCGGCTGCAGGCCCTGGCGCGGAACCTGGCCCGGAACCTGGTTTTTGGGCCTGCCGGGCAATCAGGTCCTCCAGCGCGTCCGCCGGCGTGCGTGGGGCGGCGGGCGAGCCTGGCGCTGCGGCTGCAGGGCCGGCCTGCTGGCTCTCCCTGAGCCGCTCGGCAATCAGCGCGGCCAGCGGATCTGCCGCCTGCGCAGGGAACAGGTCGAACACCAGGCGGTGCTGGTAGGCGGCAACGGGTGGCAGCGTGAACACCTGGGGGAGCGCCGGTTGCTTGAGGTCCACCACGAGGCGCACCACATTGGGCGCGTTCTGGCCGACACGGATGCCGCTGATGAACGGGTCGTCAGACCGGACCTTGGCGACCAGTTCGCGCAATGCGGGGTTGAGGTCGATGCCCTCGATGTCCACTGCGAGGCGCGGCGGGCTGGCCACGAAGAACTGTTTTGCGTTGAGTTCGCCGTCAGACTCGATGGTGACGCGGGTGTAGTCGGGCGCCGGCCACACCCGCACCGCCAGGATCGTCGCGCCGCGTGCAATCTGCTGCATGCCCAGCAGCAGCACCAGCGAGCCGCCCTGCAGCAGGCTGCGCCGCTTCATGCGGCCAGCCCTTGAATCAGTGCGGCGCCTGTGGGGGTGTGCGATGCAAGCTTGACATGCCGGAAGTCGGGCCGGGATTCATCGGTCATTGATTCGATTGTGATCGACAGGTCGGCCGGCGGCACATGCCCTTGGGCTTTTTCAGGCCATTCGGCCAGCTTCAGGCCGGGGCCGGCGAAGATGTCGCGAAAACCGGCGTCTTCCCATTCGCGCGGGTCGCTGAAGCGGTAGAAGTCAAAGTGCCAGATGTTGAGGCCCGGCACCTCGTGCGGCTCGACCACTGCATAGGTGGGGCTCTTGATGCGCCCCTGTACACCCAGCGCCCGCAGCAGGTGGCGCACAAAGGTGGTCTTGCCGGCGCCCAGGTCGCCATGCAGCTCGATGAAAGCGTCGCGCAGCGCGGGCAGGGCGGCCAGGCGGGCGGCAAAGGCCTGCGTGTCGTCCTCGCTGGGCCAGGCGAGCGCAACGGCTCCCGCTTTGGGCAAGGTGCTTCCTACAATCGGCAGGTGACGTTCAACAGCATCCAACTGGTTTCCCATATTCAGGCCTGGGCCCGCGAACTGGGATTTTCCCAAATTGGCGTGGCGGGTATTGATTTGGCCTCATCCGAGGCAGGTTTGCTCAGCTGGCTTGAGAACGGCTTTCACGGCGAAATGGCATACATGGCCGCGCATGGCCTGAAGCGCGCGCGGCCGGCCGAGCTGGTCCCCGGCACGGTGAGCGTCATCACGGTGCGCATGGACTACCTGCCGGCAACCACGCCCGGCGACTGGCAGGCCGTCGAGTTCAGCCGGCTGGGCCGGCCGGCGGAAGGCATCGTCTCGATCTATGCGCGCGGGCGGGACTACCACAAGGTTTTGCGCTCCCGCCTGCAGAAACTCAGCGACAGGATCGCACGGGAGATCGGCCCCTTCGGCCACCGCGTGTTCACTGACTCTGCACCGGTGCTGGAGGCGGAGCTTGCCGCCCGCAGCGGCCAGGGCTGGCGCGGCAAGCACACGCTGGTGCTCAACCGGGAGGCCGGCTCGATGTTCTTCCTGGGCGAGATCTATGTGGACCTGGCCCTGCCCCAAAGCGATGCCGTCACGCCGCATTGCGGCAGCTGCAGCGCCTGCATCGACATCTGCCCCACGCAGGCCATCATTGCGCCCTACCGGCTGGACGCGCGGCGCTGCATCTCGTACCTGACGATCGAGCATGCCGGGCCGATCCCGCTGGAGCTGCGCCCGCTCATCGGCAACCGCATCTACGGCTGCGACGACTGCCAGCTCGCCTGCCCCTGGAACAAGTTTGCGCAGCGCAATGCCTTGCCCGACTTTGACGAGCGTGCAGGCCTGACCGGCCAGCACCTGGCGACGCTGTTCGGCTGGAGCGAGGGCGACTTCCTGCGCCTGACCGAGGGCAGCCCGATCCGGCGCATCGGCCATGCGCGCTGGCTGCGCAATGTGGCCGTGGCGATGGGCAATGCCTTGCGCAATGAACCCGGGCCGCACCTGGAGTTGCGCGAGGCCCTTGGCGCCAGGCTTGGCGACACGGACCTGCTTGTCCGCGAGCATGTGTTGTGGGCGCTTGGCGCCTGACCGGCTTGGGAATATTTCCCGTTTTCCTTGAAAAAGCAATTCATCTGAACTAGTGTTTCTGCGGGGAGTAGATAAAAAGGGTAGCCGGGTGCGATTGCCGATCAACCGCACCCGGCTGGCTTTCTGTTGAGTCCGGAGGACGCCATGAATCCTGTTCAGACTCCCGTGGTCGCGTTTTTCAGGCGCGCCACCTTGCTGGCAACCCTGAGCCTCGCCGCGCTGTTCGGCGGGTGCGGCGGTGATGGCGATGCCCCGGCAGCCGGCGCAGGCTCCACCACCATCAGCGGTACGGCGGCGGCCGGCGCGCCCATCATCGGCACGGTAACCATCAAGGACAGCAGCTCGCCCGCGAAAACGAAGTCCGCCACCATCACGGCCGACGGCAAATACACGGTGGACGTCAGCGGCATGACCGCGCCCTTCATGATGCGTGCCGACGGCACGGTGGGCGGCAGGAGCTACAGCCTGTACTCGGCGGCCACGGCGGCCGACGTGGGCGGCACCATCAACGTGACGCCCCTGACCGACCTGATCGTCGCCAACATTGCGGGGCAGATCGCCGGCGCCTATTTCGCATCGGGTAATTTTTCAGGGCTGACGGCGGCTGCACTCGCAACCGAAACAGCGGCGCTGAAGGCCCGTTTGCAGCCCATCCTGGCGGCGCTGGGGGTGGCCAGCTCCATTGACCTGCTTCGCGCATCATTCAACACGGACCATACGGGCCTGGACGCGGCGCTTGATGTACTGCGCGTCGAGGTGGACCCGGCGACTGCGCTTGCCACCATCACCAACATCATCGACAACGTGCAGATCGTCGATGACCTGGCAAGCAAGTCCGACACCTCGGTGCTGCCCGCGACCAATGTCGCGTCCTCCTTCACCGATTTCCAGCTCATCACGGCGGCTTTCGACGGCTTCAGCAAGCTGTTCGCGACCTCGCTGCCGGCCAGCAACAATGCGGCCCTGCTGGCGCTGTTCACCACCGACTTCCTGGACGACGGGCAGGACCGCGACGCCTTCCTGTCCGAAGTCACGTCATCGCCGCACAACATCGGCATCCGGTTTGACACCATCACGCTGCAGGGCGCGCTTGCGCCGGCCGGCACCCCGACCGATGGCACGGTGAGCTTCCTGATCACCCAGCAGGGCAACTCGTTCACCAAGATTTTCCGGGTGAAGAAGGTCGGCAGCGCATGGATGATGGCGGGCAACCAGCACATTGCAATGGCCAACGCCCTGACGTTCGCGCGGCTGCAGAACGGTTCGCTGATCGACACCGGGCTCACCTTCGAGATCAAGGACGACGGCGCGCGCGGTATCGACTACGCCATCGTCAAGGGCCCAGGCCTGCCGGTGGAAGGCGTGCTGTATGTCAACTTCACCAGCAACAACTCGTTTGGCGCGGCCACCGGCACCTATGCGGGTGAGAGCACGCAGAAGCTGCACATGAACGGCCACAACCAGATCCCGCTGGGCGACGGCGCCATCGGCTCCATTCCCGACAACGCCACCTACACCGTCGAGCTCTGGGACGACGGCACCACCACCGGCAACATGGGCGACGACGTCCTCATGGCCACCTACACGGCCAAGCTGGGCAAGCGCCCGCATCTGTCTTCGGAGCTGACGACAGCTTCGTTCGCTGTGATCACCGCGCCGTCGGCGGCGAACCTCACGGCATTCGCACTGGCCGGTGGCAGCCAGCTTGTGACCTGGACCCTTCCGGCAGGCGCCAGCGCAGTGGAATTGCATTATTTCCGCAGCAGTGTCAGCTTCAATGGCGACAACACCAGCATCGACCTGGCAGCAGCAGCTACGAGCGGCACCCTGACCATGACCGTCTGGAGTGCAGGCAGTTACGGCGCGCTGCAGGCCAACGGCATCAACCTGTACATCCATGATGCCTTCGGCCGGGAGCTTGTCACCATCTTCAACGGCACGTCATCCTCGCCCTGATCCGGAGACTGCGGTCCTGGCCGCGCTTTCCAGGCGTGACCTATCGCAGTACACCCAGCGCGAACGGCAGGCTCACCATGCCCAGCAGCGTTGACAGCGTGACAAGGCCGGCAACGTAGGCGCCGTTGTAGCCCATGCGGGTGGCCAGCACATAGCAGCTTGAGGCTGTTGGCAGCGCGGAAAAGGCGAGCAGCACGGTGGTCTGCACCGGGTCCAGCCGGAACAGGCGGGCCAGCGCAAAGGCAATCAGCGGCGCAATGAAATGCCGGATGGCCAGCACGCTCACGGCCAGGGTCTTGGCATTGGCCAGTTGTGCAAACTGCATGCCGGCGCCGGCGGCCATCAGGCCCAGCGCGAGCGAGGCGGCGCCAATGCGCGTGAGCGTCGGCTCCAGCCAGACGGGGATCGAGAGCCCGGCCAGGTTGGCCACCAGGCCGGAGGCGGTGGCGATGATGAGCGGGTTGCGCACCAGCTCGCGCAGGAAGCCCCGCTTGGCATGGCGCGCCATGGGCCAGACGGCGGCTGTGTTGAATATCGGCACGCAAAAGCCGATGAGCACCGCGATCAGCAGGAGGCCTTGCGGCCCCGCGATCCTGTCGGTGATGGCAAGCGCCACGAAGGAATTGAAGCGGAATGCCACCTGCGCGCTGGCGGCATGCTCGCGCACGTCAATGCGCCTGCCGATCCAGGGAAGCCAGGGAAGCGAATAGGACAGCGCGATGGTGGAGACAGCCAAGGCCAGGCCCGCAGCGATCAGGCTGGACGCAGCGGCCAGGTCCAGCGGGCTCTTCACGATCGACTGGAACAGCAGCACCGGGAACAGGAAGTAGTACACCAGGCTTTCGACCTGCTCCCAGGTGGTGCGGTTGAGCGCCGTATAGCGGCAGACGAGGTAGCCGCAGAGGATGAGCGAGAAGTCCGGGAAGAGCAGTTGCGCGTAGTTCACAGCCCAAGGATAACCTCCCCACCCGTGAGGGTTAAGGGAAACTCCTTATGTGTAATCCACAATTCAGGCGGGAGTCTTGCATCTACCATTCCCTGTTCTCACATTCACCGGATCTCCAAGGAGCCTCACCTATGCAACGCCGTCACTGGTTCACCCTTTCCGCCTCCGCCATGGCTGCTGTCCTGGCCGGCCCCGTGCTCGCCCAGGGCTATCCCAACAAGGTCGTGACGCTGCAGGTGCCGTTCGCGCCCGGTGGCACGACCGACATCGTGGCCCGGGTGATCTCCGAGCCGCTGGGCAAGGCACTTGGCCAGTCGGTGATCGTTGTCAACAAGGCCGGCGGCGGCGGCGTGGTGGGCGCTACCGAGACGGCGCGCGCTGCGCCGGACGGCTACAACCTGGGCATGGCCACGGTGTCCACCACGGCGGCCAACCCGGCCATCAACCCCAAGATTTCCTACAACGCCTCCACCGACTTCACGCCCATCATCAACATTGCGGCCACGCCCAATGTCATTGCGGTGCACCCCAGCTTCCCGGCCAAGAACTACAAGGACTTCGTCGCGGTCCTGAAGAAGTCGCCCGGCAAGTACTCGTACTCGTCGTCCGGCACCGGTGGCATCGGCCACCTGCAGACCGAGCTCTGGAAGGGGCTGCAGGGCGTGTTCGTCACCCACATTCCCTACGCAGGTGCCGGCCCGGCGCTGCGCGACACGGTGGGCGGGCAGGTCGAGATCATTTTTGACAACGTGCCTTCCGCATTGCCGCACATCACCGCCGGCCGGCTTGTGGCCATGGCGGTTGCCGCGCCGCAGCGCCTGGCGGCCCTGCCGAATGTGCCGACCTTCAAGGAACTCGGCCTTGAGCCGGTGAACCGCATGGCCTACTACGGCATCCTCGGCCCCAAGGGCCTGTCGAGGGACGTGGTGGACAAGGTCAACGCCGCGACCCGCAAGGCGCTGGAAGACCCGGTGGTGCGCAAGAAGATTGAAGACACCGGCTCGGTCGTCATCGGCAACACGCCCGAGCAGTTCACCCAGCAGATGAAGGATGAGCTGTCCGTGTACCAGAAGGTTGTGAAAGACGCCAAGCTCGCGCTCGAATAAGCCCGCGCTTAATGCACAAAGGCCGCCCGGGCAACCGCGCGGCCTTTTTTGTTATCTTCAGGCCATGAACACCGCCAGCCAGAACAGCATCGACACCTTCATCGACGCGCTGTGGCTGGAGGAAGGCCTGTCCAGAAACACGCTGTCGGCCTACCGGCGCGACCTGACGCTCTATTCGGCCTGGCTCGCAGCCCGGGAGCCGGGCCGGAGCCTGGACTCCACCGCCGAAACCGACCTCAACGCCTACTTTTCGGCCCGCCACGCTGCCACCCGGGCCACCTCGGCCAACCGGAGGCTGACCGTGTTCAAGCGCTACTTCCGCTGGGCCCTGCGTGAGCGCCTGGTGCAGGCTGACCCGACGCTCAAGCTCCAGTCCGCAAAGCAGGCGCTGCGGGTACCCAAGACGCTGACCGAGGCGCAGGTGGAGGCGCTGCTGGCCGCGCCCCCGGTGGATACGCCGCTGGGCCTGCGCGACCGCACCATGCTGGAGCTGATGTATGCCAGCGGCTTGCGGGTGAGCGAGCTCGTCACCCTCAAGACCTTCAATGTCGGCATGGGCGAAGGCGTGCTGCGCGTCATGGGCAAGGGCAGCAAGGAGCGGCTGGTGCCCTTTGGCGAGGTCGCGCGCGAGTGGATCAGGCGCTACCTGGCAGATGCGCGTCCCGCCATCCTGCATGGCCAGCAGACCGAAGACCTGTTCGTCACCAACCGCGGCAGCGGCATGTCGCGCGTGATGTTCTGGATGATCGTGAAAAAGCATGCGCGCAGCGCCGGCATCACCGCGCCGCTGTCGCCCCACACCCTGCGCCATGCATTCGCCACCCACCTGCTCAACCACGGCGCCGACCTGCGCGCGGTGCAGATGCTGCTGGGCCATGCGGACATTTCCACCACCACCATCTACACCCATGTGGCACGCGAGCGATTGAAGTCGATCCATGCGCAGCATCACCCGCGCGGCTGAGCGGGCAGGAGGCGCTTCGTACCCTGTTCGTAACCCGCGGCAGCCGGGCTTCATCCCATAATGGCATGCGACAACTGACAACAACGGAGACAAGCATGAAGAAACTGATCACCGGCCTGGCGCTGCTGGGCGCCGCCAGTCTGGCCATGGCGCAGGCATGGCCCGCAGCCAAACCCATACGCCTCGTCGTCGGCTACCCGCCGGGCGGCGGCATCGACTTTGCAGCGCGCACGGTGCAGGCGCCGTTGCAGGAAGCACTCAAGCAGCAGGTCGTCGTGGACTACAAGCCCGGCGCCGGCGGCATGCTGGCCGCCGGCGAGCTGACGCGTGCTGCGCCAGACGGCTACACGCTGCTGCTGGCCAACACCGGGCCCTTTGCCATCGCACCTTACCTGCAGGCCAAGCTGCCCTATGACCCGGTGAAGCAGTTCACCTACATCGGCCAGATCAGCCAGGGCAGCTACATCGCCGTCACGCGGATGGACCATCCGGCGAAGGACCTCAAGGAGTTTGTCGCCTGGGCGAAGGCCAATGCGGGCAAGGTCAACTTCGCTTCGGGCGGCGCGGGCACCTCCACCCACCTCAACGGCGAGCTGATGAACCAGGCCACGGGCCTGGACATGACCCACGTGCCCTACAAGGGCAGTGCCCCCGCCATGCAGGAACTGATGGGTGGGCAGACCCAGTTGCTCATCGACGCGGGCACCGTGCTGCTGCCGCAGGTCAAGGGCGGCAAGCTCAAGGCGCTGGCGGTCACCGGGCCAAAGCGCGACCCGCAGTTGCCTGACGTTCCCACGGTCCGCGAGCTGGGCCTTGCATCGATGGAATCCGTCGGCTTCCAGGGGCTGGTGGGGCCGGCCGGCATGCCCAGGGAGGTGGTTGACAAGCTGTCGGCCGAGTTGGCCCGGGTGGTGCTACAGGCCGAGGTGAAGGCCAAATTCGCAGCCTCCGGCGCCGAAGTCCATTCCCAGGGCCCGGCCGAATTCGCGGCATTCGTCAAGGCCGACAACGAGAAGTGGGCCAGGCTGATCAAGGAGCGCAAGCTGCAGCTGGACTGAGGCACCGCTTTCCCCGGCGGGTGCGGGAGGCGGCGCCTTCAGCCCCGGAGAAACGCCAGTTCTTCGTCACTGAAGCCCGCGCGCCTGCGGGCTTCTTCATTGAAGGGCGGGTGCAGGCGCGGCGCGCCATGGCGCTCCACCAGCACGCCGTAGTGCGCGACAGGGTCGAGCCCTTCACGCTTGCACAGCCAGCGGTACCAGTGGTTGCCGATGGTCACATGGCCAACCTCGTCGCGCAGGATGATGTTCAGGATGTCCACCGCCTGCAACGCATCCGGTGTGCCCACCTGGCGCAGCTTCGCCTGTATTTGCGGCGTCGCGTCCAGCCCGCGCGCCTCCAGCGTGCGCGGCACCAGCGCCATGCGGGCCAGCACGTCGTCCTGCGTGCGCTCGCACATCTGCCAGAGGTTGTCATGGGCGGGGAAGTTGCCGTAGTCGTGGCCCAGCGTTTGCAGGTGGTCGCGCAGCAGCGTGAAGTGGTACGCCTCCTCCTTCGCCACCCGCAGCCAGTCGAGGTAGAAGTCATCCGGCATGCCGGCAAAGCGCCAGATGGCGTCGAGTGCGAGGTTGATGGCGTTGAACTCGATGTGGGCGATGGCGTGCAGCAAGGCAGCCCGGCCTTCGGGCGAGGCAGGCGATCGTTTGGGGACTTTGGCCGGGTGGACGAGTTCAGGGCGGGCAGGGCGGCCGGGGATGGGAGCCTGCAATGTGATCACACGTGCGGCGCTGATGGCAGCGGTACCGCCGTTTCCGGACAAGGCGGCGACGGCCGCTACCTTGTTTGCTGGCGAAGGCAGTGCCAGTGCATCAAGCGCTCCCTGGCGCAGGTTGGGGACGGAGGGGGCCGGGGTCATTGGGGGATTGTCGCCGCTGGCGCGTTGCGGGTTGGGAATCCGGACAACGCTGATGCCTACAATGTCCGCTACAGCCTGAGCTGCCTGACGGAGGAAGCACCCATGAATCGATTGCCCTGTATGCGGTATCGCAGCATTGCCGAGCGGATGCGCATTGTGCTGTCAGCGCTAACGGTCAGCTTACTGGCTTCATGCGGGTCTGATGAGGTCCCGCTGTCCGTCGTGAATGGCGCCATCGTGAAGGGGCCGGTTGCAGGTGCAACAGTTTGCGCTTATGAGCTTATGCCAACAGGCAAAGGCAAGCAACTGGCCTGCACTATCACGGACCAGGACGGACGCTATTCGCTCGGGCTTGGGTACTCAGGTGAAGTGATCATTGAGGCGATTGGTGGAACATACACGGACGAGGGCAGCGGGGCGCTCAATGTACCGCTTACTTTTCCCCTGAATGTCGCCGGCATCGTTTCGACGGGTACACAGACTCTTGTAGCAACGCCGCTTACCTCGCGCGCCTTCAGCCTGCTTGTTGCAAAGAACGAGCTGACCGTTGCAGCCTTTGATGACGAAGCAGCCAGAATTGCCGCTGATGCGGGCCTCGTGGTGAACACAAGACTTTCCGGAGTTTTGCCGATCGTGACGGCTGGACAAACGAATGCCTATGGGGATGTGTTGATTGGGCTCGCCAAATCTTTGAGTCCTGGAGCGATGGCAAGTTTTTCGGCGGTAGACGTGAATCTGACGATTCATGGAACATGGGTTGCCTCGGGTTTTTTCGGCGGCTCGCTTGAACATTGCACAAGACTTGGAATTGTGGTGGGCGATTTTGGCGAAGTAGCGGATGGCGTTGCATTTACAGTCATCCAGCCAACGCCTTCATGGTATGCCCTGCTGCCCGAGCCTGGTCCTGTGATGGGGTGCGCGTTGACGCTCAAGACCGCGGCACGTGTGGACATGACGTGTCCCACTAGCGCTCTGACGTCGGGGTACACGCTAATTGGTTACGGGGCCATATCTCCTGTACCGGAAGCGTTGCCCTCCAGTGGGGTTCTGGTCGCAGGACGGTTCATTGCTGGAGTCGGGAGGTTGAGTGCGGCGGGCTCAGGCATTCTGGATGCAAGCTATGTGAACGCGGGCGGCCTATCTGCAATTCCGGGAAGTGGCTTGGGTGCCGAACAGTATGTATGCGGAACCCCAGGCGGACTGTCGTATGTCTACGGCGCTGAGGCATTTCGCAGGACCGTGCCCGATTCGCTGATCAGGGTACCCCCGCTCCTACAATGAGCCATCAGGAGAAAACGATGGCAATTTACGAACTCGATGGCGTCTCCCCGCGGCTGGGGCAGGGCGCCTGGGTGGCCGACAGCGGCCAGGTCATGGGCAATGTGGAGATGGGCGAGAACGCCAGCGTCTGGTTTGGCGCGGTGGTGCGTGGCGACACCGAGATCATCAGGATCGGGCGCAACAGCAACATCCAGGACAACGCGGTGCTGCATGCCGATGTCGACTCGCCGCTGACCATCGGCGACAACGTGACGGTGGGCCACCAGGTCATGCTGCATGGCTGCACCGTCGGCGACAATTCCCTCATCGGCATCCAGGCGGTGGTCTTGAACAATGCGCGCATCGGCCGCAACTGCATTGTTGGCGCGGGCAGCGTCGTCACGGAAGGCAAGGAGTTCCCCGACAACTCGCTGATCATCGGTGCGCCCGCCAAAGTCGTGCGCACGCTGGACGATGCCGCTGCGGCAAGGCTGCGGCAAAGCGCTGCGCACTATGTGGAGAATTCCCGACGCTATGCGAAGGGCCTGAAGAAGATTGGCTGATGTCAGAGCTGCACAAGTTCCTTTTTGATGGTTTGCCGGTGCGCGGCATGATCGTGCGCCTGACCGACTCCTGGCAGGAGATCCTCAAGCGCCGCGAGTCCAACAACCAGACCGGGGCCTACCCGCCTCCCGTGGTCGAGCTGCTGGGCGAGATGTCGGCCGCAGCCGTGCTGATGCAGTCCAGCATCAAATTCAATGGCGCGCTGGTGCTGCAGATCTTCGGCGACGGGCCTGTCAAGGTTGCGGTGGCCGAGGTGCAGCCCGACCTGAGCCTGCGCGCCACCGCCAAGGTGGTCGGCGATGTCGCGGCCGATGCCACGCTGAGCCAGATGGTGAACCTGGCCAACAAGGGCCGCTGCGCCATCACGCTCGACCCCAAAGACAAGTTCCCCGGCCAGCAGCCCTACCAGGGCGTGGTGCCGCTGTATGGCGACCAGCGAGAGAAGATCGAGCGCATGAGCGAGGTGCTCGGCCACTACATGCTGCAGTCCGAGCAGCTTGACACCAAGCTCGTGCTGGCGGCCAATGGGCAGGTGGCTGCCGGCCTGCTGATCCAGCGGCTGCCGGTGCAGGGCCTGGGCAACCTCAAGCCCAGGGCGAATGAAGACGACATCGGCATCAACGAGGACTACAACCGCATCTCGCTACTGGCCGAGACGCTGACGCCGGAGGAACTGCTCACGCTGGATGTGGACACCATCCTGCGCCGCCTGTTCTGGGAAGAAAAGGTGCTGCGCTTCGAGCCTGACCATCCGCACTTTGCCTGCACCTGCAGCCGCGAGCGGGTAAGCAACATGATCCGCAGCCTGGGCGTGGAGGAGGCCGACAGCATCCTGGCCGAGCGCGGCGACATCGAGGTTGGTTGCGACTTCTGCGGCAAGCAGTACCGGTTTGACCCGGTCGATGCCGCGCAGATCTTCAAGGACCCGGGCGACCAGCCGCCTTCGACTGCAGCAGTCCAGTAAAAAGACGGTGTTCGCAGACCGGGTCGCTGCACTTGTCGCAGGACCATGCCCAGGCCTCGTTCGCGCCTGGCGCCCGCCGCAGCTTGCCCGCTGGGCCCTGGCCCGGCAGTGCCGACAGCGTGTTCTGCAGGCGCTCGGGCCCGCTGCCGTAAATCACCTTGTAGCTGATGCCGCCGCGCGCGAGCGCGGCACGCAGCAAGCTGTCGGTGGGCTCCTGGGCGTGGGGGCCGTCGCGCAGGCCGTCAGCCACCCACGGCAGGTCGATACCGGTCACCAGCGTCAGGTCATAGCCGCGCTGGTGCGCCAGCGCCATGCCGTACAGGGATTCATCGGCGAACAGCATGTGGCTGTAGACGGCGATCATCAGCGGCCCGGTGTCCGACACCACGACATCGCCGGTGGCTTCGTCCACACGCCGCGCCTGCTCCTGCGCAATGGCCAGCTGCTCGGATGCGACCGGCACCCGGCCCCTGGCTTCGCACCACTCGCGCAGCACCTCGGGCACCAGCGTGACGCTGCGGCCCTGCGCGGCCAGGTGCGCAGCGAGCGCGCGCGTGAGTTCTGTCTTGCCGGTGCTCTCGGCCCCCAGCACGGCGATCTTCACAGCCTGCGCTGCCATGCGCGCCAGCCTGCCACGCTCAATGCAATGAACACGGTGTAGAGAATCACCGTGAGCCACAGCCCCTTGTAGGCGAACAGCGTCACGCTGACGATGTTGACGACCAGCCAGACCAGCCAGTTTTCGACGTACTTGCGGCCGAGCAGGAACTGCCCGACAAGGCTCAGCGCCGTCGGGAAGGCGTCCCACCACGGAACGTCGGTATCGGTAAATGTCTTGAGGAACAGCCCGGTCGCAGGCCAGAGCAGGGCGCAGGCCAGCAGCGTCCTGGCAATGCCGGTCGGCCCCAGCCTTGCCACCTTCAGCGCCGAGCCGTCGGGCCGCACGCCGCGCAGCCACTGGTACCAGCCCCATGACGCCACCACTGCAAAGAATATCTGCAGCGATGCATCGCCATACAGCTTGCTGCGCCAGAACACCGCGTAGTACATGACCGAGCTGATGATGGCCAGCGGCCAGCCCCAGTGGATCTCACGGATGTTGCAGCCGACCATGGCCAGCGCAATGATGACCGCCGCGATTTCAAGCCAGGTGGCCGGTGACCCCCAGAGCGTGAAGGCTGGCGAGAAAAAGGCTTCAATCATGGAATGCGCGGAACCGGCTCTGCCGGTCCGCTGCATTGCCCCCCAGTGGGGGGAGGCGGCCGATAGGCCGCTTCGGGGGGCGTCATTTCGATATCTGGACGTAGATTTCGTCGGGCCGGACCATGCCCAGCTCCATGCGGGCCTTTTCCTCGACCATCTCCAGCCCTTCCTTGAGGTCGCGCACCTCGGATGCCAGCCGGTCATTGGCCAGCTGTGCCTCGGCGTTGTGCGACCTCTGGGCTTCCAGCTTCTGCTGCATCTGCGAAACGCTGGCAAGGCTGCCCCGGCCGAACCACAGCTGCGCATGGAGGATGAGCAGCAGCGCGATCAGGATGGCCGGAACAGCGCGGTTGGACATGGGCTTTGGCGGTGTGTGTGTCCGCAGCTCGTCAGCGCAGGTTGTAGAACGCCGCGCGGCCGGGGTAGCTGGCGATGTCGCCCAGGTCTTCCTCGATGCGCAGCAGCTGGTTGTACTTGGCCATGCGGTCCGAGCGGCTCAGGCTGCCGGTCTTGATCTGTCCGGCATTGGTGCCCACCGCGATGTCGGCAATGGTGGAGTCTTCCGTCTCGCCCGAGCGGTGGCTGATCACGGCGGTGTAGCCAGCACGCTTGGCCATCTCGATGGCGGCGAAGGTTTCAGTCAGCGTGCCGATCTGGTTGATCTTGATCAGGATGGAATTGGCGATCTTCTTGTCGATGCCTTCCTTCAGGATCTTCGTGTTGGTGACGAACAGGTCGTCGCCCACCAGCTGCACCTTGCTGCCAAGGCGCTCGGTGAGCGTCTTCCAGCCGTCCCAGTCGCCTTCGGCCATGCCGTCCTCGATGCTGATGATGGGGTACTTGTCCACCCATGTGGCCAGGATGTTGGTCCACTCGGTGGCGTCCAGGCTCAGGCCCTCGGCTTCCAGGTGGTACTTGCCGTCCTTGTAGAACTCGCTGGCGGCGCAGTCCAGGCCCAGGGCAATCTGCTCGCCGGCCACAAAACCGGCCTTGTCGATGGCTTCCAGGATCATCTGGATGGCCGCTTCATGGTTTGCCACGTTGGGTGCGAAGCCGCCTTCGTCGCCGACCGCCACGCTCATGCCCTTGTCGTGGATGATCTTCTTGAGCGCATGGAACACCTCGGCGCCATAGCGCACCGCCTCGCGGAAGCTGGGCGCGCCCACCGGGATGATCATCAGCTCCTGCAGGTCCAGGTTGTTGTTGGCATGGGCGCCGCCATTGACGACGTTCATCATCGGCACCGGCATCTGCATGCTGCCCATGCCGCCGAAGTAGCGGTACAGGGGCAGGCCGGATTCCTCGGCGGCAGCGCGGGCCACGGCCATGGAGACGGCGAGCATGGCGTTGGCTCCGAGGCGCGACTTGTTGTCGGTGCCGTCCAGGTCGATCAGCGTCTTGTCCAGGAAGGCCTGCTCGGAGGCGTCCAGGCCCAGCACGGCTTCGGAGATCTCGGTGTTGATGTGCTCAACGGCCTTGAGCACGCCCTTGCCGAGGTAGCGGCTCTTGTCGCCGTCGCGCAGCTCGATGGCTTCACGGCTACCGGTGGATGCGCCGGACGGCACGGCAGCGCGGCCCATGGTGCCGGACTCCAGCAGCACGTCGCATTCAACGGTGGGGTTGCCGCGGCTGTCCAGGATTTCACGGCCGACGATGTCAACGATTGCGCTCATTTAGTTCCTTCTTTGGAGGTTGGGATGTCAGACCGGGGCGGCTACGCCCTCGACCAGGACCATATTGAAAAATTCGGTCGCGCCTTCGCGCTTGGCGCGTGCGGCACGGTACAGCTCGTCGTCGTAGAAGGCCTTGGCCTTCTCGAAGTCGGGGAAGCGCAGCATCGCGATGCGGGCGGGCTGCCAGTTGCCTTCCAGCGTGTCGAAACGGCCGCCGCGCACCAGGTACTCGCCGCCTGCCGCTTTCACGGCGAGGGGAGCCAAAGCCATGTACTGCTTGTACTGCTCCGGGTCGGTGATCTTCATGTCAACGATGATGTAGGCGGGGGTCATGTGCAGTCTCGATTCAAGGGTGTTTGCAATAGGGGATTCAGGCGCTGAAGCTGTTTTCAAGAAAGCCGTTCTTCTTGGTGACGCGGTCCAGCTCCAGCAGCGTCTCCAGCAGCGCCTTCATTTGCCTGAGCGGCACGGCGTTCGGCCCGTCGCTCATGGCTTTGGAGGGGTCCGGGTGGGTCTCCATGAACAGGCCCGCCACGCCGACAGCAACGGCCGCACGGGCCAGCACCGGCACCATCTCGCGCTGGCCGCCGGAGCTTGTGCCCTGGCCGCCGGGCAACTGGACCGAATGGGTCGCATCAAACACCACGGGCGCTCCTGTCTCGCGCATGATGGACAGCGAGCGCATGTCGCTCACCAGGTTGTTGTAGCCAAAGCTGGCGCCGCGTTCGCAGGCCATGAAGCTGTCTTCGGGCAGGCCTTTTTCCTTCGCGGCTGCGCGCGCCTTGTCGATCACGTTCTTCATGTCGTGCGGCGCGAGGAACTGGCCCTTCTTGATGTTGACCGGCCGGCCCGACTGCGCGACGGCGCGGATGAAGTCGGTCTGGCGGCACAGGAATGCAGGGGTCTGCAAAACGTCAACCACCCTGGCCACTTCCGCGATTTCGGCCTCACTGTGCACGTCGGTCAGGATGGGCAGGGAGAGGTCGCGCTTGACCTTGGCCAGGATTTCCAGCCCCCTGGCCATGCCCGGGCCGCGGAAGGTGGTGCCCGAGGAGCGGTTGGCCTTGTCGTAGCTGCTCTTGAAGATGAAGGGGATGCCGAGCGCGGAGGTGATTTCCTGCAGCGTGCCGGCGGTGTCCATCTGCAGTTGCTCTGATTCGACGACGCACGGGCCTGCGATCAGGAAGAAGGGCTTGTCCAGGCCGATGTCGAAGTTGCACAGGCGCATGTTCAGCCCACGATCTTCAGGTTCTTGGCGGTGTTGGGCTGCTCGGCGGGCGCCTGCGCATGGCGCTCAATGGCTGCTGCGATATAGGCATTGAACAGCGGGTGGCCGTCCCAGGGCGTGGACTTGAACTCGGGGTGGAACTGCACGCCGACGAACCACGGGTGCTGGCTCTGCGGCAGCTCGACGATCTCGGTCAGCTGCTCGCGCTGCGTCAGCGCCGAGATCACCAGGCCCGCATCGCGCAGCTTGTCCAGGTAGTTGACGTTGGCTTCATACCGGTGGCGGTGGCGCTCGGTCACGACGTCGCCGTAGATCTTGTGGGCCAGCGTGCCCCTGGCGACATCAGAGCTCTGTGCACCGAGGCGCATGGTGCCGCCGAGGTCGGAGTTCTCGTTGCGTGTCTTGATGGTGCCGTCTGCATCCTTCCACTCGGTGATCAGCGCGATCACCGGGTGCGGCGTGGCGGGCTCGAACTCGGTGCTGTTGGCATCGGTGAGGCCGGCCATGTGGCGCGCGAACTCGATGGTCGCCACCTGCATGCCCAGGCAGATGCCAAGGTACGGCACCTTGTTTTCCCGGGCAAACCGGGCAGCGGCAATCTTGCCCTCGATGCCGCGCTTGCCGAAGCCGCCTGGCACGAGGATGGCGTCGTACTTGCCCAGTTCCTGCACGCCCTCGGGTGTGATGGTTTCGGAGTCGATGTAGTCGATCTTCACGCGCGCGTGGTTCTTCATGCCGGCATGGCGCAGCGCTTCATTGAGCGACTTGTAGCTGTCGGACAGGTCCACATACTTGCCGACCATGGCAATCGTCACTTCGGATTGCGGATGCGCGGTTTCATAAACCAGGTCGTCCCAGCGCTTGAGGTTGGCCGGCGGCGTGTTCAGGCGCAGCTTGTCGCAGATCAGGCCGTCCAGGCCCTGCTCATGCAGCATGCGCGGCACCTTGTAGATGGTGTCGACATCCCACATGGAGATCACGCCCCATTCGGCGACGTTGGTGAACAGCGAGATCTTGGCGCGCTCGTCCTCGGGAATCTTGCGGTCGGCGCGGCAGAGCAGGGCGTCGGCCTGGATGCCGATCTCGCGCAGTTTCTGCACCGTGTGCTGCGTGGGCTTGGTCTTGAGCTCGCCGGCGGCGGCGATCCAGGGCACGTAGGTGAGGTGGACGAAGGCCGTGTTGTTGGCACCCATCTTCAGGCTCATCTGGCGCACGGCTTCAAGGAAGGGCAGGGACTCGATGTCGCCCACGGTGCCGCCGATCTCGACGATGGCCACGTCCACACCGGGCGAGGCGCCGCGCTTGATGTATTCCTGGATCTCGTTGGTGACGTGCGGGATCACCTGCACCGTCTTGCCCAGGTAGTCGCCGCGGCGCTCCTTCTCAAGCACGGACTGGTAGATGCGGCCGGTGGTGAAGTTGTTGGTCTTGGCCATGCGCGTCTCGATGAAGCGCTCATAGTGGCCAAGGTCAAGGTCGGTTTCAGCGCCGTCGTCGGTGACGAACACCTCGCCATGCTGGAATGGCGACATCGTGCCGGGGTCGACGTTGATGTAGGGATCGAGCTTGATGAGGGTGACTTTGAGGCCGCGCGATTCGAGGATGGCGGCCAGCGAGGCAGAGGCGATTCCCTTGCCGAGGGAAGAGACCACACCGCCGGTGACGAACACAAATTTGGTCATTACGGGGTCGAGACAGGATCTCGCCGAGGTAGAAATCCGGATTATAGAGGACGCCCCCCGATGCCTGTAACATCCGCCACCATGGAAGACCTTGCCGGCAAACACATTGTTCTTGGGCTCACAGGTGGTATCGCCTGCTACAAGGCGGCTGAACTTTGCCGCGGGCTGGTCAAGGCAGGGGCTACGGTTCAGGTCGTGATGACTGAAGCTGCGGAGCAGTTCATTACCCCGGTGACGATGCAGGCGCTGAGCAATCGCACGGTGTATGGATCGCAGTGGGATGCGCGCGAGCCCAACAACATGCCGCACATCAACCTGTCTCGCGAGGCCGATGCAATCCTCATTGCGCCCTGCAGTGCGGACTTCATGGCGAAGCTGTTGCATGGCCGCGCGGACGACCTGCTGAGTCTGATGTGCCTGGCCCGGCCGATTGCCAGGGTGCCGCTGCTGGTGGCGCCGGCGATGAACCGCGAGATGTGGGCCCACCCTGCCACGCAGCGCAACATGGCGCAATTGCAGGCTGACGGCGCCGTGATGCTCGGCGTGGGCAGCGGTTTCCAGGCCTGCGGTGAGACGGGTGACGGCCGCATGCTGGAGCCGGCAGAACTGCTGGAAGATGTGATCGCGTTCTTCCAGCCCAAGGTGCTTGCAGGGCAGCATGTGCTGGTCACGGCCGGCCCGACCTACGAGGCCATCGACCCTGTGCGCGGCATCACGAACCTGTCCAGCGGCAAGATGGGCTTTGCGATCGCCCGTGCGGCGCGCGAGGCCGGTGCGAAGGTCACGCTGGTGGCGGGGCCGGTGGCGGTGCCGACCCCACGCGGCGTCACCCGCCTTGACGTCAAGTCCGCAAGGGACATGCTGGACGCCACGTCCGCCGTGGTGGATGCCGCAACCGTGTTCATTGCCGCCGCTGCCGTCGCCGACTGGCGGCCTGCAACCGCTGCAGACCAGAAGATCAAGAAAGACGGCTCGGGCAAGGCGCCCGAACTCGCCTTTGCCGAGAACCCCGACATCCTCGCCACCGTCGCGCAGTCTCCGCGCGGCAGGAGCGGGCAGTTGTTCTGCGTCGGCTTTGCGGCCGAGAGCCAGGACCTGCTGGCCAATGCCCAGGCCAAGCGTGCGCGCAAGGGCGTGCCGCTGCTGGTGGGCAATATCGGCCCGGCCACCTTCGGCCAGGATGACAACGCCCTGCTCCTGGTGGATGCCCACGGCAGCCAGGAGATTCCCCGCGCTCCCAAGCTGGTGCTCGCGCGCCGCCTGGTGGCGGACATCGCCCGCCGCATGGCCGGCGCGAACACGTGACCCACGCATGAAAATCGACGTCAGAATCCTCGACCCGCGCATGGCGGACCAGCTGCCCGCCTATGCCACGCCCGGCAGTGCGGGGCTTGACCTGCGTGCCTGCCTGGAGGCGCCGCTCACGCTGGGCGCCAACGCCTGGAAGCTCGTGCCCACCGGCATCGCCATCTACCTCAAGGACCCGGGCTACGCCGCGTTGATCCTGCCGCGCTCGGGCCTGGGCCACAAGCATGGCATCGTGCTGGGCAACCTTGTCGGCTTGATCGACAGCGATTACCAGGGCCAGTTGATGGTGAGCGCCTGGAATCGCAGCGATGTGCCCTTCACCATCGAGCCGATGGAGCGGCTTGCGCAACTCATGATCGTGCCTGTGGTGCAGGCCGAGTTCAACGTCGTCACCGAGTTTCCCGCCAGCCAGCGCGGCGAGGGCGGCTACGGCTCCACCGGCAAGGCCTGAGGGGCCCCGGCGTCGGCGGCATCCTACATGCTGTGGGGTGTGCGCCCCACATGGGAATTGCGCCCAAGCTTGCCGGCCGTGTGTGCCGGCTGGTTCCTAATGAGGGCTCACGGGCGGAGGTCGCCCGAACCTTCAACCAGGAGAATTCCATGAACAAGTTTTCACGTGCGGCATCGTTTGCTACCAGCGCAGTGGCTGTGGCCTTGCTTGCAGCCTGCGCATCGCCGATGCAGGAGCAGAGCTCCTATCCGGTGTCGACCTACCCGTCGAATACCTATCCTTCGAACACCTATCCCGCGCAGGGCGGCGCCTATGGCAGCCAGCAGCAGTATGTTGAATACGGGCGTGTCACCGGCGTTGAAGTCGTCCGCACGCAGCAGCAGCGCGAAGTGTCTCCTGGTGGCGCCATCATCGGCGGCATCGTCGGCGGTGTGATCGGCAACCAGATTGGCAGTGGCAGCGGCCGCGACCTGGCCACAGCCGCGGGCGTGGTGGGTGGTGCAGTGGCCGGCAACGCCATCGGCCGCCAGAACAGCACGCAGTCTGTGGACTCCTACCGCATCACCGTGCGTGTGGACAACGGCGCCATGCGTACCTATGACGTCGGCGCGCCCGGCGACCTGCGCCCGGGTGACCGCGTGCGGATCGAAAACGGCGTTCTCTACCGTTCGTGATATCCGGCCGGGGCCGGGTGCCTAGTGCAGCAAGCCGCTGCCGGGCGCCTGGCTCTGGACCTTGAAGAAGCCGGTGCCGGCCGTGCCGCGCCCGACTTCTTCTTCCGTTGCCTCGCGCACGGATTCCACCCGCAGGCTCAGTCGCAACGCGATCCCGGCCAGCGGGTGATTGCCGTCCAGCACTACATGTTCCGGATAGATCTCCGTTGCGGTGTACAGCACGTCGCGCGGAGCGTCGGCATTGGTGCCTTCTGGCATTGCAATGCCTTCAATCGTCATGCCTTCTTCCAGCTCCGCCGGGAACAGGCTCCGGGGTTCCAGGAATACCAGTTGTTCGTTGTAGTCGCCAAAGGCTTCTTCAGGCTCGAGATGCAGGTCGACCCTCGCGCCGCGCTCATGGCCTTGCAGCGCCTCTTCGATTTTTGCAAACAGGTCGCTGCCGCCGACGAGAAAGTCGACGGGCTCTTCCAGCACATCCAGCACTTCGCCCAAGGTGTCCTTGAGCGTCCAGGTCAGTCCGACCACACATAGTTCAGTGATTTCCATAGGAGAATTGTCGCATCACAGGACAAAACCAACCCATGGATGTAAACCGACCTTTGCCGCTTCTGGCCGGCCTCAGCCCCGAAACCTTCCTGAAGCGCCACTGGCAGAAAAAGCCGCTGCTCGTGCGCGGCGCCCTGCCAGGCTTCCAGCCCTTGCTGGACCGCGCGTCGCTGTTCGCGCTGGCTGGAGGGGAAGGCGTCGAGTCGCGCCTGGTCGTGCACAAGGTGGGGGGCTGGAAGATGCGGCAGGGCCCTTTCGCGCGACGGTCCCTGCCGCCGGTCAGCCAGGCGGGCTGGACCTTGCTGGTGCAGGGGGTGGACCTGCATGATGACCGCGTGCACGACCTCTTGAGCCAGTTCCGCTTTGTGCCCGATGCCCGGCTGGACGACCTGATGATCAGCTATGCCACCGACGGCGGCGGTGTGGGGCCGCACCTTGACAGCTATGATGTGTTCCTGCTTCAGGCCCAGGGGCAGCGCCGCTGGCGTATCAGCCGGCAGAAGGATCATTCGCTGGTGGACGGTGTACCGCTCAAGGTACTGGCCAACTTCGAGGCGCAGCAGGAGTATGTGCTCGACCCCGGCGACATGCTCTACCTGCCGCCCGGCTATGCCCACGAAGGTGTGGCCCTGGGCGAATGCATGACCTATTCCATCGGGTTCCGGGCGCCAGGCCGTGGCGAGCTCGCGCGTGACCTCCTGGAGCGTATGGCGGGCGACGCCGCCGAGGCGGCAGGAGAGGCGCTGTATCGTGATGCGGGGCAGCCGCCTGCCAGTGCGCCCGGCGCCATTCCGGCCGGCCTGCTTGCCTTTGCGCGCGAAGCCCTGGAGGACGTCATGCGCGAGCCGGACATGCTGGCGCGCGCGCTGGGTGAGAGCCTGACCGAACCCAAGGCGAATGTCTGGTTCGAGGCGTCACCGGCACCGGCGGCGCCGGCGCAGCTCAAGGCAGGCGTGGTGCTGGACAGGCGCACGCGGATGATGCACGACGCCCGGCATGTGTTCATCAATGGCGAAGGCTACCGGGCCGCCGGCCGTGACGCGACGTTGATGCGGCGGCTGGCGGACGAACGCAGCCTCGACGGGCGGGCCCTTGCAGGAGCCAGCGAGGATGCCCGTACCCTTGTGTTGTCATGGCTCGAAGCGGGGTGGTTGCATGGGCGCTGAAAACGACGGTGCAGAGGACCGGAAATCAACCGACGCGCAGCAGAACCGGCAGGAACCGGGGGACGGCTTGCCGTCTGGCCGTTTCAGCGGACGCGTGGACTTCCAGCAGCTGGTGCGGCGCGCGCTGGCGCAGGCCGCGCTTGACGGCTGGCGCGAGATCATCTTCAGCGACGCGACCTTTGAGGACTGGCCGCTGGGCGAGCGGGCCGTGGCAGAGTCATTGCAGGCCTGGTCCGGTTCCGGCCGCCGGTTCGTCATGCTGGCCAGGAATTACGACGAAGTGATTCGCCGCCACGCGCGTTTTGTGACATGGCGGCGCACCTGGGCCCACACCATTGAGTGCTGGCGCTGCCCTTCAGCCGACCCGCTGGAGCTGCCCAGCGCCATCTGGAGCCCTGCCTGGGCGCTGCGGCGGCTGGACCTTGAGCGCAGCACCGGCGTGTGCGGCAGCGAGGCCGACAGGCGCGTACTGCTGCGCGAGTCGCTGGACGAATGGCTGCGCAAAAGCTCGCCAGGTTTCCCGGCTTCGACATTGGGGCTGTAGGTGTTGTTTTGCCGGGATGGGGTGCGGGGATTTGAAGTGTCAGGGTTTGTCAGAGTTGACGGACCAATACTATAATCAGCGGCTGAGCCCATTTCGCTTTGCAGCGAACTGCTCTGCCAAAGCGGTAGAAGCCGCCATGGCAAATGCAAGATTATTTGTGTGACTGTCCATCAAGGAAACTGAAAATGAAGAACTCGCTCGTACTCGCAGCCCTGGTTGCCGCCGCCGCTCTCGCCGCTTGCGGCAAGAAGGAAGAGCCGGCTCCTGCTCCCGCACCGGCTCCTGTCGCTGCTCCCGCACCCGCTCCCGCTGCCACCCCGGCTGCTGAAGCTGCTTCCGGCGCTGCCGCTGCTGCTTCCGGCGCTGCTGCTGCTGCTGCTGGTGCCGCCACCGCTGCTGCTGGTGCCGCATCCGCTGCTTCCGCTGCCAAGTAATCCAGCTTTCGCTGGAACAGAAAGCCGCTCTACGGAGCGGCTTTTTCTTTGGGCGCCTGCTTTTTGCGGGGCTCAGGCATCCAGCCAGGGCGTGCCATCTTTCTGGAAGGCTACGCCGATGTCTTCGGGTACGCGGTCCAGCACCGCCGCCAGCGCTGACCGGGCCAGCTCAGGCCGGTTGTTCTGCTCACTCAGGTGGGCTGCCACCACATGCATCAACGCGGGGTGCCTGAGAGCGCCCACAATCGCAGCCGATGCATCGTTGGCCAGATGGCCGTGGTTGCCGCCCACGCGGCGCTTGAGGAAGGGCGGGTAGGCGCCATTGGCCAGCAGCTCGCTGTCATGGTTGCATTCAATCAGCAGGGCATGGCAACCCGCCAGGTGGGCCAGGACATGCTGTGTCGCATGGCCAAGGTCGGTCAGCACGCCAAGGCGGCGGTTGCCGTCGGAGCAGGTCAGCTGCAGTGGCTCCCGCGCGTCATGCGGCACGGTGAAGGGCATGACTTGAAGCTCGCCCAGGTCTATGGCGTTGCCGTCGCGGGCCGTGCACAGCAGCCCGTCCAGATCCGGCTCACCCATGCCGGCCCAGGTGCCCTCGCTCATCCACACCGGAATCCGCCCGCGCAAGGCGACGGCGCGCGCGCAGCCAATGTGGTCGCTGTGTTCATGGGTGATGAAGATGGCATCGAGCTGTTCAGCATCAAGGCCTGCAGCGGCCAGCCTTGCATCGAGCTGGCGGATGCCGAGCCCGCAATCAACCAGCAGGCGCCTGACCCGCCCGCCGCTGGACGCCTCGACCACGGTGGCGTTGCCCGAGCTGCCGCTGCCCAGGCTCTTGAACCGCAGCATGGCCGGCGGCCCGGTTACTTCAGGTCGTCGGCAATCACCTGCACGATGCGCTGCGCATTGGCGGAGCTTTCGGGGGCGCCGTTGGCATTGAGCACAGACACGGTGGTCGATTCACCCTGGCTGCGCACCGCGATGCGGTATTTCAGCGGCGGGGCGGCATTGGTGGAGCTGCCAAAAAGCTTGCCGAAGAAGCCGGGTTCCTTTTTGTCAGGGCTGGGTTCAACGTAGCGGACAAAATAAGTGCCCTGGCTGCGGTCACGGTCTTCCACCGTGAAACCCGTGCGGTCCAGCGTCAGGCCGACCCTGCGCCAGGCGCGGTCAAAACCATCGTCAATCACCACCACCGGCGTGTTGTTCACGCTGGCGACGCGCGACGTCGGCTTGGGCGCGGCGGCAGGGGAAAGGGCCCTGGCCTGCTCCGGCGTGGCGCCAAGCTTGATCATGAGGCGGCGCAGGAATTCGGCCTCAAGCTCGGGGTCGGTCGGGCGCGGCTGCCAGGCGGTGGATTCCTTGTTGTTGCTGTTGTAGACCTCGATCATGCCGCGGTGGCTGATGTAGATGTCGGTGCCGCCGGACGGGTTGCGCTCCATGCGGGTGCGGAAGCGGTCGCGCTCGCCGGTGGAGTAGAGCGAGTCAAGTACCTTGCCGAGCGTATTGCGGATGAAGTCCTGCGGCAGCTTGGCGCGGTTTTCGGCCCAGTCGGTTTCCATGATGCCCAGGTTCGACTGGTCCAGCGTGAGCAGGAAGCCGCTTTCCTGCCAGAAGTCGCGCACCGGGCCCCACAGCTGGTCGGCAGGCCGGCTGACCACCAGCCAGCGCTGCGAACCGGCGCGCTCCACCCGCACGTCGCCGATGGCGGATGCCGCAGTGGGCACGCCCGGGATCGCGCTCTGGCCTGTCTGGTAGGTGTTGGCGGACACGGTGGAGCCGGGCACGACATAGCGCGACTCGCGTGAGAGCTGGGTCAGGTCGGGAGGAACTTCGAGCGATGCCGACTTGGTGGCGCTCTTGTAGTCGATCTTGTCGCCTTCGATCACCGAGCAGGCTGCCAGCGAAACGCAGAGGGCCAGCAGGCCGGGTCTTGCAAAATGGTTCACGTCTTGGGTTCCTCTAAATCTTCAGTCGGTCAGAGCAGGCCGGTCGCGCGCAGCGCGCCTTCGACCACCGCCTCGTTGGCCTTTGCCAGCGGCGTCATGGGCAAGCGCATTGTGCCGCCACACAGGCCCAGCCTCTGCATCGCCCATTTCAGGGGGATGGGATTGGCTTCGACAAACAGGTGCCGGTGCAACGGCAGCAGGCGCAGCTGCAGTTCCATGGCCTTGCGGGCATCGCCGGCAATGGCCGCCACGCACAGCTCATGCATCAGGCGTGGCGCGATATTGGCGGTCACGCTGACGTTGCCCTGGCCGCCGCACAGCATCAGCGCAACGGCGGTCGGGTCGTCACCGGAGTAGATGGCGAAGCCCTTCGGGGCTTCCTTGATGAGCCACTGGGCGCGCTCGATGTTGCCCGTGGCTTCCTTGATGCCGACGATGCCGGGCACGGTCGCAAGCCGCAGCACGGTGTCATGCGCCATGTCGGCCACTGTGCGGCCGGGCACGTTGTAGAGCACCATCGGCAGGTCCACTGCTTCAGCGATGGCCTTGAAGTGCTGGTACTGGCCTTCCTGAGTCGGCTTGTTGTAGTAGGGCACAACCTGGAGCTGGCAGTCGGCGCCCACGCTCTTGGCAAAGCGGGTGAGCTCGATGGCTTCGGACGTTGAGTTGGCGCCGCAGCCGGCCATGATCGGCACGCGGCCCTTGGCCTGCTCCACCGAGACGCGGATGATCTCGCAATGCTCCTGCACATTGACCGTGGGTGACTCGCCGGTAGTGCCGACGACACCGATGCAGTCCGTACCTTCCGTGATGTGCCAGTCGATGAGCTTGCGCAGCGTGGGGTAGTCGACGCTGCCGTCTTCATGCATCGGGGTGGCCAGGGCAACGATGCTGCCGGTAATAGGTGTCATGTCCGCAGTATTAAACGGTAAACGCGCATTCTACTCAGAGAGGATAAGGGGTCGGCAGTTCCCCGGGGGTGGGGGCAATGGCCGCTATCCGTTGTACGAACCGGTCGGGGGAGCGCAGGAACCCGTCCTCAAAGCCCACGATCCGCAGCGGCCGGCAAACATCCAGCAGTTCGCCCGGGCGCAGCAGGAAGTCCGGCCGCGAGGGCTTGCCGACGGTTTCGTTGCCGTCGGTAAAGGTTTCGTAAACCAGCACGCCGCCGGGCGCGAGGCTGGCGAGCAGGGCCGGGAAGAGCGGGCGCCAGAGGTAGTTGGTGACGACGACGGCGTCAAAGCGGCGGCCGTCGAAAGGCCAGGGGCCGTTCTCGATGTCAGCTACAACCGCCTCGCCAAGGCCGGAAACGGCTGCAATGGCCTCAGCCGACCTGTCCACTCCGGTGACTGCATGGCCGCGCGAGGCGAACCAGCGAAGGTGGCGGCCCAGGCCGCAGGCCACATCAAGCACCGTCCCGCCAGGCGCCACCAGATGCGACCAGCGTTCGACCCAGGGCGATATGGCGCCCAGGCCATGTCCGTGACTTGTGCTCATGCCCCGGGCTTCACATCGTCCTTGAGCGCCGCCATGGCCAGCTTCTCAACCAGGCCCGGCGCGACGATCTTGAGAAAACGGCCGAGCTTGCCCTTGGCCGACATGACGACTTCGCGCTCGCGCCGGTTCATGCCTCTGATGATGAGCCGGGCGCATTCCTCCACGCTCATGGCCTTGTCTTCCTTCAGGCCGCTCTTGCCGGCGGCCACGCCCTGGGCGTTGAGCCCGCGGTAGCGGATGTTGGTGGCGACCACGCCGGGGTAGGCGGTGGTGACGCTCACGCCGGACACCTTGAGTTCGGCACGCAGCGCCTCGAAGAAGCCCGTCATTGCGAACTTGCTGGCGCTGTAGGCAGTCCGGCCCGGCACGCCCACCAGGCCCGCCAGTGACGACACCGCCACGACGAAGCCCTTGCGCGCCTTGATGTGCGGCAGCGCCGCATGGGTGCACCACACGCTGCCCCACAGGTTGATCCGCATGAGGTCTTCATACCAGCCAAGGTCTTGCGCCTTGACGTCCGAGAACAGCGCCTGGGCGGAGATGCCTGCATTGTTGATGAGCGCGTCGATGCCGCCCCAGGCGTGGACGGCGGCATCCGCCAGGGCGCGGCACTGCGCCTCCTGCGAGACATCCGTCCGGACCACAAGGGTTTGTGCGCCCGACTCGCGGCATTGCGCGGCCACAGCCGCAAGTTTTGCCTCGTCGCGCGCTGCAAGGACAAGGTTCACACCCGCCCGGTGGGTGGCGGCCAGCTGGCGCGCCATTTCGGCGCCGATGCCATCGGAGGCGCCTGTGATGATGATGGTGGTCATGGCCCGAATTTACCCGCTTGCGCCGGACGTGCGGCAGCGGGACGGCGCCGCCGTCAGAAACACGCCCAGATCTGGTCGGCGAGTGTGACGAGGAAATCCGGCCTTGTGTACAGGGCAAACACCGCCAGCAGCACTGCCAGGGTTGCGCCCCAGGCCAGGGATTTGCGCGCAATGGCCGTCATCGCATCAGGCCCCTTGCGGCACGGCGCGCTGGATGCCGGTCTCGCGGATCGGCATGTTGACGATGGCCGCGAAGATGCCGAGGGCAATGGCGATGTACCAGACGATGTCGTAGCTGCCTGTTTTGTCGTACAGCACACCGCCCAGCCAGACGCCCAGGAACGAACCGATCTGGTGGCTGAAGAAGACAAAGCCGCCCAGCATCGACAGGTGTTGCACGCCAAAGATCTGCGCCACGAGGCCGCTGGTCAGCGGCACGGTGGACAGCCACAGCAGGCCCATGGCACTGGCAAAGACGTAAACGCTCAGCGGGGTGAGCGGCGCCCACAGGAAGATCGCAATCGTCACCGCCCGGGCGAAGTAGATCGCCGAGAGCAGGTATTTCTTGGACAGCGTCTGCCCCAGTGAGCCTGCAATGTAGGTGCCGAACACATTGAACAGGCCGATCAGCGCCAGCGCATAGCCGGCCACTTCGGGCGACAGGCCCTTGTCCTTCAGGTAGCTCGGCATGTGCACGCCGATGAACACCACCTGGAAGCCGCAGACGAAGTACCCCGCCATCAGCAGCTGGAAGCTCGGGTATTTGAAGGCCTCGCGCGCCGCCTGCAGGATGGTCTGCTCGCGGGGCGGCGTAATTCCGCCTGCAAACCCCGGCTCCCGCAGGAAGAAGGCCAGCGGCACGATCAGCATGGCAGCAAAGCCCAGCAGCATCAGTGCCTGCTGCCAGCCGGTGGTGCTGATGAGGAAGCCTTCAACCGGCACCATCAGGAACTGGCCGAATGAGCCCGCCGCCGCCGTGATGCCCATGGCCCATGAACGCTTTTCGGCCGACACATTGCGGCCGATGACGCCATAGACCACCGCGTAGGTCGTGCCCGCCTGGGCCAGGCCGATCAACACGCCGGCGCTCGCCGTGAACAGCAGGGGCGTCGGTGAATGCGCCATGCCCATCAGGCCCAGCGCATAGAAGACCGCACCGGCAACGATCACCTTGAACGCGCCAAAGCGGTCTGCCACCATGCCGGCAAAGATGCCGGCAATGCCCCAGGTCAGGTTCTGGATGGCAATGGCAAAGGCGAAGGTCTCGCGCGTCCAGTTGTTGGCCTGGGTAACCGGTTGCAGCCACAGGCCGAAGCCGTGGCGGATGCCCATGGACAGGGTCACGATGGCTGCGCCGCAGACCAGGACCTGCACCATCGACAGGGTGCGTGGAGAAGAAGATTGCATGCTTTGAATATAACCAGACGCGGGTTTTCCCGCTGTGAAAGCTTTTCAGCACATTGATGCGATGCCAGCATGAATGCCGGCGCCGCCAGCCAGCAGACGATGTGTAAAACTGGATGGGCATACAGCCTTTGCCGGCATCCGGTCTACAATGCCCCTCCCATGGCGACCAAACTACCTACCGACTATTCCGAGGGCTCGATCCGCGTGCTCAAGGGGCTGGAGCCCGTCAAGCAGCGCCCGGGCATGTACACCCGCACCGACAACCCGCTGCACGTCATCCAGGAAGTGCTGGACAACTCGGCCGACGAAGCGCTCGCCGGCCATGGCAAGAAGATCAAGGTCACGCTGCACACCGACGGCTCGGTCAGCATCGACGACGACGGCCGGGGCATCCCGTTCGGGATGCACCCGGAAGAAAAAGCGCCGGTCATCGAACTGGTCTTCACCCGCCTGCACGCCGGCGGCAAGTTCGACAAGGGCAAGGGCGGGGCCTACAGCTTCTCCGGCGGCCTTCATGGGGTTGGCGTGAGCGTGACGAATGCGCTGGCGAAGCGCCTGGAGGCTACCTCGTATCGTGACGGCATGGTGGCCCGCCTTGTCTTCGAAGGCGGCGACGTCACTGAAAAGCTCCACCTGCGCAAGGCCGTCGAAGGGGACCGCAGGCAGGGCACGACGGTGCGCGTCTGGCCGGACGGCAAGTACTTTGAGACCAGTGCACTGCCCATGGCCGAGCTGGCCCACCTGCTGCGCAGCAAGGCGGTGCTGATGCCCGGCGTGACGGTCACCCTCACCGTCGAGAAAACGAAAGAAGTCCAGACCTGGCTCTACAAGGGTGGCCTGCGCGACTACCTGATGCAGACGCTCAATGCCGACCCGGTCATTCCGCTGTTCGAGGGCGAAGGGTTTGCCGATGCCGCCAGCGACAATTTCGCCGAAGGCGAGGGCGCCCAGTGGTGCGTGGCCTTCACCGAAGACGGCCAGCCGGTGCGCGAGAGTTATGTCAACCTGATCCCCACCAGCGCCGGCGGCACGCATGAAAGCGGCCTGCGCGACGGACTCTTCACGGCGGTCAAGAGCTTCATCGAGTTGCATTCGCTGCTGCCAAAGGGTGTCAAGCTGCTGCCTGAAGACGTGTTCGCCAGGGCCTCCTATGTGCTGAGCGCCAAGGTGCTCGACCCGCAGTTCCAGGGCCAGATCAAGGAGCGCCTGAACTCGC
>JAZKHY010000023.1:0-13819 GCA_040385105.1 Pseudomonadota bacterium
GACCTGCATCAGCACCGACAGCATGTTCTTGCTGCGGACCAGGCCGCCGTAGAACAGGGCCAGGCCCGGCAGCGTCATGAAGATCACGAGCGCGGTGGCCATGGTCATCCAGGCGGTATCGCCCTTGTTGGGGACGGGTGCGGCGGCTGCCGCAGGCGCAGCGGCGGGTGCAGCAGCAACTGCTGCTGCGGGAGCGGCCGCTGGAGCAGGCGCTGCGGCGGAGGCCGCTGCTGCAGGAGCAGCTTCCGGGGCCGACGCTGCAGGCGCAGGCGTCTGGGCCAGAAGGGCCGAGCTGCCAGCCAGCATGCTCAGTCCCAATACGAGGGAGGCAAGTAGTTTTTTCATGTTCATCTCTTTCTTGTGGGCTGATTTACAGCGCTTCCTTGCCGGTCTCGCCGGTGCGGATGCGAACTACCTGCTCGAGGTTGTAAACAAAAATCTTGCCGTCGCCGATCTTGCCGGTGCGGGCTGCGCCCTCAACCGCTTCGATGACGCGCTCAACGAGGTCGTCGGCCACCGCCGCTTCAATCTTGACCTTGGGCAGGAAGTCAACGACGTACTCCGCTCCGCGATACAGCTCGGTGTGACCCTTCTGGCGCCCGAAGCCCTTGACTTCGGTGACGGTAATACCCTGCACGCCGATCCCGGAGAGGGCTTCACGCACCTCATCCAGCTTGAACGGTTTGATGATGGCCGTTACGAGTTTCATTTTTTTTCCTTCGCTTATGGGAACGGCGCGGCGCTCCTCGCGCCGCGCCAACTGAAATTACATCGCCTTGGTCAGCGTGAAGATCAGGCGGGTCTTGTTGACCACACCATAGGTCGCGCGCTTGTTGGCGCCGACGGCAGCGCCGGAGACGCTGAAGCCGTTGCCCAGGTCATAGGCCAGGCCCAGGCTGTAGTCGGCGTAGTTGGTGTTGGCCGGATTGTCGAAGTTGGTGTAGCCGTAGGAAGCCTTCAGGGTCAGGCCCTTCATGACTTCCTGGGCGAATGCCAGGTTCCAGTAGCCGGTGCCGCGGTTGCTGCCGGCGCCGAAGCCGAAGTAGTCGTCAGAGATGGTGTGCGAGTACTTGGCGGTGATGGGGCCCCAGGTGGCGGCGCCATACAGCTCGGTCGTGTCGGCGGCCGACAGCGTCGGGTAGATGTAGGTCAGGATACCCACGTCAAAGCCCAGGCCTGCGGCTTCAAACTTGTAGCCGGCGTACAGGTCCGACTCCAGCCCGCTGGCGGTGAAGCCGATGCTGGAGTTCCAGTTGCCAACGTAGAAACCGCTGGAATGGGCATAGTCAAAGCCGCCTTGCAGGGCGGGCTTGTTATTGCCCTGGTCCTGGCCGCGGAACTTGTAGTTGGTCGTCACGCTGACGTTTGCAGACAGTTGCGCGCTCGCAAGCATCGGTGCAGCGGCCAGGGCAGCAACGGCCAGAAGTTTTGCGGTTGTGAATTTCATCGGTCTCTCCGTTTGGGAAGTTGAACAAAAAAAGTTGAATGGCCGGGGTGTTAAGCAGGGAGCGTGCCAAATGCCCCTGCCTGCTGTGTGCCTGTCCACCATGGAGCGTCTGGCGCGTTAGTTTCCCGGGGACAAGCAGTACCAAACCCCGTTTTCGCACCATAGAGGTGCAATCTTGTTCAGGAATTCGTGCATGGCGCTCGCCTGCACTGCTTTGGGGAGTCCTTGGTTCATGAGCTTGTCTTTAGTGCAAAGCCGCGCCTTGCTGGGCCTGCAGGCCGCTGCGGTCACCGTTGAGGTGCATCTGGCCAACGGCTTGCCCAGCTTCACCCTGGTGGGCCTGGCCGATGTGGAAGTCAAGGAAGCGCGCGAAAGGGTGCGCTCGGCCATCCAGAATTCCGGCCTGGAGTTCCCGCACAACAAGCGCATCACCGTCAACCTGGCGCCGGCCGACCTGCCCAAGGACTCCGGCCGGTTTGACCTGCCCATCGCCCTGGGCATCCTGGCTGCCAGCGGACAGGTCAATGCCCATGCGCTGGCCGGCCATGAATTCGCGGGCGAACTGTCGCTGTCGGGCGAGCTGCGGCCGGTGCGCGGGGCCCTGGCGATGAGCCTGGCGCTGCATACGGGCAAGGTCGCCACCAGACTGGTGCTGCCCCCTGGCAGTGCGGAAGAAGCCGCGCTGGTGCCGGGCTCACAGGTGTACCGCGCCGGCCACCTGACAGACGTGGTGCGCCAGTTCGTGCCCAATGCGGCGGAACTGGAGCCGGCGGACGGCTGGGCGCGCATCACGCAGGCGCCTCTGCAGGCGGCGGCCAGCTATGCAGACCTGGCCGATGTGAAAGGCCAGGCCGCCGCCAGGCGCGCGCTGGAGATCGCCGCAGCCGGCGGGCACAGCCTGCTGCTCACCGGCCCGCCGGGCTCGGGCAAGTCGATGCTGGCCCAGCGCTTTGCCGGCCTGCTGCCACCGATGACGGTGGACGAGGCGCTGGAAAGCGCAGCTGTCGCCAGCCTGGGCGGCCGCTTCAGCCTGGACCGCTGGGCGCAGCGGCCCACGTGCAGCCCGCACCACTCGGCCAGCGCCGTGGCGCTGGTAGGCGGCGGCTCGCCGCCACGGCCCGGCGAGATTTCACTGGCGCACCATGGCGTGCTGTTCCTTGATGAACTGCCGGAGTTTCCCCGCGCCGCGCTGGAAGCCCTGCGCGAGCCGCTGGAAAGCGGCACCATCACCATCTCGCGCGCGGCACAGCGCTCGGAATTCCCGGCGCGATTCCAGCTGGTCGGCGCGATGAACCCCTGCCCCTGCGGCTACCTGGGCTCGCCGCACAAAGCCTGCCGTTGCACACCCGACCAGGTGCTGCGCTACCAGGGCAAGCTCAGCGGGCCGCTGATGGACCGCATCGACCTGCATGTGGAAGTGCCGGCGTTGCCGGCGGACGCCCTGCTGCGCGCCGCGCCCGGCGAGTCTACCGCCAGCATCCGCGAACGCAGCACCGCCGCCCGCGATCGGGCCGTGCAGCGGCAGGGCAAGGGCAACCATGCACTGCAGGGCAAGGAGATTGACGAGCACACACGGCTGGATGATGCGGCCACCCGCTTCCTCCATACGGCGGCCACACGGCTGGGCTGGTCAGGGCGCAGTACACACCGCGCGCTGAAGGTGGCAAGGACGATTGCCGACCTGGCGGGGTCGGACGCCACGCAGGTCACGCATGTGGCAGAAGCCATCCAGTACCGCCGCGCCTGAAAACCACAACAGGCGTCGGTGATAAAGCCCCGAACCCCCAAAACCCCTTAAACCGATGAAATCGACGGCTTATGTGTGCCAACGCACAGACCTTGCCCTGCCCCGATTGCATAACCGTTCCTGCGGGTACTGACCCAGTCAGCCCCACCGGTTTATATCCATACCGCCCATGGATCGCGATTTTCGAGCGGAGGATACATGCCACTTCCCGGGCCCGATTCCACCGGCAGACCCCGCGCGCCCGACAACGCCAGCGAGTTCGGGCGGCAGCAGACACTGCTGAAGACCGGCGCGCTCCAGGACGCCATCTTCAACAGCGCCAACTTCTCCAGCATCGCGACGGACGAGAAGGGTGTCATCCAGATCTTCAACGTGGGCGCCGAGCGGATGCTGGGCTATGCGGCGGCCGACGTCGTCAACCGCATCACGCCGGCCGACATCTCGGACCCGCTGGAGGTCATCGCCCGGGCCGGCGCGCTGAGCCTTGAACTTGGCACCACCATCACACCCGGTTTCGAGGCGCTGGTCTTCAAGGCCTCGCGCGGCATTGAAGACATCTATGAGCTGACCTACTTCCGCAAGGACGGCAGCCGCTTCCCGGCCATCGTCTCGGTGACCGCGCTGCGCGATGCAGGCGAGGCCATCATCGGCTACCTGCTGATCGGCACCGACAACACCGCGCGCAAGCAGGTGGAGGCCCACCAGGCGGTGCTGGACCAGCGGCTGCAGGAGAAGAATGTCGAGCTGGAGCATGCCAGCCGCATGAAGTCCGAGTTCCTGGCCACCATGTCGCATGAGCTGCGCACGCCGCTCAACGCCATCATCGGCTTCTCGGAGGCGCTCAAGGACGGGTTGATGGGCCAGCTGGGCGCGCTGCAGCAGGAATACATCGGCGACATCTTCACCAGCGGCCAGCACCTGCTGGCGCTGATCAACGACATCCTCGACCTGTCCAAGGTCGAGGCCGGGATGATGGCGCTGGAGCTGGAGCCGGTAGACCTGCGCTCGCTGCTGGCCGGCAGCCTGACCATCGTCAAGGAGAAGGCCGCAGCACAGCGCATCCGCCTGGAGCTCGCGCCGGGCCAGGCCTGGGAAGCACCGCTGCTGGACATGCGCAAGACCAAGCAGATCATCTACAACCTGCTGTCCAACGCGGTGAAGTTCAGCCCCAGCGGCGCGCAGGTGACGCTGGCTGCGCGGCGGGTGCCCCGTTCTGCTGTGGGCATGATCGAGGGCAACTGGGAAGTCCATGGTTTTCCGCTGGCGGAAAGCGCGCACGCCGAGTTCATTGAACTGTCCGTCAGTGACAGCGGCATCGGCATTTCCAGGGCCGACATGGCGAAGCTGTTCCAGGCTTTCAGCCAGATCGACAGCAGCCTGGCCAGGAAGTTCGAAGGCACGGGCCTGGGCCTGGCCATGGTCAAGAAGCTGGCCGAGCTGCATGGCGGCACAGTGGCCGTGGCAAGCGCCGAAGGGGAAGGCGCGCGATTCGCGGTCTGGCTGCCGCTGCTTGAGACACAGGGCGCCACAGTGCCGGCCGTCATGCCGCAGGCGATCGCACCGGCATTGCCCAGCCGTGTTGCACTGGTCATAGAAGACGACGACATGGCTGCCGACCTGATCATGCTGCTGCTGGAGGCCGACGGGTTCATGGTGGTGCGCGCCGCCAGCGCCGAGGCCGCATTGCTGCTGACACAGCGGCACGACCTGAGCCTGATCACGCTGGACCTGCAGCTCCCCGGCATGGACGGCTGGGAGTTCCTGGCGCGCATCCGGCAGACGGACCGGCTTGCGGATGTCCCGGTGCTGGTGATCTCGGCGAAAGGCGACGCCTCCATGGCCGTGGGCCGCGGCGCCACGCTGGTGCTGCAAAAGCCGATTGGCCGGGCCCAGCTCAAGGCCAGCATGGCCGGTCTGGGGATCGGGCCGGCACAGGGCCGCGCCTGCACCGTGCTGGTAGTGGACGACGACCCCAAAGCCATCGAAGTGATTGCAGCCTTCCTGCCGTCACCGGCCTATGCCGTTGTCCGTGCCACCGGCGGCAATGAGGCCATTGACCTGGCCCGGCGCCTGCTGCCTGACCTGATCCTGCTGGACCTGATGATGCCCGAGGTCAGCGGCTTTGACGTGGTGGAAGCCCTGCAGGCCAGCCCCGACACGGCCGGCATCCCGGTGCTGGTGGTGACCGCGCGGCATGTGACCGCCATGGACCGCGCCGCGCTGAACTGCCACGCAGGGCAGCGCCTGCAGATCATGGAGAAAGCCGGCTTCAACAGCCAGCGCTTCGCCGCAGAAGTGCGGCGCGCGCTGCAGCCCGCATGAAAGGAATGCCATGGCCAGGATCCTCATCATTGAAGACAACGTTGCCAACATGAAGCTGGCGTCGCTGCTGCTGCACAACGCAGGGCACTCGGTACTGCGCGCCGTGGACGCCGAGTCCGGCCTGACGCTGGCGCAGTCGGCGCTGCCGGACCTGATCCTGATGGACCTGCAGCTGCCCGGCATTGACGGCCTGGCCGCCACCGCACTGCTCAAGCGCACGCCGGCAACATCCGGCATACCGGTGGTTGCCCTGACGGCGCTGGCCATGAAGGAGGACCAGGAGAAAGCGAGGGCTGCCGGCTGTGATGCCTACATCTCCAAGCCGCTGCGTTACCGCGAGCTGTATGCGGTGATGGACGACCTGCTCGCCCGGCGCGGCACGGTGGCAGGCAACAGCCCCGCACACGGCAGCGCGCCATGACCAACATCCCGCCCGCCACGATCCTGATCGTTGACGACGAACGGCCCAACCGCCGGCTGCTGGAACTGCTGCTGGAGCACGAGGGCTACCGGACCCTCTGTGCCTCCAGCGGCAAGGAAGCGCTGGTGATGGCCCTGCAGCGCCAGCCGGACCTGATCATGCTGGACCTGATGATGCCGGAGATGGACGGCTACCAGGTGCTTGTTGCGCTCAAGGCCGACGGCGCGACGTCGACCATTCCGGTCATCGTGCTGACCGCGCTGACGGAACGCTCCGCGCGGCTGGCCGGGCTGCAGGCCGGCGCCGAGGAGTTCCTGACCAAGCCGGTGGACCGCGACGAGCTGGCGCTGCGGGTGCGCAACCTGCTGCGCCTGAAAGAGTACAGCGACCTGATGCGTGACCACGGCCTGCTGCTGGAGCGGCAGGTGCAGGCCCGCACCGCCGAGATCCTGCAGCTCAACGCGGAACTGGAAGAGCGGGTGCGCCTGCGAACCTGCGAACTGCAGCATGCCAACGAGGAGCTGGAGTCGTTTTCGTATTCCGTGTCGCACGACCTGCGCGGGCCGCTGGCCAGCATGGACGGCTTCAGCATCCTGCTGGCCCGTGAGCTTTTGACCCACCCCACCGGCGAGCGGGCCGCCCACTGCATGAAGCGCATCCGCGCGGGCATCTCGGACATGGGCCACCTGATTGACGCGCTGCTGTCGCTTGCGCAGGTATCGCGCGCCAGCCTCAAATGGGACAGCGTGGACCTGAGCACCATGGCGGAGGCGATCCTGGACGGGCTGCGGGAGAGCGACCCGGGCCGCGATGCGCAGTTCCAGGTACAGCCCGGCATGACGGTGCTGGGCGATGCCCACCTGCTGCGGCAGATGCTGGCGAACCTGCTGGGCAACGCCTGGAAGTTCAGCGCCAGGAAGGCGCACACACAGATCGCGTTCAGCGCGCACACGGGCCCGCGCGGGGAGCTGGTGCATGAAGTGCGCGACAACGGCGCCGGCTTCGACATGACCTATTCCGGCAAGCTCTTTGGCGCCTTCCAGCGGCTGCACACCGAGGCGGAGTTTGCGGGCTCGGGCATTGGCCTGGCAACGGTGCAGCGCGTGGTGCGGCGCCATGGTGGCGAGGTCTGGGCCGAGTCCGCGCCGGACGCCGGCGCGGCATTCCAGTTCACGCTGGGCATGCCGCCGGGCTGAGTGGCCTCTTTCGTGCTACGCGGGCCTGAATGCCGAAGACTAAATACCCAATGGCTTGCCCGCCGAATCGTAAATGTTGGTAACTGCCTGGGCGGCTGCTTCGGCGCAGGCAGGTGCATCCCTATGATGAAGCCAAAACAGAGGAAGAGGATTGCAATGAAGAAGCTGTTGGCTGCCACCGCCTTGCTGGCGGTGATGCAATGCGGCTGGGCGCAAGGCCTGGTCATGGGCGTGAGCGAGGGAACATCGGGTGGCCTGGACCATGCCCAGGTGGTGACCAAGTACCAGGGCCTCGCCGACGTGATCGGCCGCAGCATCAAGCAGAAGGTCAATGTCGTCTTTGCGCGCGAGTTCAGCGCGCTGGAGGAAGGCATGAAAACCGGGCGCTACGACTTCGTCATTGCCCGTCCCAGTGACTACCCGGCACGCGGCCTGCGCGACTACGGCTACAAGTTTGTGGCCAGCGCCAAGCCCGACGGGCAGTGCTTCCTCATCGTGCAGAAGGACTCACCCATCAAGACGCTTGCCGACCTCAAGGGCAAGAAGATCGCACTGCCCGAGCCGGCTGCCTACATGACCAAATTCTGCCGCGCCGAGCTGCGCACCAAGGGCATCGCGACCGACGGACCCAACGTGCAGTATGTGCGCGAGCAGGGCGCGGTCGCGTTCTACCTGGAGAACAAGTTCGCCGATGCAGGCGGCGTCGCGTCGTATTCCGGCGTGGCGAAGAAGTGGGAGAAAGACGGCCACCGCGTGGTGCACAAAAGCGTGCCGCAACCCTACTTCCCGCTGATCGCCGGCAAGAAAATCAGCCAGGCCCAGGTCGAGGCCATCCAGAAAAGCCTGGTCGGCATGGTCGGCAACCCCGCTGACGAAGCCGTGCTCAAGACGGTGGGCATCAAGGAGTTCGACGTGACCAGCGAGAAGCGGCTGAAGGATTTGCTGACCTGGCTGGGCGTCTGAACCGCCGTGAAATGGACCACAACCGACGAAGGCGTGCTCAAGACACGGCGGGCCGAGCAGGACGGCTACAAGTTCCGCGTGATCGCCGGCTACATCGCCAGTGAAGACCAGTGGGCCTACCACGTGGCCGTGATGCCGCCCGATGGGCGTGAGGTCAACCTGCCGACGAAGGGCAGGAAGGCGGCGAGCATGGACGCTGCATTTGCGGCGGCGCAAGGGATCGCCGAGGCGTACCTGGCGGTGTGACACCGGTGGCCAGGCCCTGGCCTGCTCAGCAGAGGCAACTCAGTTCTTCAACCGGTACCCCGTCTTGAACATCCAGGCCACGATGCCCAGGCAGATGGCCAGGAACAGGCCGGTCACGGCCAGGCTGACGCCCACGTTCACGTCCGCCACGCCGTAGAAGCTCCAGCGGAAGCCGCTCACAAGGTAAACCACCGGGTTGAACAGCGTCACCGTCTGCCAGAACGGCGGCAGCATGTTGATGGAATAGAAGCTGCCGCCCAGGAAGGTCAGCGGTGTGACGATGAGGGTGGGCACGAACTGCAGCTTCTCGAAACCGTCGGCCCAGATGCCGATGATGAAGCCCAGCAGGCTGAAGGTCACCGCCGTGAGCACCAGGAACATCAGCATGAAGCCCGGGTGCATGATCTTCATCGGCACGAAGAGCGCCGCCGTGGCCAGGATGATCAGGCCCAGCATGATGGATTTGGTGGCCGCCGCACCCACGTAGCTGACCACGATCTCCAGTGTGGAGACGGGCGCGGAGAGCAGTTCGTAGATGGTGCCGGTGAATTTGGGGAAGTAGATGCCGAATGACGCGTTGGAAATGCTCTGCGTCAGCAAGGCCAGCATCACCAGGCCCGGCACAATGAAGGCTCCGTAGCTTACGCCGTCCACCTCCGGAATGCGCGAGCCGATGGCCGAGCCGAACACCACGAAGTACAGCGAGGTAGACACCACCGGCGAGACGATGCTCTGGAACAGCGTGCGGAAGGTCCGCGCCATTTCAAAGCGGTAGATGGCACGCATGGCGTGGATGTTGATCATGATTTGTCTTTCACCAGGTTCACGAAGATGTCTTCGAGCGAACTCTGTCTGGTCTGCAGGTCCTTGAAGTGGATGCCGGCCTTGTCCAGGTCGTCCAGCAACGCGGCAATGCCTGTCTGCTCGTTGCGGGCGTCGTAGGTGTAGGTCAGGTCGTTGCCGCCGCCGGACAGCTCCAGCGCATAGGCTTGCAACTGCGCCGGAATGCTGTCGATCGGGTGCAGCAGCTGCAGCGTGAGCTGCTTGCGGCCGAGCTTGCGCATCAGCTCCACCTTGCCTTCCACCAGAATGATCTCGCCCTTGCTGATGACGCCGATGCGGTCGGCCATTTCCTCGGCCTCGTCGATGTAATGCGTGGTCAGGATGACGGTGACGCCGGTCTCGCGCAGCGTGCGCACCAGCGCCCACATGCCGCGCCGCAGCTCCACATCCACACCGGCCGTGGGCTCGTCCAGGAACAGCACCTGCGGCTCGTGCGACAGCGCCTTGGCAATCATCATGCGCCGCTTCATGCCGCCCGATAGCGTGCGGATCATGTTGTCCTTCTTGTCCCAGAGCGACAGGTCGCGCAGCACCTTCTCGATATGCGCCGGGTTGGCCGGCTTGCCGAACAGGCCGCGGCTGAACGACACGGTGGACCAGACGGTCTCGAACGCATCGGTCGTAAGTTCCTGCGGCACCAGGCCGATGAGCGAACGGGCCGCGCGGTAGCCGGCGCCGATGTCATGCCCGCCGACGCTCACCGTGCCCCCGCTGGCGTTGACAATGCCGCAGATGATGCTGATGAGCGTAGTCTTGCCCGCACCGTTGGGCCCGAGCAGCGCAAAGATCTCGCCGCGCTCGATGTTGAGGTTGATGTTCTTCAGGGCGCTGAAGCCCGACGCGTAGGTCTTGGACAGGCCCGCAATGGAGATGATGGGTTCCGGCATGGGCGCCACCTTACCTGAATAGCGCGCATGGCGCTGTCAGCTGCGTCGCGCCCGCGCCAGGCAAACGGGCGGCTGGCCGCGATAATCACGCGCATGCCGACACCGCCGCCACACGACAGCCGCCACGACGGGCGCTTCGTCGGCTGGCTGTCGGTGGGCCAGCTCATCAGCTGGGGCAGCATCTTCTACATGTTCGCCCTGGTCATGGAGCCGGTGGAGCGTGACCTGGGGCTGGGCCGGGCGCAGTCGTCGCTGGGCTTCAGCATCGCGCTGCTGGCCGAAGGGCTGCTGGCCTTCCCTGTGGGGCGGTGGATCGACCGGGGGCATGAACGGGCCGTGATGACCGGCGGCTCGCTGCTGGTGGCGGCGGGCATGCTGCTGCTGAGCACTGTCCAGAGCGCCGCGGCCTTCTACCTGGCGTGGCTGGCGCTGGGCGCAGCGATGTCCTGCACGCTGTATGCGCCGGCCTTTGCGGTGGTCACCCGCAGGTTCCCGCACGACTTCCGGCGCGCCATCATCACGCTGACCTTCCTGGGCGGGCTGGCCAGCACGGTGTTCATTCCGCTGACGTCATGGCTGATCGCGCAGTACGGCTGGCGCCATGCGCTGTGGTGGCTGGCGGCGCTGCACCTGTTTGTCTGCGTGCCGCTGCACGGGCTGCTGCTGCGCGGCAGCGTGAAGGGGCGCGCAGCCGCGCCGGCCGGCCCGGGCACTGCACCGCCGAAGGACGTGGGGCACTACCTGCGCAGCGCACCCTTCCTGCTGATCGGCGTGTTCGTGGTGATCATGATGGCCATCACCTCGGCGCTGCCCGCCCACATGATCAGCCTGCTGCGCGAGAACGGCCTGAGCGAGGCCTGGGTGATCATCATTCCGGCGAGCATCGGCATCATCCAGGTGGTGGGCCGGGCGCTGCTGTATTTCTTCGAGCACCACTTTGACGTGCACATGGCCAACCGCATCATCCCCTGCCTCATCCCGCTGGGCCTGGTAGCGCTGCTGGCCGGCGGCGGGAATGGCTGGGCTGCAATGGTGTTCGTCGCGCTTTACGGGATGGGCAACGGCATGATGACCATCGTCAAGGGCACGGCGATTGCGCAGTATGTCAACCGCGACCATGTGGCCACGCTCAACGGGGCACTGGGCTTTCCGCTGGCCATCGCCCGCGCCGTCGCGCCGTTGCTGCTGGGCGTGCTCTGGACGCGCGAGGCGGGCTATACGTGGGGGCTGTGGCTGATGCTGGGAGCCAGCATCATCGCGGTGCTGGCGCTGCTCATGGCGCAGCGCAAGGCGCTGACGCTGCAGGCCGGTCAGGAGCCCTGAGGCACGGCAGCCGCGGCGGCCGCCGGACCATGGGCGCCCGCTTTGGCCAGCGCCGGCACGGTCCCCGGCGCCGCCTGCTCGCGCACCTCGTCAGACACCGCGCGGGCCACGCCTGCCGAGTACAGCAGGATCGCCGAGGTGAAGTAGATCCACATCAGCAGCACGATCAGCGAGCCCGCCGCGCCGTAGGCCGACACGACGGCCACTGACGACAGGTAGGTGGCCAGCACATGCTTGCCGCCGGTGAAAAGCGACGCACCGATGGCGGCGCCCAGCGCCAGGTGGCGCAGGCCGGGCTTGGGGCCGGCGCTCATGCGCATCAGCGCAACAAACAGGAAGGTGCAGAAGCCGAACGACACCGCCTCGTTGACGATGAACAGCAGCTGCTTGACGGCCACCCACGCGCCGGCCCAGTCGGCCACCATGTCCAGGATGGTCGAGATGGCCAGGGATACGAGCAGCAGGAAGCCGAACGCCAGGATGTAGGCAATGCCGCGCAGCCGCAATGTGGCGGTGTACCACCACTTCTGGTTGGCGGCCTGGCCGGTGCCGTTGGTCCACAGGCGCTCGAAGGCCGCCTGCAGTTCGGCAAACACGCCGGTGGCGCCGACCAGCAGCAGGATGAAGGCGAACAATGACGCAATCAAGCCCTCCGATGGCTCGCGGGAACTGTGCAGTGCCTGCTTGATGACGTCCGCGCCCCGGTCGCCGATGACGCCGCCAATCTGCGCGATGAGGTTGGTTTCAATCACCGAGCGGTCCATCCACCAGCCGAGCACCGCCACCAGCAGCACCAGCAGCGGCGCCAGGCTCAGCACGCCGTAGAAGGACATGGCCGCGCTCATGCGCAGGCCGTCGGCCTCATCCCACAGGATGAAGGCGCGGTACAGCGGGCGGAACGAGGGTTTGGCTGCCTCAAGCAGCCGGGTATGCCATGGAAGGCGCGTGTCGGTCATGACCTTGAGGGTAGCCACCGGCCGGCGCGTCGCGCGTCAGGCTTGTTCGGGCGCCGGCGTCGGCAGTATCCGACAACGACCCGCCAGCGCTGGCGGGTAGCACCGCAATCACATCCGCATTACAGGTTGGGCGCAAGCAGCCGTTGCAGCTCTTCCACCTTCGCGCCCTTGCGGCGTGCCAGGTCCTGCACCTGGTCGTCGCCGATCTTGCCGACATTGAAGTACACGCTGTCGGGGTGGCCGATATAGAAGCCGCTGACGCTGGCGGCCGGCGTCATGGCCAGGCTTTCGGTCAGGCCCATGCCGATGTCTTCGCACTGCAGCAGCCCGAACATCTCGCGCTTGACGCTGTGGTCCGGGCAGGCCGGGTAGCCGGGGGCGGGACGGATGCCCTTGTACTTCTCGGCGATCAGCTCTTCCATGCCCAGCTGCTCCTGCGGCGCGTAGCCCCACAGGTCGGTGCGCACGCGGTGGTGCAGGCACTCGGCAAAGGCCTCGGCCAGCCGGTCGGCAATGGCCTTGAGCATGATGGAGGAGTAGTCGTCATGGTCGTCCATGAAGTACTTGTCCTTCTTCTCGGCGCCGATGCCGGTGGTCACGGCGAACAGGCCCGCATAGTCCTGCGCCACGCCCCTGGGCGCGACGAAATCGGCCAGGCAACGGCTGGGGCGCAACACGCCTTCAATGACGTGCTTTTCGGCCTGCTGGCGCAGGCCATGCCAGGTCATGGCGACCTGGCTGCGGCTGTCGTCGGTGTAGAACTCGATGTCGTCGTCATTCACCGAGTTGGCCGGGTAGAGCGCAACCACGCCGTTGGCGGTGAGCCAGCGGCCCTCGATCAGGCGCTTGAGCATGCGCTGCGCATCGGCATAGACGCGCACAGCCTCGGTGCCCACCACTTCGTCCTTCAGGATCTGCGGGAACGGCCCGGCCAGGTCCCAGGTCTGGAAGAACGGGCCCCAGTCGATGTACTTCGCGAGTTCGGTCAGGTCGAAGTTCCTGAACACCCGGCGGCCGAGGAATTTGGGCTTGACGGGCGCAAAGCCCTGCCAGTCCACCGGCGTCCTGTTGGCTCGCGCTTTGGCCAGCGGCCACAGCGGCACCTGCTTCTTGTTGGCATGCTGGTGGCGCACCTTGTCGTAGTCGGCATTGAGCTCGCCGATGTACTTCGCCGCCTGGTCACTGAGCAGGCTCTGCGCCACGCTGACGCTGCGCGAGGCATCGGGCACATAGACGACCGGGCCTTCATAGTGGGGCGCGATCTTCACGGCCGTGTGCACGCGGCTGGTGGTGGCGCCGCCGATCAGCAGCGGGATCTTGCGGATGCGGAAGTGGTCGTCCTTCTGCATCTCGCCGGCCACATACTGCATTTCTTCGAGGCTCGGCGTGATCAGGCCGGACAGGCCGACGATATCGGCGCCCTCGACCTTGGCGCGCGCCAGGATCTCGTGGCAGGGCACCATCACGC
>JAZKHY010000024.1:0-82810 GCA_040385105.1 Pseudomonadota bacterium
CCAATGACCCGATGGAAGCCACCTACATCGGCATCAACATGTGGAAGCAGGCCGTCGAGAAGGCCAAGTCCACCGACACCGACAAGGTCATCGCCGCCATGGCCGGCCAGACTTTCAAGGCACCGTCGGGCATCGTCTCCAAGATGGACGAAAAGAACCACCACCTGCACAAGTCGGTGTTCATCGGCGAAATCAAGGCTGACGGCCAGTTCAACGTGGTGTGGAAGACGCCTGGCCCGGTGAAGGCCAAGCCGTGGAGCCCGTACATCGAAGGCAACGACAAAAAGCCTGACGAACCTGCCAAGAAGTAAGACGCCAACTCTGTCATTGCGGGCTTGACCCGCAATCCATGCCGCGCCGGCCAACACCTTGGTTGTCGTGGCATGGATCCCGGATCAAGTCCGGGATGACAGATTTGTATTTGTCCCGGGCTCTGGCCTGGGACTTGCAGTGTGTGCATCGGTGCGCTTGTGTTCACACTACAGGTTCCAAACAATGATTCTCCGTTCGTTTATTTTTCTCGTCGCGGCCCTGGTTGGGGGACACGCGAATGCGCTGACAGAGGCCGAGGCGAAAGCCATGGCCATTGGCGAGACGGAGGCGCGTGTCGAGGCGCTGAACAAGGCGGTGGTGGCGGCCGACGACAAGACGGCAGCATTCATCCAGGCCATGTCCGACGACGCAGTCAAGGTCACGGCCGACAAGGTCTTCGTGATGAAGGACGACAAGGGATTTGACCCCGTCACCGGCGCGGAACTGGCCGTGCCGGAAGAGGCTGAAGACCTCATCAACAACAACATGATGCGCGGCGAGATCGACACCGCGCTGGCCGCGCTCAAGCTGTTCAGCAAGGACGACAAGGTCCGTGCTGCGGCGGTGCAGGCCCTGCTCAAGGAACCTGCCGAGTCCCGCCTGCCGATCATCGAGAAGGCGCTGGCTGCCGAGACCAACGAAAAGATCAAGGTCCAGCTGGAGCTGGCCCGTGCTGCCACCTTGCTGAGCAGCAGCGACAAGGCCAAGCGCCTGGCTGCGGCGCAGGAGCTGGGCAAGAGCCGCAGCCCCGACACCAAGCTGCTGCTGAGCGAACGCATCAAGGAGGAGACCGAGCCCGACGTCAAGTCCGCCATCGAGGCCTCGCTGCGCACCATCGAAGGCACCCTCGTCCTGGGCGAGCGGCTGGGCGCCATCTTCAGCGGCATCAGCCTGGGTTCCATCCTGCTGCTGGTGGCGCTGGGCCTGGCCATCACCTACGGCCTCATGGGTGTGATCAACATGGCGCACGGCGAGCTGATGATGATCGGTGCCTATGCCACCTACGTCATGCAGGGCGTCTTCCAGAAATTCATGCCGGGACTGTTTGACTGGTACCTGATCGCAGCCATTCCGGTGTCGTTCATGGCCTCGGCCCTCGTGGGCGCGGCGCTGGAGCGCGGCGTCATCCGCTTTCTCTATGGCCGGCCGCTCGAGACGCTGCTGGCCACCTGGGGGATCAGCCTGATGCTGATGCAGCTGGTGCGCATGATCTTCGGCGCGCAGAACGTCGGCGTGGAAAACCCCTCCTGGATGAGCGGCGGCTTCCAGGTGCTGCCCAACCTTCAGCTGCCGTGGAACCGCGTGATCATCATCATCTTTGCCGCACTGGTGTTGCTCGGCATGGCCTTCCTGATCGGCAAGACGCGGCTCGGCCTGTTCGTGCGCGGCGTCACCCAGAACCGGCCTATCGCGTCCTGCATGGGTGTGAACACCGCGCGTATCGACACCTATGCCTTCGCGCTGGGTTCCGGCATCGCGGGCCTGGCAGGCTGCGCGCTGTCGCAGGTCGGCAATGTGGGGCCGGACCTGGGCCAGAGCTACATCGTCGACTCGTTCATGGTGGTGGTGCTCGGCGGTGTGGGGCAGCTGGCCGGCACCGTCTATGCGGCGCTGGGCCTGGGCATCCTGAACAAGTTCATCGAAGGCTGGGCCGGCGCGGTGCTGGCCAAGATTGCCGTGCTGGTCTTCATCATCATCTTCATCCAGAAGCGTCCTCAAGGCATCTTCGCCATGAAGGGCCGGAGTGCTGAAGCATGACCGGGAACAAGCCCATGCCTGTTGTGCTTCCCGCGAAAGGCCCGCTGCTGACCGGCAAGGGCTGGACGGCCTTCTTCGTCGCACTCATCGTGGTGTGCGCCGTGGCGCCGTTGCTCAACCTCGTCGTGCCGGAGTCGAGCGTCTTCCACATGAGCGACTATGCGGTGGCGCTGCTGGGCAAGATCATGTGCTACGCCATCTGCGCGCTGGCGATGGACCTGATCTGGGGCTACACCGGCATCCTGTCGCTGGGCCACGGGCTGTTCTTCGCACTGGGCGGCTATGTGATGGGCATGTACCTGATGCGCCAGATCGGCCGCGACGGCAACTACAAGAGCGACCTGCCGGACTTCATGGTGTTCCTCGACTGGAAGGTGCTGCCCTGGCACTGGGCCTTGTCCGACAGCTTCATCGCCACGCTGATCCTCATCGTCCTGGTGCCCGGTGTCGTGGCCTTTGTGTTCGGCTTCTTTGCCTTCCGCTCGCGCATCAAGGGCGTGTACTTCTCGATCATCACGCAGGCCATGACGTTTGCCGCGATGCTGCTGTTCTTCCGCAATGAAACCGGCTTCGGCGGCAACAACGGCTTCACCGACTTCAAGCGCATCCTGGGCATCCCGATCGCCACCGGCAACATGCGCATGTTCATCTTCGTGCTGACGGGCCTGACGCTGCTGGGCTTCTTCCTGTTCGCGCGCTGGCTGGTGGGCAGCAAGTTCGGCCGCGTGCTGCAGGCCATCCGCGATGCCGAGACGCGCGTCATGTTTTCCGGCTACAACCCCATCGGCTACAAGCTCACCATCTGGACCATCTCGGCCATCATGTGCGGCATTGCCGGCGCCCTGTATGTGCCGCAGGTCGGGATCATCAACCCGGGCGAGATGAGCCCGGCCAACTCCATCGAGATCGCCATCTGGGCGGCCGTCGGCGGGCGCGCTTCGCTGATCGGGCCCATCGTCGGCGCGTTCATTGTCAATGGCGCGAAGAGCTGGCTGACGGTGGCCTACCCGGAGTTCTGGCTCTATTTTCTTGGCGCATTGTTCATTGCGGTGACGCTGTTCCTGCCCAACGGCGTTGTGGGCCTTGTGAAGAAGCTGAAGGAGAAGAAGGCATGACGCCCGACCTCCTTGAACAGGGCGCAAAGCGCATCGAAGAACGGCTTGCGGCGCTGGAGGCCGGCAAGAACAACACCGAGTCCGGCGGGCGCGCTGCGGGCTTCTCGCGCGTGGTGACGGACAAGGAGGTGGACGTCACCCACGGCCGAATCCTTTACCTTGAAGATGTGAGCGTCAGCTTCGACGGCTTCAAGGCCATCAACAAGCTCAGCCTGGACATCGCGCCCGGCGAGCTGCGCTGCATCATCGGCCCCAACGGCGCCGGCAAGACGACGATGATGGACATCATCACCGGCAAGACGCGGCCGGACGAGGGCACCGTCTTCTTCGGCAGCACCATCGACCTGCTGCGCTACAAGGAGGCCGAGATCGCCCAGCTGGGCATCGGCCGCAAGTTCCAGAAGCCCACGGTGTTCGAGCAGCTCACGGTGTTCGAGAACCTGGAGCTCGCGCTGAAGATGAACAAGGGCGTGAAGGCGTCGATGCTCTTCAAGCTGGACTCCGCCCAGAGCGACCGCCTGGCCGAGAACCTGCACACCATCCACCTGGCTGACAGCGTGACGCGCATGGCCGGCAACCTGAGCCATGGCCAGAAGCAGTGGCTTGAGATCGGCATGCTGCTGATGCAGGAGCCCAAGCTGCTGCTGCTGGACGAACCCGTGGCCGGCATGACCGATGAGGAAACCGCCCGCACCGCCGAGCTCTTCCTCACGCTCAAGGGCAAGCATTCGCTGATGGTGGTGGAGCACGACATGAGTTTCATCCGCACCATTTCGGAGATCGTCACCGTGCTGTGCGACGGCTCCGTGCTGGCGCAAGGCACGCTGGACCAGGTGCAGGCCGATGAGCGCGTGATTGAAGTGTATCTGGGCCGCTGAACATGCTGCAAGTCAAAGACATCAACCAGTATTACGGCGGCTCGCACATCCTGCGCAACGTCAGCATGGAGTCGAACCTCGGCAAGGTCACCGTGCTGCTGGGCCGCAACGGCGCCGGCAAGACGACGCTGCTCAAGTCCCTGATGGGCCTGGTGCCGATCCGCAGCGGCAGCATCATGTTTGACGGCAGGGAAATCGCGAAGGCAACCCCTTATGAGCGCGCCCGCGCCGGCATCGGCTTCGTGCCGCAGGGCCGCGAAATCTTCGCGCGCCTGACGGTGGAGGAAAACCTGCGCATGGGCCTGGCCTACAAGAGCGCCAGCACACCCATACCGGCGGAGCTGTACGAGCTGTTCCCGGTGCTCAAGCAGATGCTGAACCGCCGTGGCGGCGACCTGTCCGGCGGGCAGCAGCAGCAGCTGGCCATCGCGCGCGCGCTCGCGGCCAAGCCCAAGCTGCTGATCCTGGACGAGCCCACCGAAGGCATCCAGCCCAGCATCATCAAGGACATCGGCCGCGTCATCCGCATGCTGGCCGACCGGGGCGACATGGCCATCCTGCTGGTCGAGCAGTACTACGACTTTGCGCAGGAGCTGGCCGACGACTACCTCGTCATGGAGCGCGGCGAGTTCATTGCGCGCGGCCTCGGCAAGGACATGGAAGCCAACGGCGTGCGCCAGCTCGTGGCCATCTGACATCCTGCGGGCGCTGATGCCGGGCTGGTGCAGCCGGTGAGGGTATGTGAAAATCCCATGCATGCCGGCGGCGGGGCATCTTCCGCGCCCGCCGGCACTGCACGCGGGGGAGCTTCGCCGTGATCACTCTTGAAACCGTCAGACAGGGCGCTGATCCGCTGGCCGGTACGGGCGTTGAAGGCATGACGCAGTGGCGCGAGCGTTTCCTCCTCACCATCCTTCGCTACGCCTTCGTTTTCGGCTTCCTGGTCGGCGTTCCCAGCGTGTTTGCCGCTGCGCGCGACGGCCGCTGGACCATTGTCGTCATGGACATCGTGGCCCTGAGCGTGGCCTTCATCCTCTGGCGCATGCGCAGCTGGCCGTACCGGATGCGCTCCTGGAGCCTGGTGGGCATGATCTACCTGCTGGGCGCCAGCTTCCTGGTGTCGGTCGGGCCGGTGAGCCAGATCTACCTCATGGCCTTCCCGGTCATGGCCTCCATCCTGCTGGGCCTGCGCGCTGCGGTGTATGCGCTGGTGATCAACGCCGTCACGCTGCTGGCCGTGGGCTACCTGGCCGATTCGGACCTTGTCGTGCCGGGATTTGAGGGCATGCCGTTTACAAAGTGGGCCGTCATTGCGTTGAACTTCACCTTTGTCGACGCGCTGATCACGCTGGCCACCGCCATCATGCTGCAACGGCTGGAGGCGTCGCTGCAGCAGCAGAGTGCCGCCACGCTGGCGCTGCAGCAGGAGCAGACGCGCCTGCGCGCGGCCTACAAGCAGCTCATGCATGAAACCATCGAGCGCCAGCGCGCCGAGGCGCAGGTGCGCGAGCTCAACAGCGAGCTGGAGGAGCGGGTGCGCCTGCGCACGGCCCAGCTGCAGTCCGCCAACAAGGAGCTGGAATCGTTCGCCTACACCGTCTCCCATGACCTGCGCGGCCCGCTCAGCGCCATCCATGGCTTCAGCCACATGCTGGAGGGCGCCATCGGCCCGGCGGCCGGCGAGCGGGCGCTGCACAGCCTTGAGCGCATCAAGGTGAACACCCGCCACATGGGTGAGCTGATCGAGGCGCTGCTGGACCTGGCGCGGCTGTCGCGCACGCCGCTGCACCGGCAGGCGGTGGACCTGTGCGCGGTGGCCCGGGAAGTGCTGGCCGCATGCCGCGAGCGCGAGCCGGGCCGCGAGCCCCGGCTCACCATTCCGGACACGCTGGTCGTGAACGGAGACCGTGCGCTGCTGCATGTGGCGCTGGACAACCTGCTGGGCAATGCATGGAAGTTCACCGGGCGCCAGGATGCGCCCGAGATCGTGCTGGGGCAGGGGCGCGCCGCAGACGGCAGCACCTTCTATTTCGTGCGGGACAACGGCGTGGGCTTCGACATGGCGCATTCGGCCAGGCTGTTCGGCACCTTCCAGCGCCTGCATGCGCCCGGCGACTTTCCCGGCACCGGCATTGGCCTGGTCACGGTGCAGCGCATCATCGCGCGACACGGCGGCAAGGTCTGGGCCGAGGGCAGTGTCGGGCGCGGCGCCACCTTCTTCTTCAGCCTGGGCGACGCAGCGCAGGATCAGCCAGGCACGCCATAGCGGATGCGCGCATGCCCGGCAGAATGCTCCAGGCTGGCCGACTCGGCCCTGGCCAGGGCTTCCACATCACTCCATTCCAGTGCGCGGTAGGGCGGCCCGCCCATGCCCATGCTTTCCGCGTTGCGGGGCCGCAGCGTGAGCGTGAGGCTCGCACCGCCGGGCAGCGGCTCGGCCTGCAGCACCACCTCGGCCGGCTTGCCGGCCGCATCGGTCAGCGCCAGCAGGGCGGCGGCGAATACGCCCCGCATGAGCGAGCGCGGCACCGGCATCAAGGCCTGCGCCGTTTCATTGGTGGCTGCAAACCCGCGCAGCGCAAGGTCTGTTTCGACGACGCCCAGGCATTCGGCCACGCCCTCGGCGACCGTGATGCTGTCGGCCTGTTTGGGCGCGATCCAGCTGACCAGGTTGACGCAGGTGGCCGTGGCCTCGCGCGACAGCACGCTCATGTCGGCGCTTTTTTTCTGGATGGACGGCATGTCCGGTGCCGGGGATTGCGAGCGGCGCTCCAGCATCGCTGCCAGCATGCCCAGCGGCTGCAGTGCGCCGACCATGTGGTGGCGCAGTGCGGGTGTCAGGCGCCGCAGCAGGGCATAGCGCGCGGCTTCCTCGAGCCGCCGCTGCAGGCCGTCGCCCGCGGCTGAGTGTGTTGCGTGTTGCATGGTGGTGTGCCGGATCATGGGGGAGGGGTCCGCTCGGGGTCAAGTATGGCGCGGATTCGGGTGGCGAGCTCGTCCAGTGCGAACGGCTTGGCGATCATTTCCATGCCGGCCGCGAGGAACTCCGAGCGTACCGCTGCGTTCTCTGCATAGCCTGTCATGAAGAGCACCGGCAGCCCGGGCCGGTGCTGCCGGCCGATCTCGGCCACCTGGCGGCCGTTCATGCCCGGCAGCCCGACGTCGGAGACCAGCAGGTCGATCTTCTGCGTTGATTCAAGGATGGGGATGGCCGCCAGGCCCGTGGCCGCCTCGATGGTGGCATAGCCCAGTTCATGGAGTTCCTCGACCACCAGCATGCGCACTGCCGGTTCGTCTTCCACCACCAGCACCACCTCGCCGGCGCCTTGTGGAACGGCCGAGGGTATGGCCACCGGGCTTGCGGCTTCGCCGGCGTCGTCGTCGCGCGGGAAGTACAGCTTCACCGTGGTGCCCCTGCCGGGCTCGCTGTCGATGCGCACATGGCCGCCCGACTGCTTGGTGAAGCCGTAGATCATGGACAGCCCGAGCCCGGTTCCCTGGCCGATCGGCTTGGTGGTGAAGAAGGGGTCGAAGGCCTTGGCCAGCACATCGGCCGGCATGCCCGTGCCGGTATCCTTCACCGACACCACCGCATAGTCGCCGGGATTGAGGCCTTCATGGCGCGAGGTGTAGGCCTCGTCCAGCACCTCGTTGCCGGTCTCTATCGTCAGCGTGCCGCCCTCGGGCATGGCGTCGCGCGCATTGATCGCCAGGTTCAGGATGGCCGACTCCAGCTGGTTCTCGTCGCTGCGCGCCGGCCAGACGTCCTTGCCGGTGACCACATGCAGGCCCAGCTGCTCGCCCAGCGTGCGGCGCAGCAGCTCCTCCATCGACTCCACCAGCTGGTTGATGTCCACCGCCTTGCTGTCCAGCGACTGGCGGCGGGCAAATGCCAGCAGGCGGTGGATCAGCGCGGCGGCGCGGGTGGAGGAGTTGGTGGCCGACGTCATGAAGCGCTCGACATCGTCGGTGCGCCCGTCGGCCAGCCGGCGGCGCACCGTCTCCAGAGAGCCGGTGATGCCCTGCAGCAGGTTGTTGAAGTCATGCGCGATGCCGCCAGTCAGCTGGCCCAGCGCTTCCATCTTCTGGCTCTGGCGCAGCCGGGACTCGGCCTCCTTGAGCGCCATGTCGGCCGCGCGCTGCGCGGTGATGTCGCGGCCCACCGCGTGGATGAATTCCTCGTCGGGCACGGCCGTCCACGAGATCACGCGCCAGCTGCCGTCGCTGTGGCGGATCTGGTTCTCGAAACGCAGGGTCGACATGCCGGCCGCCAGCCGGGCGGTCTCGGCCAGGCCGGCGCCGCGGTCATCCTCATGGATCAGCGCGAGGAACGACGTGCCCAGCAGCTGCTTCTCGTCCCAGCCCAGCACCGTCTTCCAGGCCGGGTTGACGGCGGTCATCATGCCGTTGAAGCGCGCCACCATCATCACGTCGGTGGACAGGCGCCACATGCGGTCCAGGTCGCGGGTGCGCTCCTGCACGCGCTGGCCGAGCGAGGCATTCAGGCGCGCCAGCTCCGCCTGCGCGGCTTTCTGGTCGTCAATGTCGGTGTTGGTGCCCAGCCAGCGCGGGCTGCCGCCCGCGCCCTCGATCGGAACCCCCCGCACAATGTGCCAACGGAACACGCCGTCATGCCGCCGGATGCGGAACTCGGTCTCATACACGGTGCCGGACACGAGCGAGGCGGCCCATTCCTGGGCCACGCGCGGAAGGTCCTCGCGGTGAACGACGTTGCCCCAGCCGTCGCCGGCCAGCTGTTCCATGGTCTTGCCGGTGTACTCCAGCAGCTTGTGGTTGAACCAGTCCAGCGCGCCATCGGGCGCAGCTGTCCAGACCTGGTTGGGCATGGTCTGCGTCAGCGCGCGAAAGCGCGCCTCGCTTTCGCGGATCGTCGCCTCGGCCTGCTTGCGCTCCTCCAGGTGCTCGCGCATGATGTACTGGCGGCGGCGCGCCCGCATGGCCGCATCGGCGGCGCTGGCCAGCGTTTCGGCATTGACCGGCCGCTCCAGCAGGATGACATTGCCCAGCTTCTGGAGCGCGGCCAGCGCCAGCGCAGAGCGGCGGCCCGCCTGCCGCGTGGCCATCACGATGAACGGGAAGTCCGACCATGGCTGCTGGTGCGCGATCCAGGTATCAAGTTCGTCGCGCGAGACATCTGCCAGCGCTTCCTCGGTGACGATGGCAGCCGCCGCGCCTTCGGCCAGGCAGTCCATCAGGCTTCGCGGCTTGTTGCAGATGTACGAAGACATGCCGCCGGCCGTGAGGATGCCCTGCACGACCTGCGCGTCACGCCCGCGCGGCGCGTGAATGAGGATTCGCTGCTCCACGAATCAGGCCTGCTCGAGGATCCGGCCTTCACTCAGCAGCGGCACATCTCCCTTGTACGATGGCACGCCGCCCAGCACGCCCTCGAAGTCAACCAGCGCCGGCCCGATCTCCACGCCCTGCTTGCCCAGGCGGAACTCGCGGATGGTCAGCTCATGCTCATTGGTGCGGCTCTTCACCGCCGACACCGCCTTCAGCAGGCTGCCCCGCGACTCGAAGTAGCGGAACAGCAGGATGGCGTCGCTCAGGTAACTCAGGTCCACGTCGCTGCGTACCTCTCCGACCAGGCCATGCTGGCCGAGTATCAGGATGGTCACGACGCCGCGCTGGTTCAGGTAGGTCAGCAGCTCGTGCATCTGCAACAGCAGGAACTTGCCGCCGGGCATGGCCTGCAGGTAGGCATTCAGGCTGTCGATGACCACCGTGCCGGCGCCGCGCGTTTCCACCGCAGTACGCACCATGTTGGCAAACTCGCCGGGCGAGACCTCGGCAGGGTCCAGCGGAAAGATCTCCAGCTGGCCGCTGTCCAGGTATTTCCTGACTGACATGCCCAGCGCGTCGGCGCGCAGCAGCAGCGTGCCCAGGCCTTCGTCAAAGAGGTAGTAGGAGGCTTTCTCGCCGCGTTGCAACGCGGCCAGCACGCTGGCGATGGCGGTGGTCGTCTTTCCCACGCCCGACGGGCCGCTGAACAGCGTATTGCTACCGCGGGCAAAACCGCCGCCGAGGATGCTGTCCAGCGTCTGCGACCCGGTGCTGACCACCGTGGCTACAAACTGGGTGTGGTGCTCGGCGGCAACCAGGCGCGGGAACAGCGCGATGCCGCCGGTGTCCAGGTTGAAGTCATGGTCGCCGCCGCGGAACTTCACGCCGCGCAGCTTGACGACACGCAGGTGCCGGCGTTCGGGGCCGTAGTCGCTCTGGGTCTGCTCCAGGCTGAGCACGCCGTGCGCAATGCTGTGCAGCTGCAGGTCGGTGGCCTGGGCTGTCTTGTCGTCCAGCATCAGCACGGTGCAGCCCATGCTGGTGAAAAAATGCTTGAGCGTCAGGATCTGGCGCCTGTAGCGCAGCGGGTCCTGCGCCAGCAGGCGCATTTCGGAGAGGCTGTCGAACACGACGCGCGCCGGCCTCAGCTTTTCCACCACGGCCATCACGCCGCGGGTGGTTTCGCCCAGCTCGACCTCTGCCGGGTGCAGGATGGACTGCTCGGCTTCCACGCTCAGCACCTCTTCGGTCACCAGCTCGAAAATCTCCATGCCCTTGAGCGACCAGCCGTGGGAGGCCGCCACCGTGGCGAGCTCTTCCGCCGTCTCGGACAGGGTGACATACAGTCCGGTCTCGCCACGCGCCACACCTTCCAGCAGGAACTGGATGCCCAGCGTGGTCTTGCCCGCGCCGGGGTTGCCCTCCACCAGGTACAGGTGCTTGCGGGGCAGGCCGCCACCCAGGATATGGTCCAGGCCTGCAATGCCGGTGGAGGCCCTGTCCTGCGCATGAAGCACGCGGGGCCGGGCTATGGTGCTGGTGGCTTGTGTGGCCATGTGATCCTCGCTCGCTTTTTGTTCTTCCCTTGTCGCGGAAAGAGGGTCCGGGAACTGTCATCAAATGCTACCGAAACCTTTTTTGGCGGTTCGTGGGTTGCAGGCCGAACCGGTTGTAGGAGGTGTCCTACCTCAACGCCGCTTGCTGTATAAGGCCGGTATGCCAGAAGAATCAGGTCATCCCGCAGCTGTTCACCCGCCCGGCGTGCCGCGCCGGGCCGAGCCTTCGCCCTTGCCCACCAAGGAAGACATTGCCCTGCTTGAGCCCTTCACCCGCGTCGGGCTGGACCGCATCCAGGTGGTCTCGTCAGAGCGTGCCGCCCTGCAGGCACTGGACGAGATGCGCGGCTTGCGGGTGCTCGGTTTTGACACCGAGTCCAGGCCCACCTTCCAGAAGGGCGAGGTGTCTGACGGGCCGCATGTGGTGCAGTTTGCCGTGGCGCACCGCGCATGGGTGTTCCAGCTGCATGACCCTGCATGCCGCGAGAGCGTGGCGGCGCTGCTGGCTTCCACGGAAGTCACCAAGGTGGGCTTCGGCCTGGACGGCGACCGCACCCAGATCATGGCCAAGTTCGGCGTGCCGCCCCAGGCCGTGCTGGACCTGGACCACGCTTTCCGCAGGATGGGCTACCGCAAGTCTGTCGGCGTGAAGACGGCGGTGGCACTGCTGTTCAACCAGCGCTTCATCAAGTCCAAGAAGGTCGCGACCACCAACTGGTCCAACCAGCGCCTCTCGGAGATGCAGGTGCTCTATGCGGCCAATGATGCCTGGGCGGCGATACGGGTGTTTGAGGAACTCGGCCTGGACTTGCCCTGAGCCGGCAGGCTACATCGACCAGATCCGCGGCGGCGGCGCCGCCTGGCTCCAGAAATGCCCGCGCCAGGCCGACCACACCTGCCGCATCAGCTGCATGGCCGGCTCGACCAGTGGCGCCAGCGCCCTGACCACGACGACCTGCGGGTTGGGGCTGGTGGCGCCGGCGGTGTTGCGCAGCCCGTGCGCCTCGATCACGGCGCGCGCGGCATCCAGTGCCTGATCTCGCCGCGTTCTGTCCAGCTTGCTGCCCGCCACAAAAAAGATCGAGGCCATGCAGCGCTGCCCCGCCAGGCCGAGCGGGCCGTCCATGAGCCGCGCATCCGATGCGCCCATGCGGCCGCGCTCGAGCCACGCGCCCGGCACTTCGATGTGCTGGCGGAAGCTGCCTTTGTCAAAGGGCTGGTTCGCATGGGGCAGGCCAAGGGCCGTCACGTCCCAGCCGATGAGCTCGGCCGTGGGCGCAAGCGTCATCTCCAGCCGGTTTTCCGCGAGGCAGCCGCTGTGGCAGATGGCTTCCAGCGGCAGCCACTCCAGGCGCGCGCCCTCTTCAAGCGTGATGCGTGTGTGTTGAAGCGCAATCTCGCCCTGCGAGGTGTAGAACCGTGTCGCGCCCGGCGTGGTGATGAGCCCGTGCGCGCCGGCGCCGGCCGTAACGCGGATGTCCAGCGTGTCGCCGCCCACCAGCCCGCCGGGCGGATGCACCAGCACGTTGTGGCAGATGGCATCGCCTTCAGGGTAGAGGCTCTGCAGGATGCGCAGCGGCCCGCTGTGCCGGAAGCGCGCGACGCTGCGCGCGGCTTCGCTGCGGTAGTCAAGATCCAGTGTGGCGTGCCAGGGCATGCGGGGAGTCTAGCGCCAGTACCCCACATGCGCCTTGCCCGCCTCCTCGATCATCGCCGGCCCAATGCATTCGATCGCATGCGGCGACACTGCAAATACATCGCGGCAGGACAGTTTTGCATCCATCTGCTCGGGCCTTTCCCCGCGGAACTCGCGCAGGCTCACTGCGTCGATGCCGAACACGACGCGGCCGATGTTGGCCCAGAAGATGGCGCCTGCGCACATCACGCAGGGCTCGGCCGATGAATACAGCGTAGCCTGCGCAAGGACCTCGCGGCTCACATGCGGGCTGACCTTGCGCACTGCGTTGGTTTCCGCATGCCCGGTGCAGTCGCCGGTCTCGGAGGTATTGCAGTAGGCCTCGGCCAGCACCTTGCCGTCCTGCGCGACGATGACTGCGCCGAACGGCCGGTTGCCGCGCTCACGCGCCATGCGCGACCAGGCGATGGCCTGCGTCAGGTAGCGCCCGTCGCGTTCGTCGAGCGCAACTCCGGTGCTCATGCCTTCGCCGCTTTCACCATGCGCTCTGCCTTGGGCGGCAGCATGGACAGGTTGAAGATGCCGTCCGCGCTCGGCCGGTTCTTGAGGCTGAACACTTCCACCACGTCGTCCACCTGCTGCTCCAGGTACAGCTTCTTGATGTCGCCCAGGCCGTGGCCTGCGGTGTCTGCAGCACCCACATACTGCCGGGTGATGCGCCAGCGCTCCAGCTCCACCTTCTCGTCAAGAATCGGCTCGCGCTGGCGGGTGGCGGCAATGGCGGCGGCCGGGTCGGCAAAGCTTTCAACAATGGCGCGGTTGGTCGCGCGCAGGAAGCCCGCCACGGCCTTGGGCTGCTGGTTGATCAACTGGTTGCTCGCGAGGATGGCGTTGCCATACAGGTTGATGCCGGCATTCGAATACTCCAGCACGCTGAGGTCCTGCAGCTTCATCCGGGCAAACAGCGAGACGGCCGAGTCGTGGAAGTAGGTGGCACCGTCCACATCGCCGCGCACCACCACGTTGTCACGCGCGCTGAAGTCAGTGGTCACCCAGTTGAACATGTCGGGCCTGGCGCGCAGCTTTTTCGCCACCATGGGCCAGACGCGGCGGGTGGATTCCACGGCAGCGGCGGCGATCTTCTTGCCCTCCAGGCTGCGGAAGTCGGAGGTGATGCCGCGGTCCTTGCGGCCGATGATCGCAAATGGTGCGCGGTTGTAGTACTGGTACACCGCCTGCACCAAAGGCGTGCCGGGATTCTGTGCATTGAATTCCACCAGCGAACTCACATCGCCCAGGCCCATCTGGTAGACGCCGCTGGCAATGCGGGTGATGGAGGCGACGGAGCCCGCGCCCACGTCGATCGTCACGTCCAGGCCTTCATCCTTGTAGTAGCCCTTGCTCTGCGCGAGGAAGAAAGGCGAGGTCTGGCCGGTGATGCGGAAGTCCAGCGTGAACTTGAGCGGGGTCAGTTTGGGGGCGGCCTGGCTCCAGGCTGCAGGTGCCGCAAGGGCCGATGCGAAGGCGGAAGAAGTGGCGAGGAAATGGCGGCGTTTCATGGCGGGCTCCGGTGGGTAAAAGCTGTTGAGACAACCCGCAGGCCAGGGGCCTTTGGGTGGTTCAAGAGCAATTTCCGGGCGCCCGGGCTTTGCAAGCCTGACACGCTGAACGCTTCTACTCTCTGAGTTGCGTCAAGCATTTCGCATGCCAGCAACTGGCAAGACCCTGAACTGGCTTTCTGGTGTGGTATTTGCTAGCATCCAGTCCGCGAGAGTAGAAGCGTTCACCGGCAATCCTGCCGTCCGGAAATTGCTCTTGGTCCTTCCCCCACAGGAACATATCCAAGGAGCGCTTCCAGATGCTGGTCACCCGTCAACCCGTTTTCCGCAAGTTCTGGCATGCCGTCATGCCGCTGTCTGAACTCTCAAGCGGACCCAAACCTTTCACCCTGCTCGGCGAGAACATCGTGCTGTTCCTCGACGCCGAGGGCAAGCCCGCCGCGCTGCGCGACCGCTGCTGCCACCGGACTGCAAAGCTCTCCAAGGGCTGGTGCGTCAACGACGCCGGCGACCCGTGCGCCCAGGGCAACCTGCGCTGCGGCTACCACGGATGGACATACAACCGCATCGGCCGCGTCGTTGTCATTCCGCAGTACGAGCCCGGCCGCGAAGTGCCGCCCGACTACAAGACAACCTCGTACCACTGCGCTGCGCGCTACGGTTATGCTTGGGTCGCACTGGAAGACCCGGTGGCGGACATTCCCGACATCCCCGAGTTCTCTGATCCTGGCTACCGCACCATCTTCCAGTTCCATGAACGCTGGGCCACGAGCCCGATGCGCGCGCTGGAGAACTCATTCGACAACTCGCATTTCAGCTTCGTGCACCGCGCCACCTTTGGCGTGGCCGCATCGCCCAAGCCGTCGAAGTACGAGATCGTCGAGAAGGACACCGGCTTTTATGCCGAGACCGTCATCGAGGCCGCCAACCCGGAGAAATTCCAGCGCATCAGCGGCGTGAAGGATGCCATCACCACGCGCCACATGCGCAATGCCTACTTCCTGCCGTTCTCGCGCCGGCTTGACATCGAGTACCCGTCAGGCATCCGCCACATCATCATCAACTGCTTCACGCCGATTGACGACGGCAACATGCAGCTGTGCCAGTGGCTGTTCCGCAACGACACCGAGGAAGACTGCCCGGCGCAGATGCTCATCGACTTTGACGATGAGATCACGCGGGAAGACAAGGACATCCTGGAGTCCACAGACCCGGATGCGGTGGTGGACCTGCGCAGGCGTGGCGTGGAGTACTCCATGGACTCAGACCGCCCGGGCATCCTGATCCGCAGGAAGCTGATGGAACTGCTCGCCCGGCACGGCGAGGCCGAGCAGCACAACTGAACGTTATTTCCAGAATGCGGTGTGCAGGGCCGCGATCTCGGCTTCGACTTCCGCCACCGGGCCGATGACCTCGACGGCCTTCTGCCCATGCGCGAACACCTCGCGGCAGGGCAGGTCCATCGTCGGGTTTTCGTCATGGTTGCCGGTCAGTTCCAGCAGGCGCCGCTCGGTCAAGCCATAGACCAGCCGCCCGATGTTCGCCCAGTACTGTGTGCCGGCGCACATGGCGCAGGGCTCCACGGTCGTCACCAGCGTGCATGACAAGAGGTAGTCGCTTGAATAGTTGAGCGCCGCCGTGCGCGCCAGCACGGACTCCGCATGGTTGACCGTGTCCACATTGCCCTGCTCGGCCAGCACCGTTTCGCAGTCGGGGCCCACCAGCACCGCGCCGAACGGGTGCCTGCCAAGGGACATGGCGCGCCGCGCGACTTCATTTGCGCGGCGCAGGTGGCGGACAGCCTGCTCGGGTGTCACTGGTTCTGCGATCCGCGATGCGCCCAGGCTGTCGTATGGCGCTCGATCCAGCTGAACAGCTCATACATCACCATCGCCATTGCGCCTACCACCACCAGGCCCGCAAAGGCCAGGCCCATCTGCATCGCCGAGCCAGCGGAGATCAGCAGGTAGCCGATGCCCTCGTTTGCAGCCGTCATCTCCGACACCGTGGTGCCCACGAACGCCAGCGTGATGGCGACCTTGAGCGACGCATAGAAGTAGGGCATGGAGCGCGGCAGGCCCACCTTGACCAGCACGTCCCAGCGCTTGGCGCCCAGCACCCGCAGCACGTCCTCCAGCTCGGGCTCCAGCGTGGCCAGGCCGGTGGCGATGTTCACCATGATCGGGAAGAAGCTGATGAGGAAGGCCGTGAGGATGGCCGGGCCCGCGCCGATGCCGAACCACACCACCAGGATGGGCACGAAGGCCGCCTTGGGCAGCGCATTGAAGGCCGTCATCAGCGGGTACATGGCGGCATAGGCCAGCCGCGAGCTGCCGATGATGAAGCCCAGCAGCACGCCCACGACGATCGCAATGCCGAAGCCCACCATGGTGACCCAGAAGGTGCGCCAGGCATGGCCCGCGATGATCCACTTGTATTCGACGAACTGGGTCCAGATGCGCCACGGGCTCGGGAAGATGAATTCCGACACGTTGAAGGCGGCGCAGATGATCTGCCACAGCGCGATCACCGCGAACAGCAGGATCCACGGCGACCAGGTCTCGACCTGTTTCTTGTTGAGTTTGTTCATGGGGTCAGGCGACTTCAGGCGGCTTCATGCCGGGACGGGCGTGGTCTTGCGGATGGCGCCGATGTGGCCGCGCAGGTCGGCGACGATGTCGGTGAACTCCTTGGTGTAGGTCACTTCCAGCTCGCGCGGGCGCGGCAGGCTGATCTCCTTCTTCACCACGAAGCGGCCGGGGCTCCTGCTCATGACATACACCGTATCGGCCAGGAACACGCTCTCGCGCAGGTCGTGCGTGACCAGGATGACATTGAACTTCTGCTCGGTCCAGAGATCGCGCAGGATGCACCACAGCTCCTCGCGGGTGAAGGCGTCCAGCGCGCCGAAAGGCTCATCCAGCAGCAGCATCTTGGGCTCATGGATCAGCGCGCGGCAGATGCTCGCGCGCTGCTGCATGCCGCCCGACAGCTGCCAGGGGAACTTGTCTTCATAGCCGCCCAGGCCCACCTTCTGCAGCAGCTTGCGGGCGCGCTCTTCGTATTCCTTGCGCTTTGCCGAGAAGCTCGAGCGATAGGGCTCGACGATCTCCAGCGGCAGCAGCACGTTGTCCACCGTGGTGCGCCAGGGCAGCAGCGATGGCGCCTGGAAGGCCATGCCAGAAATCTTGAGCGGCCCGGTCACTGGCTGCCCGTCGATCAGGATCTTGCCGATGGACGGCATCTTCAGGCCCGTCGTGAGCTTCATGAAGGTGGACTTGCCGCAGCCCGAAGGCCCGACGATGGCGATGAACTCGCCCTGCCGTACCTTCAGGTCAATGGCCTCGACTGCGAAGTGGTTCTGTGCCAGCAACTCGTCGTTGTAGGCCAGCCAGACGTCGCGGAAATCGACGAAGTCCGGCCCCGCTCCGGCGGCGTCCGCCTTGCCGCCTGCAGATTCGACGTCCGCCATCACTTCTTCGCCGGCAGCACGTTCAGTTCTGCCTTGGCCGGCAGGAAGGACGCATCCCAGATGGTGGACGGGTTCACGCGGCTCTTGGTGTTGAAGGCGTCGGACACCTGCGACGCCATCAGCGCCAGGCGGCCCGGCACGACCTGGCCGAAGCCTTCGGCGCGCGCGTCGGAGCTGTTGATGACGGTGTCGATGGCCAGCTTCAGGCGGCGGGTTTCGAGTTCGCTGTTGATGATGCCGTCGCGGGCCTTGACGGTTTCCACCGAGGCGGCCGGGTTGGCCACCACATCCTTCATGCCCTTGGCAAAGGCCGACAGGAACGCCCGCACTGCGGCCGGGTTCTCCTTGAGCATCTTGGGCGAGGCGATGATCACATTGCCATAGAGCTTCACGCCGTAGTCGGGGTAGGGCAGCACCACCACGTCTTCGGCCTTGACGCCACGCGCTTCCAGGTTGAGCAGCGAGGTGAAGGTGAAGCCGGTGATGGCGTCCACGTCGCCGCGGGCCAGCATGGTCTCGCGCAGCGGCGGGTCCATGGCCGTCCACTGCACGCCGCTCACGTTGTTGGCCTTGGCAAAGATCGGGAAGGCGCGGCGGCCGGCGTCAAACACCGGTGCGCCGAGCTTCTTGCCGTTCAGGTCGGCGGGCGTCTTGATGCCCGACTTCTTGAGTGCCATGACCGAGGCCGGCGTGTTGTTGTAGACCATCATGATGGCCACGGGCTTGTTGGGCGCGTCGGGGTTGTTGGCATGGAACTCCATGAGCGCGGCCAGGTCGGCAAAGCCCATGTCGTAGCTGCCCGAGGCCACGCGGGTGACGGTGCCGCCCGAGCCGTTGCCGGCGTCAATCGTCACGTCGAGCTTGGCATCCTTGAAGTAGCCTTTGGCGGCCGGCACCAGGAACAGCGCGGCCGGGCCTTCAAAGCGCCAGTCGAGCTGGAACTTGACGGGGGTGGTCTGCGCGAAGGCGGCGCCGGAGAAAGCGGTGGCAACGGCCAGGGCGGCGGCGGACTTGAAAAGGGTGCGTTTGTTCATGGGTGCTCCGGAAAGGTCTGAAAGATTGTGTACAAAAATTATCAAAGCAAAAAGGGTGCCCGGTGATAGGGCATGCACCAATGGCGTGCTGAATGATATGTTTTTGCTCAAATCTCACGCCCATGGTCAAGGCAAACTGGCCGGAACCGCCACCAGGGGGCGCGGGAGCTACCGCTCAGACGCTACGCCAGATGTCGTCATGCGCCGACCCCGGGATGAACAGCGCCGCCGACTTGCCCAGGATGGCCATGTATTTCGCGTCAGTCATTGTTTTTCCCTGGAACTTCTCCATGTCGCCAAGGGTGTCAAAACTCGTGTACCAACACAGCCGGTGCGGATTGCCGCCCACAGGCATCATGAGTTGCATTTTCTGCCCGTGCGTGCTGCCAAGGTAGTCGATCATCTCGCCGGCGAAAGCCATCGCGTCTGCGACCTTGCCGGGAGCAATGGAAGAAGTGCGTGTGAAGTGGATCATGTAGGTCTCCGTGAGTGCCCCAAAATCGAGGGCACCTCCATGGTGATCCACAGGCGATCAATCTGGAAACATTCGCACGCCGATGTCTTGAATTGAGACCAGGCATGTCACCGCGTGCAATGCCCCGAAAATGCATCAGGTAACGCCGTCGCAGCGCCACTCCGTGGCGGTCATGCCGGTCACCGCCCGGAAGCACCGGTAGAACGTGGGCAACGAGTCGAAGCCGCATGCCAGGGCTATGTCAGTCACTGGCAGCGCCGCTTCACGCGCGAGCAGCACTTGTGCGCGCTTCACCCGTGCCTTGCGGATCTCCAGGGCAACGGCAGTTCCCTCGCGCGCGAAGATCCGGTGAAGCTGGCGCGTGGAGACGCCAACATGCCGCGCCACCAGTTCAGGCGACAGCACTGTCTGGTCCAGCCAGCGTTCAATGTAGCCGCGCGACGTGGCAAAGCGCGCCGCATGCAGCGCCGCACCCCTGTCGTCGAGCGCGGCCGTCTGGTCGCCCAACGCCGCCGCGAGCAGGGTATCCATGGCCTGAAGCGCGGCTTCCAGATGGGGTGGCGTGAGCGCGGCGCAACGCATGCTGAAACATTTGACGTAGTCTGACGCAAGCTGCGCCATGGTCGAATTGTCCGGCAGCATCTGGAAGCCGCCGCGCCGGATCTGGTTGCCGCAGAGGGGGAGCCGGTCGCTGTCAATGCGCGTTGTGCTGAACTGCCAATCCTGTCCCTGGGCCGCCACTGCGGTGTAAGGCGCCGCCTGTGAACCGAGAACCACGCCGCCCGGTCTGGTACGGAATTCTTCACCCTTGGCGTTGCGGAAAGTGCTGCCGCCCTTTCCGACGCAGTACAGCAGGAGATGGTCAGCCTTCGCGGCGGCAGCGCGCGCCCTGGAGCGGCGCACGATGCTCCACGAGGTGCGGACATCCACGATGCTCACGGCCCCGCCATGCTGCACGCGTATGTCCGCATGCACGTCTTCGCTCTCACCGGAACCGAAGTCGGCCTCTAGATTGAACAGGTCGAATGCCGCGGCACGGACCAGCTCAACACGCTGCCGCCCACACATTCCTTCCGTGGAAACCTTTGAGCTCTCCATGGCGCTCCATGTTTATCTTTGTTGTATTTCTCTGGAGATTGACAGCCGGACCTGACGATGTCAAGGCCATGCTGCTGTGCCGTTGATTTGCGCTGCTTTTGCGCCGGCCATGATCACGGTGGCACCGGGGTTAAACTGACTACCCCGGGGGCCGGGTCAGCCACCGCGCTACTTGCGCTCCACAATGAGAATCTGGCAGTCGCTGGTGCCGATGTTCTCGAACGTGTGTGAAGCTACCGGGGCCTGCAGGACGACGGAGCCCTGTGCTCTGGCGGCCTCGCCCAGTACCTTTTTATCCGGTCCATAGAGTCGTGCCTTGCACGCTGTCACCGCATAGGTGGCGTTGGCGGGATGGGAGTGAGCCTCATCGTGCTGGCCGGGCTTCCACGTAGCCAGGACGACACGGAATTGGTCGTTCTCCTGAAGAACGGTATAGACACCGGGGTTGGCTACATGCGCAAGCGGGGCGGTCTGTGCCGAAGCGTGGAGTGGCACAAGCATCAAAGCTGCGCCAATCAGCCCCGCAATACCCGACGGCGCTGCCATCGGGTGGCGCATACCTTCCAGGCTGGAGTGATTTCTGCGTGAGCTGGTATTCATTGTGTTCCTTTGGTAGTGGGAATGTGACTATGCGCGTGCCCGAAACCCGCCGCGTCGCAACGCGCGTCACGCGCCTCTCATCGCGCGCCAAGGCCGCCCCGATGAGCACCAGGCCTGGCCGCGCGGGGCGCCCGGCCGTCTGGGGTGGCTGACGTTGGTTTTTCCGTACGCCCGCCTAATTCACTGTTTGGTTACACTGGTTTTCGCAAAATGATGCACCCGCAAGGAGACACTGTGAATCTGCCGCCCCGTTTCGACAATCTTGAACACCTGGAAGACGTGATGTCCGAACCGTCGATGGCGCTGATCCAGGACCTGGCCCGTATCGAGGGCGACATCATGGTGCTGGGGGTGGGCGGCAAGATGGGGCCGACGCTGGCGCGCATGGCCAGGCGGGCTGCGCCGGGCAAGCGCATCATTGGTGTGGCGCGGTTTTCCGAGGCTGGCCTGCGCGAGCGGCTGCAGTCGCAGGGGGTGGAATGCATTGAGGCCGACCTGCTGTCGCGCGACTCGCTGGCCTCGCTGCCGTCGGTGCCGAACATCGTGTTCATGGCCGGCCGCAAGTTTGGCTCGCAGGGCAGCGAGTGGCTGACCTGGGCGATGAATGCGCATGTGCCGGCGATGGTGGCCGAGCGGTTCCCGAAGTCGCGCATCGTGGTGTTTTCAACCGCCTGCGTGTACCCGTTCACCGGCGTGCACAGCGGCGGCGCGGTGGAGGGCATGCCGCTCACGCCGCCGGGCGAATACGCCAACTCCTGCGTGGCGCGCGAGCGCATGTTCCAGCACTTCTCGCATGTGCACCGCACGCCGGGCCGGCTGATCCGCCTGTCTTATGCCATCGACATGCGTTACGGCGTGCTGCATGACGTGGCGCACAAGCTGCTGGCGCGCGAGCCGATTGACCTGTCCATGGGGCACGCCAATGTCATCTGGCAGGGCGAAGCCAACGACTGGTCCTTGCGCGCGCTGGCGCATTGCGACACACCGACGTCGCCGCTGAACCTGAGCGGGCCTGTCATCAGCATCCGGGAAGCCGCCATCGGCCTAGGCAGGCGCCTTGGCATTGAGCCGCAACTCACCGGTACCGAGGCCGAGACCGCCTGGCTGGTGAACTGCGACGAGGCATACCGCCTGTTTGGCAAGCCCCGGGTCAGCCTGGACACCATGCTCGACTGGACGGCCGACTGGGCCGCGCGCGGCATGGGGACGCTGGGCAAGCCTACACATTACGAAGCGCGCGACGGGAAGTATTGACATGCATCGGTCCGACATTCCTGCTGATTCACTCGCTGTGTTGCGCAAGGGCGCGGTCATCCCGGCCAACCTGCTGGCTCTCGACGCCAACCGCCAGTTCGACCGGCGGCGCCAGCGCGCCATGGTGCGCTATTACATGGACGCCGGCTCGGGGGGCCTGGCGGTAGGTGTGCACTCCACCCAGTTCGCCATCCGCGATGTGGGGCTGTATGAGCCGGTGCTGGAACTGGCCATGCAAACGTCACGCGACTGGACGCCCATCGGCGGAAAGCGGCCGTTGTTCATGGTGGCGGGCCTGGCGGGCCGGACGGCGCAGGCCGTGAAAGAGGCCGGCATCGCCCGCGGCATCGGCTACCACGCAGGCCTGCTGAGCCTGGCTGCAATGAAGGGCGCGGGTGAAGACGAGCTGATCGCCCATTGCGAGGCGGTGGCGGCGATGATGCCGCTGGTCGGCTTTTACCTGCAGCCCGCCGTGGGCGGCATCCACCTGCCCGCGAGTTTCTGGACGCGCTTTGCGGCCATTGACAACGTGGTGGCCATCAAGATGGCGCCGTTCAACCGCTACCGCACCCTCGATGTGCTGCGCGGCGTGGTGGAGGCCGGCGCCGAAGACCGCGTGACGCTCTACACCGGCAATGACGACCACATCGTGCTCGACCTGCTGTCGCCGTTCACCTTCATGAGGCAGGGGCGCCCCGTGACGGTGCGCATCAGGGGCGGGCTGCTGGGCCACTGGAGCGTGTGGACGAAGCGTGCGGTGGAGCAGCTCGGGCTCATCCACCAGGCCGTCGAGGCCGGCACCGTCACGCCGGCCCTGCTGGCGCTGGATGGGCAGGTGACGGACAGCAACAGCGCGTTGTTCGATGTGGCCAACGACTTCCACGGCTGCATTGCCGGCTGCCATGAAATGCTGCGCCGCCAGGGCCTGCTGGAAGGCATCTGGTGCCTGGACCCGAACGAGGGCCTGAGCCCGGGGCAGGCAGAAGAACTCACGCGTGTGCATGACGCCTACCCGCATCTGCATGACGATGACTTCGTCAGGGCGAACCTGGCGCGCTGGCTGGAGTAAGACGCCAAGGCATTAGGGGCTTCCCGCGTTGACAGGCTTTGATGAAATAAATACAGTGTCTGTTAATTAACCGTTTGGATAATTAAGTCGTAAATCAAGTCGTATTTACAGCCGTAATCAGCACTCAGGAGACAGCATGCACAAGCGTTTTTTCCTCAAAGGTTTCTCCCTGGCCGCCCTGGCGCTGGCCGTTGCCGCGCCGGCCATGGCCCAGCAGTGGAAGCCGAGCAAGCCCATCAATCTGATCGTGCCGTGGGCGGCGGGCGGCTCGACTGACCAGGTCACGCGTGTGACGGCAGCTGAACTCGAGAAGGTGCTCGGTCAGAAGATCGTGGTGGTCAACCAGCCTGGCGCTTCCGGCTCCATCGGCACCAAGAGTGCCTGGGATGCTGCGAAGGACGGCTACACCTGGGCTGCAGGGGCGGCGCAGGACCTGGGTGCATACCAGACGCTGGGCATGCTGGATGTTTCCGCGAAGGACTGGCACCTGTTCCTGACGGTGGCCAATGTGCCGGTGGTGGGCGTCAACGCCGGCAAGCCCTGGCAGACCATGCCCCAGCTGCTGGCTGAAATGAAGGCCAAGCCGGGCGAAGTCAAGGTGGCCACGGCCGGCGTCACCTCCGGCGGCCACAATGCCATGGAGTTGATCTCGAGGGCGGCCGACGTCAAATACCGTCACGTGACCTATGACGGCGGCAACCCTGCGGCCGTGTCCACCGTCTCCGGCGAGACCGACCTGACGACGCAGCTGGCCGTGGAGCAGGCCGACTTCATCCGCGGCAAGCGCATCCGCCCGCTGGCCGCTGTGAGCGACAAGCCGCTGGAGCTCGAAGGCTTTGGCACGATCCCGCCCATCACCCAGTTCGTGCCGGGCATCAAGGTGCCGACCAACTACTTCGGCATCTTCATTCCCAAGGGCGTGCCGGCCGATGTGGTGGCCACGGTGCAGGCGATCTGGGCGAAGGAAATCGCCAGCAGCGACGCCCTGAAGAAGTACGCCACCAGCCGCGGCGCGCTGTTCGCGCCCGTGGCCGGCGACGCTGCGCAGGCTGCCGCGGCGCCCGCCATTGCCGCCAACGCCTGGCTGATGCAGGACACCGGCAAGGCCAAGGTCTCGCCCGACAAGGTAGGCATTGCCCGGCCCTGATCTTCACTGCCCTTTCCGGCTGCCCATGGCCGCGCCCCGGCGCGGCATGCGGCAGCGCTTTGGCTTGACGTCGCATGGATATTGAAATTTCAGAACAGCCGCAGCCGTCGCCCCGGTCCGACCTGATCTCGGGCGGCATCTGGGTCGTCATCGGCGTGGCCATCAGCATCGGCTCATGGCGGATGGACCGGCTCGAGAAGCAGGGCGTGCCAGGCTTTGCCGCGCCGGGCCTTGTGCCGGGCATCCTCGGCGTGCTGATCGTGCTCACGGCGCTGGTCATCGTGGTGCGCTCGATCCGGCGTGGCGCGCTCACGCCCCAGGGCGCCGGCCGCACCGGCAGCACCACGCTGGCAGGCGCAGCGCTCACGCTGGTGCTGTGCCTTGGCTTTGCGGGCGGGCTGGTCGGGCATGGCCTGCCGTTCTGGGCCGCGGCCTCCACCTACCTCTTCCTCCACATCTTCCTGTTGCAGTTGCCCGAGCGGCGCGCGGCAGGCCAGGTCGGGCGCGGCGCACTGGTTGCCGCCGCCATCGGCCTGGGCGCTGGCGTCACCATCGCGTTGATGTTCCAGTACCTCTTCCTTGTGCGGTTGCCCTGATGCTTGAAGGCCTCTTTGCCCTAGGGCGCTCGCTCGACACCTTCTTCAGCTTCTGGCCGCTGCTGTATGCACTCAGCGCCACTTTGGCGGGCATCATGGTGGGCTGCATGCCCGGCCTGTCGGCCACGCTGGCGATTGCGCTGCTGACCACGCTCACCATCAAGATGGCGCCCAACGACGCCATCCTTATCCTCATCTGTGCCTATGTGGGCGCCATCTACGGCGGCAGCCGCACGGCCATCCTGCTCAACATACCGGGCACGGCCGCGAATGCGGCGGCGTGCCTGGACGGCTACCAGCTCGCGCTCAAGGGCCAGGCCGGGCGGGCCATGGGCATCGCCACCACCGGCTCGGTGGCGGGCTCGCTGTTCGGCGTGCTGTGCCTGGCGCTGCTCACGCCGACGCTTGGCGAGGTGGCGCTGTCGTTCGGCGCTTACGAGTTTTTCTGGCTCGCGCTGTTCGGCGTGATGATGTCGGGCACCATCGCCGGCAGCGACCCGGTCAAGGGCTGGTTGATGGGCTTTGTCGGCCTGTTCCTCACGCTGATCGGGCAGGACGGCATCAACGCGCACGACCGCTTCACCTTCGGCTACGGCGAGCTGTCGGGCGGCCTGTCGCTGATCCCGGCGCTGATCGGCGCCTTCGGCCTGGCCGAGATCCTGACCGTGCTGTCGGAGCCGATGAAGAAAGCCATCGTCAACAGTGTGGACTCGGTCCTGCCGCGCATCAAGGACGTGGTGAAGTACTGGCGCACCATCCTGCGCTCGGGCGTCATCGGCGTCTACATCGGCATCCTGCCGGGTGTGGGCGAAGACATGGCGGCCTGGTCGTCGTATGCCGCCGCGCGCCGCGCCAGCAAGGAAAAGGAAATGTTCGGCAAGGGCTCGGTGGAGGGCCTGATTGCTGCCGAGACCGGCGACAACGCATCCATCCCCGGCGGCATCATCCCGGCGCTGGCACTGGCCATTCCCGGGTCGGCGCCCTCTGCGGTGCTGATGGCCGCCATGATCATCCACGGCGTGCAGCCCGGCCCGATGCTGATGGTGAACCAGCCGCAGTTCGTGTATGACGTCGTGGCCATGACGCTGCTGGCCACCCTGGGCATGCTGTTCTTCGGCCTGTTCCTGATCAAGCCGCTGCTGGCCGTGATCCGCATCCCGCGCAGCATCATCATGCCGGTCATCATGGTGATGTGCACCGTGGGCTCATTTGCCATCGCCTCGCGCCTGTTTGACGTGTACATCATGCTGTTCATCGGCGTCTGCGGCTTCCTGTTGCGCCGGCTCAATTACCCGATCCCGCCGTTCGTGCTGGGCATTGTGCTTGGCGACATCCTGGACAAGAGCCTGCGCCGCGGCCTCACGCTGAGCGACGGTGACCTCTCGCCCTTCATCACCCGCCCGATCTGCGCCTTGCTGGCAGCGGTCACGGTGTTCACCATGGTCATGTATGTGCCGGCGGTCAACCGCGCCGTGCGGGCAGGCCAGGCCCGCGTCTGGGTCGCCGTCACGGGGCTGTTCGGCAGATGAAGATCGCGCTGTGCAACGAGGTGCTGCATCCACTGCCATTCGCCGACCAGTGCAGGGCCGCGGTCGCGATGGGCTATGACGGGCTGGAAGTCGCGCCGTTCACGCTGGCCCCCGACCCGATGGCGATCACAGACGCGCAGGCGGCTGAGTTTGCGCGCATCGCGCAGGACCACGGCCTGGCCATCTACGGCCTGCACTGGCTGCTGGTGGCGCCTGCAGGCCTGTCCATCGTGAGCCCGGACGCCGCGCTGCGCGGACGCACCACCGACGTCATGTGCCGGCTGGTCGAGATGTGCGAGATCATGGGCGGCAGTTACCTGGTCCATGGCTCGCCGAAGCAGCGCTCGGTGCCGCAGGGCGAGACGCTGGACGTGGCCATGGACCGCATCCGCGAATGCATGGAACGCGTGGCGCTGATGGCCAATGCCTGTGGCGTCACCTACTGCATCGAGCCGCTGTCGCGCAGGGAAACCGATGTGCTCAACACCGTGGCGCAGGCCGCGCAGCTGGTGGACGAGATCAACTCGCCGGCCTTCAGGACGATGATCGACTGCAGCGCATCGGGCCAGACCGAAAGCGAACCGGTGGATGCGCTGATGGCCCGCTGGATGCCCACCGGCCGCATTGCCCATGTGCAGGTGAACGACCCGAACCGGCGCGGGCCCGGGCAGGGCGCCATGCAGTTCAGGCCCATCCTCAAGACACTGCTGCAGATGCAGTCAGAGGGCCACTACAACGGCATCATCGCGGTGGAGCCGTTTGACTATGTGCCCGACGGCATGGGCTCGGCCGCGCATTCCATCGGCTACCTGCGCGGCGTGCTGCAATCGCTGGACGCCTGACGCATGACTGAAGCACCGACATTTTCCATCCGGGACATCGAGCTCTACGAGCGCCCCGTCACGCTGCGCATGCCCTTCCGCTTTGGCGTGGTCACGCTGCGCGAATGCCCGCAGGCCTTTGCGCGTGCCCGTATCGAGCTGCCCGACGGCCGCTGGGCCTGGGGCGCGGCAGCTGAGCTGATGGCGCCGAAGTGGTTCGACAAGAACCTGGCGCTCTCCAACGAAGACAACTTCAACCAGCTGCGCGACGTGCTGCGCATGACGCGTGATGCCTACCTGGGCGACGCCGGCCCGGCCACGGCCTTCGGCCATTTCGCGCGCCATTTCAACGCGCACCTGGCTGCTTCGGCCAGGAAAGAATACAACCCGCTGCTGGCCAGCTACGGCCCGGCACTGGTGGACCGCGCGGTGCTGGATGCCCTTTGCCGTCTGACCGGTATCTCTTTCTACGACGCGATCCGCACCAATGCAGCGGGGGTGGGCGGCGGCCGCGGCGAGGCCGAGGGGCTCAACATCGCCAGCTTCATGGCCAGCCTCAGGCCCGCGCAGACCATCGAGGCGCGGCACACGGTGGGGCTGGTGGATGCCATCACTGCAGCCGACATCACAGAGCCGGTCAACGACGGCCTGCCCGAAACCTTCGAGCAGGTGGTGCAGGCTTACGGCCACCGCTACTACAAGCTCAAGGTCGGCGGCAAGGTCGATTCCAACGTGGCCCGCCTCACGGCCATTGCGTCGGTGCTGGACACGCTGGCTCAGCCGTACTTCATCTCGCTGGACGGCAACGAGCAGTACAACGACGCGCACGGCGTGGCCGAGCTGCTTGCGGCGATGCGCGCCGCGCCGGCCCTCAGGCGGCTGAACGATTCCATCATGTTCATCGAGCAGCCCATCAACCGCAAGCTGGCGCTGGAGGTGGACCTGCGCTCGGCGGACCTCGGCAAGCCGGTCATCATCGACGAGTCCGACGGCGAGCTCGACGCCTTCGTGCAGGCGCGTGCGCGCGGCTATGCGGGCGTCTCGTCCAAGACCTGCAAGGGCATCTACCGCTCGCTGCTCAATGCCGCGCGCTGTGCGAAGTGGAACGCCGACGAGGGCGCGGCCCGCTACTTCATGTCGGCCGAAGACCTGACCACCCAGGCCGGCCTGTCGGTGCAGCAGGACCTGGCCCTGGTCAACCTGCTGGGCATCACCCATGTGGAGCGCAACGGCCACCACTATGTGAACGGCATGGCCGCCCTGCCTGCATCCGAGCAGGCGGCTTTCCTGGCAGCCCACCCTGACCTGTACGAGCGCTCGCACGGCGCGGTGCGGCTGAAGATCAGCGGCGGCAGGATCGCCGTCGGCTCGCTGGCCGGCGCCGGATTTGCCAGCGGAGCCATGCCGGACTTTGGCGCCATGTCTGCACTGTAGGCGGGCCGCCCGGGCCGCGGCCGCCGGTGTGATTCATGCTAGGCTCATGCCATGAAAGAGCGTAGCGCCGCATCAATGAGGTCGCTGAGGATGCTGGGCATTCTCAGTGTGGTTGTCCCGCTTTTTGTCTATGCCATCTTTGGCGGTTACCGGCTCATCGAGGCCCGGGAAGAGGCAGACCTTCGGGTCAGCCGTTCGCTGCGCGTGGCGCATGAGCATGCAAGCCGTGTCATGGCCGGTGCCGAGGCCCTGCAGGACAGGTTGTTTGACCTGGTCAATGGCAAGAACCTTGAGGATCTGCGCCGGGATGAAGCATCGCTCCATGCGCTGCTGAGCGCGCGGGCCAGGGCCGAGCCGCAGATCCAGTCGCTGTGGATCATCGGGGCAGACGGCAAGCCGGTTGCCAGCAGCCTGTTCCTGCCGGTGCCGGCCCTCGACTTTACCGACCGCGCGTACTTCAGGCATCACCAGCTCACGCCGGATGGGCGCTACCTGTCGGAGCCTTTCCTGACGCGGACGACCAAAGAGAAGGTCATGGACCTGAGCATCCGCTTCAACCGGGCGGATGGCAGCTTCGGCGGCGTCATCAACGTCAGCCTGCATGTCAAATACTTCGAGCGCTTCTATGCCGACCTGGTGGCAGACGAGCCGGGCCTGGCCGTCAACCTGTTCCGCGAGGGCGGCGTCATCTACACCCGCTGGCCGCTGCTGCTCAATGCGCCGGACCGGCTGGCACCGGGCAGCCCCGTCATGTCGTCCGTCGCGGCGGGCAAGGCTTCGGCGCAGATGCAGGGTGTCTCTTCCGTGGACGGGCAGGAAAGGGTGCTGGCCTACACCCGCGTCGGCAACTACCCGCTTTATGTGGGCACCGGCATGAACCTCACGGCCGTGCGCAACCTCGTTCTCAAGGACCTCGGCCTGCTGCTGGCGCTGGGTTTGCCTGCGTTTGCGGCCATCTACCTGACGGCCCGCGTGGCCTGGCGCCGCACCCGCGACTCGTTCGAGGCCGCGCAGGAACTGCAGCGCGAGACCATCACCCGGCGCAAGGCCGAAGAGGCGCTGCTCCAGGCCCAGAAGCTGGAGGCCCTGGGCCGCCTCACCGGCGGCGTGGCGCACGACTTCAACAACGCGCTGATGGTCATCAGCAACAACGTCTACCTGCTGCGGCGCAACCTGGGTGATACCGGCGCGCGGCAGCTGGACTCCATCGGCCGCGCGGTGGACTCGGCCACCAAGCTCACGCGGCAGCTGCTGGCCTTCTCGCGCCGGCAGGCGCTGGTGCCCGAGCGCGTGATCCTGCAGGACAAGCTGCCCGCCACGCGCGAGCTGATCGCGCCGGTGCTGGGCGGCGCCATTGAGCTGTCCATCCAGGTGGCGACCGATACGAAGCCCGTCATGGTGGACCATGCCGAGCTGGAGCTGGCGCTGCTCAACCTGGCCATCAATGCGCGCGATGCCATGCCGTCGGCCGGCAGCTTCCGCATCGAGGCGCGCAATGCGGCCGGCGAGCTGCCCGCCACGCTGGAAGGCGACGTTGTCGTCATCGAGGCCAGCGACACCGGCAACGGCATACCGCACGACGTCATCGACAAGGTGTTTGAGCCTTTCTTCACCACCAAGCCGGTGGGGCAGGGCACCGGTCTTGGCCTCAGCCAGATCTACGGCCTGTGCCAGCGCGCGGGCGGCACCGCCACCGTGGCGAGCGTCGAAGGCAAGGGGACGCGGGTGAGCCTGTACTTCCCCGCCGCGCCCGCAGACGCCGAGACCCAGGCGGTGACGACCACGCCCCTGGCCCGCCAGCTGGGCAAGGCAGTGCTGCTGGTGGAAGACAACGACGACGTGGCCGGCGCGCTGGTGCCGCTGCTGGAGGAGCTGGGCTGCAAGGTCACGCGCATGAACCGCGGCGCTGCCGCGCGCAACTGGCTGCTGGAGCAGGACACCCTGCCCGATATCGTGCTGACCGATGTGGTGATGCCCGGTGAGCTGGACGGCGTCGGCCTGGCCCGCCTGCTGCGCGAGACCCTGCCGGGCCTGCCGGTGCTGCTGATGACCGGCTATGCCGAGCAACTGGACCTGATTGCACAACTGGGCTTTGAGGTGCTGCCCAAGCCCTGCACGGCGGAGATGCTGGGCTCGGCGATTGCGCGCGTGGCGCGCTGAGGCAGGCTGCAACCGATACTTGCGGATGCTGTGGCGCCAGTGTTGCGCCGACTAGCATGGGGCATATCGTCAAAAGGAGCGCTTCATGCAACCCGTTGCTTCGCAATCCGGCGCCGTCACATTCCATGTCCCGCCTGGCAGGATCATCCCGGGCGTCAACGCCGACCTGAAGGCGGCTGCGGTTCCGACGGCCGGCCAGGCCGCGCCGTCCTGGCAGCTCGCCGTACTTCCGGCGGCAGTGCCGCGTGGTGAGCCGGTGCATGCGGCGGCGCCGCAGACGCGCACGCTGAGCCAGTGGGTCGTGCAGGCCCTGGGCCGGGCGCCCTCACTTTTCAGGGGTTTGCTGGATGAGCTGACCGGTCCGCGTGCAGGCATAAGCCACGACAGGAAGGGCGAGCCCGCGCCCGGCGCTGATGCCGATGAAACGGATAGCGTCGCCAGCGATGTGTGCACCGAGGCCAGCGGGCTCTCGCGGGCTGGCCGGCACGCCTTGTCGAGCCTGGACGCATCCACCAGCATGGGATACCGGTTCTCCGGCCTGCCCGAGCCAAACGAACTCGGTGTGCTTGATGAACTGCTGGGGGAGCCGGGTGCATCCATCGTCAAGGGCTATGCGAGCCAGCCAGGCCAACTTCCTGTGACCAGCGGCGCTGCTGATGGCGCGACCGGCCTCAAGAAATGGCTTGCCGGCCTGAAGCCAGGCGACGCCATCTCTGTTGGCGGGCTTGAGGTTGAGTTCCGGGGCGTGACCCGCATCAAGGGCGTGCAGTACCTCACGGTCAGCGCCTTGCGGCCCGGCAAGCCGGACGGCGATGACAGCTTGCGCCACGAAGCGCTGTGTGCGCAGCAGGGTGCCCTGCCGGCTGGCGAAGGCCAGGTACACCTGCCGCTGCCCGGGATCGCCGCAAGCATGGAGGACGGCAGCCGGGTTTGACAGCAATCTGCGGCCCCCGGAATGCTGTCAGTCTGGCCGGGTGTATAACTGAGGCCCCCAAAAACACCAGGAACCAGACATGGGCGCGCAGTGGAAAGCAAAAGGCAAGGCTCTTGCCGCGGATGCCAAAGGCAAGATTTTCGGCAAATTGTCCAAGGACATCATGATCGCCGCGCGCGGCGGCGCCGACCCGGCCCTCAACTCGCGCTTGCGGCTGGTGGTGGAGCAGGCGCGCAAGGTCTCCATGCCCAAGGACACGCTGGAGCGTGCCATCAAGAAAGGCGCGGGCCTGACCGGTGAGGCAGTGCACTTCGAGCATGTCATCTACGAAGGCTTTGCGCCGCACCGGGTGCCGGTGATGGTGGAATGCCTGACCGACAACGTCAACCGCACCGCGCCCGAGATGCGCGTGCTGTTCCGCAAGGGCCAGCTCGGCACGTCAGGTTCGGTGTCGTGGGACTTTGACCATGTCGGCCTGATCGAGGCCGAGCCCGCAGCCGCCGGCGCCGACCCGGAGCTTGCCGCCATCGAAGCCGGCGCGCAGGACTTCGCGCCCGGCGACGAGGAAGGCACGACGCTGTTCATCACCGACGCCACCGACCTTGACGTCGTGAGCCGCGCCTTGCCGGCCCAGGGCTTCACCGTGCTGTCGGCCAAACTGGGCTACAAGCCGAAGAATCCTGTCAACCCGGCTTCATTGAGCGCGGCCGAACTGCAGGAAGTGGAAGACTTCCTGTCGGCGATTGACGGCAACGACGATGTGCAGAACATCTATGCGGGGCTGGCGGGGTAGCAGCCGGCATTGCAGACAGGGGAACGAACATGTCGCAGCACACAGTCACCGTTCAATGGGAGCGCCGGACCCTGACGCCCGGCAGGCATGGCTACAGCCGCGCGCACACATTGGTGTTCGACGGCGGTGCCGTTGTGCCCGGTTCCAGTTCGCCATCGGTCGTGCGCCTGCCGTACTCGGACCCGGCAGGCGTTGACCCCGAGGAGATGTTCGTGGCGTCGCTGTCCAGCTGCCACATGCTGTGGTTCCTCGACCTGGCTGCGCGGGACGGCCTCGTCGTTGAAAGTTACCTGGACACGGCCGAGGGCGAGATGAAGACCCGCGAGGACGGCAGGCTGTGGGTTGCCAGGGTCACGCTTCAACCTGAGGTCGTGCTGGCGGCCAGCACGCCCGCGGCTGCCGGCCAGCTGGAGCGGCTGCACCACAGGGCGCATGAGGAGTGCTTCCTGGCCAACTCGGTGAAGACGGAAGTTGTCATCAGGCTTCCCGCTTAACCACCAAAGCCTGTCGCCGGAAAAAACCTGTCACAGGCCGGCTGCGTCAAACGTCTTGAGGACAGGGCTGCGAAAAAGCCTGTCACCCCATCTTCAAGGAACCCTCATGACGCAACGCATCAATTACACCCAGCAGTCTCCTGAACTCTTCCGCAAGTTCGTTGAATTCGGAGGTCTGCTCAAAAAGGGCGGGGAGATCGAGGAGGCCATCCTGGACCTCGTCGCCATCCGCATCGCGCAGCTCAACGGCTGCGCTTTCTGCCTGGACATGCACATCAAGCAGGCCACGCTGCATGGCGAGCGGGCGCTGCGCCTGCATCATCTGGCCGCCTGGCGCGAGTCCACGCTGTTCGCGCCGCGCGAGCGGGCCTGCCTGGCCTGGTCTGAAGTGCTCACCAAAATCCCGGAGCAGGGTGTGCCCGATGAACTGTACGAACGTGTGCGCGGGCAACTCTCCGAAAAGGAGCTGACGGTGCTGACCTGGCACGTGATGACCAACAACGCCTGGAACCGTGTGAATGTAGGATTCAGGACCGTCCCCGGCTCGGCGGATGCGGCCTTCGGGCTGGACAAGGCCGGCCTCAACTGAAGGCGCATGCGATGCACATCGGCCGTTCCTACCGGCTCGCGGAATTCCTGCACTGGACGCGGCGCAAGGTCTATCTGCTGGCAGCCCTGTCGGCCGCCCCTGTGGTGCTGTACCAGTGGTATGGCCTGAAGTGGGTGGCGATTCCCTGGGTGGTCGTGGCCTTGCTGGGCACGGCTGCGTCGTTCATCGTCGGTTTCAGGAACTCGCAGACCTATGGCCGCACGCTGGAGGCCCAGCAGGTGTGGACGGCGGTTGCGGCCAGCAGCCGCTACTGGGGGCTCATCTGCAGGGACTTCCCGGTGGCGCGCGAGCACACCCGGCAGCTTGTCCTGCGCCATCTTGCATGGCTGACCGCGCTGCGCTACCAGCTGCGCACCGGGCGGGTCTGGGAGAACGCGGCCACCCGTGCCAACGCCGAATACAAGCGGAGCTTCTTCTCGGTGCCCGAGTGCGAAACACCGCTGGATGCAGAGTTGCGCAACTACCTGCCCGAAGACGAACTGGCCCGTGTGATGGTGGTGCGGCCAAAGGCCGTCACCCTGCTTGCCACGCAGAGCGAGGCGATACGGGGCCTGTATGCCAGCCAGCAGCTCGCGGTGCTGCACCATGCCGAGATGCAGAAGACCCTGAAGGACTTCCTGGACCAGCAGAGCAAGGTGGAGCGCCTGAAGAACTTCCCGTACCCGCGCCAGTACGCGATCATCAACGTGATTTTTGTCTGGACCTTCGCGATGCTGCTGCCGTTCGGTATCGTGGGTGAATTCGACAGACTCAATGCGCAGGTGCCCGGCTTCATGGCAGGGCACATGGCATGGCTGGCCATCCCGTTCAGCCTGCTGGTGTCCTGGATGTACATCTCGCTGGAGCAGGTGGGCGAGAGCACCGAGAATCCGTTTGAAGGCAGCGCCAACGACGTGCCCATGGCGCAGGTATGCAGGCAGCTGGAGATCGAGCTGCGGGGCATGCTGGGCGAGACCGGCCTGCCCCGGCTGCCAAAGGCCGTGAACAACATCATCCTGTAGCCGCACACCATGGACGCCCGCACCCGCACCTTCGAGAACGCCCGCAAGCGCCTGCAGGGTATTGCCTACCGCATGCTCGGCTCGGCCGGCGAGGCCGAAGAGGTGGTGCAGGACGTCTGGCTGCGCTGGGACGCGGCCAATGACGACGACATCGCCAGCGCGGAGGCCTGGCTTGTCTCAACCACCACGCGCCTGTCCATCGACCACCTGCGGGCGGCCAAGGTGCGGCGCGAGCACTACACCGGCTACTGGCTGCCCGAACCGCTGCTGGCCGACGGGCCCGCCACGCCCGAGGACATCCTGGAGCGTGCGGACGACATCTCGGTGGCCTTCCTGATGCTGCTGGAACGGCTGGCGCCCGATGCGCGCGCGGCCTACCTGATGCGCGAAGTGTTCGACGCCGACTACAGCGAGGTCGCGCGCGTCACCGGCAAGAGCGAGGCGGCCTGCCGCCAGATGGTGCACCGCGCCAGGGCCCAGCTGACCGAGGGGCGCCCGCGCCGCAAGGTGCCGCCGCAGGACCACTACCGCCTGATGCGCGCCTTTGCCGATGCCATGGACAGCGGCGACCTGGCGGCCATGGCGTCGATGATGGACGAAGACGCCACGCTGATCGGCGACGGCGGCGGCATCGTGCCCAGCTTCGGCAAGCCGCTGGAAGGCGCGCGGCGCATCGCCCAGCTGTTCTATGCGTCGCACCGGCGCTTCGGCAAGGGCGTGCGGGTGGAGCTGGCCGTCTTCAACGGCCAGTGGGGGCTGCTGCGCTTCATCGGCGGCGAGCTGGAATCCGCGCAGTCCTACGAGACGGACGGCGAGCGCATCGTGCGCATCCATGTGCAGCGCAATCCGGAGAAGCTGGCGCGCATCAGGCAGGCGCTGGGGTATTTCTGAGGCGCTGCTGCCTCACCACCCATAGACCGCAAACGCCGCCCACGATGTCGGCATTTCGTAGTCTGGCTTCCAGCGCTCGTTCGCCGCGACTTTCTGCTTGACCGCAGCCAGCGCATCGGATGGCAATTCACCGGCAAGCACGCGTTCGTAGAAGCTGTCCATCCATTGGGCTGTTTCGCTGTCGGGAATGGCCCAGAGGGTCTGGATTGTGGTGGCGGCTCCGGCGGAGAGGAACGCGTAAGGCAGACCCAGAATTCCTTCGCCGCCTATGTCGCGGCCCAGGGCTGACTCGCAGGCCGACAACACCACGAGCCTGGCTTTGAGGTTCCATCCGGCTATTTCCTGCGCACTGATATACCCGTCGTTCAAACCGTCGCGGTCGTTCAGGCCGGTCACCAGGGCGCTCATCATCGGCCTGCGGCTTTGCGCCACGCCGTGCGTCGCGAAGTGGATGTAGTCGAACGACGCCATCCGGTTGTTGCCGGCCAGTTCGCTGACGCGTTTCTCCGTGGCGGATTCACCGGTCAGGGCGGTCACGTTGTGGGGCGCGAAACGCGCGGTGATGCTCTGGACTTCGCGCAGCGACCCTGGCAGGTCCCGCGCGCCGGCGATCATGCCGACCAGCTGCGCAAAGAACTCAGGCGCGCTTGCCGCGTCCGCAAGCGTGGCGAGATCGTAGCTCGACGGTGCAGCGGGTGTGTTGACGCGGTTGATGAAGATGGGGCTGCCCGGTGCCATCTGCACCCGGCGCCGGTAGTTGGCGCCGCCCACGGCCAGCAACTGTGCTGATGCGGGAGTGGCCCGGCTTTCCTGCATGCGCCGTCGCTGGATGGACAGCACGCTGAGCGACGGCGTGTAGCTCACCTTCATGGTCCTGAACACAGGCTGGCCGCCTGTTTCCAACAGGTCAAACGGGATCAGCCACGTGGGACCGTCGGGGGAAACGATGAGCCGGGTGACGCCTTGCAGCTGGCTTGTGAAAGGCCCGAGGATTTTGTCGGACAGGTACTCCACCACCTTTCTCGGTTCGGTGATGGCCGGCTCCGGCGTCGATGCAGGCACCAATGCGAAGCCTTCCGGCTGCCTGGACACCACCTTCAGCCCGAGCTTTTCAAGTCCCCGCGTGCCATGCTGCGCCAGCATCCGCATCGCCGTGATGGTGCTGTCGGCATTCCGCTGGGTGGTCAGCGCATACAGGGGCACATGGACACGGCCCTTGCGAATGAGCATCGGCATGATGCCCTGGGTATTTCCGAGGCCATAACCCAGGCTGAGGTAAGCCTCGTCGTCCTTTGCCTGCGCGAGGAAGTTTAGTATTTCCTGCTCGACGTGGCTGCGGGTGACGCGGGTTTTCACATGGGTTGACGCACCGCGTTCGAGTATCTGCGCGAACGCTGCTTCATGTTCCGTGGCGAGCCGGCTTGCCTGCAGCGCTACCGGAGAGCCCGGTTGGGCAAGGCGCTGGCGCTGGCGTTCAAGAGACGCGTCGCGCATGACCTTTTGTGCCGCTGCCCGCTCCGCGTCGGGCAGTGCGCGCATGGCGTCCATGTCTTCCATCGAGGACATCAGCGTTCTTGCCTTGGCGAGCTCAACACTCGCAAGGGCCGAACGGTGCTGGCCCATGCGGAAGTACACCAGGGCCTGCATCTGGTAGCCGTTGCGCCACGATTGCGTGAACTGGGCCTTGGCGACCGGGTCCAGCGTGAGCTGATCGCGCAGGCGTTCAGCGTCTGCAGCCCATGCGTCCAGCGCTTCAAGCGCTTCCTTGTTGCGCATCGCGCCGACGAGGTTGATGGCGCGCAGCAGATCCCGGGACAGCCGGGTCTTGTCCGGTGGAGCTGCGTCCCCCGGCCTGTTTCCCTGCAGCGCTGCAGCTTCGGCGTTTCTGTTCTGTTCACTCAGCAGGATGGCCAGCAAGGCATCCGTGGTCACGGTTTCAGGGTGCTTCTCGCCATACTGGCGCGCAAACTCCTGGCGCACGGCGCGTGCTTCCTGCTCGGCGCGTTCGCGTTGCCTGTCGCGCTGCAGTGCATAGGCCAGGTCGCGCCTGATCTGCAGGCCCGAGAGGCTGTTCTTTCCGGCGCCAAGCTCGATGTCGCGCACACTGGCTTCAAGCAGTTCAACGCCACGCCTGATATCCGCTGGGCTCGCGTTGCGATACACCAGCGAGTTTCCCCAATAGTGCAGGGCGGAGGCCGTCGTGATGTCTCCCGGGCTGCGGGACTTGCGAAGGCCCACGATTTCACTGCACAGTGCAATGGCTTCGTCATGGCGCGAGCTGGCGGAGTAGGCGCCGCAAAGCGTGGCGGCAATGACCTGCGCCGGGGGCGTCATGCGGCCATAGCGACGGTGCGCCAGTTCTGTGGCTGCTTCCAGCTCGCGCACACTTTCGGCGGGCCTGCCCAATGCGCTGAACGCCATGGCTTTGGCCCTCATCGCGGCAAGCTCCAGCACCGGCTCCACCCGGGCCGAGCGAATGTCGGCGAGAAGCGCCTCGTGTTGCGCCAGCGCGTTCGCGGCCTCGCCAAGCTCAAGGTCTACATTGGCGCACTCGATGCCGGCCCGCAGGCGCCACCCGTCGGCTGACGGCAGGCGCTGGTTGGCCTGGGGCATCAGGCGCCTGCAGGCTGCCTGCCTCTCGGTGGCGGCCGTGCTTCTGGATGAGGTGATGGACCTCAGGTCAAGCAAGTCTTGGGGAATGGCCGTCTGGGCAATTGCCTCGCCGGCCAGGATGCAGAAGGGCAAAAGCGTGCTGGCGAGGAGTCGGTGCATGCCCGAATGATAGGGTCTGCTTTGCAGGTTTCACAGCCAGTCGCAGGAGGCCTGGTTTTCCGTTATGATCTTATAGCTCTATTAATAGAACTATTAGGATCGGCCCCAAGACATGGCGCAACCGCTCAGAATCGCAAACTGCTCAGGCTTCTTTGGCGACAGGCTTTCGGCCGCCAGGGAAATGGTGGAGGGCGGGCATATCGACGTGCTCACCGGTGACTGGCTCGCCGAGCTGACCATGCTGATCCTGGCCCGCATCAAGGCCAAGCGGCCCAATAAGGGGTATGCCGACAGCTTTGTGGTGCAGATGGAGCAGGTCATGGGCAGCTGCCTGGCCAAGGGCATCAAGGTGGTGTCAAATGCCGGCGGGCTGAACCCGCAGGGCTGTGCGGAGGCGCTGGCCGAGCTGGCCCTGCGGCTCGGCCTGAACCCGAAGATTGCCTATGTGACCGGGGATGACCTGCTGCCGCGGCTTGATGCGCTGGGCGACAGGCTCACGCACTTCGAGACGGGCGAGCCGCTGCAGGACCGCGCCCGCTTCATCAGCGCCAATGCCTACCTGGGCTGCTGGGGCATTGTGGAGGCGCTGAACCAGGGGGCAGACATTGTGGTGACCGGGCGCACCACCGATGCCGCCATTGTCTGCGGCCCGGCCGCCTGGCACCATGGCTGGAAGCGTGACGACTGGCATGCGCTGGCAGGCGCGGTGGTGGCGGGCCATGTCATCGAATGCGGAACGCAGGCCACCGGCGGCAACTACTCCTTTTTCACCGAAGTGCCGGGCCTGGAGCGCGCGGGCTTTCCGTGGGCCGAGGTCCATGCGGACGGGTCGTCCGTCATCGGCAAGCACGATGGCAGCGGCGGCGAAGTGTCCATCGGCACGGTGACGTCGCAGCTCCTCTACGAGATTGGCGGGCCGGGCTACCTCGGGCCGGATGTGACGGCACGCTTTGACAGCATCCGGCTGGAGCAGCTTGCACCGGACCGGGTGCGCATCCATGGCTGCACCGGCGAGCCGCCGCCTGCGACCCTCAAGGTGGCGATGAACGAGATCGGCGGCTGGCGCAATGAGCTGGCCATCGGCCTCACAGGGCTGGACGTGGAAGCCAAGGCGCAGTTGCTGGACAAGGCATTCTGGCGCGCCTGCCTCTTCAAGCCCGGCGACTATGCCAGCGTGACGACGCAGCTCATCCGCACCGACAAGGCCGACCCCGCCAGCAATGAAGAAGCCGTGGCTGTCTGGAAGATGACTTTCAAGGACAAGGACGAAGCCAGGGTCGGCAGGCCCATCTTTGATGCGGCCACCGAGATGGCGCTGGCCACCATCCCCGGCTTCTTCCGGGTGGGCGCCGAGGCCAGCAAGGACGCGCGGCCTTATGGGGTGTACTGCCCGGCCACCATCGGCAGCGAGTTGGTGCCGCAGACGGTGACGCTGCCCGGGCAGGCACCCGTGACGGTCAGTTCCGTGGCGCCGGCGAACAGCGCAAGATGGCCGGCTACAGCGGCTACAGCGGCTACAGCGGCCACCGGGCAAGCTTCAGCGGGCGAGGGCAGCAGCGGCTTGGCCGGCCCCTGCTCACGCATGCCGATCGGCCGCCTGATCGGCGCCCGCTCCGGCGACAAGGGCGGCAACGCCAACCTCGGCGTGTTCGTCCGTGACAAGGCCGCATGGCCCTGGCTTGCTGCCTTCCTCACGGTGGAGCGCCTGCAGCACCTGCTGCCCGAGACGCGCGGCCTGCGGGTGGAGCGCTTCGAGTTCCCGCACATCAGCTCGCTCAACTTCGTCATCCATGGCCTGCTGCAGGAAGGCGTGGCAGCCTCCACCCGGCAGGACGGCCAGGCCAAGAGCCTGGGCGAGTGGCTGCGTGCGCGTGAGGTGGATGTCCCGCTGGAACTGGTCAGTTGAGCGAAGACAAAACGGACGACGGCTGAAGCCAGCACTAAGGAAGTTACCCATGCCCCTGGTCAAATCAGATTTCAGGCGCGGCGTTCTCACGCTGACGCTGGCCGATGTGGACAACCGCAATGCGCTCAGCGTGCAGCTGGTCGGCGAACTGCTCGAAGCCATGGACGCGGCCGAGGCCGACCCGCAGGTGCGGGTGATTGTGATGACGAATGAAGGCCCGGTGTTCTGCGCCGGGGCCGACCTGCGCCAGAAGTCCTCGCCGGAGGCCGCCACGGATCCCGCCCCGGATGCCGCCCCGGATGCCGCCCAGGGGGCAGCCCCGCCCAGGCGCGCCGGCGCCAGCGAGCTGTTCGCGCGGTTCCGCAACTCGCCCAAGCCCTGGGTGGGCCGGCTCGCGGGGCACTGTGTGGCCGGTGGCATGGGCCTGGCGGCGGCCATGGACATATCGGTCGCGGCCGACGACATCAAGTTCGGCTTTACCGAAGTGCGGCTTGGCGTGTCCCCCGCAATGATCTCGGTCATCTGCCTGCCCAGGATGCGCGAGGCCGATGCGCGCTCCGCCTTCCTGCGCGGCAACCGCTTCGGCGCGGCAGAGGCGGCACGCCTGGGCCTGATCAACACGGCCTTGCCGCGCGACCAGCTGGACGCGGAAGTGGCGCAGGTCGTGGACGACCTGCTGCGCGGCGGGCCCGGCGCCATCGCCGCCACCAAACAGGTGCTGGGCAGGGTGCCGCAGATGAGCTACGACGACGCCGCGGCCTGGACGGCCGAACTCTCCGCCGGGCTCTTCAGGAGCGACGAGGCGCGCGAGGGCATGGCCGCGTACCTGGGCAAACGCGACCCCGCCTGGGTGCCGGGCAAGGACTGAACACAACACGAACAGGAGCAGATGAAGATGCTGGAGACATTGGCGTGGGGCTACGGCCTCCTGGAGGGGCCGCGCTTCGATGCGGATGGCAGCCTGTATTTTTGCGATGCGTCAGAGGGTGGTGTGTACCGCCGCGCGCCGGACGGGACGATGGCCACCATCGTGCCAAAGCGCAAGGCGGTTGGCGGCATCGCGCTGCACGCGGATGGCGGCATCGTCATCTCGGGGCGGGACATCTCGCATGTGCGCGGCGGCGAAAGCCGCGTCATCTTCAAATGCAGCGCCCCCTCGCTCAACGACATCTTTGTGGATGCGCAGGGCTGCCTGATCGTGGGCACGGTGCAGGGCGCCCATGTGAGCCGCGACAACCGCGTGCCCGGCGAATGCCTGCGCATCGACAGGTCGGGCAAGGCCACCGAGTTGTACAACGGCATCCTGCTGACCAACGGCATCGGCCTGTCGCCGGGCAACACCGTGCTCTACCACGCCGACACCGGAGGCCGCTGCCTGATCGCGCACGACTACAGCGCAGACGGCAAGGTCAGCAACAAGCGGCTGCTGGTGCAGGGCGAGGGCTTTGTGCCCGACGGCCTGGCGGTGGACGAGGCCGGCACCATCTGGGTAGCCGATCTCTCCGGTTCGCAGGCCATACGCGGCTTCGCAGCCGATGGCCGCGAGGTCGGGCGCATCGCCGTGCCGGCGCGGCGCCCCACCAGCCTGTGCTTTGGCGGCCATGACAGGCGCGACATGTACATCGTCACGGCAGACAACACCGACATGCCGGATCGCCGCGGCACCATCTTCCGCACCCGTGTCGATGTGCCGGGCTGCGCCGTGCAGCATGCCGCCGTCTGAGGCTTGACCGGTGCAGGCCCACTACGCGTCCATCTGGGAGTCGATTGCCGACCGCATGGGCGATGCAGATGCCATCGTGCAGGGCTCACACCGCCTGAGCTGGCGCGACTATGAAGCGCGTGCCGCCAGGCTCGCCGGTGCATTCGCCGCCGCAAGCCTGCAGCCCGGCAGCAAGGTGGCCACCTTTCTCTTCAACGGCCCGGAGTTGCTCGAGGCACGCTTTGCCGCGCTCAAGCAGCGCGCGGTGCCGGTCAATGTGAACTACCGCTATGTGGACGGCGAGCTTGCCTACATCCTGGACAACTCCGACAGCGAGGCGGTGGTGTACCACGCCAGCCTCGGCGAGCGCATCGGCCGGGTGCGGCCCCGGCTGCCCAAGGTGCGGCTGTGGATTGAAGTGGCAGATGCCGGCCCCGGCCTGGCCGGCGCGCTGCGCTATGAAGACGTGCTGGCCCAGGCCACACCCGCCCCGCGCATCAGCCGCGCGGAGGACGACATCCAGATCATCTACACCGGCGGCACCACCGGCAGTCCCAAGGGCGTGATGATCGCCATCGGCAATGCGGTGCGCTCGGGGCTCGTGCTGGCGAGCCAGCTGGGCATGCCGGCCGCCACGTTTGAGGAAGCGGCCGACGTGGCGGTGCGGCTTGCGGGCGAAGGCGCCAGCGCGCGCAACCTGGTCGCCTGCCCGCTGATGCACGGCACCGGTGTACAGCTGGGCGCCAACCCGACCATGACCCTGGGTGGCTGCACCCTCCTCATGCCATCGCGCAGGTTTGACGCGGCCGAAGTCTGGAACACCGTAGCCGGCGGAAAGGCCAGCATCATCACGCTGGTGGGCGACGCCATGGCCAGGCCGCTGCTGCGCGCGCTGCCCGGGCCAGGTGCGCAGGCGCTGCAGTCGCTGAGGTACATCAGCTCGTCAGGCGCCATGTTCTCGCGCGAGGTCAAGGCGGGGCTGGTGGAGCACCTGCCCGCACTGACCATTTTTGACCTGATGTCGTCCACCGAGGGCAGCCTGGGCAAGTCCATCCACACCGCGGCGACGGGCACCTCCACCTCTTCGTTCGTGCTGAACCCGCTGGCGCGCGTGTTTGACGAACAGGACCGCGAGATCCCGCCGGGCGCGCCCGGGGCAGGCCGCATTGCTGTCACCGGCATGATCCCGCTGGGCTACTACAAGGATGCTGAAAAAACAGCGCAGACCTTCCGCGAGATCCGGGGCCAGCGCTGGTCCTTTCCCGGCGACTTTGCCACCGTGGCGGCCGATGGGAGCATCACGCTGCTGGGGCGGGGCTCGTCCGTCATCAACACCGGCGGCGAGAAAGTATTTGCCGAAGAGGTGGAAGAAGCCGTCAAGCGCCACCCCCTGGTGGACGACTGCCTCGTTATCGGCATGCCGGACGAGCAATGGGGCCAATGCGTGACCGCCGTGGTTTCCACGCTCGGGCCGGTTGCGCAAGCAGACCTCATCGATTCAGCGAGGGCGCACCTTGCGCCTTTCAAGTTGCCGCGGCGCATTGTGTTCACCCCGCAGGTGCCGCGCGGCGCCAATGGCAAGGCCGACTATGCCGAGGCGCGGCGGCTGGCCGCAACAGCCGCCGCGCCACCGGCCCATTCATCGCCGCCCGGGACCGGGCATCCGCCGGCAAGCCCAGCCGGGTAACCAAGGAGACTTTCATGATTTCAAGGCGCAACCTCATCAGCATCGCAGCTTCAGCCCCTTTTGCGGCACCGGCCCTGGCGCAGGACCCGCCGTGGCCCAGAAAGAAGCGGGTGACCATGGTCGTCCCCTATGGCCCGGGCACCGCGCCCGACAACATGACGCGCATCATCAGCGAGGCCTTTGCCGAGAAATTCGGGCAGACCTTCGTGGTGGAAAACCGCGTGGGCGTCGGCGGCAACCTTGGCGTGTCGCAGGTGACGAAAGCCGAGCCTGATGGCTACACCTTTGTGGTCGCCCCCGTCGGCGGCTTTGCCATCAACGAGTTCCTGTACGAGAAGCCGCTGTTCTCGCCGCGCGACCTGGCGCCGGTCTCGACGGTGTATGAAGTGCCCAATGTCTTTGTGGTGTCCGGCACCAACCCGGCGAAGAACCTCAAGGAGTATGTTGCCTTCCTGAAGAAGCGCGACAAGTCACTGACCTTCGGCAGCCCCGGCATCGGCAATTCGGCGCACCTGTGGGGCGAGCTGTTCCGCGGCCGTATCGGCATGCCCGGCGTGCATACGCCGTTTGCCTCCGGCACGCAGACCATCGTGTCCATCCTCCAGGGTGATGTGGATTTCACCATCGACGTCATGCCCACCTACGTTGGCAACATCCAGTCCGGCAAGCTCAAGGCCCTGGCGGTGACGGGCAGCACCCGCTCGCACCTGTTGCCCGATGTGCCGACCATGGCCGAGGCAGGCTTCCCGGGGTTCGACCTGACCACCTGGGTGGCGCTGGCTGCACCCGCGAAGACGCCGCCCGCCATCCTCAAGGCAATGTCCGATGCGCAGGTGGCCATTGCCCAGGCACCGCTGTACCGCGGGCGGTTTGCTGCGGCGGGCGTGCGCATGGCCAGCAGCACGCCGGAAGAGCTCACCGCCCGCATCGAGCGCGAACGGCCGCGCTGGGGCGAGCTGGTGAAGGCATCGGGCGCTACGATAAAGTAAACGCATGCCTGCCCCCGACTCCACAGCTTCACAGCGCAATGGCGCGCCTGGCCATCATGGCGGCGGGGGCGGCATCGCGCTCTACACCAAGCTGGCCATGTCACTGCGCCACCGCATTGCAACAGGCGAGTGGGCAGTGGGCGACCAGCTGCCCACGGTGGAGCAGTTTGCGCAGGACTTCAACCTGGGCAAGATCACGGTGCGGCAGGCGCTGGCGCAGCTGGCGGCCGAGGGCCTGATCACCAGCCGGCGCGGGCGCGGCACCCATGTGGCGGCCCTGCCCAAGGGCAACACGCCGGGGCTGCGCTCGGCCATCAACGACATGGTGGTGGATGCCAGCGACCTGAAGATCAAGGTGCTGGACAAGGCCACGGGCCAGATCCTGCCCGAAGCGCTGTCGCATGCCGGCAAGCCGTTTGCCGACTATGTGCGCATCCTGAAACTGCATGTGCACAAGGGCGTGCCGTTCAGCCTGATGGAAATGTATGTGGCCACACCCATCTTCAACAGGTTTCCCAGGGGCGCGGAGCGGCGCCAGAAGATCAGCCACCTGCTGCACGACGCGAGCCCGGGCGGCATCGGCAACCTGCACCAGACCATCACGGTGGAGCCCGCCAGCGACGTGACGGCGCGCCACCTGGACTATGTGCTGGCCGCCCCCGTGGCCAAGGTCATCCGCGTGATGCTGGACAAGCAGCGCGGCATCATCTCGGCGGGCGTGTTCTGGTACCGGGGCGACACCTTCGTGCTGGAGACCGAGGTGCCGGCGGAACTGACGCAGCGTTACCCGTCAATCAGTATTCCGAAGCCGCGGGCGGGGGGCTGAACGCAGCGGGCTGGACCGGTGGCAGCCCCGGCGGCCGCCTCAGGCCATCCGCCCATACCACCGCATCGACAGAACGCCCGCCAACACGGCGAACAGCGCCGCTACCAGCGCCAGCAGGCCGGACAGCTCGGTCTCCTTCTTGTTCACCTGCATCGTCGTGCCCAGCTTTTCATAGACACTGCGCAGCTTCTCGGCGGTGCCGGCAAAGTGGTATTCGCCGTCCGTCATGCGGGCCACCTCGCGCATGGTGGGCTCGTCCAGCTGCAGGTAAATGGGCATGTATTCGGCCGAGGCGTCGCCGCCCACGGTGCCAAGGCCCACGACGTAGATACGCACGCCGCGGTCGGCAGCCATCTTTGCCGCCAGCAGCGGGTCCACGCCGGTGGTGTTGCGCCCGTCGGTCAGCAGGATGATGGCGGCCGAAGTGTAGGAGCCCGGCGTCACCGGAACGAATTCCTTGGGCGGCGGCTTGCCCTTGTCGTCCAGGCTGCGCCCGGTTTTTTTGCCGCCAAACGTCATCTCGCCCAGGTCGATGCCGTGCTCCGGGAACAGCTCGGTCAGGCTGGTCACGATGGCATTGCCCACTGCCGTGCCACGCTGCATCTGGAAGGCATCGATGACGGCCACCAGCGGGCCGCGCTCCAGCGAGGGTGCCAGGGCCACCTGGCTGCTGCCGGCAAAGGTGACGAGGCCTACCTCGATGCCCTTGGGCAGCTCCTTGAGGAAAGCCTTGGCCGCCTCCTGCGCCGCCACCAGGCGCGTCGGCTTGACGTCGGTCACCCGCATGCTCAGCGAAATGTCCATGGCCAGGATGATGGTGGACCTTGCCCAGGGCAGCGGCACCCGCGCCATGGGGCGCGCCGAAGCCAGCAGCAGCAGGGCGCAGGCCAGCAGGAAAAGCACCGGCGGCACATGCCGCCGCCAGTTGCGCCCGGCCATCGCCGAACGGACCACCGCCACGCTGCTGTAGCGTACCGCCACCTTGCGGCCCCGGCCCAGCAGCCACAGGTAGGCCAGGGGCAGCAGCGGGAGCACCGTCAACAGCCAGAGATACTCCGGCGACTGGAAGAACATCGGGCAGTCCTGGGCAAGCCTCGTGAACAACGCAGGCCCCTGGCAAGGCCTGCGGCAGCGGGCACGAGTTTCACCGCATTGCAGCAATATCGTGCCCGGGATGCAGAGGTTTGGCAACCGTACGGTGATTCCTGCGTCAGGATGCGTAGAAAAGGTAGTCCGCCGTGTACGGCACCTTCTCCGCCTGGCCGGCCATGGCCGGGGTGCAGCTGCGCGCCGGTGCCGCCCCGCCATAGGTATGCACGCGCTGGATGCCTGCCACCCTGGAGAACCTGCCTTCACCGCCCACCGAGCGCGCCGTCAGCAGCAGCCAGGGGATCGCACCTGCCTGGGGCGCGTCGCTGCGGGCCTTGACGGCGCCGACGATCCTGCTGCCGTCTGCTGCCTCCCAGTGCGGGCCGCCGTAGTGCTTGCCGATGCGCTGGCCGGTGCTGTCGAACAGCTCGGCCTCGGGGCCCACAAACACCCAGCTCGCGCCGGCCGGCGCTGCAGCGTCAGCACGGCACTCATAGACCTGGGTCCCCCGCGCTGCGATGCTCTCGATGAACTTCCCTTCGGGTGCCAGTGCCTGCGGCACTGCCGATGCGGCCGGCGACTGCGCCACGCGCGAGGCGGCCAGCGCGCCGATCTGCCGGCCCATGGTGACGCCGACCTCGGTGGAGAAGCGGAAGTGGATGCCTTCCCACACCCGGGCGTCGGCCACCTCCTGGACGAAAGCGTCGACGGACTTCCAGCGGCGGGTGGCGTTGTTGGCCGTCGGGCTGCTGGTGACGAGTTCGGGCATGGGCGCGCTGCCGGCCTCGGACTTCAGCACTTCGCCCAGGGCACTGGCCAGGATGCTGTGGGCGCTCGGGTATTCGGGGTGGGTCGGGTTGTCGATGAACGGCGCCCAGCCTGCCTCGAGTTCAGTGGCCGGGTTGTCGTCCCGGTCGCCGTTGCGGATGGCGGTCACCGGGCGCCAGAAGCCGTAGTGGTACTTGGCGTCCATCACCGAGATCACGGCGTCGTCCATGGCCTGGGTGGCGGCGGCGAACAGGCGCGCATTCTGTGCAACGCTACGGCCCGGCGCGAGCGCCACTGAGCGTGCCACGCCGTGGTAGATCGTCGGCAGCGAGAATTCCCAGAAGCGCGCGACCTCGGTCTGGTCGGCAGTGCGCACGCGGCTGGCCTTGCTGCCGGCTTCCTTCACCTCGTTGTAGTCGCGCACCCAGCGCGGGCTGCTCATGGCCGGGGGCGGCGCGGGCCGGAACTGCGTGGCCTGCGCCATCAGCCAGGTCTTGCGCTGCGGCCATTGGGGGGCGGCGACGGCCGTGGTGGGCACGTACGCCCCGGGAGCGGCATGCGGGCGGTAGCGCTCGGCGGCGGCGGCACCGTCGTCGGCGCGCCAGGCCAGCACCCGCGCCGCAGCGTGTTCACCGGCGGCGATGCCGGCCGCCGCAGCAGGGCTGTCACCCAGCCGCGCCAGTGCGGCCTGGTAGGCCTTGGCTATGGCGGCCTCCTGCTGCGGAAGCAGCCGGGCCAGGGTTGCGCGGTTGGCGGCAGCGACTGCGGCAGCCGTTGCCACGGGTGCGGCATCGCCGCTGTGCAGGACGTGCGCCGCGCCCACGGCTTCATGCACGGCGGTCTGCACGATCGCCATCACGCGGGTGGCTGCGGGCGTGCCGATCCTTGCCTGCACGACCATGTCGCCGGCCACGATGTTCCAGTCCGTCACCACGTCGGCGCGCGCCGGGGCAGCTGCGCCAAGAATGCAGGCCGCCGCGAGGCTGGCCGCTGTCAGTGTGTAGGTATTTTTCATTTGCCTGTTTCCTTGCAGTGCCGGCTTAGCGGCGGGTGATGACGATCTCGAGGTAGTCGCTGGGGATGACGAGACCGCCGCTCTTGGCGCGGTTGAACTTGTTCATCAGGGCCGCCAGGTCTTGCGCCAGGGCGCGTTGGCCGCGCTCGTCCAGCGCGGCGAATGCCTTGAGGATGGGGCCGTAGTAGCCGCGGAACACTTCGAGCATGTGCTCGGGCGAGCGGTAGCGGAACACGAACTGGCGCGTCTCGGTGTTGATGGCCGTGGAAGCCGCGCCGAACAGGTCGGCAATGCGCCCGCGCGTGCCCCACAGCGCCGGAGAGGTGACGCCGGCCGGCGGCGGCACATGCTTGCCGATGGTCTTGAACACCTGGCCGATGAAGCCGTCCGGCGTCCAGTTGGCCATGGCGATGCTGCCGCCCGGCTTGCACACGCGCAGCAGCTCCCAGGTCACGCGCACCGGGTTGGGCGCGAACATGCAGCCGAATGTGGACAGCACGGCGTCAAAGCTGTGGTCGTCGAAGGGCAGGGCCTCGGCATCGGCCTCGCAGAATTCGATGCCGTGCAGGCGCTCGGCGGCGGCGCGCTCGCGGCCCCGCTCCAGCAGCGCCGGAACGTAGTCGGTGGAGGTGACCTCGCACCAGCGCCGCGCCGCTGCCAGCGTGGCGTTGCCGTTGCCGGCGGCAACGTCCAGCACGCGCTGGCCGGCGCGCAGGTCGGCGGCTTCGCAGAGCGTCTCGCCGACAATCTGCAGCGTGGTGCCGACCACGGCATAGTCGCCGGAAGCCCAGCTGGCTTTCTGGCGCAGCTTGATCGCGGCGAAGTCGGGCGAGGGGGCGGTTTCCGGCGCCTCGGCGGTAAGGGACAATGTATTCATGGAGCAGTTTCCTTCAGGACATGGTTGAAAAGTCGGGAAGGTGAACTGTGGGCCGGGGTCATGGAAACCCCCGTGGGACCCGGCGTGGAATTTGGCGTGGAAAAACAGACGCACATGCAAACCGACCAGGCCGGGCACACCGGCCTTTCACTGCAACTGCTGGGCCGCCTGACGGTCCTGCGCGCCGGCGAGCCGGTGGCGCTGCCCCCTTCGCGCAAGGTGCGTGCGCTGCTGGCCTACCTGGCCATGTCCGCCCGACCCATGACGCGCAACCACCTGTGCGAACTGCTGTGGGACCTGCCCGGCGACCCGCGCGGCGAGCTGCGGTGGTGCCTGAGCAAACTGCGTTCCGTGCTGGACGAGCCGGGCCGCCCCCGCGTGCTGGCCGATGGCGACGATGTGGCCGTCGACCTGGCGGACTGTGGCGTTGATGCGCTGCAGGTGACCCGGGCCCTGCAGCAGGGTGTGGCGTCCCTGCCCGCCGGGCAGCTTGAAGCGCTGAGTGCGCTGCTGGCCACAGGCGACTTCCTTGAAGGGCTGGACCTGCCGCGCAGCCCGGCATTCACCGGCTGGCTGGTGGCCGAGCGCAGGCGCCTGCGCGCCGCGCATGCGGCAGTGCTCGAGCACTGGGTGCGCTTGCTGCCTGCCGGGTCGGGCGGTGCCCTGGGCGCGCTGGAGCGGTGGCTGGCCATTGCACCGTTCGACCGCCAGGCCCACGTGGGGCTGCTGTCGGTGCTTGCCGCGCAAGGCCGCATGCGCGAGGGTGACGAGCACCTGGCCGAGACGGCGCGGCAGTACGACGCCGAAGGCCAGGACTGGGGACCGATCGCGCATGCCTGGCGGGCGGCCAGGGCCCGCCAGGCCGGCGGCGCGGACGCCGGCGCCGGCCTCACCAGCGTCGCGGCCGGGCCCGGGCCAGCGCCCGCAGCGGCCACGCCACCGCCTGACGGCACCGCCCGCCGCGCATCGCTGGCAGTGATGCCGTTCACCGACCGCACGCCGGGCGGCAGCCTGCGGGGCGGCCTGGGCGACGGCATGGCGCACGACCTCATCACCCGGCTGGCCAAGCTGCGCAGCATGTTCGTCATTGCCGAAGGCACGATGTTCGCGCTGTCCGAGCGGCATGTCGATTCGTCGGACACGGGCCGCCAGCTGGGCGTGGACTACGTCGCCAGCGGGTCGCTCAGGCGCGGGCCAGGCGCGCGCCTGAGCGTCACGGTGCAGCTGACCGAAACGCGCAGTGCGCAGGTGGTCTGGGCGGAGGAGTTCTCCGGGCAGCTTGACGATACCTTTGCGGTGCTGGACGACATCGGCAACCGCATCGTCACGTCGATTGCCAACCAGATCGAGACTTCCGAGCGCAATCGCGCCATCCTCAAGAACCCCAGTTCGCTCAATGCCTGGGAGGCCCACCACCGCGGGCTGTGGCACATGGTGCGCTTCAACCAGGAGGACAACGAGCAGGCGCGGCACTTTTTCCAGACCGCCGTGCGCCTGGACCCGACCTTCGCACGGCCGCACGCCGGGCTGTCCTTCACCCACTTCCAGGATGCCTTCCTCGGCTGGCGCGAGCGGGCCGGCGCCATCGACCGGGCCTATGGCGCCGCGGCCGAAGGCGTGATGGCCGACGAGCGCGACCCTGCCTCGCACTGGGCGCTGGGACGGGCGATGTGGCTGAAGGGCCGGCAGGAGGAGTGCCTGCGCGAGCTGCGCTCCGCCATCGAGCTCAGCCCGAACTTTGCGCTGGGGCACTACACCCTGGCGTTCGTGAATGCGCAGTCGGGCGACCCGGAGACGGCCATCACCGAGGCCGACCATGCCCGCGCCCTGAGCCCCTGGGACCCGCTGCTGTTCGGCATGCTGGCCACGAAGGCCCTGGCGCTGCTGCGCCTGGGCCGCTACGACGAGGCGGCTGAATGGGGCGTGCGCTCTGCCGCGCGGCCCAATGCGCATGTGCACATCCGCGCCGTGGCGATGTACTGCCTGTCCATGGCAGGGCGCACGAAGGAAGCGCAGGCGGTCGCGGCGGTGATACGGCGCACCCATGCGCAGTACAGCGTCGCCGATTTCGTACAGGCGTTCAGCCTCGGCCCCGAGGCTGAAGTGCTGATACGCCAGGCGGCACGCAGCATCGAGGCCTGATGGCCACCGGCGGATGGGACAATCCGGCGTGAACCAACGCCCATGACGCAAGACCTCCACCTGCCGTACCTGCAAGGCTACCCGCCGGAGCTGCTCGCACAGGTGCGCTCGCTCATCGGGTCGGGCCGCCTGGCCGCCACGCTGGCAAGCCGCTACCCCGAGCCGCATTCGGTGCAAAGCGGACGTGCGCTGTACGACTACGTGACCGGCCTCAAGGCCAGCTACATGCGCAGCGCGCCGCCGCTGGCCAAGGTGGAGTGGGACCCGAAGCTGCATGTGGTGCGCAATGCCCTGGGCACGCACAGCACCGTGTCGCGGGTGCAGGGCAACCGGCTCAAGGCCAAGCGCGAGATCCGCATTGCCGCGCTGTTCAAGGAGGCGCCGGCGGACTTCCTGCGCATGATCGTCGTGCACGAGCTGGCGCACCTGAAGGAGCGCGAGCATGACAAGGCGTTCTATGCGCTGTGCCAGCACATGGCACCGGACTACCACCAGCTGGAGTTTGACCTGCGCTTGTGGCTGACGGCACGGGAGCTTGAGGGTTCTCCCGCATGAGCTGGGCCAGGCCGGCTGCGCGGGGTGTCATGCAAGAGGCCACAACCGGACACGCATGTACGGAATTATGTTCAGCGTGACGGCGCGCTGCGCCAGTTGCTGCTGCTGCGGGCAAGCCTGAATCGCAATTACCACGTAAACTGGCTTCGCAGCACCGTCACGAAAGCGTTGTTCAGGAAGGCGGACGGGCTGTCAAGGAGGCAGCCATTCAGAATGTTCTGATCATGGATGATGACGGCGGGGGCGCACGCTCCACCCTGTTGTCTGCCCAGCCCGCAGGGCCTGCCGAACGCCGGCGTGTGCTCGTGGTGCTGGTGGTTTCCATCTGCGTGTTCCTCGTGCTGGCCCCGTTTGCGCGGTTCCAGTTGCCGGCGCTGCCGGCCTTCCTCCCGGCATACCAGGCGGCCTTTGTGATGAGCGAGGTTGTCACGGCCGCGCTGCTGCTGGGCCAGTACGCCATCCAGCGCTCGCTGGCCCTGCTGGTGCTGGCCTGCGCCTTCCTGTTCAGCGCGCTCATGGCCGTGATGCATGCGGCGAGCTTCCCGGGCCTGTTCCTGGCAGCCGGCCTGCCGGGCGGCGGCCCTCAGACGACGGCCTGGCTGTACTTCCTCTGGCATGCGGGCTTTCCGCTGCTGGTCATCGGCTATGCGCTGCTGGCGCGCCCCGGTGCGGTGGAGAGCCTGGGGCAGGAAGGCGCCCGCAGCCGGCCTGCGCTGCCGATGATTGCGCTGGCGGTCGCGCTGGTAGCTGCGGCGGTGGCCGCCTGCGCCTGGCTGGTGACGGGTGGCCATGACAGCCTTCCCGCCATCATGCGTGGGGACCGCGATGCCGCCACCAAGCTGGCGGTCGCAAGCCTGACCTGGCTGCTCGGCCTTGCCGCGATCCCGCTGCTGTGGCGCCGCAAGCCCCATTCCATGCTGGACCTCTGGCTGATGGTGGTGGTGTGCACCTGGCTGTTTGACGTGGCCCTGGCCGCGGTGCTCAACGGCGGGCGCTACGACCTGGGCTGGTATGCCGGCCGCGTGTACGGCATCCTCGCCGCGACGTTCATCCTGATCGTGCTGGTGCTGGACAACGCCAGGCTCTACAGCGAGCTGGCCAGGGCCCACGACATCGAGCGTGAGGCCGCCAGGGCATTGCGCGCGGCCAACCAGCTGGCCGAGGAAGCCACGCAGGCCAAGTCGCAGTTCCTGGCCAACATGAGCCACGAAATCCGCACGCCGATGAATGCCATGCTCGGCATGACGCAGCTGGCGCTCAAGGGGCAGCTGGAGCCGCGGCAGCGCGACTACCTTAACAAGAGCCTGACGGCGGGCCGCCACCTGCTGGGCGTGCTCAACGACATCCTCGACTTCTCCAAGATCGAGGCCGGCAAGCTCACCATCGACAACGTGGACTTCGAGCTGGAGCAGATGCTGTCCAACATCAGCGACCTGGTCAACGAGAAAGCCAGTGCCAAGGGGCTGGAGTTCGTGATCGACGTGGACGCGAGCGTGCCGCGCATGCTGTACGGCGACCCGCTGCGGCTGGGCCAGGTTCTGGTCAACTTTGCCAACAACGCGGTCAAGTTCACCGAGAAGGGCGAAGTTGCCATCGTGATCCGGGGCATGGAGGAGACGCCCGAGCATGTGCTCTTGCGCATCGCCGTCAGCGACACCGGCATTGGCCTGACCGAGGAGCAGTGCAAGCTGCTGTTCCAGTCGTTCCAGCAGGCCGATGCATCGACCACGCGGCGCTTTGGCGGCACCGGGCTGGGCCTGGCCATCTGCAGGCACCTGGCGCAGCTGATGGGCGGCGACGTGGGCGTGCAAAGCGAGCCGGGCAAGGGCTCGACCTTCTGGCTCACCGTACCGCTCAAGCGCTCGGCGCGCACGCCGCGCCAGCTGCTGACGGGCGAGCGGCTGCGCGGCCGCCGCATCCTGGTGGTGGACGACAGCGATCATGCGCGCGCTGTCGTGGTGAGCATGCTGGCCGGCATGCGGTTCGCGCCGGAGCAGGCGGCCTCCGGCGCGGATGCGCTGCTGGCGGTGCAGGAGGCCGACATGCAGGGCCGGCCATTCGACGCGCTGGTGCTGGACTGGCAGATGCCCGAGATGGATGGCATCGAGGTGGCGCGCCAGCTGGCCGCGCTGCCGCTGCGCCACGTCCCGAAGGTGCTGCTTGTCACTGCCTTCAACCGCGAGGAAGTCATCAGCGGTGCCAAGGCCGCAGGCGTGCGCGACGTGCTGGTCAAGCCCCTCAACCCCTCGCTGTTGTTCGATGCGCTGCTCAATCTGCTGGGCGAATCGGAACTGAGCCCGGGTGCCGGGCAGGTGGATGCCGGCCCGCCGCCCGAAGATGCGCTCGCGGGCATGCGGGTGCTGCTGGTGGAAGACAACGAAGCCAACCAGGAGGTGGTGGCCGGCCTGCTGGAACTGCACCATGCGACGGTGGACGTGGTGGGCAACGGCGAGATCGCGCTGCGCATGCTGGCCGACGCACCGCAGCACCACTGGGATGCCGTGCTGCTGGACATGCAGATGCCGGTGATGGACGGCCTCACCGCCGCCGGCGAGATCCGCAAGATCGGCCGGCACCGCCACCTGCCGATCATCGCGATGACGGCCAATGCGCTCAAGGGCGACCGCGAGCGGTGCCTGGCCGCCGGCATGAACGACTATGTCGCCAAGCCGATCGAGGAGGATGAACTCTTTGCCACCCTGGCGCGCTGGCGGGAGTGGCAGGAGGCGCCTGAGGCGGCCGGCGGAGCACCGCGCGGGGGCGTACCGGCCTCGCCCAGGCCCGCCGCCGCGCAGCCGCCGGTGCCTGTGCCCGTCAATGAGGACCTGGACCGGGTCCGCGCAGCGCTTGAGGTGCTGGACGCAGCCGCCGCGCACGACGTGCGTTCGGCCATTGGCGTGGTGGCGGGCTATGCCGCGCTGATGCACCGCAAGATCACCAACGGTGCCGGCGCGGAGGGCGGCAAGGAGCCGGGTGAAATCCTGGAAGTGATGAAGCGCGCGGCAAAGGAAACCGGTGCGCTGGTGTCTGCGTGGCGCGGGGCGGCGCGGGTGCTGTGGCAGCCGCTGAAGCCCGAGCCGGTGGACATGGGCGCATTGGCCGGGGCCATTGCCGCCGAGCGCATGCGCGAGGCGAAGCCACTGGCTGCGGCGGCCTCCATCACCGTGGCGCCCGGCCTGCCCGCCGCGATGGCCGACCGCAGGATGGTTGAATTCGTCTGGCGCGAATTGCTGGCCAATGCGCGCAAGTTCCATGCGGACGCCGGCCGGCTGCAGGTCGCCATCGGTTGCGAGCAGCGGGGCGCGCAGGCCGAGTACTGGGTCCGGGACAACGGCCCCGGCTACCCTGCCGACGACGCGGCACGCCTGTTCCAGCCCATGCAGCGCCTCCATGGCGGGGACCACCCCGGCTCGGGCCTCGGCCTGTTCGTGGCCAGCCAGCTGGTGGTGCGCAACGGCGGCCGCATGTGGGCCGAAGCGGCCGGCGCGGCCGGGAGTGGCGGCATGTGCGTGCGCTTTGTCCTGCCGGTGGCGCCGGGCGGCGTTGCGCCCGGGTCGCAGGACTGATAAGGTCCCCCCATCCATGAGTGACCACCTGCCACCGGCAGCCGCCGGCATACGCCTGCATGCCCTGGACAACCTGCGCGGCATCCTGATGTGGCTGGGCATCGTGCTGCATGTGGCTGCCATCTATTCGCTGGAGCCTTCACCGGTGATCTGGCTCGACCCGCAGCGCACCGTCATTGCCGACCTGTTGATGACGTCCATTCATGCCTTCCGCATGCCGGCGTTTTTCATCCTGGCCGGCTTCTTTGCGATGATGCTGGCCGAGGCACGCGGGCCGGTTGGCTTGCTGCGGCACCGGCTGGCGCGCCTGGCCCTGCCGTTTGCATTGTTCTGGCCCTTCGTCTGGCTGGCGACCGGCCTTGCCGTGGTCCCGTTCGTGCACCAGATGGTACGGGGCACCTGGGGCATGGACCCTGCCGTGGTCCTCAGCCTGCCCTTTCCCAGGGGGCCCAACACCATCCACATGTGGTTCCTCTGGATGCTGCTGTGGTTCTGCGTGGCCACGTCGCTGCTGCTGCGCTTGCCCCGCGCCTGGTTTGCGCCGGTCGCATCGGCGCTGGCCTGGCTGGCAAGCCGGCCCTGGGGCTTTGCGGTGCTTGCGCTGCCCTTGCTGGCCGCTGGCGCAAGCTATCCACGCGCCATCATCGTGCCTTCTGGTTCATTCCTGCCGCCGTGGAACGAGTGGCTGCACAACGGCCTGTTCTTCGTGTTCGGGCTGGTGCTGTATGGCCGGCAGGCGGAACTGTTCGCGCAGTTCCAGCAGCGCTGGGTGCGTTGTGCCGCAGCGGGCCTGGCGTTTTACCTGGCGTGTGCTGTGCTGCGGGATATGCACGCCCCGGATCTGCTGATTGCCTGGTCTTACCTGTGCGCCGGCTGGCTCTGGAGCTTTGCTGCCATCGGCCTGGCCTTGCGGTTCCTGCAGTCGCGCCATGCGGTGCTGGGTTACCTGTCAGACAGCGCTTATTGGGTCTATCTGTGGCATTTCCCGCTGACCGTCCTTTTCGGCGCGCTGCTGTTCCAGCAGCCGTGGCCTGCGCTCGCCAAGATCGCCATCAACATCGCGGGCACCACACTGGTCTGCGTCGGCAGCTACCAGCTGCTGGTGCGGTACACGTGGGTTGGCAAACTGCTCAACGGCAAGCGGCACAGACGCGTGGCCGTTGGAGCGCCTGCGGCGGCAGGGGTGGCCTGAGCGGGTGCTGTCAGCCAGGCTTCCTGAGCACCCACTGAAAGCCCGCAGACCGGTGTCCGTTCATCGTGACGACATCAAACTCCCTGCTCTCCAGCCTGTCGAATGCGCCGAAGAGTTTGCCCAGCCACTCGAAGGAATGATGGCGCACCCGCGCGCCGTCATCTGTCATGAAGACGCCAAACGTCTCACCGGCTTCTGCGTGCTTCGTGTAACGCGCGGCATTCCTTGCGTCGGCCTGGAGTGAATAGTCGCTAAGGTACAGGATGCCGCCGGGCTTGAGCAGCCGGCTCAACTGGCCGGCCAGTGCGCGCTGCGAGGCATCATCGGGAATGCAGGTCAGTACGGCGAACAGCAACACGCAGTCCACCGAGCCGTCAGGCAAATCCGGGCCGGACTCATCGATCACGTCGAAGCGCATGCCGGGCAGCGCCTGCCGGGCATGCACGATCATGGCCGGGGAAAAGTCAAGGCCTGTGACGTGGGTGTACCCAGCCTCTTGCAGTTCCCCGCACAGGCGGCCCTGGCCGCAGCCATAGTCCACCACTCGCGCATCGGGCGCGACATATTTCGCCAGAAGCGCCTGGTCCAGTGGATGGGTGAATGTCTTGGAGGCGGCGGCGCTGTCCCAGTAGCCGCGTTGGGTGAAGTCGATCGTCATGGGTGAATCTTTGCCGGGTTCAAGCAGATGTTACGTTCATCGCGCCTGGTATGCGGCATCGCTAGTGCACCTGTTGTGCACCTGTTGCGTGCCTGTCTTGTACGCCATTTGCGACAACAGGGCGCATCGCCCCAATCTCCGGCGTCGGCTGGTCATCAGCCCTTATAAGCCGCAGCCTCCGCATTGCTCCGGCGCAAATTCGCCGACAGTTGCCGCGACATTCCCTCCAGCAGCCGTATCGCCACCCGGGGCCGCTCCTCTTCCAGTTGCCGGAACAGCTCGCGGTCTATGCAGCGGGCCTCCACCGGCGCCGTGGCTACGATGTCTGCCGACCGGGGCGAGCCGTCCAGGAAACCCATCTCGCCAAACGTCATGCCGGGGTGGAACACATTGAGCCGCTTGCCCGCGCCGCCGTTGTCTGACGGCAGGCGTACCACCACCGAGCCGGACAGCAGGATGTACAGGCGGTTGCTGTCGTCGCCGGCGCGTATGACGGCTTCACCGGCATGGGCCTGCACCGTGGGCATGATGCCGTCCAGCCAGGCCAGGTCTTCCGCTGCCATGCCGGCCAGCAGGGCGGCGTCGGCCAGCTGCACGGACTTGATGGTGTCCCAGTTGGCGCCCAGCAGTTCGCGCAGCAGGCTGTTCTCGCAGTGCTCCAGCGCGGTGTCATCGTCGCTGTGCATGATCTTCGGGTCGATGCCTTCGGCCACCAGGGGCTCCATGAAGCGGGTGCCGTAGCACAGGAGCAGCGTCACGCCGTGGGCCTGCAGCGTGCCGCCCAGCTGCGACATCAGCCGCATGGCCACAGGGTCGATGCTGGCCACGTTGCGCAGGTTCAGGATCATGTACTGGCAGTAGGGCGCCTGCTTCAGCGTGAGCCGCACCACGGGCTCAAAGGTCGAGAAGATCAGGTCTCCCTGCAGCTCGATCAGCCGGATGCGGTGGCTGCTGCCGCGCAGGGTCTGCAGGTGCTGGCCCGAGCGCCTGCGGCGCGAGCTCACCTGGCTGGCGTCGTAGCTCAGCCTCACCGATGGCTGCGGTGCCGTGCTGGAGTTGAACAGGTGCAGTTGCAGGTCGCGCGCCAGGTCGGCGCAGGCGCGGATGCCCCGCACGCTGTTGCCCTGCGAGTCCAGCGGTGGCGAGTAGATGCCGATGCCCAGCTGCCCCGGCAGCACGGCCAGGATGCCGCCGCCCACGCCGCTCTTGGCCGGCAGGCCAACGCGGTAGATCCATTCGCCTGAAAAGTCATACATGCCGCTGGACGCCATGATCGACAGCACGTTGTCCACGCTGTCGGCGGCGATGGCGCGCTCCCGGGTGCGCGGGTTGCGTCCGTCGTTGGCCAGGGTGGCGGCTATCAGCGCCAGGTCGCGGCAGGTCACCCGGATGGCGCATTGCTGGAAGTAGGTTTCGAGGATGTCGGTGGGCTCCTCGTCGATGATGCCGAAGTTGCGCAGCATCCAGCCGATGGCGCGGTTGCGGTGGCCGGTTTCGCTTTCTGACCGGTAGACGTCCCGGTCAATGTCCAGTGTGCGGCCGGCGCAGGCCGACAGGTAGTCCACCAGCCGCTCGATGCGCGTCTTGCCATCTTTGGCGAGCACCTGGCCGCAAACGGCAATGGCACCGGCGTTGATCATCGGGTTGAAGGGAGCGCCCGACTCGGGCCGCAGGCTGATGGCGTTGAAGGCGTCGCCCGAGGGCTCCACGCCAATGCGCTTGAGGATGAACTCCTCGCCCCGGTCCTCCAGCGCCAGCCCGTACGACAGCGCCTTGGAGACGGACTGTATGGTGAAGTGCTGGCGCGTGTCGCCCACCTCGTACACATGCCCGTCGCGGGTGGCGATGCAGATGCCGAACCAGTCCGGGTTGGCCTTGGTCAACTCCGGGATGTAGTCGGCGACCTTGCCGCTTGTCACCCCGGCATGGCGGGCATGGAGTTCCTGCAGGTAGGCTTCGATGGGCGAGCCGGTATGGCTGGTGGCGGTGGAGGCTAGCACGGGGACTTTCTTTTGTGGTTGACGCTCCGTCAGCGGCAAGCATCTTCAGCAAGTCTCGCGCCAACCTCCCCCGGCTGGTGTGTCAGGGCTGGTAATCCGCCGACCCCGGCGCAAAGCTCACCCGCCGCAGTTCCACCAGCCTCCGCGTGTTGTCGGCCTGTTGCAGCTCCCTGCCTTCCACCAGCTCATAGCCCATCAGCGCAAAGATGCGGCCGCCCAGGAACACCGGGCGTGCATTGCCGTACCAGTCGGTGCAGGAAGCCTGGCACCCGTCATTGCGGCCGATGCCCGGGCGCGCAGGGAGGCTGCCCACTTCACTCAGGCGCAGTTTGTCATTGCGCAGGTACAGCATGGCGGCGGGTTCATCCCACAGCTGCCTGTAGCCGCCCTGTCCGCCGCCGCGTATGGGCAGGCCCACCAGGCCCCCCGCAGGCGCGTCGGGTTTGTAGAAGAAGCCATGGCTTCGGGTCTCGCCCTGCGAGGCGTTGGGCCGCACATAGGCATTCACCAGCTTTGGCTGCTTGCCTGCTAGTTGGACGCTGCTGAAGTGCAGCGCGCTGCCGTCGGAACCGATGGCGATGGCGTCCTGGCCCAGCGCATCAATGCGGTCCACGCCGTGGGGCAGCGGCAGGGCGTGGGTGGTGGCGTCTTTCAGGTCCACCACCTGCAGCGTTGACCGCACCTGCTGCCCGGGCCGGTACCAGCCGGCGCCTGTGCCGTACAGCAGCTTGTTGCCGACGTAGCGGTTCTGCAGCGAGTCGCCGCCCGCAGAGGGCAGGGGGCTGTAGGCGCTGGCCGGTGCGCTCGCCTGCCCGTCGCCAAAGTCGCGCACGGTCACGCGCAGCAGCGAGAGGTTGCCGCCCGGCTTCTCGCCGCGCCACATGGCGTCGCCCGCGCCGCCGGCATGCACCAGCACATTGAGCTTGCCGTCGGGTTGCTCCAGGAACGAGAACTGGTCGATGGGGCTGCCCTGCGTCTTGAGCGCGCTGGGCGCAGAGCCGTCCAGCGGCAGGCGGAAGAGGGCCGAGGCGTTCGCCAGGCCGTGCATCGCCCAGACGTAGATGGCTTTCTCTGACGCATAGAACACGCGGCCGGGCTTGCCGAGCACGCCGCTGGACTCGCAGCGCAGCTCGGGCTGGGCCAGGTCGCAGGTGGTGACGCTGTGCAGGGTCACGCCGTAGTCGTCCGCCTTCAGCGCTTCATCGGTGCGGTAGATGCGTGTGGGCGGCGCAATGGGGCGGAATTCGCCTCCCGAATGGCTGCCCTGCCACTGGCGCAGGGTCGGCAGCCGGGCCAGCGGATCGGCGTGGGTGACGTTGATCGGGATGGGCGCATACATGACCAGCCGCGTGCCGACGAGGCGGCTGGCATAGTTGCGCGACGAGTAGTAGTCGGACGACTTCAGGTGGTAGGTGGCGCGGTAGCTGAGACCGCCCTTGTCGTCGATGTTGAACAGGCCCAGCTCGGTGCCGCCGCGCGCATAGCTGTAGCCGATGACGGCCACTGTGTTGCCCGACACCAGCATCTCGTCGTACCAGGCGCCGCCGGGCGGGACGTTGGGGCCGTAGGCCGGAATGCTGGCCACGGGCGCCAGCGCGTGCCGGTCCACGTTGACGGTGGACAGGCGGCCCCGGCGCAGGATGACCAAGTGCCTGCCATGCAGCTTGACGATGCCGCCTTCGTCCACACCGGCCGACTGGCTGTTGGTGATGGATTCAGCGGCTGCTGCGGCCGGTGCGGCCATGCTCATGGCTGCCGGCATCGGCGGGGCAGGCGGGGTTGGCATCCAGGTCTTGCCCGGGTTCGCCTCTTCCCAGGTACGCCTGGCGGCCTCCTGCCTGCGCCGCTGTTCCTCCAGCTGCAGGCGGCGCATTTCCTCGCGCCGCCTGTATTCCATGGTGAAGGGCTCGAAGTACGCCAGCAGTTCTGCCTTGCCGGCGAACGGCTTCAATGTGGCGTGCGGGGTGAAGGCGTCCTGCGCCAGGGCCGGGGCGACGAGCAACAGTGCCAGCCCGGCCAGGCTCCATGCGCTGATGGGGCGCTGCAGTGAAGTGGATTGCATGAGGTTCCCTTTTCCTGGCGATGAAGCTGCCAGTTCCTGTTGTACGGGGCTGATGCGGAAACGGGGTTAACGGCCCGCGTATTTTCTTTTCTAGCCAGCTTCCGGCGTGCGCGCCGCCTTCAGCGCCACCAGGTCGTCGTAGTACCTGAAGGTGTCGCAGCTGGCGGCCCAGTGCCGGTTGGTGGAGCGCCGGTCGCCAACGCCCACCACGGTGCGGCCGGCGGCCTTGAGCTTCTGCGCAAGCGGCATGAAGTCGCTGTCGCCGCTCACCACGATGACGGTGCCGATGTGCGCGAAGCGCCCGGCGTCTTCCGTCGCATCGAGGCTGAGGCGGATGTCCGCGCCGTTCTTGGTGGCATTGCCGGGCGGGAACATCTGCGTCAGGTCCACCGCATGCTGCAGCAGCGCGTCGCGGTAGCGGCCGAAGAATTGCCAGTTGCAGTAGGCGCGGTTGATGCGCACCGGGCCGAACGCCGCAGCTGCGTCCATGACCGCCTGGATGTCCACCAGCGGCTCCTGCGCGCGAAAGCGGTTGTCAGGCCGGGTGTAGTAGCCCTCCTGCTGTGCCTCGCACAGGCTTGCGTGCAGGTTCTCGAAGTCCCAATACAAGGCGACGGAGCGCGCTGCTTCATTCATGCCGGTTCCCCTGGTGTCCAGTCTTCCGATTGTGGGGGCACGGCTGCGCTACTTTCGCGCGGGCTTTTTCAGCCAGCCCGCAAAGCTCTCGATCAGCAGCCGCAGGCCTTCGGGAAATGCCGTATCCGAGTCCAGTGTGGAGAAGGCTTCGATGAAGTAGTGCGCGCCGGGCAGTTCGTCCTCGGGGTGGGCCTGTATCTGCCTGAGGATGTAGTTCTCGTGGAAGGCCGGCAGCTGGCGGCTGACCTCGGCGTAGGAAGACGTCATCACGAACTGCGCCATCAGGTGGTAGCCGATGGCGGCCTGCTTCGGGGTGAAGCCGCCGGTGCGGAAGATGCCGGCCATGCGGTCGAGGTAGAGCACGCCGTAGTCCTTCTCGCCCTCGGTGACGCGCTGGAACAGCCGGAAGCGGTTGTGCGACATGGCGTAGCGCAGCACACCGCCGTATTCCAGCCCCAGCCTGTACGACTCCATGGCCTCGCGCCGCAGGTCTTCGCGCCAGTCGCCGGTGAGCGGCGGCATGCGGGCCAGCCGCTCCTTGAAGTAGCGGTTGAGCACGCCCGAGATCAGGTCGTCGCGGCTGCCCACGTAGTAGTGGATGAGCGTGGGCGCCACGCCGAGTTCGCGCGCCAGGCCGACCATCGATATCTCGCCCAGCGGCTCGACCTTGGCCAAGATGGTGGCCCTGTCCAGGATCTGCTCGCGCGACAGCATGGTGGCGCCGCCGGGCTGTGCGTCACCGCTGGCGCGGCTGGGGCGCCCGCGCTTGCGCACCGGCGCTTCGGCCGGTTCAGGTGGTGCGGGCCGGGGCGCTGGATGCTGCGCCGCTTTGGCGGCTTTGGCCCTGACGGGGCTTTTGGCCGGCGCGGCCCTGGTTGATGAAGGTGTCATAGGGTTTACCCGTATTTAATTGTGATGGTCACAATAGTTTAATTGTGACTCTATAAATTAATGGTACCGGAGACTTCATGAGCGACTCAGGCAAAGGCAAGGTTACAGCGGGTTTGCGCGGCGCGGGCTGGAACCCGAAGCGCATGGACCGCCCTTACCGCACTGTGCCATACAGCCTGACCACCGCCGATGGCCAGCGCACGCTGGGCCTGCTCTACACGCAGACGGGCACCGAGAAGACCGTCATGTGCCTGATGCATCCGCGCGAGTTCAGCGGCACGCCTTACCTGGTGCCGGACGCGCTGGACGCCGGCTGCGCGGCCTGGGTGCAGGCGCCGCGCTCCATCGGCACGGACCTGCGGCTTGAGCATGAGCTGGCCTTGCTCGACGTGGCAGCGGGCATGACGCATCTGCGCGGCCTGGGCTTCACCCGCACTGTGCTGCTGGGCAATTCGGGCGGCGCGGGGCTGTACGCCTTCTACACGCAGCAGGCGCTGCGCGAGCCGGGCAGGCGCATCACGCATACGCCAGGCGGCCGGCCCGTGAAGCTGGCTGATGCGGCCATGCCTGCACCCGATGACCTCATTTTTGTTTCGCCGCATCCGGGCCAGGGCAAGCTGTTGATGGGCGGCATCGACCCGTCGGTCACGGACGAGAACGACCCGCTGTCTGTCGATGCATCGCTGGACCCGTTCGACCCTGCCAATGGCTTCGTGCCGGCGCCCGCGTCGTCCCGCTATGCGCCGGAGTTCGTCGCGCTCTACCGTGCTGCCCAGCGTGCGCGGGTGGAGCGGCTCGACGCGCGGGCGCGTGCCCAGCTGGCCGAGCGTGCTGCTGCGCGCAAGAAGCTGAAAGACGGCGACACATCGGCCGCGACACGCCGCATGGCCGCACATACCCAGATATCGCAGGTCTGGCGCACCGATGCCGACCTGCGCAGCTGGGACCTCTCTCTCGACCCGTCCGACCGGGAAGTCGGCACGCTGTGGGGCCGCGACCCGTATGCGTCCAACCTGGGCAGCGTGGGATTTGCCCGCATGGTCACGCCGGAGTCCTGGCTGTCCACCTGGTCGGGCATCAGCTCGAATGCGAGCTTTGAAAAATGCGGCGCCGAGCTGGTTGTGCCAACACTGGTGATCGAGTACACCGGCGACCAGGCCGCGTTCCCGGCAGACATGGCGGCCATCCATGACGGCATCAGCGGCCCGAAGCGCTTCGAGCATGTGCGCGGCAACCACCATGGGCAAGCCCTGGCCGAGGGCGAAGAGTCCGGCCAGGTGGTGGCCGGGCGGATGGTGCAGGAGTGGCTGCGCGGCGGTCCCCGCACCTGAATGCGCAAACAGATTTCCCTGACCCCGAGCAATTCAAAGAAACTGGAGACAAGCACCATGCATTTCACATCACTTTCCCGCGCCGCCAGATCAGCGCTCTCTGCAGCCCTGTCGGCGGCCCTCTCTGCGGCCCTTCCCGCAACGCTGGCCCTGGGCCTCATCGGCGCCAGCTTCAACGCGGCGGCGCAGGCCGGCGCCTGGCCGCAAAAGCCCTTGCGCCTGCTGGTGGCGGCCCCAGCAGGCAGCGCGCCCGACCTGATCGCCCGCATCATCGGCGACAAGCTCGGCAAGTCGCTGGGCCAGCCGGTCATCATCGACAACAAGCCGGGTGCGGGCGGCATCATTGCCATGAACCAGCTCAAGGCCGCACCGGCGGACGGCTACACGCTGGCGCTGCCGCAGGCCGCCGTGCTGGTGGTGACGCCGCACACCTACAAGGAAGCGGCCTACGACCCCGAGCGCGACTTTGAAACCGTGGCCATGGTCGGCAAGACGCCGATGCTGTTCGTGGCCAACATGGCCCACCCGGTACGCAGCTTTGCCGATGCAGTGAGCATGGCCAAAGCCAAGCCGGACCAGGTGAGCATTGGCAACCCGACCCGCACCTCCATTCCGCACCTGGCCTCGGAGCTGGCCGGCCTGAAGATGGATGCGAAGTTCCAGCAGGTGTCTTTCGCGGCCACGCCGCAGGGGCTGCAGGCTGTGGTGAATGGCGACATCAACATGTATGTGGACGGCGTCGGCCCGCTGCTGCAGCTGGTCAAGGCCGGCAAGCTGCGCGCGATTGCGGTGGCGGCCGAGACGGAGTTGCCTGGCCTGGAGGGCATCCCCCTGGTCAACAAGACGGTGCCGGGCCTGAACGTCTATGGCTGGTTCCTGCTGCAGGCGCCCAAGGGCACGCCGCAGGCGGTGCTGCAGCGCGTGAACGCCGACGTGAACAAGGCCATGGCCGAGCCTGACGTGATTGCCCGGTTCCGCGAGTTCGGTACCTACCCCACACCCGGGACCCTGGCCGACGCCGACCGCTTCCTCAAGGGCGAGAAGGCCCTGTTCGGCGGCGTGATCCGCACCCTGGGCCTGAAGCCCGAGTAAGCCACGGCATACCAGAAAGCAGCCATGAAAGATTCCCTTCAATACACCGTGCGCGAGCCGATGGCCGGCGTGGTGTACGCGCCGCAGGCGGACCTCAAGCGTTACCTGGACGAGGGCCTGCTCACGCGCGAGACCATGCCCGCCGCCTTCCGTGCCAGCGCCCGCCGGCATGCGCAGCGGCTGGCGCTGTGCGGCGCCGATGGCGAGCTGACCTACGCCCAGCTGGACGAAACCACCGACCGGCTGGCCGCCGCCTTCCTGCAACTGGGCCTGAAGCCGCTGGACCGGGTGATTTTCCAGCTGGCCAACTGCAACGAGCTGGTGCTGGGCTTCATCGGCTGCCTGAAGGCGGGGCTGATCCCGGTGTGCACGCTCGCGGCGCACCGCGAGCAGGAGATCGGCTACCTGGGCAGGCATGCGGCGGCACGCATGCACTTTGTGCAAGGCGACGACGCGAAGTTTGACGACGTGGCCTTTGCCGGACGCATGCGCGCGGAAATACCGTCGATGCAATGGACGGTGCAGGCACGCGGCACGCAGCGCGAAGCGGCGTTGCACCTGCGCGCACTCATTGATTCGGTGAGCCTGGACGACGCCCGCCGCCTGCTTGAGGGCGTGGTGCTGGACCCGTTCCAGGTGGCGGTGTTCCAGCTCTCGGGTGGCACCACCGGCATTCCCAAGATCATCCCGCGCTTTCACAACGAGTACATCTACAACATGCGTGCCGTCGCGCAGTACGCCGGCTACACGGCGGACGACTGCATGTTCATGCCGATGCCGATGATGCACAACCTCAACATGGGCTGCTGCTTCGGCCCGTTCCTGCTGACGGGCGGGCTTGTTGCGGTGGCCACCAGCCTGGCGCCGGCAGCGCTGGGCGACATCTTCAAGAAGTATGAGCCGACCTGGACGGTGGTCGCCGGGCCGATCATCGAGAAGCTCAAGCCCGCCATCCAGTCGGGCGCGCTGCCGCTGACGCGGCTGCGGGGCGTGATCAGCGCCAACAATGCGCCGGCCCTGCGCGAGCTGCTGAAGGCGCCGGTGCACCACATCTTCGGCATGACCGAGGGCGTGATCATGCTCACGCAGACCACGGACCCGCAGCTGGTGCAGGACACGATGGTGGGCCGGCCCGTCTCGCCGATGGACCAGGTCAAGCTGTTCCGCATCGGCACCGAGGAAGAAATCACCGAGGAAGGCGTGGAGGGCGAATGCGCCTTTGCCGGGCCATACACCATCCACGGCTACTACGACGCGGCCGACCGCAATGCGCAGGCCTTCACCAGCGGCGGCTTCTACCGCTCGGGCGACCTGATGCTGTTCCGCGACATTGGCGGCAAGCGCTACTACCAGTTCCGCGGCCGCACCAAGGACGTGGTGGACCGCGCCGGCGAGAAGGTCAACTGCGAAGAGGTCGAACTGCTGGTGGGCCGCCACCCGGCCATCACGGCGACGGCCGTCATCGGCATGCCGGACAAGGTGTATGGCGAGCGCATCTGCGCTTTCGTCACGCTGCGTGAGGGCATGCAGGCGCCAACGGTGACCGGCCTGGGCGCTTTCCTGGAGCAGGCGGGCCTTGCCAAGTTCAAGTGGCCCGAGCGCATTGAAGTGCTGGCCGAGTTGCCGCTGACCAACGCCGGCAAGCTGAGCAAACCCACGCTCAAGCAAATGATCATCCAGAAACTCGCGGCCGAAGCTGCAGCCGCCTGAAACCCAAGGAGCGTTCCATGACGACACACACTCAACCCGCCGGCCCGGCCATCCCGATTGCCGGCGTCCACCATACCGCACGGCCCACCTGGAAGCTTGAGGAGACGGTGCATTTCTACCGCGACCTGCTCGGCCTGCCGCTGGTGCATGCCATCTCGGCGCGGGGCTGGGGGCCGGAGGACCATGCGGACTTCCTGCATTTCTTTTTTGACAGCGGCAACGGCAGCACCATCGCCTTCTTCTACTACATCGGCACCACGCCGCCGGACTTCACCCAGCCGCGCGACGACTATCGCTACCGTGCCTCCCACACCGCCTGGCGCGTGGCGACGCGCGAGGAACTGCTGGACTGCCGCGCCAAGGTGGAAGCCGCCGGCATCGCGCTGAAGTACCAGGTGCGCCATGAAATGATCGAGTCGATCTACTTTGACGACCCGAACGGCTATTCGCTGGAAGTCACCTGGCAGGTGCGGCCTTTCGAGGTGGTGGACCGGCAGGATGCGGCCCGCACCATCGAGGCGGCGGTGGCGCTGGAAAAGGCGCGTGCTGCTGTGCCGTTTGCGAACATCGACCAGGTCTGGCGCGCCAAGGGTGCGGCGCTGGCTGCCGAGTTCGAAACCGCGGGGGAACCCGCGTGATGCCGTCCATCTTTGTGCTCGACGTGCCTGAATTCCTGCCGCTGGTGGAGCATGCGCGCGGCGTGGCGGCCTGCAAGGTCGAGGGCCCGAGGCTCGGCTACTGGCGGCTCTCCGCCAGCCCCACGCTCCAGTTCCGCCGCAAGGAGCTGGGCTTCAAGCCGGCCGTGTGGCATGGCGCGCTGACGGGCGGCCTGGTCGGCCGGATCACGCACTTCGACAACGACCTGCTGACCATCGAGGAGGCCGGCTCATGAAGATCGCAGTTGTGGGCGGCGGGCCCGCGGGCCTGTACCTGTCGATCCTGGTCAAGCGGCGGCGGCCGGAGTATGAAGTCACGGTCATCGAGCAGAACACGGCTGACTCGACCTTCGGCTTTGGCGTGGTGCTGGCGGATTCGGGCCTGGCCAGGGTGCAGGCCGCTGACGAAGGGGTGTACCGCGCATTGCTGGAAAAAATGACATTCAATGGGGTCCAGACCATCAATGTGAAGGAGAGCCCGGTTGATCTGCAACACCCGTCCAGCGGCGGCGCCATCGCGCGCATCGACCTGCTGCATGTGCTGCAGAAAGCTGCACAGGATTCCGGCGTGGATGTGCGGTTTGCGCAGCGGGTGTCGCACCCGCGCGAGCTGGAGGCGCTGGGCCTGGGCGATGCCGACATCATCGTCGGCGCCGATGGCGTGAATTCAGTGGTGCGCGCGGCGCATGAAGAAGGCTTCGGAACGAGCAAGTCCTTCCTGACGAATCACTTCGCCTGGTTCGGAACGCGCCGCGTGTTCGAGAAGTCGGCACTGGTGTTCAGGCAGTTCGAGGGCGGCTCTTTCGTTGCGCACTACTACCCTTACTGCAGTACCGGCAGCACCTTTGTGGCCGAGTGCGACCACGCGACCTGGCAGAAGCTGGGCATGGAGGCCATGAGTAATGACGAGCGGCAGGCGCTGTTCGAGCGGGTGTTCGCGCCCGAGCTGGCGGGCGAGCGGCTGATCTCCAACAACTCCAGCTGGCGGCAGTTCCCGGTGACCGAGAACCGCCACTGGACCGTGGGCAACTGCGTGCTGATCGGTGACGCGCAGACGAGCGCGCATTTCTCCATCGGCTCGGGCACGCGCATTGCCATGGAGGATTCGATCGCCCTGGCCGAGGCACTCACGGCGCCCGCGCCCGCAGGCTCGCCGGAGCCTGGCCCGCTGGAGCGGCTGGCGAACTTCGTGCGCGCGCGCGGGCCTGAGAAGGCAAAGCTGCTGGGAGCGTCGCGCAAGTCCTACCTCTGGTACGAGAACATCGGCGACTGGATGCGGCGCTACTCGCCCTACCAGTTCATCTATGCCTTCATGACGCGCACCGGGCGCTTTAGCGACAAGCGGCTGGCCGGGCAGTACCCCGAGCTCTTCGCGGCGCTCAAGCGCGAGGGCGTGGTGCGTGAGCCCGCCGCCGTGCATGCAGAGAGCGGGCACGTTGCATGAACGCCAGCTACGAGTTTGTTGCATCGCGCGAGCCCTTCGTGGTGGAAAAGCGGGTGCGCTGGTCGGACTGCGACCCGGCCGGCGTGGTGTTCACCGGCAAGTTCGCCGAGTACATGCTGCTGGCCGCGAACTACCTGTTTGACGACATGGGCGGCGGCCGGTACTTTGAGTGGCTCAAGGAACTGGGTGTGGACACGCCGTGCAAGGGCCTGGAGATGGAGTTCCATGGCGCGCTGTGGCCTGAAGACCGCTTCAACATGCATTGCACCGTATCGGCCATCCGCGAGTCCAGCTACGACATCACCGTCGAGGCGGCGCAGGCGGATGGCCGCCGCATCTTCACCGGCCGCTTCTCGCCCATCTGCATCAGCCGCGAGGTGCGCAAGCGCGCGCCCATTCCCCCCGCCATGCTGGAGCAGCTCCGGCGCTTCCAGGCCACCGCATGAACCGTCTCTACCGCATCGGGCAGATCGTGCCCAGCTCCAACACCACGATGGAAACCGAGGTGCCCGCCATTTTCCGCGCACGCGAGGCGCTGTACCCGGAGCGCTTCACTTTCCACGGCTCGCGCATGCGCATGCACAAGGTCACGCCGGAGGAACTCGCCAACATGAACAAGGAAGGCCTGCGTTGTGCGGCCGAGCTTTCAGACGCGCGTGTGGATGTGATGAGCACCGCGTGCCTGGTGGCCATCATGGCGCAGGGCCTGGGTTACCACCGCGAGGTGGAGGACGACTTCCGGCGCATCGTGGCGGAGAACGGCGCAACCAGCCGCTGCATGACGTCTGCCGGCGCGCTGATCCACGGCCTGAAAGCCATGGGCGCGAAGAAGGTGTCACTGATGGCGCCCTACATGAAGCCGCTGACTGCCAAGGTGGTGGCGTACATCGAGAATGAAGGCATCGAGGTGGTGGACAGTTTGTGCTTCGAGATACCGGACAACCTGGAAGTCGGCCGCCGCGACCCGATGCAGTTGCTGGACGATGTGAAGCGGCTGAACATCGCCAATGTGGATGCGGTGGTGCTGTCTGCCTGCGTGCAGATGCCTTCACTGCCGGCGCTGCAGGTGGCGCAGGACCGGCTGGGCGTGCCGGTGACGTCTACCGCTGCATGCACCGCGCGGATGATGATGGACCTGCTGGAGTTGCCGGCGGTGGTACCGGGGTTTGGGGCTGTGCTCGCCTGAATGTTCGCACCCGCGCGCCTAGCGCGTGGCGTGGGCGGCTTCTGCCAGCGTCCTGGCGAGCGCGTTGTGTTTCGCGACGAGCCGGGGCAGTTCCACTGTCGTCAGCTCGCCATCACGCACCACGACCTTGCCGTTGACGATGGTGTGCTGGACTTTCGGCACGTTGCAGAACATCAGTGCCGCCACCGGGTCATGCAGCGCGCCCGTCATGCCGATGGTGTCGAGCGGAAAACTCACGATGTCCGCCGACATGCCGGGCGCAATGGCGCCGATGTCATCGCGGTTGAGCACCTTCGCACCGCCCAGTGTGGCGATCTCGAGCGCCTGGCGCGCGCTCATGGATGATGGCCCCCGGACCGGGCCATGCGCCACACGCTGCAGCAACATCGCCAGGCGGGCCTCGCCCAGCATGTGTGCGCCGTCGTTGGACGCGCTGCCGTCCACCCCGATGGACACATTCACGCCCGCATCGATCATCTTGCGGATGGGCGCAATGCCCGAGGCCAGCCGCATGTTGGAGCAGGGGCAGTGGGCTACGCCGGTACCGGTGCGGGCAAAGAGGTAGATGCCTTCGTCGTCGAGCTTGACGCAGTGGGCGTGCCAGGCGTCACGGCCGGTCCAGCCGAGCTGTTCGGCGTATTCGGCGGGCGTGCAGTTGAATTTCTCGCGGGTGTAGGCGATGTCGTTGTCGTTCTCGGCAAGGTGGGTGTGCAGGCTCACGCCGTACTGCCGCGCGAGCAGGGCCGAGTCGCGCATCAACTCGCGGCTGACGGAAAACGGCGAGCAGGGTGCGACGACAATGCGGCGCATGGCGTGGCGGGCCGGGTCGTGCCAGCGCTCGATCAGGCGCTGGGTCTCCTTCAGGATGGCGGGCTCGCTTTCCACCACGCTGTCGGGCGGCAGGCCGCCCTGGCTCTGGCCCACGCTCATCGAGCCGCGGGCCGCATGGAAGCGCATGCCGATCTCTTCTGCCGCCTCGATGCTGTCGTCCAGCCTGATGCCGTTGGGGTAGATGTACAGGTGGTCGCTGGTGGTGGTGCAGCCCGACAGCAGCAGCTCGGCCATGGCCGTCCGGGTGGACACGCGGATCATCTCTGGCGTGAGGTTGGCCCAGATCGGGTAGAGCGTCTTGAGCCAGTTGAACAGCTCGCTGTCCTGCGCGGTGGCGCGGGTCAGCGACTGGTACATGTGGTGGTGGGTGTTGACAAGGCCGGGTACGACGATCTGGCCTGAAGCATCGACTACGTCGTCGGCTGTGGACGGCAGTTCAGCCGGGGACCCCACAGCCTCGATGACGTTGCCGCGGATGAAGACGCTGCCGCCACTGATCTCGCGCCGCTGCGCGTCCATGGTGACGAGCATGCCGGCATTGCGGATCAGCAGCGTGGGCACTGACTACCCCAGCAGGTCGCGCAGCGTGCGCGCAATCACCTTGGTGGCCTTGCGCAGGTCTTCAAGCTCCAGCCGTTCATCAGCCCGCTTGGCATGCGACTCCAGCACGGTGCGCGGCCCGGCGCCGTAGATGACGCCGGGGATGCAGGCTTCTGCATAGAGGCGCACATCGGTGTACAGCGGGGTGCCCATGGCAGGGATCTTCTCGCCGAAGATCTGCCCTCCGTGTTTCTGGATGGCGTCCACCAGCGGCTTGTTGCCGGGCAGGGGTTTCATCGAGTTGGCCAGCAACAGGCGTTTGATGTCCACCGTCACGCCGCCGCTTTGCGCGGCCGCATCGGCGATCACCTTGCGGATGCTGGCCTCGACCTCCACCGGGTTCTCTTCAGGAATCATGCGGCGGTCCAGCTTGAAGCTGACCTTGCCGGGCACGACGTTGGTGTTGGTGCCGCCTTCGATGCGGCCGACGTTGAGGTAAGGGTGATTGATGCCCTCGACGCCTGAGGTCACCTGCCTGTACAGCGTGTTCTGTGCATAGAGGGCGTTGAGGATCTTTACGGCCGCCTGCAGCGCGTCGATGCCGCTTTCGGGAATGGCCGCGTGGGCCATCTTGCCGTGCACCGTCACTTCCATCTGCAGGCAGCCGTTGTGCGCGGTGACGACTTCATACGAGAAGCCGGCGGCGATCATCAGGTCGGGTTTCGTGAGCTTGTTGCGCAGCAGGAAGCCGGGGCCCATCTCGCCGCCGAATTCCTCGTCGTAGGTGAAGTGCAGTTCAACGCCACCATGGAGCTTGGTGCCAAGCGCCTCCAGCGCGCGCACGGCAAAGGTGAAGGTCGCGAAATCGCTCTTGCTGACCGCTGCGGCCCGGCCGTAAATCCTGCCGGCTTCGATCTCGCCGCCGAACGGGTCTTTGGTCCAGCCTTCGCCGGGCGGCACCACGTCGCCATGCGCATTCAGGGCGATGGTGCGGCCTTCGCCGTACTTGCGGCGCACGATGAGGTTGGTGAGTGATTCAAGTCCGTAGGCTTCGACGTCGGCCTGGGGGACCGGGTACTTTTCTGCCTCGAAGCCGAAGCCCTTGAGCAGGTCGGCCGTGCGCTCCGCATGCGGCGCGTTGTTGCCAGGGGGCGTGGGTGTGGGCACGCGGATCAGTTCCTGCAGGAAGCGCACCTCGTCGTCAAAGTGCGCGTCGATCCACTGGTCGAGTTTGTCGTAGTCGCTCATTCTTGTTGTGGGTTGTCAGGCGCCGGCGGCCAGGTTGTTCAGGAGATGCTGGAAAGCTTCGACGCCCAGCTGGATGTCGTCATTGGTGGAGCTTTCCAGCGGGTTGTGGCTGATGCCGGCGTTCAGGCCGCGCACGAACAGCATGGCCTGCGGCATGATTTCGTGCAGCTTCATCGCATCATGGCCGGCGCCGCTGGGCATGCGGAACAGCGGCACGCCCAGCGCGGCCACGGCGGCTTCCCAGCGCCTTTGCCATTCGGGCGCGCTGGGCGCGGCGGCGGCGCGCATGGTTTCCTCAATCATGTGGCGCAGGCCGCGGCGATCGCAGATGGTCTTGAAGTGCGCGAGCACGTCGGTCACCAGCGCATCGCGCTGCGGGTCATTGGGCGCGCGCATGTCCAGCGTGAACTGGCAGCGGCCGGGTACGACGTTGGTCGAGCCACCGGGCACCTGCAGGATGCCGATGGTGCCCACGCTGTCGCCGTCACGCGCCGCGCGCTGCTCCAGGTACAGCGCCAGTTCCGCGACTGCGGACGCCGCGTCGCGCCGGCGGTTCATCGGTGTGGTGCCGGCGTGGCTGGCCATGCCGATGGTTTCGCACAGGTAGCGCACGCCGCCGTTGATGGAGGTGACGATGCCAAGGGGCAGGTCCAGCTCGTTCAGGACGGGGCCCTGCTCGATGTGGATTTCGACAAAGCCGATGTAGTCCGCCGGGTTGCGCTTGAGTCTGGCGATGGCATCCAGCGAGGCGGGCAGGCCTGCATGCTGCATGGCTTCGCGCATGGTGATGCCGTCGGCATCCTTCTGGTCCAGCCAGGCCGGGTTGAAGTTGCCGGTGAGCGCGCCCGAGCCGAGGAAGGTGGCCTTGTAGCGCTGACCTTCTTCTTCGGAGAAGCCGATGACCTCAAAGCCGAAGGGCAGGCGCTTGCCCGCGCGCGCGAGTTCGCGCACGCAGGCCATGGGCGTGTAGATGCCCAGGCGGCCGTCGTACTTGCCGCCGTTTCTGACCGTGTCGTAGTGCGATCCGGTGAGCAGGCGCTTGCTGCCCGGCGTTGCGCCGTTGTAGATGCCGACAACGTTGCCGACGGCGTCGATCTCCACGCTGTCAAATCCGCAGTCCTTCATGTCCGCGACGATCTGCGCCGCACAGGCGCGGTGCGCGTCGGTGAGGTAGGTGACGGTGAGCTGGCCCTTTTCGGCAAAGCCCGGATCGCTGTGCCTTGACAGTTGCTCCTGCCAGTCCCACACCAGGTTGCCCAGCACGGGCTCGACGCCGAACTTGTCGTTCAACCGCATCTCAACGATGCGGTGGATGTTGCGCAGGCTCTCGGCCAGTTCAAAATCAGGATGGTTGTCCAGCCGTCGCGCGAAGGTCTCGATGATCTCCGCCTTGTGCAGGCCGGTGCCGCGCGGCCCGCGCACCGCAAGGATGAACGGGAAGCCGAAGCGCGCGTTGTAGCCGGCATTGAGTTGCTGGATGCGGGCGAACTCCTCGGGCGTGCAGTCGGTGAGGCCCGCCTTGCCTTGTTCGTTGGTGGATTCCGCCGTCAGCGTCTTGCTGACCATGGCCTTGCCGGCAAGCTCCGGGTGGGCGCGGATCAGCGTGAGCTGTTTGTCCGGCCCGGCATTGTTCACGATGCGCGCCATGGCATGCTTGAGCTGCGTGAGCGACTGGAACGGGCGGTGCGCCAGGGCGGATTCGGCGATCCAGAGCGAGTGCTCGTACAGACCGTCGAGCATTTGTGCCGCTTCGGCGTGCGAGGCCGCGTTGAGCTGGTCAAGTGTGATGGCCATGGTGTTCAACCCTTGCTCGTGTCGACGAAAGGGTGCGTGGCTTTCCAGTGCCGCGCGATGTCGATGCGGCGGCAGATCCACACCCGCTCGTGGCCCTGGACATAGTCGAGGAACTTCTGCAGCGCGCCGAAGCGGCCGGGCTTGCCCAGCAGGCGGCAGTGCATGCCGATGCTCATCATCTTGGGCGCGTCTTCGCCTTCGGAGTACAGCACATCAAAGCTGTCTTTCAGGTATTGCAGGAAGTGCTCGCCGGTGTTGAAGCCCTGGGCCTGCACGAAGCGCATGTCGTTGGTGTCCAGCGAGTAGGGCACGATGAGGTGCGGCACCACCGTGCCGTCACTCTTTGTGACCTTGCTCCAGAAGGGCAGGTCGTCGCCGTAGTAGTCACTGTCGTATTCATAGCCGCCATGGTCTGCCACCAGCTTGCGGGTGTTGGGGCTGTCGCGGCCGGTGTACCAGCCCAGCGGCCATTGCCCGCCGGTCATGTCCCGGATGACATGGGTGGCGAGGTCCAGGTGGCGCTTCTCGGTGGCTTCGGGCAGGTTCTGGTAGTGGATCCAGCGCAGGCCGTGGCTGGCGATTTCATGGCCCAGGTCCATGAAAGCCTGTGTGAGTTCCGGGTAGCGCTGCATGGCCGAGGCGACGCCGAACACCGTCAGCGGCAGCCCGCGCTTTTCAAACTCGCGCAGGATGCGCCACACGCCCACGCGCGAGCCGTATTCGTACATCGACTCCATCGTCATGTGGCGGTTCTCATAGGCCTGCGCCGTGACGAGTTCGGACAGGAAGGTCTCGGACGTCGGGTCGCCATGCAGGACGTTGTTCTCGCCGCCCTCTTCATAGTTGAGGACGAACTGCACCGCAATCTTCGCGCGGCCGGGCCATTGGGCATGCGGCACGTTGCGGCCGTAGCCCGCCATGTCGCGTGGGTAGGTGGTGGGGTTGTCGGTCATGGTGGGCATATGCAAGAGTCGTGCAAATCGGGTTCAGGACAGGGCCAGCGAGATGTCGTTGCTGGGCACCTTGCGGTCGAAGGTGAGGTTGGCCTCCACATGCTGCAGGTGCTCATCCATCAGCTGCACGGCGCGGTCCTCGTCTTTTGCGGCCAGGGCCTTGACGATTTCCGCATGCTCGTCGTTGGAATGCTCGGCGTCGCTCGCCGTCTGGTACATGAGGGTGATCAGTGCGCAGCGCGAGATCAGCTCGCCGAGGATCTGGGCCAGCACCTGGTTGCCCATGAGCTCGGCCATGCGCACATGGAAGTCACCCAGCAGCTCGGTGCGGCCGGCGGCATCGCCCTGCTCGACGGCGGCCTTTTCCTGGGCAACATGCTCTTTCAGCGCCTTGATGCGGGCGGGCGTGACATCGCGGACAAAGGCGCGCGTCATCCCGGCCTCCAGCATGCGGCGCACGGCAAACACCTGGCGGGCTTCGTCGGCAGAGGGGGCTGCCACAAAGGCGCCGCGCGCAGGTTCAAGCCTGATGAGCCGGTTCTGCGCCAGCTGGAACAGCGCCTGCCGCACCAGCGTGCGCGAGACGCCGAAGTGGTCTGCCAGCTTCTGCTCGGCCAGCTTGCTGCCGGGCTGGAGCCGGTGGTCGACGATGGCGCGGGTAAGCGCATCAACGATGAAACTCGTGGTGGAGGAGGCGTCCATGGCGCGGATGATAGCCGCAAATCAAAAAAGTGTATACACTTCTGTCGACTGCAATCGGCTAACCATTGAAGGAAGCGCCATGGGCCTCAGCACGCACGTTCTCGACACCATGCACGGCACGCCTGCTGCGGGCATGGCGGTGGAGCTTTACACCACGCAGGGCGGCTCGGTCACCCTGGTCCGGTCATTCAGGCTCAACCACGACGGCCGCGCGCCGGACGGGCCGCTGTATGACAACACCAATCTGAAAAAAGGCACTTACCGCCTGGTGTTCGATGTGGCCGGGTATTTCAAGGCCCGGGGCGTTGCGCTGCCCGAGCCGAGCTTCCTGGACAGGGTGACGCTGGACTTTGGCGTGGCCCATACCGATCAGCACTATCACGTGCCGCTGCTGGTGAGCCCGTGGAGCTACTCGACTTACCGCGGCTCCTGACCGGACTCCCGGCTGGCGGCTAGAGCTGGCCTTCGGTCAGCGTGTCCAGCTGGAACTGGCCGCTCTTGTGCCACAGCCAGGTGTCCGTCCAGGTGACGGTGCCCATCTTGACGGGAGCGGGGTAGGGTTCGGCGGCGCGCACGGTGCGCTCGATCTCGGCGATGACTTCCGGTGCATGCTTCGGGGCGCGCATCCAGTTGAGCCCCTTGACTTTGCCCACGCGGTCCACATCCACCTGCAGCACGCCGACCGCATAGAGCAACGGCGGCAGCTTGCCCTTCCAGATGCGTTCACGGTTCAGGCCATATACATGGGTGGCGGCGTCTTCGCGGTAGGCGCGGGGCGTGGCGGCGGCGGATGTACGCATGCTGGTAATGGGGGTTGGCGCCGGCGCGGGTGCCGGTGCATTGCTCAGGGGCGAGGGCGCGGGCGCGGGAGTGGGGGCCGGAGGCGGCGCCTGTGAAGGCGCGGTCTGGCAGCCGGTGATCCAGGCGGCAGTGCCGCCGGCCAGACCGGCAAGCACCAGGAGCCGGCGGTCGATAGGCGATTTTTTCATGGATGTCTCCGCGATGTTGTTCTGGCGTGGGTCATGCAAGGGGCAGGTGCATTTGTGTGCATACTTGGTTGGAGCCACATCTGGCGTGCGAATTCCATCTTAAGTTCTTTTTGCCGGGATCGTTTCGTGAAATCGTTGTCGGAATTTACAACTCGCCTTGCACACGAGAGGGCGGTGCTGGTCAGCGTGCGGTCGTCAGAAGGCTCGGTGCCGCGCGAGGCCGGGGCCTGGATGGCGGTGTTTGCCGGCGCCGTCATCAACACCATCGGCGGGGGCAGGCTGGAGTTCGAAGCCATTGACGAAGCGCGCCGCAGGCTCGGGGGCGGGCGGGGCGAGCCGGTGCTGCGCTTTCCGTTGGGGCCGAGCCTGGGCCAGTGCTGCGGCGGCGTGGTTCACCTGGCTTTCGAGGAGGTTGGCATGGTCGATGTGCCGGCCTTGCGCGCGCGGCTGTCCGCTGCGCTCACGCCGGTCGCGCTGTTTGGCGGGGGCCATGTTGGCCGCGCGTTGATCCAGGTCCTGGGCCAGCTTCCTTTCAGCGTGACCTGGATCGACAGCCGCGACGAGATCTTCCCGCAGCAGCTGCCGGACAACGTGGCCTGCGAGCACTCGGACCCTGTGCAGGCGGCGGTGCGCGGGCTCGCACCAGGCTCGCGCGTGCTCATCATGAGCTTCAGCCATGCGGAAGACCTCGATGTGGTGGCGGCCTGCCTCCTGCGGCAGCGAGGCGGCGCCGATCTTCCCTATGTGGGCCTGATCGGCAGCAGGACCAAGTGGGCCACCTTCAGGCACCGGCTGGAGCAGCGCGGTTTCAGCCCGGAAGAACTCGCGCATGTCACCTGCCCCATCGGCCTGCCCGGCATCACGGGCAAGGAACCTGAAGTGATTGCCGTGGGCATTGCCGCCCAGCTGCTCCTCGGGCATCGCTGATCTCCTGCAGCTCCTGAGCCTTGTGGCCGAAGCAATATGGCCGATTGTTCGCAGGCTCCTCGCCGCTGACACTTTGTCACCGCCCGAACGAATCCTTCGAGACCGAGAGGAGGGGGCTCAAGGCGGGTTTCCGGTCCAAGTCAGTTCATTTGAGGAGTTATTCATGAAGCGTTCCATTCAAAAAGGTTTTACCCTGATCGAGTTGATGATCGTTGTGGCGATCATTGGTATCCTGGCCGCCGTGGCCCTGCCGGCCTACCAGGACTACACCGTCCGGGCCAAGGTGTCCGAGGTGGTGCTGGCGGCATCTTCGGGCCGGACGGCTGTGGCGGAGGCGGTGCAGGTGGGCGGTGCGGGCTTCCCTGCGACCATGAGCCTGGAGTCCCAGACATCGCGGTATGTTGCGAGTGTGGGTTATTCTTCGACCGGATCAACGGCAGGACTCGTCACCGCAACGGCTCAAGGCGATGCTGCCATCTCGGGTAGCACGATCACCCTCGCGGGCACAGCCGGCGCCAACGGGCAGGTAAACTGGACCTGCGGTGGGACTATCGCGCCGAAGTACCGCCCCGCCAGCTGCAAGTAGAACAACACCGCACCACAAAAAAGGAGCCCTCGAGGCTCCTTTTTGTGTTTCGCAATCCTGATTGACGCAAAGGGGTATCAAGGTCACACTCGGGTACCGACAAGTTGAATCAAACCTCAATCTGAATGCTGCATGGCCCCAACGCGGGCGTGCGGTATTGGCCTGGGGAGAGCAGTCAGCCGCAGCGGTCTCGACGATGGTTAGGCTCAGCCGGAGCTATTCAGCGCCTTGGCACCTTAACCAACCGGGACTGGCCTTCAGCCGGTTGATGCCTCTTTTCTTACCTCAGGAGTTCACATGAACCGTTCCATGCAAAAGGGTTTTACCCTGATCGAACTGATGATCGTCGTTGCGATCATCGGCATTCTGGCTGCCGTGGCCCTGCCCGCGTACCAGGACTACACCGTCCGCGCCAAGGTTTCTGAAGTCGTGCTTGCCGCGTCTTCGGGCCGCACCGCCGTGTCGGAAGCCGTCCAGGTGACGGGCGGCGGATTCCCGCCCTCTGCCAGCCTCATCATCGAGTCGCAGTCTTCCAAGTACGTGGCGAGCGTCGGTTACGCTTCCACGGCCTCTACCGAAGGCGTCGTGACGGCAGTGGCCCAGGGTGATGCCTCCATTTCCGGCAGCACCATTACCCTGACTGGCGCCATCGGTGCCAATGCGCAGGTCAACTGGACCTGCGGCGGCACTATTTTGCCGAAGTACCGTCCCAGCAGCTGCAAGTAAGCTGTTCACCGGATGATGAAGAAGAGGCCCTGCGGGGCCTCTTCTTCATGGCGCGAAGCTTGCTCCGCAAGGGTATACCCGAATGATGGCCTGAGCCAGAATGCGGAAAAATTGTATACACTTCGGTCCACAAATGGAAAGCTATCTTCTCGACTGGGCGAACCTGCTGCTGCGCTGGGTGCACGTCATCACCGCCATTGCCTGGGTCGGCTCATCCTTTTATTTCGTTTTCCTCGACAGCAGCCTGACACCGCCTGTAGATGAAGACCTCAAGAGGCAGGGCGTGAGCGGCGAACTCTGGGCCGTGCATGGCGGCGGTTTCTACCACCCCGTCAAATTCAGTGTCTCGCCGCCGAAGCTGCCTGAGCACCTGCACTGGTTCTATTGGGAAAGCTACAGCACCTGGCTGTCGGGCTTTGCGCTGTTCACTGTGTCGTACCTCTGGAGCGCAAGCACTTACCTCATCGACAGGAGCTTGATGAACTGGTCGCCGGGGGCGGCCATTGGCGTGGCCATTTCGTTCCTGGTGGCGTTCTTCGTGCTCTACGACATGATCTGCCAGTTCTTCGGCCAGAAGAAAAATGGCGATGCCATCGTCGGTGCGCTGGTGCTGGTGCTGGTGTGCATTGCATCGTGGCTGGCCTGCCACTGGTTCGCCGGCCGCGCCGCCTTCCTGCTGGTGGGAGCGATGATTGCCACCGCCATGAGCGCCAACGTGCTTTTCTGGATCATCCCGGGGCAGAAGAAGGTGATTGCATCCATCAAGGCCGGCCAGCCTGTGGACCCGATCCACGGCATGCGCGGCAAGCAGCGCAGCGTGCACAACACCTATTTCACGCTGCCGGTGCTGTTTGCGATGCTGTCCAACCACTACAGCTTCACCTGGGGGCATCCGCAGAACTGGCTGGTGCTCATCCTGATGATGTTCTCGGGCGCGGCCATCCGCCAGTATTTCGTGATGCGCCATGGTTACAAGCTGGGCCGCAACAGGCACCCCGCCGGCTATGCACTGGTGGGCATTGCAGTGCTCGCGGGCACCATCGTGTGGATGAAGCCCGCCGCAGTGGCCACGCCCGCGGCCGCAACTGCACCCTCTGCTGCAAAAGCGGTGGCCTACAGCGACATCAAGCCCATCCTCGAGCAGCGCTGCTACATGTGTCATGGCGCGCAGGTGCAGATGAAGAACGTGCGCCTTGATTCGCCTGAGCTGGTGGCGCAGCATGCGCAGTCCGTGTACCACCAGGTTGTTGTCACCAAGCTGATGCCCATGAACAATTCGACCGGCATCACGGATGCCGAGCGGGCATTGGTCGGCCAGTGGTTCCAGGGCGGCGCCAGGGCGCCTTGAGCACTGCGCATTGAAGCCGGGCCGCTTAACGGCGGGTTACAGGCGGGTTACGGCGTCACAATGTCGGCCGGAGACATTCAATGACCGCACTTTCAATCACCGCTTCCAGCCTCCAGGCACCGGACCCGCGTACCCAGCCCCGCCAGTTCCTGGAGCACCTCTATGGCACCGCAGTGCGGCGCGCGCTGCCGCTGCACAACACGGCTGCCTGCCTGCCCGCGCCGCCCAAGGGCCGCACCGTTGTCATCGGCGCGGGCAAGGCCGGAGGGTCCATGGCGCAGGCCGTCGAGGCGCTGTGGCCGGCCGATGCGCCGCTGGAAGGCCTGGTGGTCACCCGCTACCACCATATTCCGCCGCGGCCCGCCGGGCTGCCGGAGCGCATCGAAATCGTGGAGGCCTCTCACCCGGTGCCGGATGCGGCCGGCCTGGCGGCTGCGCAACGCATCCTGGCCATGGTGCAGGGCCTGACGCAGGACGACCTGGTGCTGTGCCTGATCTCCGGCGGCGGCTCGGCCCTGCTGACGCTGCCGGCCGAAGGCCTCACGCTCGAAGACAAGCAGGGCATCAACAAGGCGCTCCTGAACAGCGGCGCCAACATTTCGGAGATGAACTGCGTGCGCAAGCACCTCTCGCGCATCAAGGGCGGCCGGCTGGCGGCGGCCTGCGCGCCGGCCCGGGTGGTGACGCTCACCATCAGCGACGTGCCGGGTGACGACGCGTCCATCATCGCCAGTGGGCCCACCGTGCCTGATGCGACGAGCTGCGCCGATGCCCTGGCCATCTTGCGGCGCTACGGCATCAAGGTGCCGGGCGGCATCATGAGCCTGCTGGAGCAGGGCGCGCTGGAGACGCCCAAACCGGGCGATGCGGTATTCACGGGCCACGAGGTTCACATGATCGCCACGCCGCAGCAGTCGCTGGAGGCCGCCGCTGCAGTGGCGCGCGCAGCCGGCCTTGAGGCACATATCCTGAGCGACGAGATGGAGGGAGAGTCGCGCGAGGTCGGCAAGGTGCATGCCGCGCTGGCGCGGGCCGTGGCGCGCGGCACCGGGGCCTGGAAGAAGCCCTGTGTGATCCTGTCGGGCGGCGAGACCACGGTCACGGTGCGGCCGTTGCGCCCCGGCGAGGCCAGGGGCCGCGGCGGCCGAGCGGGCGAATTCTGCATGGGGCTGGCGCTGGCGTTGCAGGGCCAGGCCGGCGTTCATGCGCTTGCCGCTGACACCGACGGCATCGACGGCATCGAGGACAACGCCGGTGCCTTCGTGGCGCCGGACACGCTGGCACGCGCCACGGCCCTGGGCCTGAAGCTCGACAGCTTCCTGGACCGCAACGATGCCTACAGCTACTTCAGCGCGCTGGGTGACTTGGTTGTGCCTGGCCCGACGCACACCAATGTGAACGACTTTCGCGCGATGCTGGTGATGGACTGAGCGGGCGCCGGATGGCGGCCCGTTGCCGGCACACCGGGCCTGTCAGCCCAGGCGCGCCCTGTGCCGCGCAACCTGCAGCCGTACCTGCTCCGGCGCGGTGCCGCCCAGCGTGCTGCGGGCATTGAGCGAGCCGCGCAGGCTCAGCACGTCATAGACGTCTTTTTCAATCTTCGGGTTGAATTCCTGAAGCACCGCCAGCGGCAGTTCGGACAGGTCGACGTTGTGCGAGATGGCAGCCTTCACCGCATGCGCCACCGCCTCGTGCGCGTCTCGGAAGGGAAGGCCCTTCTTGACCATGTAGTCGGCCAGGTCGGTGGCCGTGGCATAGCCGCGCAGCGCGGCTTGCTCCATGGCCTGCGGCCTGACGGTGATGCCGCCCACCATCTCGGCGAAGATCCGCAGCGTGTCCTTGAGCGTGTCCACCGTGTCGAACAGCGGCTCCTTGTCTTCC
>JAZKHY010000025.1:0-98395 GCA_040385105.1 Pseudomonadota bacterium
TGTCCGACTTGACCCGGACCTTGACGTTGTAGTCGACCACGCGTTTGACCGCGACGATGATCTTCATCTTGAGTGTTCCTTGATTCGGGATTGGATCGCCCCAAGGATCGGGCCTGGCACCCGAGGGGTCAAGCCGCCGGGGAAAGATGTTCCGTACTTCAATCCCGCCTTTACCCACCAGCGCTGCCCATGCGCCAAACCAAAGTACGGAACACATGGAACACCCATGTTGACCCTGGCCGGAATGAATGAATTAATACACCCAGCAGGCGCGGAAAGCCCCAGAGCCCCCAGCGCCGGCAACATGCAGGAGACAACGCCGTGACGACGATGCAAGCCAGTGCGCCAGCCGCGCGCACCTATAAAGTCAATTCTCTCGACAGGGGATTGGACGTGCTGCGCGTCATCCGCAATGCCGACGGCCCCATGCGCAACCATGACATCGTCACCCGCACGGGCCTGCCCAAGGCCACTGTGTCGCGGCTGGTCCATACCCTCACCGTCATGGGCTACCTGCGCCGCATCGACCAGGGCAGCTATGTGCTGGGCCAGGCCAGCGGGCGCACGGGCCGCGCGATGCTGGAAGGCCTGAGGCTCGAGCGCTATGCGCCCCAGTTCCGCAACCTCGTCGCCGGCTACGGCGCGCATGCCTGCCTGGAAGTCCGGGTTGACGGCACCATGGTGCCTGTTTACCAGTGGTCTGCGGCAGGGAGCATGCTGCTGACCAGCGGCGTGGCCCCCGACGCGGCCGCCGGCGACCTCTTGACCCCAACCTGCGCCGGGTTTTTCTGCGAGCCGCGCGAGCCAGCCACAACCGCCGGTGCGCAGGACATCCATCGGCAGTTGCTGGACTCGGGCTGGTGCCACCAATGGCATGAGGCCACCGGCCGGCTTGCCGCATGCACCGGCGTCAGGCTCAACTCGGTGGCGCTGTGCGTGCTGGCCTTGCACCAGCCGCAACAGGCCAGGCCCACAGCAGGGCAATTGCATGACATCGGCGCCGGCCTGCTTCGCGCTGCCCACGCCATCGCGACCGAATCGCCGGCGCACTGAACGGAGAACACATCATGGCTGCACATCCGTTGGAAACCATCTGGAGAGACGCCGGTTCGCTGTCTGCAGGGTCTGACCTCTCCGGCATCGTCAGGCACTTTCATGGCGAAAGCGCCAGCAAGGCGTCGAGAGCCGCAGCACGGCGCGTCGCTGCGCCGCGGCAGGAACCGGGCTCGGACTTCGTGGAGGCCCTGGCCCACGGCATTGCGGTGCTCGAATGCTGGCAAGGCACGGATGTGTGGCTGAGCAACTCGGAACTCGCGGCGCGCTCGGGCCTGACGCGGCCGACCGTGTCGCGCCTGGCCTCGGTGCTGGAAGACCTGGGCTACCTCGCCCGCGAAGGAAATCGCGGGCGCCTGCGCCTGACGGGCGCCACGCTGGGCCTGGGCTTTGGCAGCGCGCTCTCCACGGGATCGACCATTCCCGCCAAGGCCGAGCTGGAAGAGCTGGCCTGCGAGCTCGACGTCTATGCGGCGCTGAGCATCCGCCGCATCGACAAGGTGCAGATCATCGAGAACGTGGCCAGCCCGTTGCACCCTGACGCCGTGCTCAACGACGTGGGCGCCATGCTGCCGATGTGCCGCTCCGCGTCGGGCCTCGCGGCCATGTCGGCGCTGCCGGAGCAGGATATGTCGCCCTTGCTGGTGCGGATGCAGGCACACTACGGTGACCGCTGGGCCAGCCTTGAGCGCAGGCTTGCAGCCAAGCGGCAGGAGTACTCCAGCAAGGGCTATTGCACCTCGGTGGCCATGCTGTCGCAGAACGTGGGTGCGGTGGCGGTGCCCATCATGCCGGCGGGCAGCAACGATATTTTCGTTCTCGCCTGCGGCATGCCGGCGCGGGACTTCTATCCGGAGCGGGTGGAGCGAAGCATCGCGCCGAAGATGCTGAAGGCGGCCCGGGCGCTGCGGGAATCGATGTCGCGGTAGATTCGCTACTTCCCCTGCCACTGCGGCTTGCGCTTCTGCGCGAACGCACGCATGCCTTCCTGCGCATCCTCGCTGGCGTAAACGTCCTTGTAGATCTGGTTGGCTTCCTCCAGGCCCTGCTCGGCACCGACCGAAGCGGCATTGAGGATGCTGGCCTTGCCCGCCCGCACTGACAGCGGCGCATTGGCGCTGATGACCTGCGCCATCTCCAGCGCGCGGGCACGCACCGCCCCGGGCGTGTCGGCCACGTGGTTGACAAAGCCGAGTTCGCGCAGGCGTTCGATGGGCATGAATTCTCCCGTGAGCGTCATCTCCATCAGAACGGCCTGCGGAATCATCCACAGCAGTGGCACGCCCCATGGTGAACCACGCCCGACTTTGGCTTCGGCAATGCCGCCCAGCGTGCCCTTCAGCCCGATGCGCAGGTCGCAGTTCAGCGCCAGCATCATGCCGCCTGCAGTGAAGCTGCCCGTCATGGCGGCGATCAGGGGCACACGCACTTGCCGCATCGCGCTCTGGAACGGGTCGTCCAGGTAGCTGATGACGTCCTTGCCGTCACGCTCCTTGAGCACAGCAGCCTCTTTCAGGTCCATGCCGGCACAGAAGGTGCCGCAGTCGGCCGAGGTCAGGATGACGGCCTTGACGGTGTCATCCTGGTTGATGCGTTTCCACACCTGGCTGAGGCCATTGGACACCGCCACCGACAGCGCATTGCGCGCATTCGGCCTGTCGATGCGCACCTCCGCCACCCCCTCGGCCACGCGGCTGAGCAGCAGGCCTTCGGCAATGACTTCGACGGGGCCGGCTGCCATGTCCATGTTCAGGCTCCCGCCTTCACGATGGGCAGGCGCAGGATGGCATTGCCCAGCGACTTGCCGGTCTGGTCCAGGCGCAGCGTGCGGGTGGCGCCGCCGCCCAGGGCGCCGCGCATGAAGACGCTGAGCGAATGCAGGTTGGCCACTTCAAATACCTGCACCTCGCCCTTGACCCATTCCTTGAACAGCGCCTTCACGGCCTCGGGCGTGACGGAACTCTTCAGTGTTTCGTAATGTTCCGGCGCCTTGGCGATGACGCCGATGGTGACGGTGTCGCCCTTGTCGCCGGAGCGCACGTAGGCAATGTCCCTGAGAAGCGGGATGGAAGGTGCGGTGGTTGGTGCGTTCATGTTCTTCAAGCCTCCAAAACAGTAACAGTCTGGCGCACCAGCTCGCGCGGCACAAGTGTGGGCCACAGCGAGACGACGGGGCGCGGCTTCATCGGCGTGCCGAAGGAGGTGCCGCCCGGCCCCATGATCCACATGTGGGCGCAGGCGCGGCGGACCTTCTCTGCCTCGTCCTTGGTACGGGTACGCACGGCCACGCGCAGGCCGACTTCATTCAGCTCGTCACCATTCAGCGGCGCCGCCGGGCCATGCAGCATGTTGACACCAATGAAGTCAAACTGGATCTCGTCGGACTTCAGGCCCAGCCGCTCAAAGCGCTCCAGCATGGTCTCCTTCGCCTTCTGCGCGCGCGCAAAGGCGCTGGGCCAGGGGAAGAACAGCATGCCCTCGCCGATCCAGCCGTCTTCATAGCCGATGACCACTTTGAGCTGGTCGGGGCGGCCGGTACCGGACATGTTGGAGAGCTTGACACGGTCTTTGCCAACTTCTTCCAGCTTCAGTTTGGTGAAGTCGGCCACGCCGTCGGGCATGACATAGCGGCGCGGATCGTTGATTTCGTAAAGCAGGTGCTCCGTCACCGTGAGCCAGTCCACTGCGCCACCGGTGCCTTCAAGCTTGGTCACCACGGCCGTGCCATCGGCGGAGAACTCGGCAAACGGGAAGCCCAGGTTGCCCATGTGGGGCATTTCGGCAAAGCGCGAGTGCAGGCCGCCGCTGCTGGCGCCACCGCATTCGAGCACATGGCCGATGGTGATGGCGGCGGCAATGCGGTCAGTGCATTCTGCGCCGTACTTCCAGCCAAACTCGTGCATCAGCGGGCCGACATACAGCGCGTTGTCAGACACACGGCCTGCGATGATGACGTTGGCGCCCTGGCCCAGGGCCTCGATGATGCCGGAGGCATCGGTGTAGGCATTGGCCGCCACCACCCTGGAGCGGATACTGGCAAAGTCGGTGGCGCCGGTGTCGAAGTTCACCATGGGTACGCCGCTGGCAATGATCTCGTCAAGGCGGTGCAGCATGTCGTCGCCTTCAATGACGCCGACCTTCGTGCCCTTGAGGCCCAGCTTGCGCGCAGCTTCAACAATGGCTTTGCCGCCGGCCATCGGGTTGACCCCGCCGCCGTTGGACACCAACGTCGTGCCGGACTCACGGGCCAGGGGCATCAGGGCGCGCATGTAATCCACCACGTCAGGCACATAGCCCGCGTCCGGGTTCTTGCTGCGCAGGCGCTGCAGCAGCGCCATGGTCAGTTCGGCCAGGAAGTCGAACGAGAGGTAGTCGAGCTTGCCTTGCTTGAGGAGGTCCACCGCGGGGTCGAGCGCGTCGCCCCAGAATCCGGCACCAGATCCGATGCGCACAGTATTTTTCATGGTCGGTCAGTCAATTGAAGAGAGGGAGCGCACGCGGTGCGCAGGCTGTTTGCAGACGATGCAATGATGCGACCGGCACGCGGCTTGTCCAAGTACCGCCAGCAATGTTCCGCGTTGCGAAACTGTCTCACCAGGCTTCCTCCAGAAGGCCGACCAGGTCCTGCACATCCTTGACGGGGCGCGGGTTGTTGGCCATGTACCAGTCATTGATGGACACCTCGGCCAGCTCCCGCAGCGACTCGCGGGATACGCCCACATCGCGCAGCCGCGCGGGAATGCCGAGTTGCCTGAACAGCGCATTGAGGGTCTCCACTACGGCCGTGACCGGCGCAACGCCTGCCGCCGGCACGAGGCCCAGCGCAGCGAACAGCTTGCCAATACCTGCACTGGCAGCATCGGCATTGAAGCGCAGCACGGGCGGCATCACGATGGCGTCGGTGATGCCCATGTCGATATGGTGTTTGGCGCCGATGGCGTGGCCCAGCGGAATGGCGATGCCGGCGCCGGTGTAGTCCGAGCCGTGGCCGGCCAGCACCGAAGCCATCACCAGGTCGGCGCGCACCGGCAACTCGTCGTGGGCCACCAGGTCGGACAGGCGCTGCGCCAGCAGCCTGACGGCATGCATCAGGTGCGCATCCGACAGCGGGTCGCCCGAGCGCGACAGCAGGCCTTCTATCGCCAGCGCCAGCGTGTTGACGCCTGCGCTCACGAATAGCTCGCGCGAAGGCGTGGCGATCAGGTCGGGGTGGATGAATATGGCGCGCGCCCGCGTCTGCGGGTCGAACAGCGGCAGGCGCTCGCCCACATCAGGGTCCAGCACGGCGCTGCCTGCCTTGACTGCGGCGGTGGTCGGCGTGGTCGGGATGACAAACTGCGGCAGCTTGGGCGCCATCAGCCTCGGGCTGATGTGTTTGCCGTTGCCACCGGGCCGTGTGCAGAGGTTGCGCGGGTCGTCCTTTTCGGCGCGCAGGATGTCGGCCGCGCGCGCCGTGACCATGGCCGAGCCGCCGCCAAACGAGATGACTGCGTCGGCGCCCATCCGCTCCAGTTCACCCGCCGCTTCCTGCACCGCAGGAACCGGGCTGTGCGGGCGCACACCCGCATATACACCCGCAAGCCGCTCGCCCACGGCGCCGCGCACCAGGTCCAGCGGCGGGCCGCCCCGGCCCAGGGTCGCGCCGCACATGATCACGGCCCTGCGGATCTTCAGGCGATCAAGTTCCTGGCTCAGTTGCTCCATGCTGTCCTCACCCTGGTAGATGCGCATGGCGGGGATTCTGTGCTTGAAGGATTTCATGGTGGCTCCGGAGGAAGTTGTGTTGAGCGTCTGGCGGATGCGGACCGGACGTCAGCGGCCCGTCCAGCGTGGCGGGCGCTTTTCGGCAAATGCACGCGGCCCCTCCTGCGCGTCGCCGCTTTCATACACGGCTTTCATGATCTCGTACGCACGGTCGAGCGCGGCAGAACGGCCCAACTCGGCTGCCACCTGGACAACCTGCCGGGCCGCCGAGACCGACAGCGGTGCGCCTGCAACGACCATGCGGGCCAGATCCATCGCCTTGGGCATGAGCTGGTCCGCCGGCACCACATGGTTGACCAGGCCGATCTCCCAGGCGCGCTGTGCCGATATGGTTGCGCCGGTGAGCAGCAATTCCAGCAGCACCTTCTGCGGGATCATGCGGGCCAGCGGCACCGCCCACGCCACGCCGCGCCCCAGCTTGACCTCGGTGATCGCAAAGGTGGCATGGCTGCTGGCCACGCACATGTCGCACATCTGCGCAAACACAAAGCCGCCGGCAAGGGCGTAGCCGTTGACTGCGGCGATGACCGGCTTGGACAGGTGGATGTTGTCGCCCAGGATGGGCAGGAAATCCCTCGACGCCGTCAGGGCATCGAACCCGCCGGGCTCCTTCATGTCCTTGCCCGCGCTGAAAGCCACGTTGCCCGCAGCAGTGAGGATGGCCACGCGCGCGGCTGGATCGGCCTCAAAGCGGTGCCAGGCGGCGCGCAGGCCCTCGCGCACCGCGGTGTTCACCGCATTGCGCTGCTCCGGCCGGTTGATGGTGATGATGGCGATGCCGTCGCTGGTCTCGTACAGGACTTCGTCCATCTTTACCTCCCCGGTGGTGCGGTCAGTAGATCTCGAACAGGCCCGCCGCGCCCATGCCGCCGGCGATGCACATCGTCACCACGGCGTACTTCGCGCCGCGGCGACGGCCCTCCAGCAGCACATGCCCGGCCAGCCGCGCGCCTGTCATGCCGAAGGGGTGGCCAACAGAGATGGCACCCCCGTTCACATTGAGGCGCTCGTCGGGAATGCCCAATTGCTCCTGGCAGTAAACGGACTGCGAGGCAAATGCCTCGTTCAGCTCCCACAGGTCAATGTCCTGCACCTGCAGTCCATGGCGTGCCAGCAGCTTGGGCACCGCGAACACAGGGCCGATGCCCATCTCGTCAGGCTCGCAACCGGCCATGACCATGCCCCGGAAGGCGCCCAGCGGCTTGATGCCCGCCCGGGCCGCCCCGGCCGCCTCCATCAGCACGCAGGCCGATGCACCGTCGGACAGCTGCGAGGCATTGCCCGCAGTCACGAAGTTCCCGTCGCCAGAGACGGGCTCCAGCCTGGCCAGCGCCTCATACGTCGTACCCGGCCGGTTGCCGTTGTCCACCGTTGCCGTGACTTCGCTGTGCGTGACGGCCTTGGTGGCCTTGTCGGTCACGGCCATCGTGGTGGTACACGGGACGATCTCCTCGTTGAAGCGGCCGGCGGCCTGCGCTTCAGCCGTCTTGCGCTGGCTGTGGAACGAGAAGCGGTCCTGCGCCTCGCGGCTGATGCCATAGCGCCTGGCGACGATGTCTGCCGTCTCGATCATCGGCATGTAAAGCGCCGGGTGATGCTTCACAAGCCAGGGGTCCATGCCGCTGTCGGCATCGCTGACGCGGGCGCGGATCTGCGAAATGCTTTCAACCCCGCCGGCGATCACCGCATCCGCGCCGTCCACGACAATGCGGCCCGCGGCAATCGCGATGGCCTGCAGGCCCGATGCGCAGAAGCGGTTGACCGTGGCGCCCGTGACGGAGAGCGGCAGGCCGGCGCGGAACACGGTGTGGCGCGCCACATTGCGGCCGGTTGTGCCCTCGGGGTAGCCGCAGCCCATGATGAGGTCCTCAATGCGCGCAGGGTCGATGCCCGAACGCTCCACCGCAGCCTTGACGGCAAATGCAGCCAGCGCGGGGCCGGGGGTGATGTTGAACTCGCCCCGGTAAGCCTTGGTCAGGGGCGTGCGGGCGGTGGAGACAATGACGGCTTCGCGCATGGTGCTGGTCAGTACTGGTGGAACAGGCCTGATGATGGCGGACGGATCGCCGTGCACGAAGCGGGCGCGCGCCTGTTCCGGGGTGTGAAACAGGCGCGCCGCGCAACGGCCCTAACGTTTGAGGCCCAGCAGCTCCCGCGCGATCACCCAGCGGTGGATCTCGTTGGGCCCTTCATAAATGCGCCCGAGCCGCGCCAGGTTGGCCATGGCCTGCAGGGGGAACTCCATGGTCACGCCCATGCCGCCAAAAAGCTGGATGGCGTTGTCGATCACGTCCCAGGCCATTTCGGTGGCCGCCACCTTGATCATCGAAACCTGGGCGCGGGCCTCGTCGCCGCTGTCGATGCGCGCTGCCGCCTCGTAGATCATCAGCCGGCAACCATGGATGCGGATGGCCGCGTCGGCCACCCAGTTCTGGATGGTCTGGCGTTCGGCCAGCGGCACGCCGAAAGTGCGCCGCTGCGGCGCGTACTCCAGCATCATGTCCAGCGCGCGCTGGGCGCGCCCCACGTTCCATGCAGCGATCTGCACCCGGCGGCTCGAAAGGCGCGACTGCATCGGGCCGAAGCCAAACCCTTCCTTGCCCAGGATCTGCGAATGCGGCACGCGCACATCGTCCAGCCGTATCTCGTAAGTGGACGCGCCGGCAATCATCGGGATGCGCCGCTCCACCACGAAGCCAGGAGTCCCCTTGTCCACGATGAAGGCGGAGATGCCGCCCTTGGCGCCTTTGGACTTGTCGGTTACCGCCATCACAATGGTCCAGTCGGCCTTGTCGGCGCGGCTGATCCAGATCTTGCGGCCGTTGATGACCCAGTCATCGCCGTCCCGAACCGCGCGGGTGATGAGCGCGGAGGGGTCGGTTCCGGCCCCGGGCTCGGAGATGGCCATGGCCGAATGCGTCTCGCCCCGCGCGTAGGGTGCCAGGTACTTTGCGCGCTGCGCATCGTTGGCAGCGCGCAGCAGCATGATCAGGTTGGGCGAGTCGGGCGCAAGCTCATAAGGCATGATGGTGCGGCCAAACTCCTCGTTCACGCCCACCATCGCGGTGACAGGCAGGTCGTGGCCGCCCAGTTCGTGCGGCGCGTCCAGGCCCCACAGGCCCAGGTCCTTGGACCGCGCGTCCAGCCGGGCGCGGTCTTCATCTGGCACGGTGAGCTGGCCCGTCGCGGCCTCGCGCGCGAGCGCGGCGGGCTCCAGCGGGATCAGCTCCTCGCGCACGAAGCGCGCGACCATGTCCTTGAGCATCTGGTGCTCTTCGTCAAGCTGGAAGTTCATCGCCGTTTCCTTTGTTTCACGGTTCCGCGCAGCGTGGCCGTTCGTCGTGCCTGCATCGATTCTGCGGCCGGCCGCAGATGCGCAACAAGTGCCATGAAGCGGTTCCGGCCTGCAAAATTGGCCGGTACCTGTTTTACCTGTCGGAACACGGCACCAGGGGCTTCCGGCCCCAGGCATCCGGCCCGATGATGACAGGGTGTACGCAGATGCTGCGTGGCCATCCGACCTACCGAGTACCCTTTCATGACAACCACTTCCACTCCTGCTGCTCCCGCCGCCACTGCCGCAAAGGGCCCCCTGCACGGCGTCCGCATCCTGGACCTGACCACCGTCGTGCTCGGCCCCTATGCCACGCAGATCCTGGGCGACTACGGCGCCGACGTGATCAAGGTGGAGGCGCTGGACGGCGACCTGATGCGCGCCAACGGCGTGTCGCGCAACCCCGGCATGAGCTCCATCTTCCAGTCGATCAACCGCAACAAGCGCTCGGTCGCCGTGGACCTGAAGAACCCCGAAGGCCGAAAGCTGTTTCTGAAGCTGGCAGCCGGCGTGGATGTGGTGGTGCACAACATGCGCATTGCCGCCATCGAGCGCCTGGGCCTGGGCTACGAGGCGGTGCGCGCCGTCAACCCGCAGGTGCTGTACTGCGCCGCCACCGGCTTTGGCCAGGACGGCCCGCACCATGCCAAGCCCTGCTTTGACGACATCACGCAGGCCGCGAGCGGCCTGGCCAGCCTGGTGCGCCGCGAGACCGGCACGGCCGGCTATGTGCCGGCCCTGATAGCCGACAAGACAGCCGGCCTGGCCCTTGTGAATGCGTTGCTGGCCGCACTGTTCCACCGCGAGCGCAGCGGCCAGGGCCAGTATGTGGAAGTGCCGATGTTCGAGACGCTGGTGGCCTTCAACCTGGCCGAGCACATGGGCGGCATGGCCTTCGAGCCGCAGCTGGGGCCAGCGGGTTACGGCCGCATCATTGGCGGACGCAAGCCGGTGCCCACGACCGACGGCTACGCCGCCATCCTGCCCTACAGCCCGGCCCAGTGGGACAAGCTGTTCCGCCGCATCGGGCGCGAGGACATCATCGCCAAATACGACTTCAGCGACCGCTACAAGCTCAATGCCACAGTGCGACAGCTGTATGCCGAGCTGCACGCCATCGGCCCCAGCCGCAGCACCGGCGAATGGATGGCCATCTGCGAGGAGCTCGACCTGCCGTCCACGCCGGTGTATGAGCTGGAAGACCTGCCCGAACACCCGCACCTGAAGGCCGTCGGCCTGTTCCAGGAAGCCGATCAGCCGGGCGAGGGCCGGGTCCGCTACATGCGGCCGCCCGCCAGGTTTGAAGGCTCGCCCGCCGGCGTTCGCATGCTGGCGCCGCACCTGGCGCAGGACACGGCCGAGGTGCTCGGTGAATTCGGCTACTCGGCCGCAGACATTGCCGCACTGGAAGCGGGCGGAGCTGTGTCGGTGCGCCGCTGAGACCGCTTGGCCACCGACCGACCACCACCCCCTTTCTGGCTGCTGACGCTTGTCACCGTAGGCGGCACCATCGGCATGCACATGTTCGTGCCTGCCTTGCCGGATGCGGCGCGTTCGCTGGCCGCCAGCGCGGGCGACATGCAGATGGCCATCAGCATCTACATCATCGGCCTGGCCGTGGGGCAACTGGTCTATGGCCCGATGGCCGATGCGCTCGGGCGGCGCCCGGTGCTGATGTCAGGGCTGTGCGTGTACATCGCCGGCGGCCTTGCAGTGGCCACATCCAGCAGCGTCGATGTCATGCTGGCCGGACGGCTGGTGCAGGCACTGGGCGGCGGCGCCGGCGTGGCGCTGGGCCGCACGATCCTGCGCGACACGTCTGCGGGCGATACCGCCGTCGCCCGCCTGGCAACACTCAACATGCTGATCGTGCTGGGGCCTGTGTTCGCGCCGATGGCGGGAGGCCTGGTCACCGAAGCCTGGGGCTGGCGGGCGATTTTCATTCTGCTGTCCGGCGCGGGCTGCGTCACGCTGCTGCTGGCCTGGAGGCTGCTGCCCGAGACCTGCGTCCCGAGCCGCCACTTCGGTGCCGGCAAGCTGCTGGACGACTACCGCCTGTTGCTGGGTTCGCCGCGGTTCACCGGCTACGCGCTGGGCGCCGGGCTGGCGATCTTCTCGGTCTATGCATTCCTGTCTGCCGCGCCCTTCATTTTTGTGGATGACCTGAACGAGCCGCTGCGCAGGGTGGGCTTGTACTCGGGGCTGATCGTGGTGGGCACGGGCCTGGGCAATGCGCTCACCGTGCGGCTGGTGCGGCGGCTGCCGGGCCGGCAGTTGCTGGTCACCGGGGCCATCCTCAGCTTCCTGGCTGCGTCGGTGCTGCTGGGTGTCGTGCTGGCCGGCCGCCTGACCACGCCCGTCGTGCTGGGCGGCATGCTGGCTTTCACCCTGGGCAGCGGCCTGATCAACCCTGTGGCCATGAGCAGGGCCATGAGTTTCGAGCCCCGGCTGGCCGGTTCTGCGGCAGGGCTGTTCGGCTTCCTCCAGCTGGTCGTGGGCGCCATCTGCACCAGCCTCTCGGCGCTGGGGCCGCACCGCGCCCTGTCCGCCATGGCTGTGATGGTCGGCGCAACGGCACTGGCCGGCCTGTGCTTTGGTGTCGCGGTACGGGACGAGCAAAGAAGCCCGCCGCCATCGCGCGCGTAGATCACCGCCCGGCTTCAGCCAGCCGCGGCCTGCTCCAGCGCTTTACGATGGGCCGGATCGGCAATGGCAAGCATGCGTACAACGCGCTGCCTGAGCGTGAGGCCGCGCAGGTCGGCCACGCCATGCTCGGTGACGATCACGCAGGCATCGCTGCGGGGCACGGTGGCCGGGCCCGACAGCGCATGCACGATGCGGCTGCGCCCCCGCGCGGTGGAGGGCAACACGATGATCGGGATGCCGCCTGAGCTCGATGAGGCGCCGCGCACAAAGTCCAGCGCGCCGCCGACGGCGCCCACATAGTGGCCGCCTGCAATTTCGGAATTGATCTGGCCGGTAAGGTCCACCTCGATGGCACCGTTGATGGCAACGAAGCGGTCAATCCTCGCCAGCGTGGCGGCGGCATGGGTGTATTCGACCGGCCGCATCTCCAGCCCGGCATTGCGGTGGACGAAGCGGCGCAGCCTTTCACCGCCCTGCACCATCGAGCAGACAATAATGCCCGGGTCGATTGTCTTGCGGCTGTTGGTCAGCGCGCCCGCCTCGGCCAGCAGCACCGTCCCGTCACCCAGGTTTCCGGTATGCATGCCCAGGTCCCGGTGGCGGGTCAGCGCACCCAGCACCACATCCGGCAGGATGCCGATGCCGGTCTGCAATGTGGCCCCATCCGGAATCATGCCTGCGGCATGGCGGGCGATGGCTTCTTCCACCGGGCTCGCAACATGCGGCGCCGGCGCCGGCTGCCGGTCCGTTGTCTTCACCAGCAGGTCAATCTGGCCAGCATCCAGGTAAGGCCCGCCATTCGTCCAGGGCAGGGTGTCATCCACCTCCGCGATCACCGTGCGGGCGGAAGCCAGCGCAGCGACGATGTAGTCGCGGCACATGCCCATGCTGTAGCGGCCCTGCCCGTCAGGTGCCGGCAACTGCAGGAAGACGACGTCCATGCGCAGCGACCCGTCGCGCATGCGCCTGGCCATCTCCGAGTAATGGATCGGGATGATGTCCATGGCGCCGGCCTTCACCAGCCTGCGGTTGGAGCCTGCGGCGCAGTAACCAAAAAATTCGAGGTGGTCGGCATGCTCCGGCGTCAGCACCTCATCCAGATCGTGGCCAATGCCCAGGAAGACGCGGGCATGGCCTATCTGCCTGCGCTGCCTCACCAGTGCCTTGATGAGCGACAGGGGCTGTGCGTGGGCCTGGCCCCAGATCACCGTGTCGCCGGGCCTGATATGGGGCAGAAGGTCGATGCCCGCGGATGCTTCAGTCATTGGCAACAGGTTGCGAAAGGCCAGGCGCACCCGTCAAAGCGCGGCCTGTCCCCTTCAATTACCCTTGGAGAGCTGCGCGATGCGCTTCCACTTGACCGCTTCCTTCGGCACTTGCGTACGGAAGTCCTTGTGCTCGGCGATGTCCAGGAACATCACCTGCTTGGTGGTGAACTCCTTGAACTCGGGCGCCCGGGCCAGCTGCACGACTTCTGCCGACAGCTTGTCCACAATCGCCTGCGGCGTGCCGGTGGGAGCCCACAGGCCGATCCATGAAGAGATCTCGAAGCCGGGGACACCCGCCTCGGCAACCGTCGGGACTTCCGGAATCTCGGGCCAGCGCTCATTGCTGGTGACGGCCAGCGCGCGCAGCTTGCCCGACTTGACCAGCGGAAGGACGGCCGAGCTGTTGCAGGTGAAGTCCACCTGGCCGCCGGCCGTGTCGGTCACGGCGGGGCCGTTACCTTTGTACGGGATATGCTTGGCCGTCGTTTTGGTCATGTCGTTGAGCAACACGGTGCACAGGTGCGCGGTGCTGCCCGCGCCGCCGGAGGCATAGGTCACTTCGCCCGGCTTGGCCTTCATCGCGGCCATCAGATCGGCCAGGGTCTTGTGCGGGGACGTCGCGGGCACCACGAATGCGAGCGCGGCGCCATTGACCTTGGCCACCGGGATGAAGTCCTTGAGCGGGTCGAACTGCACCGGCGTTTCGGAAATCCAGGGGATCGCCAGCAGGTTCACGCCAATGACCATCAGGGTGTAGCCGTCCGCAGGCGCCTTGGCCGCCATTTCAATGCCCAGCAAACCACCCACGCCGGCACGGTTGTCCACCGTGATGGTGGTGTTCAGTTTCTTGGCCAGCGGGTCGGCAAAGTAGCGCGCCGTCGCGTCCACGATGGTGCCAGCCGACGCCGCCACGATCAGCTTGATGGGCTTGGACGGGTAAGGCTGCGCCATGGCCGGCGTGAGCGCTGCGGCCAGCACGAGAGCAACACAGCTTGCGAGAAGTTTTTTGCGGATGTTCATGGTTATCTCCTGTTTTCTAAAAACGAACCAGCACTGATTTGGTCTGGGTATAGGCCTCAATGGATTCGGCGCCAAACTCGCGGCCAACGCCCGACTGCTTGTAGCCGCCGAAGGCCATGACCGGGTCGGCCTCGCCATAGGTGTTGATCCACACGCGGCCGGAACTCAGGCGCTTCGCCACGGTGTGCGCGCGGGAAATATCGCGGGTCCAGACGGCGGCTGCGAGGCCGTACTGCGTCTGGTTGGCCTTGAGAACGGCATCGTTCTCATCCTTGAACTTGATGATGGACAGCACCGGGCCGAAGATTTCTTCCTGCGCCACCTTCATGGTGTTGCCGACGTCGCTGAAGACGGTGGGCTCGATGAAATGGCCGACGGAGCCTACACGCCGCCCGCCCGTGCGCAGGACTGCTCCTGCCTCCTTGCCGGCCTCAACGTAACCGAGCACCCGCTCAAGCTGCTTCGCCGAGACCAGCGGGCCGAGCTTGGTATCCGCCGCGAACGGGGAGCCAACCTTGTGTCCAGCCGCCAGCGTCGCAATGCGTTCCGCTACTTCGTCGTGCAGGCTCTCATGAACGAACAGGCGCGTGCCCGCGGAACAGACCTGGCCGGAGTTGCCGCAAAAGCTTTTCACTGCGGCTGCCACAGCCTTGTCCAGGTCGGCATCGGGAAAGATGATGTTCGGGGACTTGCCGCCAAGCTCCAGCGTGACCTTCTTCAGGTTGCCGATGGACGCCTGCAATATCTGTTTGCCCACAGCGGTCGAACCGGTGAATGCAATCTTGTCGATGCCCGCATGCGCGGCGATGGCAGCGCCGGCCGTCACGCCAAACCCCGGCAGGACATTCACCACGCCAGGGGGCAAGCCGGTTTCCTGGATGAGTTCGGCCAGCCGCAACGTGGACAGCGGCGCCTGCTCGGCCGGCTTGAGGATGACGGTGTTGCCGCAGGCCAGCGCATTCGATATCTTGATGGCCGCCATCATGAGCGGTACGTTCCATGCGGTGATCTGCCCGCAGACGCCCATTGGCTCGCGAAGGGTGAAGTTGAATGCGGACGGGTCGGTTGGATTGGTCGCGCCAAAAATCTTGGAGGGCCAGCCGGCGTAATAGCGGAACACCTCGCCTGCCGCGGCTACGTTCGCATGGGCGTACCAGAGCGGCATGCCGTTGTCCAGCGACTCCAGTGCGGCGAGTTCCTGGGCATGGCTGTCGATGGCTTCGGCAATCTTCAGCAGCGCGCGGGTGCGGGCATGCGGCGTGATGCCGGACCATGAGGCAGCCTCGAAGGCCGTTCTTGCGGCAAGCACTGCCGCATCAACGTCAAGGCTGTCGGCCTCTGCAATGCGGGTCAGCAATCCTTCGGTGGACGGGTTGAACGACTCAAAGGTCTTGCCCGACTTTGCTGCAGCCCACTCGCCGCCGATCAGCAGCTTCTTCGGCCCGGACGCCAGCCATGCCAGTGCGAGGGCATGGCCTTCGTTGACAGGCGCATCGCCCTGCACGGCCTGGAGCTCATGGGTTGGCATGGACAGTCTCCAGGGTCACGCCTTCCGGCACCACATGCGTGCCGGACATGCGGTCGAACACCAGGGCAGCCGTGTCCACCTGTGCGTCAAACCCGTTCTCGTTCATGCACATCTGGTAGAGCTCCCGCACCTGGTTGCCCAGGAACATCGGAACGCCCGAATCGCCGCCGAGCTTGCAGGCAAGCCGGACATCCTTGAGCATCAGGCCGAGCGTGAAACCGACATGCAGCTTGCCCTTGATGACATTCGGCTCCAGGAACTTCTGCACGTACTGCGACCGGCCGCCACCGGCCAGCAGGATGTCGCAGGCTGTCTGCGGGTCGATGCCGTTCTTGCAGGCCAGCGCCAGACCTTCAAAGGCCAGCAGCCGGTACGAGGCCGACATCATGTTGTTGACCAGCTTGATGACCTGGCCTGCGCCCACCTCGCCCGCATGGAAGATGTTGGGGCTGATGGCGCCCAGCAGGGGCTGCACCCGCGCGAACTGGTCAGCGGCGGCACCCACCATGATCGCGATGGTGCCGGCTTCCGCGCCCTTGGCCCCGCCGCTGACGGGCGCATCGATGAGCGTGGCACCGAGCTTTGAAACTTCTGCGGCCATGGCGCGCGTCACGGTCGGATCGCCCGTGGTCTGGTCCACGATGAGCGCGCCCTGCCTGAGGCTGCCGGCCAGCCCGCTGGCGCCGAAGATGGCCTGCCGCACATGCTCCGACGTTGGCAGGCAAAGGAAGATCACGTCGCACAGCGACGCGAGTTCGGCCGGTGTGCTGCAGACGGCGGCGCCCTTTTCGCGCATGCGCTCCACCGCAGGCGCATTCAGGTCATGCACATGCAGGGTGTGGCTGAGCTGGAGCCGCGCCGCCAGGGCGCCACCCATGTTGCCGAGACCGAGATATCCGATGTTCATTGGCCGTGACCCCGTTGTGTGTCGAAATCAGCTCTTGTTTTCGGCTTCGAACAGCGGCAGTCCGGCCTTGCCGGCGCACATGGCCGCCGGCCAGCCCGCGTAGAACGCCACCTGGACGGTCAGGCCGCGCAGTTCGTCCAGGGTAATGCCGTTTTCAACGCCGCGCGCCATCCAGATCGTCAGCTCGTCGAGCTTGCCCATCGCAGCCAGGACCGAGCAGGTCACCAGGATGCGGTCGCGGTACGAGAGTTCGGGCTGCTTCCAGACATCGCCCAGCAGCACCTCATTGCGGATGCGCTTGAGTTGCGGCACTGCGTCATAGATCCGCGCGCCTTCGGCCGGGGGCTTCAAGGTACTCATTTTTACTCCAGTAGGTGCCGCATTCTGGGCGGGCGGACGCAGCCGGAAAAGCGGGAGCCGGGGTGTTCCGCCGTGTAAAACTCGCGGGGTTCAGGCCCCGGCGGCCCAGCGCTCGAAGGCCTGCATCTGGGCCCTGACGAACTGCCGCGTCAGCGCATCGGTGCACCGCCCCTGCGCATCGAACTTCCCCTGGGCGCCGCCGATGAAGACCTCGGGCTTGACCAGCACGGAGGCGTCCACGAACAGCAGGACCCGCCTGAGGTCGTACTGGACCCGGGCGCCGCCAAGCGGGCCGGTGGCCGCCGACAGGATCGCAACCGGCTTGCCGGCCAGTGGCTGGTCGGCGCCGCGCGAGACCCAGTCAAGCAGGTTCTTGAACATTCCGGGCAACGAGAAGTTGTATTCTGGCGTCGCCAGCAGGACGGCGTCGGCGCGGCGGATGCGCTCGCGCACACCGGCCACTTCAGCGGGCAGGCCGGCTGCCAGCGCGTCCGTATCAAAAGGCGGCACGGCGCGCCAATCCAGCATGTCCAGCACCATGCCCGATGGCATTTCCTCGCTCGCCAGCGAAAGGGCCATGCGGTTGAATGACGCTGCACGAAGGCTGCCGCAGATGCCGAGTATGTCGAGTTGCCTGCCTTCCATGTGAGATCAGGCCAGTGCGTCCAGCACGGCCGTGCCCATGGCTTCAGTCCCCACCACGGTCTTGCCGGGCTCCGCGATATCCGCCGTGCGGATGCCCTTGTCGAGCACGCGGCCGACCGCTGCTTCGATACGCGCTGCGGCATCCGGCTCGCCCAGGCTCTCGCGCAGCATCATGGCGGCAGACAGGATGGTGGCCAGCGGGTTGGCAATGTCCTTGCCTGCAATGTCCGGCGCCGAGCCGTGGATAGGCTCATACAGCCCGCGCTTGCCATCGCCCAGCGAGGCTGACGGCAACATGCCGATGGAGCCGGTGAGCATGGCGCCCTCGTCGCTCAGGATGTCGCCGAACAGGTTGCCGGTGACGATCACATCAAACTGCGTGGGGCGGCGCACCAGCTGCATCGCCGCGTTGTCCACATACATGGTGCTGTACTGCACATCCGGGTGGCGTGCTGCGACCGCGCCCGCCGCCTGCTTCCAGACCTCCATCGTCTCCAGCACATTGGACTTCTCGACGGAGCACAGCCGGCCACGGCGGGCCTTCGCAAACCGGAAGGCGAGCTCGACGATGCGCTCGACCTCGCCCTCGTTGTAGCGCATCATGTCAAAACCCTCGCGGCGGCCTTTCCACGGCCCGTCTTCCACCACGCGGATGCCGCGCGGCTCGCCAAAGTACACGTCGCTGGACAGCTCGCGCACGATCAGCAGGTCCAGCCCGGCAATCACCTCGGGTTTGAGCGTGGATGCCGAGGCCAGCTGCGGGTGCAGCCTGATCGGGCGCAGGTTGGCAAACAGGCCCAGTTCCTTGCGCAGCCTGAGGATGCCGCCACGGTCGGGCCTGAGCTCGCGCGGCAAGGTGTCCAGCGACAGGTCGCCGACGGCGCCGAACAGGATCGCATCGGATGCACGGGCAATGGACAGGGTGGACTCCGGCAGGGGCTTGCCCGTGGCGCGGTAGGCCGTCGCGCCGATATCGGCATGCTCGAACTCCATGGACAGGCCGTCGACCCGCAGGGCCTCCAGCACGCGCACGGCCTGCCTGACGATCTCGGAGCCAATGCCGTCGCCCGGCAGTACTGCAATCTTGTGTGTCATGTTAGGTGGTTGGTTCAGGGTTGGTTGAAGATTGGTGGAAAGCGGGCGCACTGGAAGCAAGCCATAGCTGGCTGCTCCAGTGGGCCTGCTCGAAACGGCTGATGGCCGCAGCCTTTTGCAAGGTCAGTGCGATGGCGTCGCGGCCTTCAAGGAGCGAGCTCTTGCGGAACGGGTCAATGTCAAAAAGCCATTCGCCGCCGGAGCCGTCGCTGACTTTCTGCGCCGGCAGGTCAATCTGCAGGCTGTAGCCGGCACGCCCGGCATTGCGCAGCAGCACATCCATGTCCGGCCCGGCGAGCCTGATGGGCAGGATGCCGTTGGCATAACAGTTGTTGAAGAAAATGTCACCGAACGAGGGCGCGATGACGGCACGGATGCCCCACTCGGCAATCGCCCACACGGCCTGCTCGCGGCTGGAGCCGCAGCCAAAGTTGGCACCGGCCAGCAGGATGCTGGCGCCCTTGTATTGCGGCAGGTTGAGCACAAAGGCCGGGTCCGGCTCGCGGGTGGCGCAGTCCACATAGGGGTCATCCGTCGCATTGCCCCTGTCCAGGTAACGCCAGCGGTCAAACAGATAGTCCGCCAGGCCCGTGCGCTCCACGCGCTTGAGGTATTGCTTGGGCACGAGGATGTCGGTATCGATGTTGGCGGCCACTACCGGCACTACCAGGCCTTCGTGATGAACCAGCGGCTTCATGCCATGCCCTCCCGCACATCCACAAAATGCCCGGCAATCGCGGCCGCAGCGGCCATGGCCGGGCTGACCAGGTGGGTCCGGCCGCCTGCGCCCTGGCGGCCTTCAAAGTTGCGGTTGCTGGTGGCGGCGCAGCGTTCGCCATTGGACAACTCGTCACCATTCATGGCCAGGCACATCGAGCAGCCGGGGTCACGCCACTCAAAGCCGGCATCGGTGAACACGCGGTCCAGGCCCTCGGCCTCGGCCTGGGCCTTGACCAGGCCCGAGCCGGGCACCACGATGGCCTGGCGTACCCGCGAAGACACTGTCTTGCCCTGCAGCACCTGCGCTGCGGCGCGAAGGTCTTCAATGCGCCCGTTGGTACAGGAGCCGATGAAAATCTTGTCAAGCTCGATGTCCTGCATCCGCACGCCAGGCTCCAGCCCCATGTAGGCCAGTGCCCGCAGCATCTGTTCACGGCGGGTCGCATCCGGCTCCAGGGCCGGGTCGGGAATGCAATGCGTGACGTCCACCACCAGTTCGGGCGATGTGCCCCAGGTCACCTGCGGAGCAATGGACGAAGCGTCCATCGTGATCTCCTGGTCGAACACCGCGCCCGGGTCGCTCCTGAGGGTGCGCCAGAAAGCCTCTGCCGCGTCGCGCTCCGATGCGGCGGGTGCGGCGGGCCGGCCGCGCAAATAGGCGATGGTGGTGTCGTCCACGCCAATGAGCCCGGTCCGCGCGCCCGCTTCAATGGACATGTTGCACAGGGTCATCCGCCCTTCCATCGACAGCGCCTCCACCGCCGGGCCGGCGTATTCGATGGCGCAGCCGGTGCCGCCCGCCGCGCCGATGCGGCCGATCAGGGCCAGGGCGAGATCCTTGGCAGTCACGCCGCGCGGCAGGCGGCCGGTGCAGGTCACGCGGAGCGTTTTCATGCGCCGCGCCGGCAGGCACTGGGTAGCGAGCACATGCTCGACCTCTGACGTGCCAATGCCAAACGCCAGGCAGCCGAAGGCTCCGTGGGTGCTGGTGTGCGAGTCGCCGCAAACCACCGTCATGCCCGGCAGCGTCAGGCCCTGCTCCGGGCCGATCACATGGACGATGCCCTGGCGAATGTCGTTGACCGGCACGATGGAGACGCCGAACTGCGCGGCGTTGCCCTCAAGCGCCTGCACCTGGCGCCTGGAGATGGCATCGCGGATGCCTTCCTTGCGCGCGCGGGTCGGCACGTTGTGGTCGGCCACCGCCACATGCGCGCCCGGCCGGTACACCGCGCGGCCGGACTGGCGCAAGCCGTCAAAGGCCTGCGGGCTGCTGACTTCATGAATCAGCTGCCGGTCGATGTACAGGAGCGTCGTGCCGTCGGGCTCGACATGGACCACATGGCTGTCCCAGAGCTTCTGGTAGAGCGTGCGTGCTTCAGTGGCCATGCGGGCCCTCCAGTGCAGCCGGACGCAGCGTGCCGCGTTCCATCACGTAGCGCGCATCGCACAAACCGGCCAGGTGTGCTCCCTCCGAGTCGGTGATGAGGATCGTTGGCCCCTTGACGCGCAGGTCCATCAGCACCTGGGTCAGCCGGCCGACCAGCGCCGGGGCCACGCCTTCAAACGGCTCGTCCAGCAGCAGCAGCCTTGTTCCATAACAGATGGCCCGGGCCAGCGCAGCGAGTTTCTGCTGCCCGCCGGACAGCTGGTTGCCCTTGCGCAGGATCAGCGGCTTGAGCTCGGGTATGGACTCCAGCACCCTGTCCAGCCGCGCCTGCGCATCTGCCGCGCCGCTGACTTCCATCGGCAGCATGATGTTGTCGCGCACGCTCAGGTCGGGAACAAGGCGGCGGTCCTCCGGCATGTAGCCCATGCCCAGCTGCACCCGTTGCCGGGTCGTGGACCTGGTCACGTCCGAGCCGCAGATCGCCACACGGCCCGACAGGGCCGGCAGGATGCCCGCCACCGCGCGCATCAGCGTGGTCTTGCCGGCGCCGTTGTGGCCCACGACGCCCACCACCGACCCGGCGGCGGCATGCATCGACACCCCGTCCAGGATGGCAACGGGGCCGATGGACACACAGAGCTTGTCAATATCGATCATGCCGGCTCCTGCTGTGCGGTTTGCGGTGAGTCCGCCGGCTTGCGCTGGCGCAGCACGGCACTGGATACCTGTGCGTCCTGCATCACCTCGGCCGGCAAGCCGTCGGCGATCAGGCGGCCATCGCGGAATGCCATCAGGCGCGTGACATAGCGGGCGACGATGTCCATGTCATGCTCGACAAACAGCACCGTGACGCCATACGCGCGGATCGCTTCAAACACCACCTCCATGAGCGGCACCTTCTCCGCCGACGAAACGCCGCTGGTGGGCTCGTCAAGGAACAGCAGCCTGGGCTTGAGCGATAGCGCCATCGCGATATCGATCAGCTTGCGCTGGCCTTGCGGCACCAGGCTGACCGGCCGCTGCGCGATGGCCGACAGGCCGAACGTCTGCAGGATGGCTTCAGCCTGCCCGATACGCCCGGTTGTGCCAAGGCGGTGCAGCAGCCCCTGCTGATGCTGCGCTGCCAGTGCCAGCGAGATGACGATGTGCTCAAGCACCGTCATTTCCGGGAACAGCTGCGGGACCTGGAACGAGCGCGCCACGCCGCGCGCCACCATCTTGCGCGGGTTGGCACCGGCAACGGCCTCGCCGCCAAGGGCGATGCTGCCCCGCGTGGGCTTGAGGTAGCCCGTGACCATGTTGATGAAGGTCGTCTTGCCTGCGCCATTGGTGCCGATCAGTCCGACAACCTCGCCCTCGTGGATCTGCACGCTGATGCTGTCCACCGCAACCACCGCCCCGAACTGGATGGTGAGGTCGCGCGTTTCAAGCAGGGGGGTCTTGTGCATCATGCAACCCCCTTGCGGAACCAGCGGATACTGGAAAGGCCTGCCGGGAAGCGCACGATCAGCAGCAGCAGCGTGCCGCCGAGCACCAGCCGCCAGTACTGCGGCGCCACGTCAAACGCGACGGCATGCACAACCTCCAGGATGAAGGCTGCGCCGAGCGATGCCCAGATGCCGCCCATGCCCGCCAGGATGGCGATGAAGACGAATTCGCCCGACGTCATCCAGAAGCCCATGCCCGGGTCCACCTGCCCGATGAACAGGGCCACGAGTGCGCCTGCCACACCGGCCAGTGCACCTGAAGCGGTGTACTCCCGGTGGATCAGCCTGTTGGGCTCGTAGCCGAGGTAGCCCACGCGCACTTCGTTCTGCCGGATCGCGGGGCCGATGTTGCCCATGGCCGTGCCGAGGTAACGCGATACCAGCCATGCAGATGCCAGCGTGACCACCACCGTCAGCGCGTACAGGGTGCGGATGGCGCCCGGCCCGGCCACCTGCAGGGTGAACAGGGAAGGCCGTGGAATCGAGAAGCCATCCGACGAACCGAGCGACTGCGACTTCAGCAACACGCCATACAGGATCATCGAGAACGCCATGGACAGCATCGCGAAGAAAATGCCCCTGTAGCGGCGGATCAGGAAGCCCACTGCGAATGCAACGGCGCCCGCCACAGCGCCCGCCAGGGCCAGCAGCAGGACCGCATCGCGCAGGCCGAGCCAGAGCACACCCAGGCCGGCTGCGTACCCGCCCAGGCAGTAGTACATCGCATGGCCGAACGGCACCAGCCCCGCCCTCATCAGCATCAGCAGCCCAAGCGCCACCATGCCCTTGGCGAGCGACACCGCAAGCAGCGTGAGCAGCCAGCTGGGCAGGACAGCGGTCACGGCGAGCAGCAGCACGGCCAGTGCCAGCAGCGACAGATCGGTTTTCTTGTTCATGTCAGATCTTCCTCACCGCTGCCTGCGGAAACAGCCCGCTGGGTCGGATCGCCAGCACAAGCGCCATCACGGCATACACGATGAACACTTCGGCCGCAGGGTAGAGATGGACCGTCGTCGCGCGCGCAAGGCCCACAATGGCGGCCCCGAGCGCCGCGCCGGGAATGCTGCCCATGCCGCCGATCACCACCACAGCAAACGTCACGACGATCACCTCCGCACCGATGCCCGGCGCCACCTGGATCATCGGCGCGGTGAAGGCGCCGCCCAATGCACCAAGAAAGGCTCCGACAATGAAAGTGCCCAGGAACAGCGCCTTGACATTGATGCCCATCGCTGCGGCCATCTCGCGGTCATGGATGAGCGCCGTCAGGCAACGGCCGGTGCGCGTGCGGGTGAGCACCCACCAGATGATCCCGCCGACGGCAACAGCCAGGCCCATGACGACAAACTCGTAATTGTTGAAACGCAGGCCTGCGATGCGTGACACGCCCAGCAGGCCGTAAGGTGCCGATGCCGGGTACGGCGTCGTGCCCCAGATGAACTGGATGACGTCGTCCAGGATCAGCAGCAGTGCATATGTGGCCAGCGCGATGGACACTTCATCGCGGCCCTGCAGGCGCCGCAGGACTGCAGTCTCCAGCACGAGGCCGAGCACCAGCCCCGCAGCGAGCGCAGCGGCGAGCTGGATGCCAAACGCCGCGAACGACGGCGGCCGGTCGGCAAACCAGTAACCCAGTGCCGTGGCCGCCATGTAGGCGCCAATCGCATAGAAATTGCCGTGGGCGATGTTCAGTATCTTCATGACGCCAAAGACCAGGGTCAGGCCGGCGGCGACAAGGAAGAGCCAGGAGCCATAGATGGCCCCGTCCACGAGGATGGCGATCAGCGTCGACATGCGTTGCCCTGCTTACTGGCTGACCACGCCGGTGCACCTGGCGCCGGGCATCCCGTCCTTCAGCCACGGCTCGCTCTTGGCCTTGTCGGGCGGGTTCACGCACTCGGCCGGAAAGCGCATGACATTGCGCACGGACAGCGCGTTCTTCGCCTTGTCAAAGAAGATCTCGCCGACTGCCGTGTCCTGGATGGCCTGGTGCCCGTTGCCCAGCGCCATCTTGATGGTGCCGCTCGGTGTCTGGAAGGTCGCGCCCTGCATGGCCTTGATCACACCTGCCTGCGTGGCCTTGCCGCCACCGGCCTTTGCCGCTGCGTCATACGAGGTCTTCAGCGCCAGCAGGGTGTTGCTGTACTGGTAGGCGGTGAACACCGGCGGCTCCTTGTACTTCGTGCGGTAGTTGTCGGTGAACCATGTGTTCAGCGGGGACGCCGGCGCGAACAGGCCATTGGTGCCGCGTGCGGTGAAGATGATGCCGTCGGGAATCTGCCGACCCATGCGGTACATGGCAAGCTCGAGCAGCGGCGCCAGGATCTTGGAGTCCTCATGCAGGCCGCGCGGTGCCATCTGGGTCAGGAAGGCCTCCATGTCGGTACCGGTCAGCGAGGTATGGATGATCTCCGGCTTCTTGGCCGACAGCGCGGAGATCTCCGCCGCATACTGGCCCGAGCCGAGCGTGGGCCATTGCTCGACGACGACCTGTGTGTTGGGCAGCGCGCCCTTGATGGAGGCTGAGAAGTCGCGCCAGGAGTCCTGGCCCAGCGCGAAGTTGGGGTTGATGTGCCCCACGGTCTTGACGTTGGGGTACTTGGCCTTGGTGTACAGGGCCAGCGCCACACTGTCCATCGTCGTGTGGGCCGTGGTGCGGAAGACATACTCGTAGTTCGCGTCTTCAAAGACACGCGGCGTTGCGCAGGTGGACATGACCGTCAGCACCTTGAGTTCCTCGGCTACAGGCGCAATGGCCAGGCAGGTCGCAGCGGAGCCGAAGCCCATGACCACGTCGGCGCCGCGGCGTTCGGCCAGGCCGCGGAACTCCGCGACCTGCTTGGCGTTGCCGCCATTCTCGTCAAGGAAGATCAGCTCGACTTCAGCACCGCCAAAGCCCTTGCCGGTGTTGTAGGGCGCGGGCAGGGTGCCGCTGTTGATGGCCTCCACCAGCATCCGCGCGGCATTCTGTCCGGGAACGTTCACCGAGGCGAGCGCGCCGGTCAGCGGGGTGACCACTGCGATGCGCACCTTGGCTGCCTGGGCCATCACGCTGGCCGAGGCCAACATCAGTCCGGTCGCTGCGGCGGCGACCATTGTTCTCTTCAGTATCTTCATTTGGTGTCTCCTGTTAGTAGATGGGAACGGGGCGGGGGGAACCTGCAATGCCGGCTATTCCATGACAGTGGCGAGAATCTCGCCGTACTGCGATGCCGAGGGCTGGAACGGGTTGGTGGCGTGGGAGTGGTCGGCCAATGCGCCCTCCACCACCCGGGGCACCATGGCGGCTGTCACACCCATGGCACTGAGCGTTGCCGGGATTCCAAGGCGCGCATTGAGGCGCTCTATCTCGCCGGGCAAGTCGCCGTCTGCGGGCAAGCCCATCGCGGCAAGCAGCCGTTCGAATTTGTCCTGCGTATGCGGCCGGTTGGCGCGCAGCACCGGCGGCAGCAGCACGGCGTTGAGCGTGCCATGGTGCAGCGAGGGCTCCTTGATGGCGCCCAGCGCATGCGACAGCGAATGCACTGCGCCCAGGCCTTTCTGGAAGCACAGGCCGCCCATGAGCGAGGCCGTCATCATTTCCTGCCGCGCAGCGAGGTCTGTTCCGTCCCGCGCAGCCTTCTCGATGTTGCGGAACGCGCGCCCCGCGCCATCCAGCGCGATGGCATCGGCAACCGGGTTCAGCCGTGGCGACAGGAAGGTCTCGATGCAGTGCGCCAGCGCATCCATGCCGGTTGCAGCGGTGAGGCGCGGCGGCAGGCTGAGCGTGATCTCCGGGTCGCAGATGGCCTGCTTCGGGATGATGTGCGGGCTGATCAGGCCCAGCTTGCGGCCGTCGCGCAGCGTGATCAGCGCACCGCGGCCGACTTCGCTGCCGGTGCCGGCCGTCGTGGGAATGGCAATGATCGGCGCGACCGCAGCGGTGATGCGGCCGACGCCCCCGAGAATGAGCGCATATTGCGACAGGGGCGGCTGGTGGGTGGCCAGCAGGGCCACGGCCTTGGCCAGGTCGATGGGCGAACCCCCGCCCAGCGCCACAACGCTGTCACAGCCTTCGTGCTGGTAGACCGCCAGCGCATCTTCGACCGCTTCTTCCGTCGGGTTGGAGGGCGTATCTGCAAAAACCGCCATGCCCATTCCGGCCGCATCCATCACACGCGCATAGGCCGGTGTGCGCAGCACGCCCTGGTCGGTCACCAGCAGGGGCTTCTTCACGCCCAGGTTGCGCAGTGTCTCAGCCAGCGTTGAAACGGCACCCGCCGCCAGCGTGATGCTGGTGAGGTATTGCATCGTGTTCATTGCGCGTCCTCGCGGGCCAGGCGGATGTCGAACTCGCCGAGCAGTTGCCCGGGGCGTTGCGGATGCGGCTTGAGGCTGGTCATGTTGTCGGGCCGGGCGCTGAAGATGCAGTCACCGGGGTTGTCGGGCAGGCCTTCAAAGTAGATCTGTGACGTCAGCGGCCTGAAGCCGCCCTTGCCGATGCGGTAGTGCAGGTGGGCGGCGCGGAAGCGCTTGCGCCCGAGCTTCGTCATGGCCTGCCCGACGGCGCTGTGCAGGCTGCCTATTTCATAGGGGCCGGGAAGGATGGTGGAGATTGAGTACGTTCCGTCGGCAGCGGTGTGGAACTTGCCGCGGAAGTTGTCGGGCGGCTGGGCTGAGTCCTCGTTCTCGTACTTGCCAGCGTGGTTGGTCTGCCATATCTCGAACAGTGCGCCTGCCACCGGCTGGCCTGTGGCCGCGCTGGTGACCTTGCCGCGCAGTTCCACCCGCTGGCCGGGCTCGCCCCCACGCGCGAACTCCACCGGGTTGTCGAAGACGGGAACGTCCTCCTTGGCGAACGGGCCCTCCACATTGGCACGGGTGGCGTCGGCGCGGTCGTGGGTGAGGTCCACCGTGCGCATCGTCAGGCCCATCACGTCGCAGAGCATGATGAAGTCGTTGTCCTTGCCGACCTGGTTGAGCCAGCCCATCACGGCATACAGCTCCTTGTCGGTTGGCTGCAGCTCGTCGATCATCGCGTGCAGGTGCTTCAGGATGATGGCGGTGCGCGCCTGCAGCGCCGCATCGGCGCCTTCGGGCTGCGGGTTCATCGCGCTGATGGCGCGCTGGCAATATTCATTCATGGCGTGGGCTCCGTTGATCGGCCTGCGGGTGCGGCCTGGATGTCGATGGCGTTGCGCAGCAGGTCCGGGTCTTCCTTGAGCCGGTGCTTCGCGGGCTTGTGGGTGGCGGTGTGCGGGATCGCGGCGACGAATGCGATGTAGCGCGGGACCTTGACTGCGGCAAGCCGCTCCCGCGTCCATGCGGCAATTGCGCCGGCATCGGCCTGCTCGCCCGGCACCAGCACGACTGCGGCGAGGATGTCCTCCTCGCCGAGGTCTGATGGCACGCCGACCACGGCCACGTCGGCCACCTGCGGGTGCTCGCCGATGATCCGCTCGATCTCCGCGCTGGCGATGTTTTCGCCGCGCCTGCGGATGATGTCCTTCTTGCGCGCGACAAAGCGGAAGAAGCCGTCTTCAGCCTGGGTGACAAGGTCGCCAGTGCGGAACCACCCGTCGAGGAAAGCGGCCTGTGTCTGCGCCGGGTCGCGGTAGTAGCCCAGCATCAGCGTCGGGGTCCTGATGAGCAGCTCACCCGTCACGCCCGCCGGCACATCCCGCCCCTCGTCGTCAACGATGCGCGCCTGCGGCCGCTCGATGCGGTCGTCCGGGTGCTTGCACAGGATGCCCATCGTACCCAGCTTGTGCGGCCCCTTGAACGGGTTGCTGATGACGCCGGGGATTTCGGTCATGCCATAGCACTCGATGAGCACCGGCACGCCCAGTTCGTTGCGCAGCGCGTCAACCATCTGCTGTGTCTGCGGTGCCACAAACATCTTGCCCAGGTTGTGGCCGGGCACGAATTCGCTGCGGGGTCGCTGCGCCAGTATCGAGCCGGCCGCCGCCACCAGGTTGACCTGCGTGGCCCGGGTGTCGGCAGCCATCTGCCAGAAGGTGCCGGCGGAGAAGCGCCGCACCAGGATCAGCGTGCCGCCGCAGGCCAGCGCGCCGCCCAGCGAATACATGAGCGCATTGATGTGGAACATCGGCATCACGCACATCACGCGCTCATCGGGCTGCAGCCACAGCCGCTCGACAAAGGCCTCGGCGGTCAGCGCAAAGCCTCGCTGGCCGTGCATGGCGCCCTTCGGGAAGCCCGTGGTGCCGGAGGTGTAGATGATGAGGCACGCCGTGTCCGCAAGCCCGTCCAGCCGGGGCGTATTGCCGGCAGGCGCCGCAGCCAACTCTGCCTCAAGCGCGTCGCCGGTGGCGACGGCCCACGCATCCAGCGAGGACTCGCGCAATGCCGCTGTGACGGTTGCTGTCTTGTCAGGCGTTGCCACCACCCCCTTGACCTGCGCATGGCCGAGCACATAGGCCGTCTCGCGCACACCGTACTCGGGGTTGACGGGCACGAGGATCGCGCCAAGGCGCGCCAGCGCGAACAGCAGGGCAATGGTGTGCGGGTGGTTGGCCGCCATGACGGCCACACAGTCCCCCCTGACGACGCCGCGGGCCGACAGCCATGAGGCCCACAGTCCGATCGTCCGCTCCAGCTCCGCGTAGCTCCAGGCGCGGCCCTCGAACTCCAGTGCACAGGCGTCTGGTTGCCGCTCAACCCGAGCGGCAAGGAATTCCTGCAGGCTGTAGTCGTGGTCCCTGAAACGCGATATCACCGCGAGCGGTTCCACCATGGACGACTCCTGGATGGATACTGCGTTCAAGGCTCACCACCGTCGTAAGCCACAGCCACCGCCGCTGCGTCCGCCATGCCAAAGCCGATCGGTCGGCGGCTCTCTTCGAGCAGGTGCGCCACCAGCGACGCCGCGCGCGCCAGGATCGGTATGCCCCTCAATGCGCCTGCCGGATAGCCGGCGTCGAGCAGCACCGCCGGGATGGCGCCCGATACATTGAGCACGAGTTTGCGCCCCCAGACGGGCTCGATGGCGTCCTGCACCGCCAGTAGCGCATCAACATGGCGCCCGGCCACGCCCCATTCGCGCGAAAGCGCAAGCAGCCTGGCTGCACGCGGGTCGCCGTTGCGGTGGACCGGGTGGCCAAAACCGGGCAGGGATTTCTTTTCGGTTCGCATCTCCTGCAGCGCCTGCCGTGCGGCGGCGTCCAGGCCGCCCGCAGCCTCCGAGCGGGCCAGCACGTCCACCAGCAATTTGCCGGCAGTTTCGGAGGCACCGAGGATGACGGAGCCGCAACCCAGCAGGCCGGCTGCCACGGCGCCCTGCAAGGCGTCAGGCGCAGCAGCAAGCGTCATGCGGGCGGCCACCACCGATGGCACGAGCCCGTGCTCGGCGATTGCGACAAGGGTGGCGTCCGCAACGCGCGTGAGCATCGGGCTGGGGCGCTCCCCTGTCAGCAGCAGCAGGAAGTATTCGGTGAAGCCGGTGCGGCCCAGCAATTCTTCACACAGGTCGTGGCCGCGGACCGTGATCCGGTCGAGTTCGGCCTGTGCGATGGCCGTGCGAAGGCCTTCGGTTGTCTTGAACATTGATGTCTCCGTTGACGCTCTAAATTTATTCGCTAGACGAAAATCTTTTCGACTGGTGAATATTCTACGGAGAATTTCCGGTGTTTCAAGATATTTTTCGTTAAACGAATCTTATTTCGTCTAGCGAATTTGTTTTTTGATCTGTTAAATTTGCATCCATGGCAAATGAAAAAGCTGAAGAAAGCTCAGGGCGCTCGGATTTCGTGACCGCGCTGGCGCGTGGCCTGTCGGTCATCGAGGCCTTTTCTGCCGACGCGCCGGAGTTGACGCTTACTGAAGTCGCCACGCGCGCCGGCATGGCACCGGCCACGGCACGGCGGGCACTCATCACGCTGCAGCAACTGGGCTATGTCGGCCTGACCGGAAAGCGCTTCGTGCTGCGGCCCAAGGTGTTGTCGCTGGGATCGGCCTTCCTGAGCTCCATGAACCTGCGCGAACTGGCGCAGCCTTACCTGCAGGAGCTGGCAGACCAGTTCCGCGATTCGGCCTCGCTTGCAGTGCTGGATGGCGACAACATCATGTACATCGCCCATGTACCCAACAACCGCCGCATCCGCTACAACGGCTCGGTGGGCTACCGCTCACCCGCGTTCGGCACTTCCCTGGGGCTGGCCATGTGGGCGTACCTGGACCCGCAGCGGCTGGAAGCCGCCCTTGCCAAGGCGCCGTTCCCGGCATACACCAGCAAGACCATCAACACCGCAGAGCAGTTGAGGTCCGTCATTGCGAAGGTACGGGAGAACGGGTACGCCACGGCGCAAGAGCAACTGGAGTACGACATCGTCGCCATCGCCGTGCCGGTGCGGGACATGGCAGGGAACGTCATCGGCGCCGTCAACTGCTCTTCAGAACTCACCCGCAATGACCAGGACACGCTGATCGCCACCAGGCTGGAGCCGCTTCGCGAAACGGCGCGGCAGATCGAACGGGGACTGCAACGGTTCCCGGCGCTGGCGCACGCCATCGCGACGACGTGAATGGCCGGGACGATCAGCGCCGCTTGTGCGCCTTTCGCCCCTTGGCCTCGGCCGCCGCCAGCTCTTTCGCCGTCAGGCAGTAAGCCGGGTTGTCCGTCAGGCGCTGGATTGCCAGGTCAATGAACATGCGCACCCGTGCGGGTTGCGAGGCACGGCTGCCGTAGTACACATAGATCCCCAGATGGTCGGTCACCATCGTCGTAAGCAGCGGCACCAGCCGCCCCGCGCGGATGTGGCCGGCCACGGCGATTCCCGAGAGCAAGCCGATGACCTGGCCCGCCAATACCGCCTTGATCTCCAGCTCCTCGTCGTTGCTGCACAGCGCCGGCACCACGTCATGCAGCAGCACGCCGTCGCCGTCTTTCAGGTACCACGACAGGATCTTGCCGGTGGAGGGGCTGCGGTAGGCACTGCAGCGGTGCTCCGCCAGTTGCTCGCGATTCTCCGGCGCCCCGTGGCGGGCAATGTATTCAGGCGAGGCGCAGACGATCAGCTGCAGCGTGAACAGCCGCCGCGCCACCACGCCCTCCTCGGCCGAGCGGCCGATGCGAAAGCCCACATCCACCCGGTCGGCCACCCAGTTGCCGATACGGTCGTCCAGCTCAATATCCGGCTGCACCTCGGGATAGAGCGCGCAATACTCCTCCAGCAGCGACCACAGCACCGGCATGAAGATGGAGCGCGGGCCGACGATGCGCAGCGGCCCCGCAATGCCGTCCTTGGCGCGCTTGGCCGTCTGCACCGCACGCTGAAGCCCCACCAGCGATGGCTGCGCTGACTCCAGGAACTGCCGCCCTTCGTCGGTCAGCGACATGTTGCGGGTGGTGCGGTGGAACAGGCGCACACCAAGATGCTGCTCCAGCTGTGCCAGGGCCTGGCTCGCCGCCTGCGGCGTCATGCCTTGCGCGGATGCGGCCTGGCGCAGGCTGCCTAGTTCTGCCGCCTTGATGAAGGTGGCGATTGAGCGCAGTTCGTTGATCGGCATCGCGGCATTATCAACCGCAGCTTGCTAATCCTTCAAGGCGGTGCGGGCTAGTTTGTTGAAGGCTGGAAGCCTACAGTTCAAACCTGCCCAGAAAGGAACCACTCCATGAAAGCACTTGCCGCGACGATGATGTCACTCTCCCTTGCTGCCGGGGCCATGGCGCAGAACGACTCGCCGCTGAAGATCACGCGAAACGGATCTGCGCCTTCAGCGAAAGGTCCGGCGGAGAATTTCAATGGTTCGGTGCGGGTGGATTCGCTGTTCCGCGCCGACGAGCCGGCACGGGTGAGCGGTGGCCTCGTCACCTTTGACGCGGGCGCCCACACCGCATGGCACACCCACCCTCTGGGCCAGACTCTGATCGTCACACAGGGCGTGGGCCTGGTGCAGCGCTGGGGCGGGCCGGTGCAGGAGATCCGCCCGGGCGACATCGTCTGGATTCCGCCCGGCGAGAAGCACTGGCATGGCGCATCGCCCACCAACGGCATGAGCCACTACGCCATTTCTGAAGTCCTCAATGGCAAGTCGGTGGACTGGCTTGAGAAGCTCACCCCCGGCCAATACGCCGCTCCCCGTTAAAAAAACCTCACGCCTGCAAACCTCAACATGAACAAGTCCATCACCGGCTGGCTCGCCATCTCCGCGCTCGCCATTGGCGCCGCGCTGGCCGGCCCGGCCAATGCCCAAACCAGCCGCGTCACCTTCCCCACCAACCTCGACAGGCTGGTGCACTACACCACCGTCAAGCGCGGCAACGTCACCGAACACATGCTGACCACCCAGGAGGCCATCGATGCAGTGAAGCTCGGCAAGGCCATGCCCAGTGGCACGCATGTGGTGCTGGTGGACTACCGGGACAGCAAGGTCTTCCGCTACTTCGTGATGGAAAAGCGCGACGGCTGGGGCGCGGCGCATGACGCAGAACGGCGCACGGGCAACTGGGAATTCAAGGCCTTCAAGCCAGACCGCACAGTGAACCTTGCAGAGAACCCTGCGCGTTGCATGTCCTGCCACCAGGGCCAGGCTGCGAACCAGTTCCAGTTCACCATCAACGACATCAAGCGCCCGAAGTGAGGACTGCCACCGGTGACCACCAAGTCCTTCCTGCTGCGCCTGCTTCTGGACCTGCTTGCCGCCGGCATGCTGCTGGTCGCGCTGGCCTACTACTGGCTGGACAACACGGCGCATGAGTTGATTGGCACCGGAATTTTCCTGTTCATCCTCGTCCACAACGTGTTCAACCGACGCTGGTGGGGCAAGCCCGCGCAACCCCGGCCACAGCCGCGCCGCGCCATTGACCTCCTGCTGACACTGCCTTTGCTGGCCGTGATGGTGCTGCTGCTGGCGACCAGCCTGATGGTCTCTGAAACTGTCTTCCAGTTCCTGAACCTGGGCGGCGGCTTCACCGCGCGCCGCGTCCATGCCTTCACCGGCTACTGGAGCCTGATCCTGGTGGCCATTCATCTGGGCATCCGCTGGCAGCGGGTCATGCTCGCGGTGCGGAATGCCTTTGGCTTCACAGGCACCAGCCGTGCCCGCACGGCGGCGCTGCGCGCCACAGGCGCGGCCATCGCCCTGTACGGTGTGTACTGCTCGTTCGAGATGGATGTGGGCCACAAGCTCAGCCTGCAGATGAGCCTGGACGGCTGGGACTTTGACGCATCGGCACCATCCTTTTTTGTGAACTGGGTGTCCATCGCAGCGCTGTACGTGTTCATCACCCACCATGTACTACGCCTGGCCCCAAGATTGAAAAAACAAGGAGCACACACATCATGAGACTTCGCAACACCATTTCCCTGCTGTCCGCCGCCATCCTCTGCACGGCCTGCGCCACAAAGCCCGGCAACGGCAAGCCCGAGCCGCTGGTCATCCAGTCGCAAGGCAGCTTCAGCGTGGGCGGCAAGACCATCACCGACCCGGATGGCAAGACCTTCCACGGCGACCATGCCTATGTCTTCTACCAGGTGCCCGCAGGCGCGCGCAAGCTCCCCGTCGTGCTGTGGCATGGTGCAGGCCAGTCGTCCCGGACATGGGAAACCACCCCCGACGGCCGCGAGGGTTACCAGAACATCCTGCTGCGCAACGGCTACAGCACCTATGTCCTGGACCAGCCGCGCCGCGGCAAGGCCGGGCGCAGCACGCTGCCGATGGCGCTCACGCCGGCACGCGACGAGCAGGCTTCGTTCAACATCTTCCGCCTTGGCATCTGGCCCAACCTGTTTCCCGGCGTGCAGTTCCCGCGCGAGCCGGCCGCGCTGGACCAGTACTTTGGGCAGATGACGCCCAACACCGGTCCGTTCGACCTGGAAGTCAATGCCGATGCGGTGGCCGCGCTGTTCCAGAAGATCGGGCCCGGCGTGCTGGTCACGCATTCCCAAGGCGGCGGCCCGGGCTGGTTTGCTGCTGCCAGGAGCACCAATGTGCGCGCCATCGTCGCCTATGAGCCTGGCAGCAACTTCATCTTCCCGCAGGGCGAAGTGCCCGCGCCCATGCCGAGTTCGGGCGACACGCTGGAAGCGGTGGGCGTGCCGCTCGCGCAGTTCATGCAACTGACGAAGATACCGATCACCATCGTCTATGGCGACAACATTCCCGCGCAACCCATGGCCAACCCCGGCCAGGACCAGTGGCGCACCCGTCTGGCGATGGCCAGGCTGTGGGCCGAGGCGGTGAACAGGCGCGGTGGCAAGGTCACGGTGGTTCACCTGCCTGAGCTGGGCATTCGCGGCAATACGCACTTTCCGTTTTCGGACCTGAACAACCTGGACGTTGCGGACCTGATGTTCGGGTTCCTGAAGACAAACGGTCTTGATTGAAACAGACGTTGATGCAGACACAGCCACGTCAATAACTTCCGGAGGATTCAACCATGACCTGCACACCCGACAAACACCACCGCACCATCACCCTGACGGGCATAGCCCTCGCCCTGGGGCTTGCGCTCGCACCGGCATGCGCCCAGGACATCACGCCGCGTCCTGCAGCCAGCCCGGCGGCGACCAGCGATACGCTGTCCGCCCGGCAGCAGGCGATTGCCCCGATCGCGGCCTTCATGGCGTCGAGCGACATGACCCGGCTCAACGCCGCACTGAACCAGGGCCTGGACGCAGGCCTGAGCATCAGCGAGGCGAAGGAAATCCTGGTACAGCTCTACGCCTATGTCGGCTTCCCGCGCAGCCTCAATGCCCTGACCGAATTGATGAAGGTGGTGGAAGCGCGCAAGCAGCGTGGCATCCAGGACGCGCCGGGCCGTGAACCCGGCCGCGCCATCCCCACGGGTGATGCGTTGCTGGCGGCGGGCAAGGCCAACCAGACCCGCATTTCCGGTGGGCCGGTCCAGGGCCCGGTGTTCGACTTTGCGCCCGTCATCAACCAGTTCCTGCAAGCCCACTTGTTCGGCGACATCTTCGAACGCGACAACCTTGACTGGCAAAGCCGCGAACTGGCTACCGTCGGTGCACTGGCTGCAACCCCTGGCGCCGAGGCGCAACTGCTCTCGCACATGCGCGCCAGCATGCGGGTCGGCCTGACCGCCGGTCAACTGAGGCAACTGACGCAAGTGTTGGCCGACCGTGGAGATGATCAAGCGGCTTCGCGGGCGCGTGAGGCACTGAATCGCGCTCTGGCTCCGGCACGCTGAGTACCGCTACGAAGCGCGCAAGCCCTCTACCGCATCGCGCAAATCCTTCGCCCAAGCCCTGCGGTCACGCCCGTCTGCCGTCTGAGGCGCACCATAGGTGACGACAGCCGCCAGGCGCGGCGCGGTCAGTGTTCGCCAGATGGACCCGATCAGGGTGTCGTCGCCGATGTAGTTCGGCGCGCCGCTGTATTCACCCGTCGCCGCATCCACAAACTTCAGCGCAATCGGCTGCACCGGTGCCTCGGCCGAGATGGCGGCCTGGATCAGGTTGGCATGGAAGGGCAGCAGCGCGAGGCCGTCGCTGGTGGTGCCCTCGGGGAAGACGGCCACCACTTCGCCCGCGCGCAGACTGTCGGCCATGTGGTGCACCACGCGCATCGCGTCGCGCCGCGACTCGCGCTCGATGTACAGCGTGCCTGCGCCGGTGGCCAGCATGCCGACCAGCGGCCAGTGCTTCATGTCGGCCTTGGCCACAAAACGGCAGTAGCGCGCGGAATGCATCACCACGATGTCCAGCCACGAGATGTGGTTGGCCACCAGCAGCATCGGCCCGGAGGCACAGGGCGCGCCCTTGACCACGAGCTCGATGTCCATGATGGCGAGCATGCGTGCCGCCCACACCGTCACACGCGCCTCACGCTGCGCCGTGGTGAGCGCCGGGAATCGCAGCCAGATGGTCAGCAGGCCGCTGATGGCATGGCCGGTGCCGCGCACGAGCTTGCCGGCAGCCCGCAGCAGTTTCATGCGCCGGGGCCTTCTCCGCCCCCCTCCCTGCCTGCCTCCCAGGCCACCTGCCCGCCCACGATGGTCCAGCGCACGCGGCCCGGCAGCTCGTAGCCGGAGAACGGCGTGTGCTTGCCCTGGCTGCGCAGGGCGCCAGGTTCAACAGCCCATTCGCCCTGCGGGTCGAACACGCACAGGTCGGCCACGCCGCCCTCGACGAGCTGGCCCGCGCTGGCCTGCAGCGTGCCCAGCGCCGCGCCCAGCACACGCGCCGGTTCGCTGGTGAGCACCGCCAGTGCGCGGGTGAGGCCGGTGCCGCTTTCCTGGCCCCACTTGAGTGCCAGGCTCAGCAGCAGCTCCAGCCCGGTGGCACCGGGCTCGGCCTCGGCGAAAGGCAGGGTCTTGGCATCTTCATCGACCGGCGTGTGGTCAGACACGAGTGCGTCGATGGTGCCGTCGGCCAGGCCCTCGCGCAGCGCGTCGCGGTCACGCTGCTGGCGCAGTGGCGGCGACAGGCGGGCGCGGCTGTCAAAGTAGCCGATGTCGGCATCGGTCAGGTGCAGCGAGTTGATGCTCACATCGCAGGTGACATTGAGGCCTTCATCCTTCGCCTGGCGCACCAGCGCCACACCGGCTGCGCTGCTGATGCGGCACAGGTGGACACGCGCGCCGGTGGCACGCATCAGCTCGAAGATGGTGTGCAGCGCAATCGTCTCCGCCATCACCGGCACGCCCGACAGGCCCAGCCGCGTCGCCAGGGGCCCGCTGGCGGCGACGCCGGTGCCCAGGTAAATTTCCTGCGGGCGCAACCAGACGGTGTAGCCGAAGGTGGTGGCGTATTGCAGCGCGCGCTGCATGACCTGCGTGTTGACCAGCGGCACCTCGGCCTGGCTGAAGCCGACGCAGCCGGCCTCGGTCAGCTCCACCATCTCGGTGAGGATCTCGCCTTCGAGCTTGCGGGTGAGCGCACCCAGCGGGAACACCCGCGCCTGGTGCAGTTTCTCGGCCCGGAACTTGAGCATTTCAACCAGGCCCGGCTCGTCGAGCACCGGGTCGGTGTCGGGCGGGCAGACAAGGCTGGTGACGCCGCCTGCTACCGCCGCGGCCATTTCGCTCTCGAGCATGCCTTCATGCTCGTGGCCGGGCTCGCGCAGCCGCGCTGCCAGGTCCACCAGGCCGGGCGCAACGATGCAGCCGGTGGCGTCAATGACCTTGTTGGGCGTGAAGTCCGCCGCGATGCGGCCGATGGCGATGATGCGGCCGGCCGCCAGCGCGACGTCGCAGACGCTGTCGAGGTTGGATGCCGGGTCGATGACGCGGCCGTTCTTGATGAGGATTTTCATGCTTCGTTTCCAGCGACGATGCCCATGACTGCCATTCTTACTGCGATGCCGAACGTCACCTGCGGCAGGATCACGCTCTGCTTGCCATCCACCACCGCCGAGTCAATTTCCACGCCCCGGTTGATCGGCCCCGGATGCATCACGATGGCGTCGGGCCGGGCCAGCTGCAGCTTCTCGGGCGTGAGGCCGTAGCTCTTGAAGAACTCCTGGCTGGACGGCAGCAGCGCGCCGCTCATGCGCTCGTTCTGAAGCCGCAGCATGATGATCACGTCGCAGCCGCGGATGCCCTCCTCCAGCGTGTGGCATACCCGCACGCCCATCTGCGCCATGTCGCCGGGCACCAGCGTCTTGGGGCCGACCACGCGCACTTCGGCGCAGCCGAGGGTGGTGAGTGCATGGATGTCGGAGCGGGCCACGCGCGAATGCAGCACGTCGCCGACGATGGCCACCGTGAGGTTGCTGAAGTCCTTCTTGTAGTGGCGGATGGTATACATGTCCAGCAGGCCCTGCGTCGGGTGCGCATGGCGACCGTCGCCGGCATTGATGACATGCACATGCGGCGCCACATGCTGGGCGATCAGGTAGGGTGCGCCCGACTCGCTGTGCCGCACCACGAAGATGTCGGCCGCCATGGCCGACAGGTTGGCGATCGTGTCCAGCAGCGACTCGCCCTTGGAAGCGGATGAGCGGGCAATGTCCAGGTTGATCACGTCGGCCGAGAGGCGCTTGGCGGCGATCTCGAAGGTGGTGCGGGTGCGGGTGGAGTTCTCGAAGAACAGGTTGAACACGCTCTTGCCGCGCAGCAGCGGCACCTTCTTGACCTCGCGGTCGTTCACGCTGGTGAAGTTGGCCGCCGTGTCCAGGATGTGGGTGATGATGTCGCGCGGCAGCCCTTCAATGGACAGCAGGTGGACGAGTTCGCCGTTCTTGTTGAGCTGGGGGTTGCGTTTGTAGAGCATGCTTTCCTCAGAGGCTTTCCAGGTTGAAGCTGAACACACCGTCATCGTCGCGCGCCAGTGCCAGCTGGCCGGTGGCGGGCAGCACCACGCGGGCGGCGGCAAAGTCGGCCTGGATGGGCAGCTCGCGCCCGCCGCGGTCCACCAGCACCGCCAGCCTGACGCTGCCGGGGCGGCCGTAGTCGAACAGTTCATTGAGCACGGCGCGGATGGTGCGGCCGGTGTAGAGCACGTCGTCCAGCACGATGATGTCGGCACCGTTCACGTCAAACGGCAGCATGGTCTGGCCGCCGGACGACAGGCCGCGCTGGGCGAAGTCGTCCCGGTGCATGGCGGAAGAGATCACGCCGGGCTCGTCGGCCAGCTGCAGGTCTTTCTGCAGCCGCTCGGCCAGCCAGGCGCCGCCGGAGGTGATGCCCACCAGCCGCGTGTCGGCGCCCAGCAGTGCCCGCACGCCGCGCAGCAGTTCCTTGTAGAGGGCCTCGGCGTCGAGTTGCAGGGGTCCGTTGCCTGGGTTGTTCGCCTGGGTCATGGAAAGCTCCTGAGGAATTGTTCAAGGATGATGCAGGCCGACGCGGCGTCGGCGTCGGCAGCGCCGGCCGCCAGCGCCTCGGTGGTGCTGTAGCGCTCGTCCACCTCGTACACCGGCAGGCCGAAGCGGCCGCGCAGCTGGCGCGCGAATTTCTTCGCGCGCGCGGTGTTCTCGTGGCTCGCGCCGTCGGGGTGGAAAGGGATGCCCACCACCAGCGCGTCGGGCTGCCACTCGCGGATGCGGGCCTCCACCTGCGCAAAGCGCGCGTCGCCCTCGGCCTTGATGGTCGGCTGGCCCTGGGCGCTGCGCATCAGCCGGTTGCCCACGGCAACGCCGGTGCGCTTCAGGCCGAAGTCAAAAGCCAGAAAGGATTGGAGTTGGGAGGGTACGTCGGGAGCCGCCAGCGTGCTCATGCTTCACGCGTGCCCGGCATCCGGGGAAATCATCCAGGCCTCAAGGCCCAGCAGCTTGAGCGCCCTGGCATAGCGCTGCTCGACCGGCGTGTCGAAGATGACGTCGATGTCCGCGCCGACGGTCAGCCAGCTGTTCTCGGCCAGCTCCGACTCCAGCTGGCCCTCGCCCCAGGCCGAGTAGCCCAGCGACACCAGCACCTTGCGCGGGCCGGAGCCGGTGGACAGCGCCTCCAGCACGTCCTTGGAGGTGGTCATTTCCAGGCCGCCGGGGATGGTCATGGTCGAGGCATAGACCGATTCGTTGGACTTGGCGTCGCCGGCGAAGATGGGCTCATGCAGGACAAAGCCGCGCTCGGTCTGCACCGGGCCGCCCTGGAACACGGGGATGTTGGACAGGTCCTCGCGGCGCAGCGGCAGCTCGACCTTGTCGAACAGGTTCTTGAGGTTGATGTCGCTGGGTTTGTTGATGACCAGGCCCAGCGCACCGCGCTCGCTGTGCTCGCACAGGTAAACCACGCTGTGGGCGAAAGCCTCGTCTTCCAGCCCCGGCATCGCGATCAGGAAGTGATGCGTGAGGTTGATGGGAGCAGAATCAGGAGGCATGGTTTAAATTTTACTCCCCGGCGGGCAATGGGCGCCGCCGGCAACAACCGCCGCACCGGATTGGATTGGAAATGGACAAGACTTATGCCCGCGGGCTGATGTGGTTCCGGCGCGACCTGCGCTGCGAAGACAATGCGGCGCTGTACCACGCGCTCAAGTCCTGCGGCCAGGTCTGGTGCGTGTTTGTCCTTGACCAGGACATCCTGGACAGCCTGCCCCGGGCCGACCGGCGGGTGGAATTCATCCGCGAGACGCTGGTGGAGCTGGATGCGGCGCTCAAGGCGCTGGCCGGAAACGAAGGCACCGGGCTGATCGTGCGCCATGCCGTGGCGGCGGCGGAGATTCCGCGGCTGGCGCATGAGCTGGGCGTGCAGGCCGTGTTTGCCAACCACGACTATGAGCCCGGGGCCATCGCGCGGGATGCCGGCGTGTTTGGCGCTTTGGCTGACGAGGGCGTAGCCTTCCGCACCTGGAAGGACCAGGTGATCTTCGAGCGCGACGAGGTGCTCACCCAGACCGGCAAGCCCTACGGCGTTTTCACGCCCTACAAGAACGCCTGGCTCAAGAAGGTCGATGCCTTCTACCTCAAGCCCTACCCGGTTGAAAAATACGCTGCGGCGCTGGAGGTAGTGCCCGCAGCGCATCTTCATGCCGTGCCGTCGCTGGGCGACATCGGCTTTGAAAAAACCAACCTCTCGGCCCTGAAGATCCCGGCGGGCGCCGGCGGCGCACAGGCCCTGCTGGCCGACTTCCTGGAGCGCATCGACGACTACGGCAACACGCGCGACTTTCCTGCCGTGAAGGGGCCCAGCTACCTGAGCGTGCACCTGCGTTTTGGCACGGTGTCGATCCGGCAGCTGGCCGCCACCGCCCACCAGCGCGCGCAAGGCGGCAGCCATGGCGCGGCCGTGTGGCTGGGTGAGCTGATATGGCGCGACTTTTACTTCCAGATCCTGTACCACCACCCGCATGTGCAGGGGCATGCCTTCAAGCCCGAATACGACAAAATCAAATGGGAGCACGGCAAGCATGGCGATGCGCTGTTCGCCGCCTGGTGCGAGGGCCGCACCGGCTACCCGCTGGTGGATGCCGCCATGGCACAGATCAACCAGAGCGGCTACATGCACAACCGGCTGCGCATGGTGGTGGCCAGCTTCCTGACCAAGGACCTCGGCATCGACTGGCGGCGCGGCGAGGCGTACTTTGCGCTGCACCTGAACGACTTCGACCTGTCGGCCAACAACGGCGGCTGGCAGTGGGCCAGCTCCAGCGGCTGCGATGCGCAGCCGTACTTCCGCATCTTCAACCCGGTGAGCCAGAGCGAGAAGTTTGACGCCGAAGGCAAGTTCATCCGCCGCTACCTGCCGCAGCTGGCCGGCCTGCCCAATGCGGCGCTGCATGCGCCGTGGACGGCCGACCCGATCGAGCTGCTGTCAGCGGGAGTTGAGCTCGGGAAGAACTACCCCGAGCGAATCGTCAAGCATGACGAGGCAAGGGAAAAGACCCTCGCGCGTTACGCGGTGGTGAAGAAGCCCGGGTGACGGAACAGGGCGGGCCTACTCTGCGGTTTCGACCGAGCAGTAATGCCGCACCAGGCTCAGCAGTTCTTCTTCAGAGTACGGCTTGCCAAGGTAGTTGTTGACGCCCAACTCCATGGCATGCTCGCGGTGCTTCTCGGCAATGCGCGAGGTGATCATGATGATGGGCAGGGCGGCCAGGCGCGCGTCGCCGCGGATGTTGCGGGCCAGGTCGAAGCCGTCCATGCGCGGCATCTCGATGTCTGACAGCACCACCGTGGGCAGCTCTTCCTGCAGCCGCTCCAGGGCCTGCAGGCCGTCGGCCGCCAGGGCCACGCGGTAGCCTTCGCGCTGCAGCAGGCGCTGCGTGACGCGGCGCACGGTGATGGAGTCGTCAACCACCAGCACCAGCGGGATCTGCGGCACGGCTTCCACGACGGGCATGACGGCGCGGGCAGTGGCGCCCGACTGCTCCAGCACTTCGGGCTGCGCATGGTCGGCGCTCAAGGCGCGGGCCTGGTCGCCGTACACGGCTGCCAGCGCCACCGGGTTGTAGATCAGTGCCACGGCGCCCGATGCCAGCACGGTCATGCCGGCCAAGCCCGGCAGGCGCGAGAGCTGCGGCCCGAGGTTCTTCACCACGACTTCCTGGTTGCCCAGCACTTCGTCGATGTGCATGGCCACGCGCTGCGCGGCGCTGCGGAAGATCACGACCGGAATGGTGCGGGACTGCGCCTCGGCGCTGCGCTGCGACACCTGCAGCAGCGCACCCGACCAGAAGAACGGGATCTGCTCGCCGCCGAAGTCATAGGTGCCGCTGTTGTAGGCCTGTTGCAGTTCCTTCGGTGTGGCACGGCGCACCAGCTCGACCAGGTTGGCGGGCACGCCGAACGAGAGCTTGTCGGTGCGCAGCATCACCACCTGCGTCACGGCGGTGGTCAGCGGCAGCACCAGCTTGAAGTTGGTGCCCTGCCCCTGCCGCGTGGTGGTTTCGATCCGGCCGCCCAGGGCGTTGATCTCGGAGCGCACCACGTCCATGCCGATGCCCCGGCCCGAGAGTTCGGTCACGTGGGTGGCTGTCGAGAAGCCGGGCATGAAGATCAGGTTGGCGGCGTCTGCATCGGTGACGTCGTGCCCCGGCTCGATCAGGCCCTGCGACAGGGCCTTCTCGCGGATGCGGGACAGGTTCAGGCCGGCGCCGTCGTCGCTGAACTCGACCGACACGTCGTTGCCTTCCTGGCGCAGGTTGATCAGGATGGTGCCGCTGGCGTCTTTGCCAGCGGCCTTGCGCACTTCAGGCTCCTCGATGCCGTGGGCCACGCAGTTGCGCAGCAGGTGTTCGAAGGCCGGCGTCATGCGGTCCAGCACGCCGCGGTCCATCTCGATGGAGCCGCCGGTGATGTCCAGCTTCACCTGCTTGGCCGTGTCCTTGGAGGCCTGGCGCACCACGCGGTACAGGCGCTCGGAGATGCCCTCGAACTCCACCATGCGGGTGCGCAGCAGGTCGCGCTGCAGCTCGCGGGTCTGGCGGGCCTGGGCGATCAGGTCGTCTTCGGTTGCTTCCACCGTCCGCTGCAGGTTGCGCTGCACCGTGGCGACGTCGTTCACCGACTCGGCCATCATGCGGGTGAGTTCCTGCACGCGGGTGAAACGGTCGAACTCCAGCGGGTCGAAGCCCTGGGCGGTGTCCTTGGCCTGCGCGAGCCGCGTCTGCATCTGCGACTCGGCCTGCAGCTCGATGTCGCGCAGCTGCGAGCGCAGGCGGTCCAGGTTGCCCGACAGGTCGCCAAGCGAACCGCGCAACTGGCCCAGCTCGGCCTCCAGGCGCGAGCGGGTGATCATCACTTCACCGGCCTGGTTGACAAGCCGGTCCAGCAGTTGCGAGCGCACGCGCACCGCCTGGTTGGCGGCCTGGCGCACCGGGGCGAGCACGTTGGTCGCCGGCATGGCGATGAGCGCGCGGCGCGCGGCAACCTCCGCCGGCGTGGCGGTGGCACTGGCGGGGGACGCGACGGCAGGCGTCACGCGCTGGGCCGGTGATTCCTCAATGGGCGCGGGCACCGGCTCGGGCTCGGAAGCTGCCTGCAGGTCCACCATGCGCAGCGCGTCGAACGTGGCCTGCATCGCGTCGAAGCGCACCAGCAGCGGGTCGAACTGCGAAGAGTCGAGCGACTCGGAGTCGAAGTACTCGATCTCCGACTCCATGCGGTGGGCCATTTCACCGAGCCGCAGCGCACCGGCCAGGCGGGCGCTGCCCTTGAGCGTGTGCAGTGCGCGCAGCACCTCGTCGCGGGCGCTGCGGTTGTCGGGGCGCGCGGACCACTGGCGCAGCGCGCCGCCCAGCTGCGGCAGCAGCTCGAGCGCCTCTTCCTCGAAGATCGGGAAAAGGTCGGGGTCGATGGCGTCGAAAGCGTCGATTTCGTCGTCGGCGTCGCGCACGGCTTCGCGTTCGGGCTCAGGCGCGGCCACAGTGGTGGCAGCGGGTGCGATGAAGCTGCGGGCAACCGGCTGCGCGATGGTCTGGTCGAACGCCGGCTCAGGCCGCGCAACTGGTTCGGGTTCAGTCTCGGGAGCGGCTTCGGCTACTGGCTCGGGCTCAGGCGGATGGATGATGGTGACGCTGGCTGGCGCGGCGGAGAAGTCCAGGTCGCCAAAACCGCTGGCGGATGCAAAGGTTTCAGCAGCCGGCGCTTCAGGCAGCGGCTCGCGGGCCTCCAGGTCCTTGAGTGCCTGCAGGATCCGGGCGTCGGGCTCCTTGAGGAAGCCGGCCGCAAACTGGTGCAGCAGCCGGCGGATGTCTTCGGCCGCACCGGTGAAGGCGCTGGCCTGATCCGGCGTGCCCTGCGACTGGAGCTGGGCATGCTGCAGGGCGTGCTCGAGCGCGCGTGCCATTTCAGACAGCGCGGCAAAGCCGACCGTGGCCGAGCTGCCTGCCAGCGAATGGGCCAGGCCCACGGTGGAGTCGGCCACCGGCGTGTTGAGCTCCAGCGCCCATTCGGTCACTTCAGTGACCAGCCGGCGCGACCATTCGTCGGCCTCGTTCAGGTACACGTTGTACAGCGGGATGCCGATGCGCAGCGGGCCAATGACCTTGACCTGGTCGTCGGACGCCGACGCGGCGTCGGTGAAGTCCATGTCGTCGGCAGGCGCCCCATCCACTGCTTCCAGGGGCTCGGCCGGCGCTGCGGCTTCAGGTTCGGCTTCAGTTGCGGCATCCGCTGCCGGCGCGGGCTCGGCAAGGTCAAAGTCACCGAGGTCAAACTCCGGCGCGTCGGCGGCCGCAGGAACCGCTGCCGGCTCCTCGGCAGCTTCGGGAAAGTCCGGCAGGTCCAGGGCGGGCGCCACGGGCGCCGTTGCATCAGGGGCTTGCGGCGCATCCGGCACGGCGCCGGACACGGCGGACAGGCTGGCGAAGTCGATGCCTTCGATCTCGATGACCTCCGGCGCTGCGGGCGCGGCATCCGGGAGGTCCAGCGCAAAGTCGAAATCAGGTGCAGGGGACGCCGCCGGTTCGGCTGCCGGGGCAGATGCGCCCGCGAAACGCGAAGATGGCGCGAGCAGCACCGTCGCCGCATCGGCCTTGAAGAAATCGTCGAGGTCGCCAGCCGCTTCCGGCGCCGCCTCGGCCACGGCCTCACCCACGGCTTCAACCGTAGCTTCAGGGGATGCATCAGGCGCCGGCGCGTCAAAGTCCGGCAGGTCGAACGACGGGGCTTCCGCCGCCGGAGCTTCAGCCGCCGGCGCAGGTGCGGGCGCAGCCTCGGGCAGGGCCAGGGGCACCAGGCGGCTTTCGTGGCGCAATGCCTCGGCCGACGCGCGGAACACGCCGGACTTCCAGTGGGCGTCGGTGCCGGCGGCGATGTCGTCCGTCCAGCGGCTGAAGCCCTGCATCGCATCGCGCGAGAGCGAGAGCAGGTCCGGGCTCGCGGGCTTCTGGTCGGCCAGCCAGGCATTGAGCACCTGCTCCATCGACCAGGCGGCTTCGCCGAATTCGTTGAGGCCGACCATGCGGGAGCTGCCCTTGAGCGTGTGGAACGCCCGGCGCAGGGTCGTCTGCTCGGATACATCGGCCGGGTTGGCCACCAGCGCATCGATGGCGGCCAGGCCGTTCTGCACGACTTCACGCGCCTCTTCAAGGAAGATGTCGCGCAGGTCGTCTTCTTCAATGTCGTCGCCGGCATCGGGCATCGGGGGCGCCACGGCCGGCGCAGGCCGCGCCGCCTTTGCCAGCTGGTCCATGGCGGCGGCAGTGGCTTGCGGGTCATGCGAGGCCACTGCGGCGGCTGCATCCCGCGCCGAGCGTGCCAGCGCAGGTTGCTCGGCCAGCGCCGCATGGGCCGCCAGGTTGTCGAGCTTGAGCGTGAGGGTGGACTCCATGCCCTGGCCTGCATCGCTGACCACCGACATGGCTTCCTGCGACAGGGTGCCGGAGCCCTGGGGCTGGGCCTCGGCTTCGGGGATGGCCTGGTGCGTACGGCCCATCAGCGGGCGCAGTTCGCCCTTTTCCTCGTCAAAGACAAACAGCTTCTTGGCCAGCACAGGCTGGTAATTCAGCATGTCGATCAGGAAACCGAGCGCACCCAGGTTGTTGCCGAGCTTGTCGAAGGTGCCTGCAGCGCGGGCCTTTTCCTCGTCGACTTCGGTGATCATGATCTGCTCGACGGCATCGCGCATGCGCACCACGGCATGCGAAGCCTGGTCCAGGCCCAGCACCGACAGCACGCCGCGCATCTGCGCGAGCTGCGTTGGCACGTCGCGCAGCGCGGCCTTGTCCTGCGGGTTGCGGAAGAACTGGTCCAGCGCCTTTTCAAGCTCGCCGAGGTTGGTGCGCAGCTCGCCCACCACACTGCCCATGGTCTGGCGGTCGCTCACCCGGCGGTAGAGCTCCTCCATCCAGCTTTCAAGGGGCTGGGGCTGGCCGCCTTCGCGCACATTCTCCAGCCGCTGGGCCAGGTGTGCGGTGCGTTCAGCCAGGGTTTCGTCGGCCGGGTCGAGGTCTTCGAAGGCGGCTTCCAGGTAGAGCACGGAAGTTGCCACTTCCATTGAAAGCTCGGTGCTCGGGGGCTGGCCCGAACGCGCCGTGGCCTCGATGGCCCGGTTCAGCGCCTGCGCCAGCGGTGCGCTGGTGGGGTGCAGCTTCATGAGCGAATCGGACACCAGGCTGAACTGGTCTGCCACGCCCTTGAGCTTGTTGGCGTCGCCGCCCGACAGGGTGGACCAGGTGTCCTTGGCTGCGGCAATGCGCTTCCTGGCCTGGGCCAGCAGCGCCGGGTCAAACCGGCCGAACAGGCTCGCCTGGTAGTCCACAGGCTTGAATCGCCCGAGCGTCCAGGCCTGCCGCACCGCCGCAAGCGTGGGCGCCTCTTCCGCGCTCTTCGGCACGGCCTGCATGCAGAAGAACAGCAGGTCCAGCGCGAGCCGGTCGGACACGCCGAGGTCGCCCTTGGCCAGCGTGGTGTACTGCATCAGGATGCGCGACGCGGCGCGCTTGACGTAGACGTCGCCGGGCAGCAGGCCCAGGCTGATGGCCTCGAAGAAGGCGGCGCAGATCTTCCAGAAGATGCGCGGCTGCATGGCTGTCTGCGAAGCGGCCAGCGCCAGGCTGATGTCACGCATTTCGCGCGCGGACGTCACGTCGCCGCCCTTGACGATCTTGAGCACGGTCTGGTCCAGGCGCGAGCGCACGGACGGGTCGTACACCATGGTGGTGTCGCCCAGTGGCAGCTGCGGGTCGATCCAGCGCCATTCCATCTGCCACAGGTCGGCCGGGTGCACGCGGTCGCCGCTGGCGAGCTCCTGCACGTCGCGGTACTGCGGGAACAGCGCAATCGGTGACACCGACTTGCCCACCAGCACGCTTTCAAGGTATTCGGTCAGCGCAAAGCTGGCCCGCTCGACCTTGGCCGCCGCGTCTTCGCTGCACAGCTCGGGACGCTGGACGAACTTCTGCACCAGGGCTTCCATGGCCTTGAGCACATAGGCGGGGGCGCCCAGGCCCACCATTTCAAGTGCGCCCACCGCCTGGTGCAGCTGCTGGCGCGCGATGCGCAGCTGGCTGCCGTCAATGGCGGCGAGGTCCGAGCCGCGCGCCAGGTCAGCGTCGCGCACGAAGCGCCGCAGGGCCTTGGTGGCGCCGTCGAGCGACTTGCGCAGTTCCTCAAGCACCCAGGCCAGCGGCCCGAGATCGTTGACCGCGAGGTCGATGTCGGTGGCGGCGGAGCTGGCGTCGTTGTGTTGCATGGATGCGTCCACTACTGCTGTTGTTGGCGGTGGCCTTTATTCGGTGCCGCGCGCCTCAGGCGATCTTGAACCGCGATACGGACTGGCGCAGTTCTTCAGCCATCCGGGACAGCTCGCGCACCTGCTGGGCCGTGGAGCGCGTGCCCTCTCCGGTCTGCTCCGTCACCGCGAAAATGTGCTGGATGTTGCCGGCCACCACGTTGGCCGATTCGGCTTCGCGGGACGCGGAGTTTGAAATCTGCTCAATCAGGTCGGCGAGCTTGCGTGACACCTGGTCAATCTCGGTCAGCGCGGTACCCGCATTGTCGGACAGCTTGGCCCCTTCCACCACACCCTGCGTGGAGCGTTCCATGGCGGCCACCGCGTCCTGGGTGTCGGTCTGAATCGCCTTCACCAGTGCCGAGATCTGCCGCGTGGCGTCTGCGGAGCGTTCAGCAAGGCGCTGCACTTCCTCGGCCACCACAGAGAAGCCGCGTCCTGCTTCACCGGCTGAGGCCGCCTGGATGGCGGCGTTCAGGGCCAGCACGTTCGTCTGCTCGGTAATGTCGGAAATCAGCTCGGTGATTTCACCAATCTCCTGCGACGACTCGCCCAGCCGCTTGATCCGCTTGGAGGTTTCCTGGATCTGGTCGCGGATGGAGTTCATGCCGCCGATGGCGTTCTGCACGGCCTGCAGGCCGGACTCTGCAGCCACCAGTGACTGACGGGCCACCTGGGCTGACTCCTGGGCTTGCCCGGACACCTGGTTGATTCGGCCGGCCATGTCGAGCACCGACTGGCCGGTTTCGCGAATTTCGCGCAGCTGTTCCGTGGAGGCTGCAAGCAGCTCGGTCGACGTGCTTTCCACCTGCGCCGTCGTCTGGGCCACCTTGGTAACCGTGCTCTGCACGTTGCCCACCAGCTGGCGCAGTTCTTCCACCGTGTAGTTCACCGAGTCGGCAATGGCGCCGGTGATGTCTTCGGTCACCGTGGCTTCCTGGGTCAGGTCGCCTTCGGCCACTGTCTGCAACTCGTTCATCAAGCGCAAAATGGCGGCCTGGTTGGCGTCGTTCACCCGCTTGGCTTCCTGCTCCTGGCGCTCGGCTTCCTGCCTTTGCAACTCGGCTACGCCTTGGCGCTTGCGGCTGTCCTGCAGCTGCGCAAAGGCAAGGCCCGCAGCGCACAGCAGGGCCAGCATGCCTGACAGCAGCAGCGTGGCCAGGGCGACGGCGCCAAGGCCCGTCTGGGCCGACAGCTTGCCCTGCAGGCTCTGCAGGTCGCGCCGCAGCGGTTCGCTGTCCGCAATAATCGCGGCCTGCGCCTCGCGGGCAGACACCAAGCCCTGCAGGTTGCCCAGGATGGCGCCGGCCTGTGTGCGGGTCTCTTCGTAGAGCTTGAGCAGCGCTTCAATGCGCTCGCGGGTCTGCGGGTCCTTGGAGCCGGCAAGGCGCAGCTCGGGGCTGCCGTCCAGCAGGCCCTGGGCGATTTCCTTGAAGGAGTTCAGGTCCTTGCCCAGCAGGAACACGGCCTCGGGGCTCACGCCTTCCATCGTCAGGAACTCGTTGGCCGACTTGCCGATACGCTGCGTCAGCATCACGAGCTGGCCGGAGGCGGAGATTTCAGCGGAGGGCGCGTTCTGCTGCAGTTTGAGCGACGACACCGTTTCGGCGATTTCCAGCAGGTCGGACGACTGGCGGTTGATGGTGCGCAGGGCGTTGCCCACCTGCGTCAGGATGTTCCGCTGGCCCATCACGGTGGAGGCGTTCTTTTCGGCGCGCTCCATCAGGGGGTTGATCTTGTCGATGTCTTCGGTGTACTCGATGGCCACCGGGTCCAGCTCGATGGCGGCATCGCCGCTCTTCAGGCCGCGCACCGTACGGGCCAGCACGCTGGCGCTTTCCTGCACGTCGGGGAAAGCCTGGGCGCTGCCCACCAGGGCCTGCGACACCGACTTGGCAAGGCGTTGCGACTGCATCAGCGACTGGCCGGTGGCCGCCACCTGCTGGGCAACCTTGTCGGTCTGGCGCACCGTGAACACGGCCATCGAGCCCAGCAGGATCAGCGAGAAGGCCAGCAGCACGGCCAGCGTCCGCTGGTGCTGCGCCACCGTGCGCCGGCCGAGCAGCGGCATGTCCAGCAGTTCCTCGTCGCGTGCTTCACCGGCGTCTTCCTCGGCTATCTCGTTGACGGCCGGCGGCGGGTCCTGGCGGTTGTAGTCCCCGGAGGTCATGGCCACCGTGTTGGCGGCATTGCCGTCCATGGCGCCGGTGGCCGACGGGTCCATGCCATCAGGCATCGCGAGGCTGTAGCCGGACTCGCCCTCGGGCTGTTTTCGCTTCGGGAAGAGTTTTTTGAGTTGGTCAACGACGGTCATGATGCAGCCTTCCAGGAAACTATTAAGCGCTGATGCTCAGGAATTGGGGTTGTTGGGACAGTGCCTGCAGGTTGATCTCCTGCCAGTCCGTGCCGGTGGAGTCCGTGTACCTGCTGCCAAAGTAGGCGGGCGCATCTTCCGCCGGCTGCGCCGATGCGGAAAACCCGTCCATGCTGCGCAGGCCGGCAAGCCTGTCGATCAGCAGCGCGCAGTTGACGCTCAGCACCGCATTGAGCGCCACCAGGCGGGTCTCGGCGCGGGCCAGCTCGGCACGCACCGCAGGCGCGCCGCCGCTGACGAAGCTGGCAAGGTCCACGATGCCGTAGAGCCCGCCGCGCAGGTTGGCTACGCCAAGGAACCAGCGCTGGGTGTAGGGCACCGGCTGGGTGGTTGCCAGGGGGAATATCTCGCCGGACTGGCTGAGCGGGAACAGGTACTTGCCCCCCGCCGCTTCCACGGCAAGCCATGAGGCGGACACGCCTTCGGTGCGCGCCGCCTGCAGGCGGGTTGCAAGGCGGCTCTGGAGTTCTCGGAGGGCTTCGCGGTTGGCCATGCGTTCTGCGGGTTCAGCTCAGGGCCTTGATCTTGGCCATCAACTCGTCGGCATCAACCGGCTTGGTGATGTAGTCGCGCGCGCCCTGGCGCATGCCCCAGACGCGGTCGGTTTCCTGGTTCTTGCTGGTACACATGATGATGGGCACGTCGGCATACAAAGGATCCCGGGTGATGGCCCGGGTCAGCTGGAAGCCATTTTGCCCCGGCATCACCACATCCATCAGGATGAGGTCGGGCTTTTCCTCGGCGAGCCGACGAAAGGCATCGTCGGCATTCTCGGCGGTCTTCACCGACATGCCGTTCTTCTGGAGCAGGTCGGTCAGGTACATCAGTTCGGTCTTGGAGTCGTCCACGACCAATACCTTGTGGATGGGCATTATGTTTCTCCTTGTTGGGCAGTGGAGCCAAACTGCTGCACGGCCTGCAGCAGCTGGTCCTTGGTAAATGGCTTGGTCAGGTACTCCTGTGAGCCGACCATGCGCCCACGTGCCTTGTCGAACACGCCGTCCTTGGACGACAGCATGACAACGGGAACGGTGGCGAACTTCGCATTGCGCTTGATGATGGCACAAGTCTGGTAGCCGTCCAGCCGCGGCATGAGGATGTCGCAGAAGATCAGGTGCGGCTGGTAGTCGTTGACCTTGGCCAATGCATCGAAGCCGTCTTCCGCGAGCAGGACGTCATGGCCGCCCTGCTTCAGGAAGATCTCGGCGCTGCGGCGGATGGTGTTGCTGTCATCAATCACCAGAACCTTGAAACCTGAACCGGTTGTGCTCACTGGGGGTCGCTCCTGCTGTTTGCCGGTGCCGCAGTGCCAGGCGGCAACTGCGATGAAACACCTTATATCTGAACCATCTCGAAGTCTTCCTTGCGGGCTCCGCATTCGGGGCAGGTCCAGTTCATGGGAACGTCAGCCCACAGCGTTCCCGCTGCGATGCCATGTTCCGGCGCGCCGGCGGCCTCGTCGTAAATCCAACCGCAGATCAGACACATCCAAGTTTTCGAATCAGTCACAGCTTAAGGGGCCTTCTAATAGAATGCAACGATTGTATCGGCGCTGCGTGGCGTCTTTGCACCCCCCTCCCTCCCCCAGGAACATGGCAAACCCCACCCCCGACCCGTCAGACATTGCAGCGGCAGTGCCTGAATCAGACGACGACCGCCCCGCCTGCGTCCTGTGTTTCAACGCCAGCGACCCGAGCGGCGCCGGCGGCATCGCGGGCGATGTCACGGCCATTGCATCGGTCGGGGCCCATGCCCTGCCCATCGTCACCGGCGCCTATGCCCGCGACACCGCCGAGATCTTCGACCACTTCCCGTTTGACGAGGAAGTGGTGGCCGAGCAGGCCCGCGCCATACTTGAGGATGTGCCGGTGCAGGTCATCAAGGTCGGCTTTGCCGGCACGCCCGAGAACCTGGCGACCATTGCCGGCATCGCCGCCGACTATGCCGATGTGCCGCTGGTGGCCTATATGCCCAACCTGTCCTGGTGGGACGAAGGCCAGATCGACCTGTACCTGGACGCCTTCCGCGAGCTGATGCTGCCGCAAACCACAGTGTTGGTGGGAAACCACAGTACGCTGTGGCGCTGGCTGCTGCCCGACTGGGGCAGCGAGCGCAGCCCGACGGCGCGCGACATTGCCAAGGCCGCCGCGCAGGTGGGTGTGCCCTATACGCTGGTCACCGGCATCCCCCTGCCCGAGCAGCACCTGGACAATGTGCTGGCCTCCCCGCAGGCCGTGCTGGCCAGCGCCAAGTTCGAGCGCTTCGAGGCCGTCTTCTCCGGCGCGGGCGACACGCTGTCGGCCGCCCTGGCGGCCCTGCTCGCCAGCGGCACCGACCTGGCCGGCGCCTGCACCGAGGCCCTGAGCTACCTGGACCGCTGCCTGGATGCGGGCTTTCGCCCCGGCATGGGCAATGTCGTGCCCGACCGCCTGTTCTGGGCCCAGCCCGAGGGCGAGGAAGGCGCGGAACTGACCGAAGACGAAATCCGGGCGATGCAGGCCTTTGACATGCCGACGCTCGACACAAAACACTGACACCATGGACCTGAACGAACAACTTTTCTCCCGTGCGCGCGAAGTCATCCCCGGCGGCGTGAATTCGCCGGTACGCGCGTTCCGCGCCGTGGGCGGCACGCCGCGCTTCGTGCAGCGCGCCCAGGGCGCGTATTTCTGGGATGCGAACGACACCCGCTACATCGACTACATCGGCTCCTGGGGCCCGATGATCCTGGGCCATGGCCACCCGGCCGTGGTGGAGGCGGTGCAGAAGGCCGTGCTGGAAGGCTTCTCGTTCGGTGCGCCGACCGAGCGCGAGATCGAGCTGGCCGAAGAAATTCTGCAGCTCGTACCGTCCATGGACATGGTGCGCCTGGTCAGCTCTGGCACCGAAGCCGCCATGAGCGCCATCCGCCTGGCGCGCGGCGCCACCGGGCGCAGCAAGCTCATCAAGTTCGAGGGCTGCTACCACGGCCATGCGGATGCATTGCTGGTCAAGGCCGGCTCGGGCCTGGCCACCTTCGGCAACCCGACCAGCGCCGGCGTGCCGCCTGAAGTGGTGCAGCACACGCTGGTGCTCGAATACAACAACATCGAGCAACTGGAAGAGGCTTTCACGCTGCACGGCAAGGAACTGGCCTGCCTGATGATCGAGCCGATTGCCGGCAACATGAACTTCGTGCGCGCGAGCGTGCCGTTCATGAAGCGCTGCCGCGAGCTGTGCACACAGTACGGTGCGCTGCTGGTGTTTGACGAAGTCATGACGGGCTTCCGCGTGGCGCTGGGCAGTGCGCAAAGCGTCTATGCACGCGAGATCGAGGGCTTCCGGCCCGACATTTCCGTGCTGGGCAAGGTCATCGGCGGCGGCATGCCGCTGGCAGCTTTTGGCGGGCCGCGCGCCATCATGGAGCACCTGGCGCCGCTCGGGCCGGTGTACCAGGCCGGGACGCTGTCAGGCAACCCGGTCGCCACTGCCTGCGGCCTGGCCACGCTGCGCGAGATCCGCAAACCCGGGTTCTTTGAATCGCTGTCGGCCAAGACGCGTTCGCTCGTTGATGGCTTGTCTGCCGCCGCCAAGGCTGAAGGCGTTGCTTTCAGCGCGGATTGCGAAGGCGGGATGTTCGGCTTCTTCCTGCTGGACACCTTGCCGCAGAACTACCCGGCCGTCATGAAGAGTGACAGCCCGAAGTTCAACAAGCTGTTCCATGGACTGCTGGATCGGGGCGTGTACATTGCGCCTGCGCTCTATGAGGCTGGCTTTGTCAGCGCTGCTCATAGTGACGAGGATATTGCCGGGACTGTTGCTGCTGCGCGTGAGGCGTTCAGGTCTTTGGCTTCCTGAGGCGCTTTCTCGCGCGTGCTGCTTCTGGCGGCTGCTTCTGGTTTCTGCCCCACAGGTTGGCGGCGACGGGCACCCGCCTCCGCTCATGTCCTCCTGTCTGGCTTCGCCAGCCATTCCCCCTTTACTTCGCTGCGGCGGGTACCCATCACCGCCAACCTGCTGCGCTTTTGGTAGGGCTCCGTCGCGGGCGCGGCTCTATACTTTGCCCGTCGCGCCAAAAAAGCGTGATACGGGATTGGAGTCCCGGTGCGACTGAGGCGAAAGCCGCAGTAGATCAGGTCGAGCCTTGCGGCTTTTGCATCTGTGCCCCCGTTTTGGTGGCCCGGATGTGGGGGCGCAAGCCCCGCCGTCAATCGTCTCGGTCGCACGGTACTCCAACTCATTCGGGCCACCGCCATTGATTTCGAATGGTGGTGGTTTATTCAACCGACCGGGCACACACCATGACGACAACGGCCACAACCACCCACCTCAAGTCGAACCTCGCAGTACTCATCGACGCGGAAAACATCAGCGCCGCGCACATCCCCGCAATCATCGCGAAGATCGCCGAGGACTACGGCAATGCAACAGTGCGACGTGTCTACGGCGACTGGACCACACCACAGCTCACGCCATGGAAGAAAGCACTGGAATCACAAGCGCTCCGCCCCAGCCAGCAGTTCCGCCACATCAAGGGCAAGAACTCGTCAGACGGCGCACTGATCATGGACGCCATGGAACTGCTTCATGCCCGCGAGGTGGATGGCTTCTGCATCGTCTCGTCCGACAGCGACTTCACCGGCCTCGCCACCCGCATCCGTGAGAAGGGTTTGCGCGTCTATGGCTTCGGCATGAAACAGACGATGCGGGCGTTTGTCGCAGCTTGTGACGAGTTTGTCTTCCTTGATGCGGAACACCTCATTGATGTGCGACTCGAAGACATCGTTTCAATCGGATAAAGACTTTGACCGAATGTTGAGCCCGCTTCGTGCTTCAAGGGCGTACGCCCTTGAAGCACGAGAGCCGACCTTGTAGACTGAAGCAACATTCTGTTGCAAACAGCCTGAGGGGCACTATAGGGGGACCGACTCGGTGATCAATCAGATAGACATAGCCAGCTTTGGCAGCTTTCAAGGTTTTGATTGGAAAAAGACCGTTAGGGACAACGGGAAGAACGTCAAACCGTTCCAGCGTCTGAACATCCTCTATGGACGCAACTATTCTGGCAAGACAACACTCTCTCGCATCTTCCGTTCCCTTGAGACTCGCAAGCTCCCGCTAAACTACGTGGGCTCGTCCTTCACCGTCACAGGTGACAAAGGTGCAGTAACCCATGCTGGCCTGCCGACCCACAACTATGACGTCCGGGTCTACAACCGCGACTTCGTGACCGACAACCTGAGCTTCTTGGTCAATCAGGAAGTTGGTGGCGTCATCAAGACTTTCGCTATCGTCGGTGAGCAGAACAAGGAAATTGACGACGCTATTGCTGCCATTGAGGCCAAGCTTGGAAGCTTGGAAGGCAAAGCTGGACTGCGCTTTGATCTGGAAGCCAAGAGGAAAGAGCGCGATCGCACCCAATCTGCCCATACCACGGCGTCAAATGGCCTGGAGGATAAGCTGCGTTCACATGCCGCGGAGAAAATCAAAAAGAACCGTCAGTACGGCATCGCCGTCTACAACATTGACCACATCAAACGCGACATTGCTTCCACCAAGAAGCCCGGCTTTGTCGCACTCACCACAGAGGAGCAGGCAGGCAGACTCAACTTGCTCAAGCAAGAAGCCCTGCCTGACATTACTGGCACCCTGGCCATCACCCTCAAACTGGAGTCTTTGACGGCCACTGCCAAACCTCTGCTCTCCCAGGCGATCACCCCGACCAAGGCGATTGAAGAACTGCTCAAAGACAGCGCCTTGCAACTCTGGGTCAAGCAGGGGATGGGGCACCACCGAGACAAACGAAGCACCTGTGCGTTCTGCCGCCAAGAGCTGCCGCACGACATCTGGCAGGTACTCGATGAGCATTTCAGCAAGGAGTCTGGTGAATTAGAAGCGTCGTTGGACGCGGTCATTACATCAGTCACAAACGAGATCAACGCCATTGCAAGCCACAACACCTTCACAGGTGCTCAGTTTTACGCTGACGAACGCACCGCATATGAAGCAAGCAGCAAAGCGCTTTCGCAAGCTCTTTCTATCTACAAAAAGGACTTGGAAGCGCTGAAGAAATCGCTTGAGATCCGGAAAAACAACCTGTTCCAGCCAGTTTCTCTGAATAATCCTTTGCATGACGCAATGGAAATTGGAAAGCATGTTGACGATATCAATGCGCTTATCGTCACGAGCAACGGCAAAACCGCCACTTTGGAAAAGGACAAGACCGCTGCTAGAGATGCACTACGCCTCGCTGACGTGTTTGCGTTCGCTGATGCGATCACCTACACCAAGGAACTTGACCGCATCGCGACTCTGAAGACCGAGGCCGACACGGCAAGCACGACCCATACGGATGCGGAAAAAGAGATTCGTGACGCTGAAGCAGAAGTCCAAGCCTTGAGAGCCAAGCAGAAGGACGAGCGAAAAGGAGCCGAGCGGGTCAACTCCCTGCTCAATAACTTTTTCGGCCATGACGGCATCAAGCTAGAAGCCCGCGACGATGCTGACAAAGCCACAGTCAAGTTTGAGATCACGAGAGATGGAAAGGCTGCGTACAACCTGAGTGAAGGCGAGTGCAGCCTTATCGCATTCTGCTACTTCATAGCAAAACTTGACGACCCAGAGACCAAGGGCAAAGACTTGATCATCTACATTGATGATCCAATCTCAAGCTTAGACGGCAATCACATATTCTTCATGTTCAGTTTGATCGAGAGCTTGATCGCAAAGCCGAGCAAGAAGCCAGACGGCTCGAACTCATATCGCTACAAGCAACTTTTCATATCCACGCACAACTTGGACTTCTTGAAATACCTCAAGAGGCTGTCTATTCCGACCAAAAAGATTCCGGCCGGAGAGGGTAAGACCAAGAGTGTCAGCGATCATGAGCACTTCATGATCGAGCGCAATGGGGCGTCAAGCAGCATCCTGCTCATGCCGTCCTATCTCAAAGACTACATCACGGAATTTCACTACCTCTTCCACCAAATCTACAAGTGCAAGAACCAAGCTGCGGCGGCAGATAACCATGAACCCTTCTTCGGTTTTGGCAACAATTTGCGGAAATTTTTGGAAGCGTTCCTTTTCTTCAAGTATCCATATCACGACGATAGAAACGATACCTTTGAACGAATTAGGAAGTTTTTTGGAGAAGAGGAAGACACTGCCGTTGCACTCATTAACCGTCTCAACAACGAGTTCTCTCACCTCGAAGCCGTCCCTGATCGCGGCTTCAAGCCGGTTGAAATTCCCGAGATCGCCAAAGTGGCAAACTACGTTTTGGACAAAATTTACGCTGCTGACAAGGTGCAATACAACGCCTTGCTAAAGAGCATTGGTGAGCCAGAGCGCGTTGCCTGATCTTCGTGGGAAATGAGCACCACCAGATCAGGTGGGTAGGGCGCTCTGCGCAGCGAAATAAAGGGGGAGCCCCGGCCCTAGGCCGGGCGGAGGACATTCGCGGAGCAGAGTGCCCTGCCCGCCTGATCCCGACGCAATGCAGGCGTGAACTGCGTAAACCCTTTGGGGCAAAGCCCCAACACTTGACCCGGGGCCTCAATGCCGGAAGTGCCGCACCCCAGAGAACACCATCGCAACCCCACGCTCATCGGCCGCATCAATCACTTCCTGATCGCGCATGGACCCACCCGGTTGAATCACGCAAGTAGCGCCAGCATCAACCACCACATCCAGCCCGTCACGGAACGGGAAGAACGCGTCACTCGCCACCACAGTCCCCTCCAGCGACAGCTGCGCATGCTGCGCCTTGATGCTGGCGATGCGGGCTGAGTCCAGCCGGCTCATCTGGCCGGCGCCGACGCCCATGGTCATGCCGTCCTTGCAGAACACGATGGCGTTGGACTTGACGTACTTGGCGACCTTCCACGCAAACAGCAGGTCTTGCAGCTGCTGCGCGGTCGGCGCCTTCTTCGTCACCACCTTCAGGTCGGCCAGTGTCAGCTCGCTGTTGTCGGCGGTCTGCATCAGCAGGCCCGAGCCGACGCGCTTGACGTCCATCAGGTTGCGGCCGTTGTCCCAGTCGGTCTTGCCGCCGGGCGGCAGGTCGATCTGCAGGATGCGGACGTTGACCTTGGTCTTGAACACCTCCATGGCCTCGGGCGTGAAGCCGGGGGCCATCAGCACTTCAACGAACTGTTTGGAAATGGCCTGTGCCGCCGCCTCGTCCAGCGTACGGTTCAGCGCAATGATGCCGCCGAAGGCTGAAGTGGAATCAGTCTTGAAGGCCTTGCTGTACGCGTCCAGCGGGTCAGCGCCCACCGCCACGCCGCAGGGGTTGGCATGCTTCACGATGACGCAGGCCGCCTCGGTGAAACTCTTGACGCATTCCCAGGCCGCGTCGGCATCGGCGATGTTGTTGTACGACAGCTCCTTGCCCTGCAACTGCTTCGCCGTCACCAGCGAGCCGGGCGCCGGGTACAGGTCGCGGTAGAACGCTGCCTGCTGGTGCGGGTTCTCGCCGTAGCGCAGGTCCTGCAGCTTGATGAAGCGACCGTTGGCCTGGCCGGAGAACAGCGAGTGGCTGCCATCGTCCTGGATGCGCGAGAGGTAGTCGCTGATGGCGCCGTCATAGTTGCTGATGCGGTTGAACGCGGCAACCGACAGCGCGAACTTCGTCTTGTCGCTGAGCTTGCCGGCGGTCTTGAGCTCGCCCAGGACCAGGTCGTACTGCGACGCATCGGTCAGCACGCCCACATCCTTCCAGTTCTTGGCGGCCGAGCGCACCATGGCCGGGCCGCCGATGTCGATGTTCTCGATCGCGTCTTCCAGCGAGCAGCCGGGTTTGGCCACCGTGGCCTCGAACGGGTAGAGGTTGACCACCAGCAGGTCAATCGTGTCGATGCCGTGCGCCTGCAGCGCCTTCATGTGTTCCGGCAGGTCGCGGCGCGCCAGCAGGCCGCCGTGCACCTTGGGGTGCAGCGTCTTGACGCGGCCGTCGAGCATCTCGGGAAAGCCGGTCACCTCGGCCACCTCGGTCACGGGCAGGCCCTTGTCGGCCAGCAGTTTGGCGGTACCGCCGGTGGACAGCAGGCGGATGCCCAGTGCGTGCAGGCCCTGGGCGAGCTCGACGACGCCGGTCTTGTCGGAAACGGAAATCAGTGCATTCATATATAGAGGGGGAAGGTCCGGTGTTTCTTATTTCTTGATGAGCTTGTGTTCAAGCAGCTTCTTGCGCAGGGTGTTGCGGTTGAGCCCCAGCCATTCGGCGGCCTTGGACTGGTTGTCGCCGGCCTGCTTCATCACCACCTCGAGCAGCGGCTTTTCAACAACCTTGACCAGCATGTCGTACATGCCGTCGGGCTCGGTGCCACGCAGGTCCCGGAAGTAGCCTTCCAGGCTGGTGCGCACGCATTCTTCTATCTGTTTTTTGCTCATGCCGAGAGTTCCACGATGGCAGTTTCGCCGTCTTCCTGTTGTGTGCCGGTGGCAGCGGGCATGCGGTCACCCGCTGCGCCGAGCGCATCGAAATAGCCGGCCACTGCCGCCAGCTGTGCCTCGCAGCTTTCCAGCAGGTTCATGCGTTTGCGGAAGTCTTCCCCGCCGGGCAGGCTGCGCACATACCAGCCGATGTGCTTGCGCGCGGTGCGCACGCCGGTAAGCTCGCCATACAGGCCGTAGTGTTCGTTCAGGTGGTCCAGCAGCAGGCGCTTGACTTCGGCCACCAGCGGCGGCGCCAGCTCGGTGCCGGTGACCAGGTAATGCGCAACCTCGCGGAAGATCCAGGGCCGGCCCTGGGCCGCGCGGCCGATCATCACGGCATCGGCACCCGTCAGCGCGAGCACCTCGCGGGCCTTCTGCGGCGTGTCAATGTCGCCGTTGGCCACCACGGGCACGCGGACGGCGGCCTTCACGGCGGCGATGGTGTCGTACTCGGCATGGCCGCCGTACCCCTGCTCGCGCGTGCGGCCATGGATGGTCAGCATCTGCACGCCGGCCGACTCGAAGGCGCGTGCCAGCGCCAGTGCGTTTTTATGGTCCTGGCTCCAGCCCGTGCGCATCTTGAGCGTGACGGGCACATTGCGCGGCGCGCAAGCGGCCACGACGGCTTCAACGATGGACAGTGCCAGCACCTCGTCCTGCATCAGCGCCGAGCCGGCCCATTTGTTGCACACTTTCTTGGCCGGGCAGCCCATGTTGATGTCGATGATCTGCGCGCCGCGGTCGATGTTGTACGCGGCTGCATCGGCCATCATCGGCGCGTCGGTGCCGGCGATCTGCACGGCAATAGGCTCGATCTCGCCGTCATGGTTGGCGCGGCGCGAGGTCTTCAGGCTGTTCCAGAGGTCGCGCCGCGAGGTCACCATCTCGCTGACCGCATAGCCTGCGCCAAGCGACTTGCATAGCTGGCGGAAGGGCCGGTCGGTCACGCCTGCCATGGGCGCCGCGAACACATTGTTCGCAAGAAGGTGGTGACCGATTTTCATGAGGAGGCGGAAAGCGTGGCGCGGCGGGCTGCTGAAAAATGAGGCACGATTGTAGCTGCTGAAAATTTCAGCAATTGAAATTATTTTTGCAGGCGCTCCCTATACTGGCCAGACATGCAAGACTGGCTCAATTCCTTACTCGCACCCATGCTCGCGGCCCTTGCCTTGCCCGAGTACGGCCTGAGCACCCTCTTTGTCGTGGCCTTCATTTCCGCAACCCTGCTGCCGCTGGGTTCGGAGCCGGTGCTGTTCGGACTGTTGCAGCTCAACCCCGGCATGTTCTGGCCCGCCATCCTCGTGGCCACCGCCGGCAACACGCTGGGCGGCATGCTGGACTGGTGGCTGGGCTACGGCGCGCATGAGGTGGTGGACAAGTACCACCATTCAACACACCACACACGTGTCATCGCCTGGCTGGAGAAGCTGGGACCGAAAGCCTGCCTGCTGTCCTGGCTGCCGCTGGTGGGCGACCCGCTGTGCGCCGTGGCCGGCTGGCTCAAGCTGCCGTTCTGGCCCTGCGTGGGCTACATGCTGATCGGCAAGTTCATGCGCTACCTGGTGATGACAACGGCTCTGCTCTACATCTGGCCGTCGTAACGGGCTTCAGCTGGAAAAGAGGAAGTTCATCACATCGCCGTCCTTGACGATGTACTCCTTGCCTTCGGAACGCATCTTGCCCGCTTCCTTGGCGCCGCTTTCGCCCTTGAAGGCGATGTAGTCGTCAAAGGCGATGGTCTGGGCCCGGATGTAGCCCTTTTCAAAGTCGGTGTGGATCACGCCGGCGGCCTGCGGGCCGGTGGCGCCGACGGGCACCGTCCAGGCGCGCACTTCCTTGACGCCGGCGGTGAAATAGGTCTGCAGGCCCAGCAGCTTGAATGCCGAGCGGATCAGGCGGTTCAGGCCCGGCTCTTCCTGGCCAATCTCGGCCAGGAAAAGCTTCTTGTCTTCTTCCTCCATGTCGGCCATCTCGGCTTCCATCTTGGCGCAGATGACGGTCACCGGCGCGTTCTGGGCGGCGGCGTATTCGCGCAGCTTGTCGAGGTAAGGGTTGTTCTCGAAACCCGACTCATCCACATTGCCGACGAACATGGCGGGCTTGGCGGTGATCAGGCACAGCGGCTTGATCAGCGGCAGCTCTTCCTTGCTGAACGACAGCGCGCGCACCGGCTTGCCTTCGTTGAGCGCAGCCTGGATCTTTTCCAGGATGACCACCAGCTTCGCGGCGTCCTTGTCGCCCGAGCGGGCGGTCTTGTTGTGGCGGTGAATGGCCTTTTCGACGGTGCTCATGTCGGCCAGGCACAGTTCCGTCTGGATGACCTCGATGTCCGAGATCGGGTCCACCTTGCCGGCCACGTGGATCACGTTCTCGTCGTCAAAGCAGCGCACCACATTGACGATGGCGTCCGTCTCGCGGATGTGCGCCAGGAACTGGTTGCCCAGCCCCTCGCCCTTGCTCGCGCCCGCGACCAGGCCGGCGATATCCACGAACTCCACAATCGCCGGGACGATGCGCTCGGGCTCGACGATTTTCGCCAGCTGCGCCAGCCGGGGATCAGGCAGTTCCACGATGCCCACATTGGGCTCGATGGTGCAGAAAGGATAGTTTTCCGCGGCGATCCCGGCCTTGGTCAACGCATTGAACAGGGTGGATTTACCTACATTGGGCAGGCCTACAATGCCGCACTTGAGACTCATGACATAACCTCGAAAATCAGGCGGCAAGTGTATGCGATGGCCGCCCCGCACTCCGGCGCACCCTTTGGCTCACACAATGACAAGATGGCTTCTGGTACTGCTTGCCCTCGTTGCACTGGCTGCGCCGGCGCACGCGCAGCGCCCCGCCACCGGGCAGGCTGCAGCGCAGCAGCAACCCGCGCCGGCAGATGCCCTTGCGCTGGACGACGCCCTGCGCGACGTCAACGCCCAGCCCCACATCCGTGCCTGGACCGACACCGGCAGCAAGGCCGGCATCAGCCAGGTCACTGCAGCTGCGGGCGCCGCCCGGTTCCAGCCGCTGCCGCCGGTCACCATCCATGCCCTGGGCAACAACGACGCCCTGTGGCTGCAGATGCGCATCGTGAGGCCCCCGGGGGCGCACAAGACCTGGCTGCTTGAATTCCCGCTGCCGCTGCTGGATGCCGTCACGGTGTACCAGCAGGACGAGCAGGGCCGCTGGCAGGAGGAGTCGGCAGGCGACACGCTGTCCGTTGCGTCCTGGCCCGAGGCCGGGCGCTACCCGTTCTTCCGCCTTGACCTTCCGCCGGGGCAGGTGCGCGAGGTGTATGCCCGCATCCGCCACATCACGCCGCTGAGCATTCCGGTGCGCCTGGCCTCCGAGTCCAGCCATGACCACCGGCTGCAGGTGGAATACCTGCTGCTGGGCATCGTCTTCGGCGCGCTGATCCTGCTGATCGTCGCCTGCCTGGGCCAGGGCTGGGTGCACCGGGATGCGGTGTACGGCTGGTACGCCGCCTATGCCGGCATCACGACGCTGGCGGTGGCTGCCTACACCGGTGTTGCGGCCCACATGATCTGGAGCAACTCGGGTGTCTGGGCCGACCTGGCGCAGGGGTGCCTGGCGCTGCTGGCGGGTGCGTCGGCCCTGCTGTTCGTACGGCACCTGAGCGGGATCTACATCCGGTATCCGCGGCTGGACCGTTGCGTCCACTGGCTGGGGTTGCTGGGCCTCCTGCTCGCGCCGGGCTATGCCATGCTGGAGCGCAGCGCCGCACTGACGGTGCTGGGCCTGTACCTGACCGCGGCAGCAGTGCTGAACGTCTGGGTGTCGTTTCTGGCCTGGCGCCGTGGCGACGAAGTCGGCCGCTGGATGCTGGCCGCCTACACGCCGCTGGCGCTGGCGGTGCTGCTGACGCTGCTGCGGGTGTTCGGCTGGGTCTCGGCAAGCTGGCTGACCCAGTACGGCGTGGTGATTGCCATGGCCATCGAGGTGCCGCTGCTGCTGGTGGCGCTGAACATCCGCTCGCGCGAGCGCCACGGCGCCGAAATCCGCGAGCAGGCGCTGTCCAGCCAGGACGCGCTGACCGGCCTGCTGTCCACCCACCTCTTCCAGGACCGGCTGCGCCAGGTGGTGAACCGCTTCAAGCGCGACCGCGAGAGCGCCGCCGTGATCTTCATCGACCTGGTGAACTACCAGCGCATCAAGGAGTACCACGGCCAGGCCGTGGCGGAGCAAAGCCTGCTGCGCAGCGTCATCAAGCTGCGCCGCCTGCTGCGCGATGTCGATACCGTCAGCCGCATCGGCGAGGCGCGCTTCGGCCTCATCATGGAAGGCGTGTCCTCCCGCGCCGTGGTCACCGACCGCGCCGCGCGGCTGATTGCCTCGGGCCTGATGCCGCTCAAGGGCCTGAAGCCTGATGTGACGCTGCAGTTCCACAGCGCCGCCGTGCTGCTCAAGGAGCGGATGCTGCCGGCCCAGGACCTCACGGATGCGCTCGTGGCCCTGCTGGCCGGCATGTCATCCCGCACCCGGCGCCCGATCCGCTTCCTGGAGCCCGAAGTCACCAAGCCCATGCCGCTGGAGCCTGACTCCCAGCAGGATGCGGATGACGAGCAGGAAGACAGCTCGCTGCCCAAACCGCTCTAGAGCTCAGTCAAAGCGCCAGTCTGCCGATACCGTCTGCCCGACCTTGAGCGTCTGCTCCACGCCCGCCAGCACGATGGCGTTCATGCCGAAGGTGACAGCACCGTTCAGGATGTCGTTCCTGCGGTAGGTCTGCAGCATGTCGCTGACTTCGGGGCTGGTGGTGCCGGTGGTGGGGTCCACATTGGGTATGGGGCAGCGTGCGCAGGGCTTGACCGCCTTGAGCTGCATCTGCTCCGACTCGCCTTCGATGCGCATCACGTCCAGCCGGTCCTCGTCATGGGCCTCGACGCCCGACAGCACGATATTGGGCCGGAAGCGCTGCATCGTCACCGCCCCCTGCCCTGCCGCTTCAAGCCGCGTGTTGAGCCCTGCGAGCGAGGCCTCACTCGCCACCAGCACCGCAAAACCGTCGCTGAACTGGTTGGGGGCATCGATCCCGCCCGTCCATTTCTTGCTGGAGAGGCGGGGGTGGTCCGGGTCAAAGCGGACGAGCCGCAGCTTCTGCCCCAGGAAGTCGCTGAACCACTGCGCGGCCACCGCGCCCATGTCGTAAGCCTTGACTTCGTCGTCCCAGACACGCACCTTGACCGGCTCCTCGACTTCATTGAGCGAGATATGCAGGGCCAGCATGCCCGGCGCGCGCAGGATCATGTCGGCATGCCGCAGCTTCGGCTGGATCAGCGCCATGCGCGGCAGTTCCCGCTGGCTGACGAACTCGCCCTGTTCGTCCACCACCATCCAGGCGCGGTCGAACTCCAGGCCGGTTTCGGTAAGGATGGCCTCGGTCACCTCCACACCGGCACATGACTTGACGGGGTAGACAAAGAGCCGTGCGATGGTGGCCGTCACGTCGGGGGCGTCTGCATTCACTGGGTAGGTCCTTCGGGTTGGTAGCGGGCATTCTGCGGCCCGGCACCCGGATTTTGCCCTGCCTTCTACAATCCCTGCCATGGCCCAAGCTTTCGATGTCTGCGTTCGCGGTGCCGGCATCGTCGGCCGTGCGCTGGCCCTGCTGCTGGCGCGGGACCGCCTGCGTGTCGGGCTGGTGGCGCAGGCCCCGGCCCCGGAGGGCGCCACGAGCGACGTGCGGGCCTATGCCATGAACGACGCCTCGCGCAGCCTGCTGCAGTCCCTGCGCAGCTGGCCCGACGCGGTGCATGCCACGGCCGTGCAGGAGATGCAGGTGCATGGCGATGACGGCGGCCAGGTCCGCTTCAGCGCCGCTCAGCAGGGCACCGATGCCCTGGCCTGGATCGTCGATGTGCCCGCACTGCAGGCACAGCTCACCGAAGCCGTGCGTTACCAGCCGCGTATCGAGGTGCTGGATGCGCCGCAGCCTGCCCCCCTCACGGTGGTCTGCGAAGGCCGCGCCAGCGCCACACGCGTGGAATTCAATGTCAGCTTTGACGTCACGCCCTACCCCCAGCACGCCATCGCCGCGCGCCTGGTGTGTGAAAAACCGCACGGCCAGATAGCCCGGCAATGGTTCTCGCAAGGTGAAATACTGGCTTTTTTGCCTTTGGGCGGGCCGCAGGGGAACTCGGTCGCGGTTGTGTGGTCAGTCCTTGAGGCACGGGCAGCAGGTTTGCTGGCGCTCGCGCCGGCGGATTTTGCCGCGCAGCTGGAAGCAGCCAGCCACGGCGCCCTGGGAACCTTGAAGCTGGACAGCGAGCGTGCCGCCTGGCCCTTGCAGCTGGCGCGGGCCAGCCGCTGGACCGGCAGCCGGGAAGGCGGGGGCTGGGCCCTGGCCGGTGATGCGGCCCATACGGTGCATCCACTGGCCGGGCAAGGCCTGAACCTCGGGCTGGCTGATGCTGCGGAGCTGGCCAGGGTATTGCACGAACGCGAATACTGGCGCGGCGTGGGCGACGAAAAACTGCTGCGGCGCTACGAGCGCGCGCGCAAGGCTGATGTACTGTCCATGGGCATGGCCACTGACGGGCTGCAACAGCTGTTTGCGCAACCCGGCGCGCCGTGGCAGGGACTGCGCAACTGGGGCATGAAGGGCTTTGAGCGCAGCGGGCCGCTCAAGTCATGGGTGGCGAAGCAGGCCATGGGGCTGCGGCAGGACTGAACGGTACAGAGAACGAACGATGATTGGAACGACGATGAAGATGCTCAAACCCCTCCTGGCGCTGGCCCTCGCGGCCTGTGCATTCGGCGCGCTGGCGCAGGAAGCGGCCATCCGCAAGAACCTCGGTGAGCGCATCCCGCAACTCAAGATCGACGAGATCACCCGCTCGCCCATGCCCGGCCTCTTTGAAGTGCGCCATGGCGGCAGCGAGATCATCTACACCGATGCCGAAGGCAACTTCCTGCTGCAGGGCAACCTGATCGACACCAAGCAGCGCCGCAACCTGACCGAAGAGCGCATCGAGAAGCTCACCGCCGTGGCCTTTGACGAACTGCCGCTGAAGGACTCCTTCACCATCGTGCGCGGCAACGGCAAGCGCAAGGTGGCGGTCTTTGAGGACCCGAACTGCGGCTACTGCAAGCGCTTTGAGCGCGACCTGCAGAAGGTGGACAACGTGACGGTGCACATGTTCCTGCTGCCCATCCTGGGGCGCGACTCGCCGGAGAAGTCGGCGAACGTCTGGTGCGCCAAGGACAAGGCCAAGGCCTGGACCGACATGATGGTGCGCGACGTCAACGCCCCCGTGGCCACCTGCGAAGCCGCCGCCGGCGTGCTGGCGCGCAACATGGCCTTTGCCAGCAAATACAAGATCACCGGCACGCCCACGCTGATCTTTGCCGACGGTTCGCGCGTACCCGGCGCCATCAATGCCCAGCAGATCGAGAAGTTCCTGGCCGAAGCCAAGTAACCACCAGGAGGCCCTCCCCGGCATGCGAGCCATTCACTACCGCGTGGAAGCGGCCGACCTCCATGCCCACCTGTTCCGCGTCACGCTGACCGTCCCCGCGCCCGCCACACGGCAGCGGCTGGCATTGCCGGTGTGGATTCCCGGCAGCTACCTGGTGCGGGAATTTTCAAAGCACCTGCAGAACCTCCAGGCCAGCCAGGCCGGCCACGCGTTGCCGCTGCGGCAGCTGGACAAGTGCAGCTGGGAAGCGCGCTGCGCCGCCGGCAAGCCGCTCGTGGTCACCTGTGAGGTCTATGCCAACGACCCGTCGGTGCGCGCCGCCTGGCTGGACAGCGCGCGTGGCTTCTTCAACGGCACCAGCCTGTTCCTGCGGGTTGAAGGCCAGGACCAGGCACCACACGAATTGCAGCTGGTCCCGCACAAGGACATGGCCCGCTGGTCGGCGGCCACCGGCCTCGCGCCCAAAAAGGTCAACAAGGCCGGCTTCGGCACTTACCGCGCCGCAGACTACGACGAACTGGTGGACTGCCCGGTGGAAATGGGCCGCTTCTGGAGCGGCGAGTTCAAGGCCGGCGGCGTGCCGCACCGCTTTGTGGTGGCCGGCGCCCCCCCGGTGTTCGACGGCGCGAAGCTGCTGGAAGACACCCAGAAAATCTGCGAGGCCGAAATCGCCTTCTGGCACGGCAGGGAGGCCCTGGCCGCGCGGACAAAGCCGAAGACTCCGCACAAGAGCTACCTGTTCATGCTCAACGCCGTGGACGACGGCTATGGCGGGCTGGAGCACCGCAACAGCACCGCCCTCATCAGCACCCGCAAGGACCTGCCACGGCAGGGCCTGGCCCGACAGGGCGAGGGCTACACCACGCTGCTGGGCCTGATCAGCCATGAGTACTTCCACACCTGGAACGTCAAGCAGCTGCGGCCTGCGGAGTTCGCCTTGTACGACTACACCGGCGAGAACTACACGCAGCTGCTGTGGTTCTTCGAAGGCTTCACGAGCTACTACGACGACCTGCTGCTGCGCCGCGCCGGCTTGCTGGACGACGCCGGCTACCTGCGCCTGCTCAACAAAACCATCAACCAGGTGCTGCAGACGCCGGGCCGCGAGGTGCAGTCGGTGGCGCAGGCCAGCTTCGACGCCTGGGTCAAGTACTACCGGCAGGATGAGAACACGCCCAATGCCACCGTCAGCTACTACGCCAAGGGCTCGCTGGTGGCGCTGTGCTTTGACCTGGCCCTGCGCGAGCACGGAAAGGCCACGCTGGACGACGTGATGCGCGCGCTCTATGCGCGCTGCAACGCCGGGCCGATGAGCGAGGCGGATTTCATCGCCGTGCTGGAAGAACTGGGCGGCAAACCCTTCGGCAAGGAAATGGCGGCCTGGGTGCATGGCACCCGGGAGCTGCCGCTGAAGGACCTGCTGGAGAAGAACGGCGTCTCGGTGTCTGAAGACCCGGCGCAGGTAGCCCAGCGGCTGGGCCTGCGGGTGTCGGACACCTCCGGGCTCATCGTGAAGACGGTGTTGCGCGGCGGTGCAGCCGAGCAGGCGGGCCTGTGCGCCGGCGACGAATGGCTGGGTGTTGAAGTCGCCGGTGACGGCTGGCGCATCCACAAGCTCGACGACCTGGCGCTCTATGTGCTGACGGGCAAGGAATTCACCGCCGTGGTGGCGCGCGACAAGCGCATCCTGAGGCTGAAGCTCACGATGCCGGCGGCAGTCACCACCTGGCGGCTGGCGCTGCGAGATGCGGCGCTCACCAGCCAATGGCTCGCTCCGGCAAACTGATCTGCGCGATTTCGCTGGCCGTGCTGCTGGCGCACCTGGGCGCGCTGCAATGGCTTGACGCGCAATGGGTCAGGCCATCGGTACTCAAACCGCTGGCCACGCCGATGATGACCCGGCTGCTCACGCAGAAGGCGCCCGACGCGGCACCGGCGCCGGCCGCGGTGGCAGCGCTGCCCAGGCCGCCTGCGCCGCGCAGCGTCGCTGCAGTATCGGTGCCGCAGGACACCACACCGACTCTGCCTGAACCCGTGGCCCAGGCCGTAGCCCAGGCCTCAGCGCAGCCGCAGGCCTCCATTCCTGAACGCACCGCCACCATCACCACGGCCGCTGTGCTGCCGCCTGCAGTGCCGGCCTCTGCACCGGCGGCGTCCGCTACACCGGCCGTCACCAGCACGCAGGCCTGGCTGGACGCCTGGCCGGCCGACACGCGCCTGACCTACAAGCTCGGCGGCAACTTCCGCGGGCCGCTGACGGGCGATGCGCGGGTGCAATGGCTGCGCGCGGGCGAACGCTATGAGGTGAAGATCGACATCAACATCAGCATGCTGGTCGGCATGGTCATGACCAGCCAGGGCAAAGTGATGCAGCAGGGCCTGTTTCCGCAAGCCTATGAAGAGTTGCGCGGCAGCCGCCGCGCGCTGGTGCTCGGCGATGCGGAAGTCCAGTTCGCCAACGGCAACAAGGCACCGCGCCCGGCCGGCGTGCAGGACACGGCAAGCCAGTTCGTCGAGCTGACCCAGATGTTCGCCAGCGGCCGCGCGCAGCTGCAGACCGGCAAGGCCGTGAGCTTCTGGATGGCGCGGCCCGGCGCGGTGGACTTCTGGACCTACGACATCACCGGGAAGGTGACGCTGGACACACCGGAACTCGGTCCGGTCGAAGCCTTCCACCTCAAGCCCCGCCCGCTGGCCAACCCGCGCGGCAACATCACGGCCGAGATGTGGTTTGCGCCGACGCTGCAGTACCTGCCGGTGCGGATACGCATCAACATGGGTGAAGACACCTGGGTGGACATGCTCGTGGAGAAAATAGAACAGCGCTAGGGCCGTCACCTTCTCTTGTCAACAACACGCCTGGCCTTGCCCAGGCTGCGCTCGATACCGCCTTCCGCGCGCAGCTCGATGCGTGCCGTCGTGCCCACATAGGTCTTGATCTCGTGCTGCAACGATGCAGCCGCCGAATGCGCCTCTGCGGAATCATGGGCAATGCCCGGCCTGACTTCCACCGCCACCGTCAGCAAGTCCATCGGCCCCTCGAGCGTCAGGATGCACTGGTAGTGCGGCGCAAGCTCGGCGCGTTTCAGGATCAGTTCCTCGATCTGCGTCGGGAACACATTGACGCCGCGCACGATCATCATGTCGTCGCTGCGGCCGGTGATCTTTTCCATGCGTCGCATGGTGCGCGCCGTACCGGGCAGAAGACGCGTCAAGTCACGCGTGCGGTAGCGGATGATGGGCAGGGCTTCCTTGGTCAGGCTGGTGAAGACGAGTTCACCCATCTCGCCGTCGGCCACCGGCTCACCCGTGTCGGGGTTGATGATCTCGGGGTAGAAATGGTCTTCCCAGATGGTCGGGCCGTCTTTGGTTTCAACGCATTCGCTGGCTACGCCGGGGCCGATGACCTCGGACAGGCCGTAGATGTCCACTGCATCCAGCCCCATGCGCTTCTCGATGGCCTGGCGCATGTCGTTGGTCCAGGGTTCGGCACCGAAGATGCCGATGCGGATGGACGAGTCTGCCGGGCTCATGCCCTGCTTCTCGAACTCGTCGGCAATCGCCAGCATGTAGCTGGGCGTGACCATGATGATGTCGGGCCGGAAGTCGGCAATCAGTTGCACCTGCCGCTCGGTCTGGCCGCCGCCGAACGGCACCACGGTCAGGCCAAGCTTCTCCGCGCCGTAGTGCGCGCCCAGGCCGCCGGTGAACAGGCCGTAGCCGTAGCTCACATGCACCAGGTCGCCGGGCCGCGCGCCGGCCGCCCGGATGCTGCGGGCCACGCAGCCGGACCACATCTCGATGTCGTTCTTCGTGTAGCCGACCACGGTGGGCTTGCCGGTGGTGCCGCTGGACGCATGGATGCGCACGCAGTGCTCGCGCGGCACCGCGAACATGCCGAAAGGGTAGCTGTCGCGCAGGTCCTTCTTGGTGGTGAACGGGAACTTCGCCAGGTCGGCCAGCGATTTGCAGTCGTCCGGGTGCACGCCGGCCGCGTCAAACTTCACGCGGTACACCAGCGAGTTGTCGTAGGCGTGGCGCAGCGTGGCCTTCAGGCGCTTGAGCTGCAGGGCGCGCAGCTCGTCAACACTGGCCTTTTCGATCGGGTCAAGGGGAAAGCTCTTCATGCCGTCTCCGTTCTTTTTTACTCGGGAATCACCGTGCCCTGGATCTGCGCGCTCTTGCCGCGGAACATGGCAATGACCTCGCCGCGCTGGTTGGTCACTTTCATGTCGTAGATGCCGTGGCGGCCCTGCAGCGTCTGCTCCCGGCCTTCACAGGTCAGGATGTCGCCCAGCTGGCCGGGCTTCAAGAACTCGATGCTGCAGCCTGCTGCCACCGCCACCTTGTTGTGGCTGTTGCAGGCAAAGGCAAAGGTGGAGTCGGCCAGCGTAAAGATCAGCCCGCCGTGGCAGATCTTGTGTCCATTGAGCATGGGCTCGCGCACCGCCATGCGCATGACGGCATGGCCTGGCTCGCAGGTGATCAGCTCCATCTGGAGGAACTCCCGGGATGCGCTGTCGGACGCGAACATGGCCTCGCCGACCTTTCGCGCCAGGTCATGCGCCGCACTCATCATTCGCCCTTGAACTGCGCCGGGCGCTTCTGCAGGAAGGCGGACACGCCCTCGATGTAGTCATGCGTGCGGCCCATGGCCGACTGCATGTCGCGCTCGGCATCGAGCTGCTGGTTCAGCGTGCGGGTGCCGGCCTCACGCAGCATCTGGCGCGTGGCCACCAGGGCTTTGGTCGGCATGACAGCCAGCCTGGCCGCCATGGCCTGGGCGGCGGCCACGCAGTCATCGGCCACGTCCCAGATCATTCCCCATTCTTTGGCCTGCGCGGCGGGCAGCTTGTCGCCGGTCATGGCAAGCGCCATGGCGCGGGCCAGCCCCAGGCGCTCCACCAGGAACCAGGTGCCGCCGGCATCGGGAATCAATCCGATCTTGCTGAAGGCCTGGATGAAGCTCGCACCCGGCGCCGCAATCGCAATGTCGCAGGTCATCACCAGCGAGGCGCCCGCGCCGGCCGCGACACCGTTGACGGCTGCAATGGTGGGCATGCGCAGGTTCTGCAGGCGGCGCGCCGTGGGGTTGAAGGCCTGGTCAATCACGGGGCCGGGGTCGGCGCGCTTGACAAGGTCAGGGCCCGGCTCGAAGTCAAACTCCGCCAGGTCGGCGCCGGCGCAGAAGCCGCGGCCCGCGCCGGTGAGAACCAGCGCGCGGATGGCGGCATCGGCCTCGGCCTTGTCGAGCGCGGCTCCGAGATCACGGTGCATCTGCCGCGTGAAGCTGTTGAGCGCATGCGCTCTGTTCAGCGTGACAGTGGCTACGCCGCCCTGCGCCGAATAAAGAACCGTGGGTTCCGTCATGGAATGTCTCCTCCAGTGTTGACTGGCTGAATTTACCACCTTTGCGGCATTAACCGACCGATTGGTTGGCGAATGTCTTCCGGTGGTTTTCCCTTGGTTATAGTTGGCTCACCGAAGGAGAAACCATGACATACGAAACCATCATCACGCGCACCGAAGGCAAGGCCGGCATCGTCACCCTGAACCGCCCCAAGCAGCTCAATGCGCTGAACAACCAGCTCATGGATGAACTGGGCCACGCACTCAAGGCCTTTGATGCCGACGAAAACATCGGCTGCATGATCGTGACGGGCAGCGAGAAGGCCTTTGCCGCAGGCGCAGACATCGGCGCCATGGCCAGCTACACCTTTGCCGACGTGTACAAGGGCGACTACATCACCCGCAACTGGGAAACCATCCGCAGCGTGCGCAAGCCCGTGATCGCCGCCGTGAGCGGCTTCGCCCTGGGCGGCGGCTGCGAGCTGGCAATGATGTGCGACTTCATCATCGCCGCCGACAACGCCAGGTTTGGCCAGCCGGAAATCAAGCTGGGCATCATCCCCGGCGCGGGCGGCACGCAGCGCCTGCCGCGCGCGGTCGGCAAGTCCAAGGCCATGGACCTGGCGCTCACCGCCCGGATGATGGACGCCACAGAGGCCGAGCGCTCAGGCCTGGTCAGCCGCGTGGTGCCGCTGGACAAGCTGATGGAAGAAGCGCTGGGTGCGGCGCTCATCATCAGCGAGTTCTCGCAGATTGCGGTGATGGCAGCCAAGGAGTCGGTCAACCGCGCCTTCGAGAGCAGCCTGTCGGACGGCGTGATGTTCGAGCGCCGCATGTTCCACGCGCTGTTTGCCACGACCGACCAGAAGGAAGGCATGGATGCGTTCGTGAACAAGCGCAAGGCTGACTTCAAACACCAGTGAGCGTCCCGGCAGCCTGGGCTACTTCGATGAATCGCTGGGCCGCCGGGCTCTCGCTGCCGGCGATGTACGCCAGTGCCAGGGTTGTCTCCGCTGACCCATCACCTTGCAGCTCACGGTAAGCGATTGCCGGCGCGCGATGCCCGCGCATGACCTCCGGTACCAGCGCAATGCCCAGCCCGCTTTCAACCAGCGCAAGGACCGTGGGCACCTGCGTCGCCTCCTGCGCTACCCTGGGTGCAAAGCCCGCCGCCTCGCAGGCGGACATCAGGTGCGCATGCAGGCCTGCCGCGTCGGCAGAATAGGAAATGAAAGCCTCGCCGGCCAGGTCAGCCAGTGCCAGGCTTTCGCGGCGCGCCAGGGAATGGTCCTGAGGCAGCGCCACCAGGAAGCGGTCCCTCTGCAAGGTGTGCAAGGTGGCACCGTGCGCCTGCAGCAGTGGCGTTCGGACAATGCCAAGGTCCAGCGTCTCCTCCGTCAGCGAAGTGATGATCGACAGGGAGGTTGACTCCCGCAGAACCAGCTCAACGCCGGGATACTCTGCGCGAAATGCCGGTATGAGTGTCGGAATGACGCGGTAGATCGCGGAGCCGACAAAGCCGACGCGCAAACGGCCGCCCGTGCCATCGGCCGTGGCGCGGACAGAGCGCTGCAACTGCTCTCCGTGGTACAGCAGCCTGCGTGCTTCAATCAATGCGGCCTGGCCCGCAGCCGTCAGCAGCACGCCGCTGGAGGTGCGTTCAAACAGCCTGGCGCCAAGTTCGTTTTCCAGCTTCTGGATCGAGACCGACAGCGCAGGCTGCGCAATGTGCAGGCGCTCCGCCGCACGGCTGAAATTCAGGGTTTCAGCAAGAACGTTGAAGTGGCGCAGGCGTCGCAGGTCCATGGGCAAGGAGGTATGGTCATGCCAAGCTTACCCCACGCCCCGGACACCCCCGGCCATACGGCCGCGCCCAGCCCCCGGGTTGTCAGACCCGCTCGAAAATCGCAGCAATCCCCTGCCCGCCGCCAATGCACATGGTCACCAGCGCGTAGCGTCCGCCGGTGCGGTGCAGTTCATGGATCGCCTTGGTGGCGATGATCGCCCCGGTCGCGCCCACGGGGTGCCCAAGCGAAATGCCTGAACCATTCGGGTTGACCCTGGCCGGGTCAAGCCCGAGAAGCCGGGTCACGGCACAGGCCTGCGCGGCGAATGCCTCGTTCGACTCGATGACGTCCAGGTCCTTGACCTGCAGGCCCGCGCGCTGCAGCGCAAGCCGGGTGGCAGGCACCGGGCCAAGGCCCATCACCTCCGGCTCCACGCCGGCATGGGCATAGGCCACCAGGCGGGCCAGCGGCTTCAGGCCGCGGGACTGCACCGCCTGCCCGCTGGCCAGGACGAGCGCGCCCGCGCCGTCGTTGATGCCCGAGGCATTGCCGGCGGTGACCGAGCCTTCCTTGTCAAAGGCCGGCTTCATCTTGGCAAGCTGCTCCATGGACGTATCGGCCCGCACATGCTCGTCGGTGTCAAACACCACGGTGCCCTTGCGGCCGGCAATCTCCACCGGCACGATCTGCGAGCGGAAGCGCCCTTCTGCGATGGCTGCGGCGGCGCGGCGCTGGCTTTCCACCGCCAGCGCATCCTGCGCCTCACGGCTGATGCCCTCGCGCTTGGCCACGTTCTCGGCCGTCACGCCCATGTGGATGCGTTGCAGCGGGTCATGCAGGATGCCGAGCATGTAGTCGGTCGCCTGCATGTCGCCCATGCGGCCACCCCAGCGCGCACCGGTCATGAAGTACGGGCCCCGGCTCATCGCTTCAGCCCCTGCGCCGATGGCGATTTCGGTGTCGCCCAGCAGGATGGATTGCGCGGCGGACACAACCGCCTGCAAGCCGGAGCCACACAGCCGGTTCACGTTGAATGCGGGCGTCTCCTGCGGGATGCCGGCCTGCAGCGCGGCCACGCGCGACAGGTAGGCGTCTTTCGGTTCCGTGGGGATGACGTTGCCCATCACCACATGGCCGATGTCCTTCGGTTCCACGCCGCTGCGCTGCAAGGCGCCCTTGACGGCCGTGGTGGCCAGCTGCGGCAGCGGCACGTCTTTCAACGTGCCACCAAAGGTACCGATGGCTGTGCGGACTGCTGCCAGCACGAAAACTTCGCGATCACTCATGACTTCTTCCTCTTGTGTTTGCCTGGCAGGTATTTTGCCCGGAGTCACCCGGTGCGTGATCGGGTGGATCAGTCGCGGTAGACGGGCGGCCGCTTCGCCAGGAAGGCGTCCACCGCCTCACGATGGTCGTCCGTCTTGTGGGCGACAGCCTGGAACACCGCCGCCATTTCAAGCACCGTGTCCAGCCGCGAATGCATCGCCTCACGCATCAGGCGCTTGGTCAGGCGCAGGCCGTGGGAGGCATGGGTGGTGATGCGCGCGGCCATCGCGCGCGCGGCTTCCATCAGCTGATCATGCGGCACCACCCGCGACACCAGGTTCCAGTCAAGTGCCTGCTGCGCGTCGATCATGTCACCGGTAAACGCAAGCTCCGAGGCGCGCGAGAGGCCCACGATGCGCGGCAGCAGCCATGCACCGCCATCGCCCGGGATGATGCCGAGCTTGACGAAGCTCTCGGCAAATTTGGCCTTGTCGGAGGCAATGCGGATGTCGCACATGCAGGCCAGGTCCAGCCCCGCGCCGATGGCATGGCCGTTGACAGCGGCAATCACCGGCACCTCCAGGTTGAACAGCGCCAGCGGCAGGCGCTGGATGCCGCGCCGGTAGTCCTGCCGGATCTCCATCTCGGTGACCTCCGGCGCGGACTGCCGCTTCATTTCGCGGATGTCGCCGCCGGCCGAGAAAGACGGGCCGTTCGCCGTCAGGATGACGCAGCGCACGCTGCGGTCGCCGTCGATGCGGTCAATCGCCGCCAGGAACTCCGGGACGGCGGTGTTGCCGGTCAGCGGGTTACGCTGCTCCGGCTGGTTCATGGTGAGCGTGACCACCGGGCCCTGCTGTTCATAGATGAGGAAGTTGGACACTCAATGCTCCTGGAAAGTGCTGCAAGGCTAAGGTGGCTGCGCCGGTTCGTCCAATACCGAATCGCCGCCGCGCTATCGGGTTTCACTATAGCCTGCAGCGCAATCGGTATTGGACGGCCTGCCCCTGCCGGCCTAACCTCGCGCTTTCACTGGACCCACCCCTTTCATGGCTGACCTGCTTGACAACCTGCGACTGGCCTCGCTGCCGCCCGAAGCCGAGGCCTTCCGCCGGGAGGTCAAGGACTTCCTGGCCCATGAGATGCCGGACACGCCCCCGGACGTGCGCGCGCGCTCCTGGATGGCTTTTGACGCCGAATTCAGCCGCAAGCTGGCACGGCGCGGCTGGGTCGGCGTCACGCTGCCCCGGCAATATGGCGGCGCCGAGCTTGATGCCTTCAGCCGCTATGTGCTGGTGGAAGAGCTGCTCGCCACGGGGGCGCCGGTGGGTGCGCACTGGATCGCGGACCGCCAGAGCGGCCCGCTGATCCTGAAGTTCGGCACCGAAGCGCAAAAGCAGTTCTACCTGCCGCGCATCTGCAGCGGCGAGGCGTTTTTCTGCATCGGCATGAGCGAGCCGAATTCCGGCTCGGACCTGGCGAGCATTGGCACCCGCGCTGTCCGTACCGCCACCGGCTGGCGCGTGAACGGCCGCAAGGTCTGGACGACGAACGGCCACAAGTGCGACTATTCGATCGCGCTGGTGCGCACCTCGGGCGACGCGGCTGACCGTCAGGCGGGACTGTCGCAATTCATCCTCGACCTCAAGCTGCCCGGCATCACCGTGCGGCCCATTGTGGACCTGGCAGGCGATGCGCATTTCAGCGAGATGTTCCTTGATGATGTGGACCTGCCGGAAGACGCCTTGATCGGCGCTGAAGGCGACGGCTGGAAGCAGGTCACGGCCGAGCTGGCCTTCGAGCGCAGCGGGCCGGAGCGGATCTATTCGTCCATCGTGCTGCTGGACCACTGGCTGCAATGGCTGCGAACCACCGGCGGCGCCGGGCCGCACCTGGAGACGCTCGGCCGGTTTGCCGCGCACCTGGCCACGCTGCGGCAGATGTCCATCTCGGTCACCGCCAGGCTCGCAGCCGGCGAGAGCCCCGTGGTGGAGGCCGCCTTGGTCAAGGACATCGGCACCGAGTTCGAGCAGGAAATCCCGGCCATCATCGAGGCCGCCATCGGCGCCAATCCGGAGCACCAGCCCGACGCCGGCCTGGTCCGCACCGCCTGCTGGGTCAGCCAGATGGCGCCCACCTATTCGCTGCGCGGCGGCACGCGCGAGATCCTGCGCGGAATGATCGCGCGCGGCCTCGGCCTGCGCTGAAAGGTTCACCCATGTTCGCCGAAGCGATTGAATCCCTCCTCGTCCACCATTGCACACCGGCCGCCGTACGCGCCATTGAAGGCGGCGGCAGCCCCCTGGCGTTGTCTGCCGCCATCAGCGAAGCCGGCTTTCATGAACTGCTGGCGCCGGAAGACTCAGGCGGCGGCGGCGCCGGCTGGAATGACTTTTTTGACGTCGTCATCTTGTGCGGTGCCCATGCCGTGCCGCTGCCGCTGCCGCAAACACTTGCCGCCCGGCTGCTGGTCGCTGACCCGCGGGACCTGCCGGCCGGCCTGGTCACCTTCGCGCCTTCGCTGACGGTCGCAGCCGACGGCTCGCTGCACGCGCTGCAGGTGCCGATGGCGCGCGTGGCATCCCACGTGATCGCAGCCAGCGGCGGCGCGCTGTTGCTGCTGGCAACGGCTGACGCGCAACAGGCATCCAGCGGCGTGCATGGCAGCCTTGTTGCATCGCTGCGCTGGAAGGCCGGCGCGGGGCGTGCCTTGGCAAGCCCGGTGCGTGCGGCCGACCTGCAACCACTGGCCGCCCTGCTGCATGCGGGGCTGCTGGCGGGCGCCATGAAAAAGGCGTTCGACCTGACGATGGGCTATGCCAACGAACGGGTGCAGTTCGGCAAATCCATCGGCAAGTTCCAGGCGATCCAGCATCAGTTGAGCGTGATGGCCGAGCAGGTAGCCGCCGCCCACATGGCGGCCGAGGCAGCCTTTGGCACCGGCAACGCTGCCAGCGGCTTGCCGGCCGCCGCGGCATGCGCCGTGGCCAAGGCCCGCACCAGCGAGGCGGCCCAGCGGGTCGCGTCCATCGCACACGCAGTGCACGGCGCCATCGGCGTGACCGCTGAATACGACCTGCAGCTGTACACTCGCCGGCTGCACGAGTGGCGCGTGGCGCATGGCTCCGAGATGCACTGGCACCGCATTCTCGGCGGACTGTTCCTTGAGAGCAGCGAGCCGCTTGCCGCCGATTTCGTCCGCTCGCTGATCTGAACCCAGGCTGAAGGCCCGATGACATGACTGACATTCCACGCAAACCGGCGCTGCACGGTGTCCGCATCCTTGACCTGTCGCGGGTACTGGCCGGCCCGTGGTGCACCATGACCCTGGGCGACCTGGGCGCCGACGTGATCAAGATTGAAAACCCAAAGGGCGGCGACGATACGCGCGGCTGGGGCCCCACCTTTGCACAGGGCGAATCCGCCTACTACCTGAGCGCCAACCGCAACAAGCGCAGCGTGGCGGTGGACCTGGCCAGCGCCGACGGCCAGCGCATCATCCGCGAGCTGGCGATGCAAAGCGATGTGGTGGTGGAGAACTTCAAGGCCGGCGCGCTGGATCGCTATGGCCTTGACTACGAATCCTTGCGCAAGGTCAAGCCCGACCTCATCTACTGCTCCATCTCCGGCTACGGCCGCACCTCGCCGCTGGCCGGCCGTGCGGGCTACGACTATGTGGTCCAGGCCGAGGCCGGGCTCATGTCCATCACCGGTGAGCCCGACGGCGAGCCGATGAAGGCCGGCGTCGCCGTTGCAGACCTGTTCACCGGCATGTATGCGGTGCAGGCCATCCTGGCCGCCATCATCGCCCGCCGCAATGACGGCAAGGGGCAGCTGATCGACCTGGCGCTGTTTGACTGCCAGCTCGCGATGCTGGCCAACGTCGGCAGCGCCTACCTGGTGAGCGGCCAGGAGCCTGAGCGCTTTGGCAATGCGCATGCCTCGGTCGTGCCCTACCAGGTGCTGCCGACCAGGGACTCCGAGATCGTGCTGGCCGTGGGTAACGACCGCCAGTTCAAGCTGCTGTGCGATGAGGTGCTGGAGCGGCCCGACATTGGCGCCGATGCGCGCTTCATCACCAACCAGCTCCGGATCGAGAACCGCGACGCGCTGATCCCCTTGCTCAAGGACGCGCTGCGCACGCGCGACGCGGCCGACTGGCAGCAGCGACTGTCAAGCACCGGCATCCCGACCGGCACGGTCCGCACCGTCGGCAAGGCATTGCAGTCACCCGAAGCGGTTGCGCGCGGCATGGTCAGCACGGTGCAGCATCCCAAGGCCGGCGCACTGAAGATGGTGTCGTCACCGATCCGCATGAGCGGCACACCGGTGCGCACACCGGTTGCACCGCCGCTGCTCGGCGAGCACACGGACGAAGTGTTGGCGGAGCTGGGCATCCGCCGCTGAAGGCGCGTGCGCGCTGCTAGCGCGGCGCCAGGCGGGCGGCCTCTGCAAGCAGCTGGCGCACCCGCGCTGCATCCACGCTGCCGCTTGAGGCCTGCTCGAAACCGCCACGCAATTGCGTCCAGCGCGCCGTGGCCTCGCCAACGGCCAGCGTCCCGGTGACGACGCCGTTTTCCACCAGTTCAATCTGCAGCAGCACCGGGGCCATCGCGCCATTGCGGCCAGTGACCGCAAGCGCCAGTTCGCGGATTTGTGCGGCCAGGCCTTCGGCCTGTGCGCGGCTGACCAGGCTGGTGCGGCCCTGAACGGTGATGCGTGCCTCGGTCCAGCCTTGCAGCGAGGCATCGTCGAGGGGCAGAAAGCCCGACCTCGCTGCATTCGGGGCGGCCGAGCCACCAGGCGCGCCCGCCACTCGCGCGGCTTCGGCCATGGGCTGCGAATCCCTCTGCCTGGATGGCATCGCTGCAGCGGGCGCAGCAGGCGCGGGAGGTGCCATGCGGGCCATGGCCGCCGGCGGGACAGGGGCGGCGCGAGGTGCGGCTTCCATTGCCCTGTCCGGTGCCGGCACAGCTTGCGGTGCTGGTGCTGGTACAGGCAAGGCCTGCGTCGCGGCGGGAGCGTCGGCCAGTGCAGGCCCCTGCCTTTCGCGCTGTGCGGCTTCAGGTGCAGTCACTGCAGATTTGCTTTGCGATTCCGCACGCGCAGTCTCTGCCTTTTTGGCGCGTGCGTCTGCCAGGGGGTCAGGCGCGCGCCTGCTTTCTGCAGCAGGGACCGGGGCCGCAGGCACGGGTGCTGGAGCGGGCAATGAGGCGGGCGGTGGGAGCGACGGCTTTGCAGGGGCCGCCTGTGGAGCGAGCGCCTTCTGCGGAGATTCCGGTGGCGCCGACGCCATTGGCGGGTCACCCGTCTTCGCACCTGGGATCTCCTCATCACGCCAGATCAAGGTCACGAGGCTGGCCAGCAGCACCGTCGCAAACGCGGCATTCCACGGCATGCGGGCCGATGTCGATGCGCCTGCCAACCTGCGCCACCAGGGCACCGGCCGCGCAGGAGCGATCGCCTGCCCCGCCATGGCCCTGATGGCCGCGCGCGTGCGCGCATCCGGCGCCATGTGCGCGTCCGGCGCATGGTCCAGCGCCTGTTGCAGGCGGGCGTCGCGCAGATCAGTCATACGGGCTGCTCCATCGCATCAAGATACCGCCGCATGCAGCCGCGCAGCTTCTGCAGCGCATAGCGCAGGCGGCTCTTGGCTGTCTCAAAGGCCAGGCCCAGGCGCTGCGCCAGGTCTTCCACACTGGCGCCGTCTTCATGGTGCAGCAGGAAGGCCGCGCGCTGCGCCTCGGGCAGTTCGTCCAGGCAATGCAGCAGCTGCTGGCCGGCGGCGCGCCAGTAGGCCAGGTCCTCGGCGGAGGGGTGCGACATGTCCAGCGCGCCCTGCAGCCAGTCCATCGGGTCGGACGCATCGTCGGCGCCGTCCAGCCCCGCCAGGCTGACCTCACGCCCGCTCACCCGCAGCCGGTCCATGGCCGCGTTGTGGGCAATGGTGAACGCCCACGTGCGCCAGGCAGCCCCCTGCGGCGAGAAGTTCGCGCGTGCGGCGATGATGCGCATCCAGGTGTCCTGGAACACCTCGTCGGCCTGCGCCGCCAGCGCGCTGCCCAGCAGCCGCCGCACAAAGCGGAACAGCGCGCCTTCGTGCCTCGCATAGAGCACATCAAACGCGGCCGCATCGCCCTTGGCCCAGGCCAGCATCAACTGGTCGTCGGGCATGGCGTCGGTCTCTTTGGAGGGCATTGGCAGATTTTCACATTACCTTCAACGCGGCATGGGGTGCATCGGGGTTAACCGGCTGCAAATAATTAACCCCGCACATCACCCCGGCCCGTATCAAGGTTCATCACAACCCATGGAGCCCTTGATGAAGCCACCTGTTCAACGCAAGATCGTCGCCCTGCTTGCCGCCCAGCTGCTCCTGAGCGCCTGCAGCGCCACTGCACAAAACTGGCCCCAGCCCGCGCCGGACATCCGCTACACGCCGCCGCAGCTGCGGATGCAGCCCAACTTCCAGGCACCCTCTGCCAGCCATTGCGCGCGGCCCATCGAGTCACGCGAGATCCCGGGCACCGCATCCGGCCAGGGCGGGCCGGCGGCGTCCTTGCGTGATGAAGGGGACTCCCGGCTGCGCAAGTCATTGCCCGCGCGCGATTCCCGGGCTGACGCCCTTGCCGAAGCACGACCCGCCGCCCCTGCGCCGGCCCCTGCGCTTTCACCCGCCCCGGCATACCGCAGCGAGAGCCTCGCCTCAGGTGCGGGCGCCGCAGCGAAGGCTGCCGGTGAATCCGCCGATGCCGCCAGCCGCCACGACATGCCGCCGCCGTTTGCCAGACCGGCGCCCCAGTCCCACCAGCCGGAGCGCCCCCGCATGGAAGCCGTCACGGCCGGCATGGTGGACGACAACGCCGACTTCACCAGCTACCTTGCCTTCCGCAACCGCACCCGCGTGGAGCACCGCCCGCGCGACGTGCGCGAGCGCTACCTGCTGGAAGTCAAGGATGCGCGTGGCCGGGGCGTGGCCGATGCCGAAGTGGCCGTTCAGTCACCGCGCGGCCATGCGATGTGGGCGCGCACCGACACCGCAGGCCGCGTCTGGCTGCATCCCGATGCCTTTGATCCGTCACGGTCAGTGGTGTATGACGTGGCCGTGCGCAAGGACGGCAGGCAGGCGCAGGGCTACCTCAAGCGCGGCCAGAAAAGCTCGGTGGAAGTGCGGCTCGACGCCCGGCCGGCCGCGCCGCGCGCCCGGCTCGACCTGGTCTTCCTGATCGACGCCACTGGATCCATGGCCGACGAGATCGGCAAGCTCAAGGCCACGCTCCAGACCATCGCCAGCGATGTGGCCCAGTTGCCCAGCCGGCCTGACCTGTGCTTTGGCCTTGTCGCCTACCGCGACAAACAGGACGCTTTCCTGCTGCGCAGCCACGACTTCACCAATGACCTGGGCGCGTTCCAGGGTGTGCTGAACGCGTTGCATGCAGGCGGCGGCGGCGACTACCCCGAGGCGATGAACGAGGCATTGAACGAGACGGTGCACAACCTGAACTGGCGCGGCGACGGCGCCACCCGCCTGGTGTTCCTGATTGCCGACGCGCCGCCGCACCTGGACTACGGCGGCCCGCAGTACGACGACGACATGATGGCCGCCCTGGGCAAGGGCATCAAGATCTTCAGCGTGGGCGCCAGCGGCCTGAACAAGCAGGGCGAGTACATCCAGCGGCAGATGGCGCAGTACACCGGCGGCAAATTCGTGTTCCTGACCTACGACAAAGCCCACAACCCGGCCAGCGGCCCGGGGCGCGAAACGGTGCACGATGTGAAAAACTATTCGGTGGACACCCTGGACAGGCTGATCGTGCGGCTGGTGGGCGACGAACTGGGCAACCTGGCCAAACCGGAGTGAACACGGCCAAAGCGGCCACGACAAGCGGGCGGGATTTCACCTGGCTATAATCATGGGCTTCGGCGAAAATCCGCTGAAATGGCGCTTTAGCTCAGTCGGTTAGAGCGATGGAATCATAATCCACAGGTCCGCGGTTCGAATCCGTGAAGCGCCACCAGACATCCTGAAAGCCCCATGCCACCCGCATGGGGCTTTTTTCATCGGGAAGGCCCTTTGTTAAACTCGCCTCCACCACGGCCCCGGCTCTGCGCCGGTCCGCCCCCCTCAACAGCCTCTGGATACACACCATGAACCGCTGCAAGACATACCTCCGTACGCTGCTGCTGGCCGCCTGCACCCTGGGCGCACTCGCACCCCTGGCCGCAACGGCCCAGACCAACAACAGCGGCGTGCGTGAATTCCCCAAGGCCGCGCTGCGCGGCAAGCTGGTGGTCACCGCGCCTCCCGAGGTCACGCTCAACGGCAAGGCCGACCGGCTCTCGCCCGGCTCGCGCATCCGCAACACGCAAAGCCTGCTGGTCATGTCCGGCGCCATCGTCGGACAGGAACTGACCGTCAACTACCTGCGCGACAGTGCCGGCCTGATCCACGAGGTGTGGATCCTGAATGAGGCAGAAGCGAAGGAAAAGAGGCCGGGCATGACAACGGCGCGCAGCTTCAGCGTCGAGTCCGACCCGCCGAAGATCGACCCGAACACGCCCTACGACAAGCTGCCCAAGTACAAGCCTTGAGGAGTGCAGTCATGGCCAAAAAAGTTTTCATCAAGACCTTCGGCTGCCAGATGAACGAGTACGACTCGGACAAGATGGCGGACGTCATGCATGCGGCACAGGGCTACGAGCCCACACAGAACGTGGACGAGGCGGACCTCATCCTTTTCAACACCTGCTCCGTGCGCGAGAAAGCGCAGGAGAAGGTGTTCAGCGACCTCGGCCGCGTCAAGCACCTCAAGAAAAAGGGCGTGCTGATCGGCGTGGGCGGCTGCGTCGCCAGCCAGGAGGGCGCTGCCATCATCGAGCGCGCGCCCTATGTGGACGTGGTGTTCGGCCCGCAGACGCTGCACCGCCTGCCCGAGCTGCTCGCCAGCCGCGGCACGCAGAACCGGCCCCAGGTGGACATCAGCTTCCCGGAGATCGAGAAGTTCGACCACCTGCCGCCCGCGCGCGTCGAAGGCGCCACCGCCTTTGTGAGCATCATGGAAGGCTGCTCCAAGTACTGCAGCTACTGCGTGGTGCCGTACACGCGCGGCGAGGAAGTCTCGCGCCCGTTTGACGATGTGCTGGTGGAGATTGCCGGCCTGGCCGACCAGGGCGTGAGGGAAGTGACGCTGCTGGGCCAGAACGTCAATGCCTACCGCGGCAGCATGGGCGGCACGGCAGAGATCGCCGACTTCGCGCTGCTGATCGAATATGTGGCAGACATTCCAGGCATCGAGCGCATCCGCTACACGACAAGCCATCCGAACGAATTTACCCAGCGGCTGATCGAGGCCTATGCGAAGGTACCCAAGCTGGTGAGCCACCTGCACCTGCCGGTGCAGCACGGCAGCGACCGTATCCTGATGGCGATGAAGCGTGGCTACACCGCCATGGAATACAAGAGCACCATCCGCAAGCTGCGTGCCATCAGGCCCGAGTTGTCCCTCAGCAGCGACTTCATCGTGGGCTTTCCGGGCGAAACGGAAGACGATTTCCAGAAGATGATGAAGCTCATCAATGACGTGGGCTACGACACGTCATTCAGCTTCATCTTCAGCCCGCGGCCCGGAACGCCGGCCGCCGCGCTGCACGACGACACGCCGCACGAGGTCAAGCTCAGGCGCCTGCAGCACCTGCAGGAAACCATCGACAACAGCGTGCGCGCCATCAGCGCAAGCCGCCAGGACACGGTGCAGCGCGTTCTGGTGGAAGGCGCCGCGCGCAAGGATGCGGGCGAGCTCATGGGCCGTACCGAATGCAACCGGGTGGTTACTTTCAGTGGCCCGCAACGGCTGGTCGGCCAGATGGTGGATGTGCGCATCACGCAGGCGATGCAGCGCTCGCTGCGCGGTGAAGTCGTTCAGGCGGCCGAGGAAGCGCTTTCCGTCTGATCCAGATCGGGAATGGCGGCGCAGATGCTCACGGCTGACGCGCGAACGAGCCCATCAAGTTGCCCAGCGCTTCTGCCGACAGCCGCGCGGCGCTTGCATCGGGCAATGCAGAGATGATTTCCACTGAACGCTGGTGGTAGGTGCGTGCATGCTGCTGCGCTGCCTGCACATCGTGCGCGCGAATCGCATTGACGAGTTGCTGCCGGTCTGCCGCCAGCTTGCCCGTTGTCTCGCGCCACTGCTTCATGGAGCCTTTGGATATTTCATGCGCCAGCGCGATCTGCAGGCCCGCGAGGAATTTGCACAGGGCGGCGAGCAAGGGGTTGCGCGATGCCAGGCCGAGGTGATCCAGAAAGTCGCTAAGCCCCGCCGCGACGTCGGCCGGCTCGGCAGCTGATGCGATCCGGTCCAGCGCTGCCTGCATTGCATCCACCTCCTGCGAATCGGCACGCGCAGCGGCGAGTTCCGCTGCATGGGCGTTGAGCACGCCCAGCACTCCCAGCACATCAGGCACGCTGATGCGCTCGATCTGGATCAGCGAGTTCAGCGACATCGCGAGCAGTTGCGCAGAATCAGCCGTCACATACGCGCCGCTGCCATGCCGCACTTCCACAAGATGCATGGCCGCCAAGGCCCGGGTGGCTTCACGGATCGTCGCCCCGCTCACCGCATAGGCCTCGGCCAGCTGCTTCTCGGTCGGCAGCTTGTCGCCGCGTGCGAGTTCGGCACGCAGGATGCGGCCCTGGAGGTCGTCCAGCACCCGCCCGGCTGCGTTGCCGCGCTCGACCGGAAGGAAGGGCTTGGCGTTTACCCCAGCTTTCATGGCTTTCCTTTTTGATAGAAACCGGTTTATACTAAAATTCACCAGGTGACTTTGTGACTTGTTGTCTAACAGCAATGCCAATCATAGTGCGCCGGAGCCCCAAAGCGGGCACTACACAGATGGAGACAAGAATGAAAAATCTGATCGCTCTCGGGCTTGCTGCCGGCCTGCTCGCCACGCTTCACGCCGGGGTCCAGGCCCAGCCTGCCTCCCCCCAGCAGCCGTTGCGCTGGATTGTTCCCTATGCTGCCGGAGGCGCCACTGACACCATGGCACGAACGCTGGCCGACGTCATGCAAACGGGCCTTGGGCAGCCGGTTGTGGTCGACAACCGCCCGGGCGCAGCCACCAACATCGGCGTTCAGGCCTTGTTACAGGCCAGGGCCGATGGCTACACGGTGATGAATGCCGAGAACGCCACGCTCTTCTTCAACGAGCACATGTTTGCCAAGCTGCCGTACAGCCCCGAGAAAGATTTCACCTACATCGGCGCCATCGGCCGCCTGCCAGTGGTGCTGACGGTAGGCGCGGACTTTCCGGCGCGCACACTGACAGAGTTCATTGCCCAGGTGCGTGCAAAGCCAGACCAGATCACCTATGCGTCCCCTGGCATCGGCACCTCACACCACATGGCCACTGAACTGCTCAAGCAGAAGGCCGACATCAAGCTCACGCATGTGGCCTACAAGGGAGGCGCGCTTGCCGTGCAGGACGTGATTGCAGGGCGGGTGCAGGCCATGATGGTGGACCTTACCGTGGCCCAGCAGTTCATCAAGAGCGGCAAGCTGCGCCCGCTGGCGGTGTCATCGACACAGCGGATCGCGGCATTGCCTGATGTGCCGACCTTCGTGGAAACTGGCCTCAAGGACATGGTGGTCTATACCGCCCAGGGGCTCATCGGGCCCGCCGGCATGCCGCCCGCCACCGTCGAACGGCTGAATGCCGAGCTGAACAAGGCCGTGCGCAGCCCGCGCCTGACCACGCTGCTGGCCGACACCGGCTTTGAGCCCACACCTGGAACGCCTGCAGAGTTCCGTGCCACCTCACGCGCTGAGAGCGCCCGCTGGGGCAAGCTGATCAAGGACACCGGCGTGCGGCTTGACTGAAGCACACACCACTTGAGCGTTTCTTCAAAACCAAAGGAGACCCCCATGAAAATCGCCTACGCCAATGGCACCGACTGGCACAAGGATCACCCCACCGGCGCCCTCGTGTTCCAGTACCTGATTACTGGCGAATCCGGGTCGCCCGACAACTTCATGTTCATACTCGCGCGCCAGGACAAGGACTTCCTGATGCAGCGGCACCGCCACAACTTCGAGCAGATCCGGCTGCCGCTCAAGGGTGACATGAACATCGGCGAGCGCCTGATGCTCAACGAGGGCGAGGTCGGCTACTTTCCCGAAGGCCTGCCCTACGGCCCGCAGAACGACCCGCTGGGCCGGGCGCAGCCCGGCGAACGCCTGCAGCTGGTACTGCAGTTCGGCGGCGCATCGGGCTGCGGCTTCATGAGCATGGACCAGCGCAAAGCTGCCTGGGCCGAGCTGGAAAAGACCGGCCACTTTGAAGGCCCGAACTACCACCGCCCGGACGGCCGTGTGCAGTGGGGCCTGAACGCGATCTGGGAAAAAGTGTTTGGTGAACGCCTGAAGTACCCGATGCCGCGCTACGACCACGTCGTGATGGCAGACCCCAAACGCTTCCACTGGCTGTCGGTGCGCGGCGCCAAGGGAACGCAGAACCGCTACCTTGGTGCGTTCTCGGAGCGCCGCGTATGGGTCGAGATGGTGAAGCAATCTGCAGGCGCGCAATGGAATGTGGCAAGCGACGAATCGCGCCGGCTGCTGTTCGTGCTGTCGGGTGAGGGCTCGGTCAACGCAACGGAGGTGCGCCAGAACGCAGCCATCGAGGTGGCGCCCGGCGAATCAGCGGAATTCACCAGTGTCGGCGGCATGGAACTCTTCATGATCGGCCTGCCGCCCATCGTGCTGCCCGAAGTTGCGGAGACGCCCTATGACGTGGAAGACGGCATGATCGATCCGCCACAGAAGGTTGCGGCATGAGCGCAGTTGCCGTTCAATTGCCCGACGCCGGGGACCGCGCCGCGATTGAACAGCTGCTGAGCGGCTTTACCTGGTTCGCCGACCGGCACGATGCGGGCGGACTGGCCGCGCTGTTTACCGAAGACGCACGCATGAATGTGGCCGGCAAAGTCATCGACGGCCGCGCTGCGATGCTCGCTGACCTTGCAGTGAGGCTGGGTGATCCCGCACGCAAGACCAGGCACATCTGGGCCAACCTGCGCTACCTGCCCGCACAAGGCGGCGCCATCCGCACGGCCATCGTGCAGCAGACCTTCGAGCAGGACGGCGACAGCCCGGCGCGGCTGCGCATCAACGACATCACCGATACGTTCCGCCGCGACGCGTCGGGCGCCTGGAAGATTTCCGAGCGCCTGATCGAGCGCGGCATGTCACTTGCCTTGCCCAACCACGGAGCCTGAACATGCCCAAACTGAACCTTGCCGCAGCAGTGACCATCACCGAACACGCGCTGGCCCATGCAAAGGCCCAATCGATGAACCCGATGACCGTGGCCGTGCTGGATGCAGGCGGGCACCTGCTGGCATTCCAGCGCCAGGACAAGTCCGGCATCCTGCGGCCGCAAATTGCCATCGGCAAGGCCTGGGGGGTACTGGGCATGGGGATAGGCGGACGCGACCTGGCCAAACGCGCAGAGAGCCATCCGGTGTTTTTCGGCGCTCTGGCAGCAGCGTCCGAAGGTCGCATCTTCCCCGTCGCTGGTGGCGTGCTGGTACGCGATGCGGACGGCGAAGTGCTGGGGGCCGTCGGCATCAGCGGCGACCTGCCTCCGCATGACGAAGCCTGCGCTATCGCCGGCATCGCCGCCGCCGGCCTCACAGCCGACGCAGGCTCAGCATAGTTACAACAAAAAGCGCCGCGCAGACCGGGACTTTTTACTGGAGGTAGCCGCAGAACCGGCTTCGCGGGGCTGCTGGCAGGTCCCCCCCATTACGGGGAGCTCCCGAAGCGCGGACGCGGGGCGTCAAAACTTCGGCATGCCTTTCATGCCGCCCATTCTTTTCATCATCTTCATCAGCCCGCCGCCCTTCATCTTCTTCATCATGTCCTGCATCTGCTCGAACTCCTTGAGCAGGCGGTTGACGTCCTGAACCTGAACACCGGCACCCGCAGCGATGCGCCGCTTGCGGGTGGCCTTGATCAGGTCGGGCTTGCGGCGCTCCAGCGGGGTCATGCTCTGGATGATGCCTTCCTTGCGGCGCACGTCCTTCTCGGCGCGGTTCATGTCCACCTCACCGGCTTTGGCGGCCATCTGCGCGGGCAGCTTGTCCATGAAACTGGACAGGCCGCCCATGCTCTTCATCTGCTGCAGCTGGCCGAGGAAGTCTTCCAGGTCGAAGCTGGCGCCGCTCTTGACCTTGGCCGCAAGTTTCTGCGCGGCCTGCATGTCCACACCGGCCGTGACCTGCTCGACCAGCGCGACGATGTCGCCCATGCCCAGCACGCGGCCTGCATGGCGCCCGGCGTCAAACACTTCAAGGCCATCGAGCTTTTCACTGGTGCCGGCGAACTTGATCGGCGCACCGGTAATCTGGCGCACCGAGAGCGCGGCACCGCCGCGTGAGTCGCCGTCGGTCTTGGTCAGGATGATGCCGGTCAACGGCAAGGCTTCCTTGAAGGCTTTCGCGGTGTTGACCGCGTCCTGGCCCTGCATCGCGTCCACCACAAACAGCGTTTCCACCGGTTTGAGCGCCGCATGCAGGCCCTTGATCTCGGCCATCAGGACTTCGTCGATGGCCAGACGCCCGGCGGTGTCGACCAGCAGCACGTCAAAGAAGTGCTTCTTTGCGTAGTCGAGCGCGGCCAGGCCGATGTCGATGGGCTTCTGGTCGGGCGAGCTCGGGAACCATTCGGCGCCAGCCTGCGCCGTCACGGTCTTGAGCTGCTCGATGGCGGCGGGGCGGTACACGTCGCCCGACACCGTCAGCACCTTCTTCTTGCGTTTCTCGATCAGGTGCTTGGCGAGCTTTGCGGTGGTGGTGGTCTTGCCGGCGCCCTGCAGGCCGGCCATCAGGATGACGGCGGGCGGCTGCGCGGCAAGGTTGATGTCGCTCACCCCCTCGCCCATGGTGGCGGCAAGTTCGCGGTTGACGATGCCCACCAGCGCCTGGCCGGGTGACAGCGAGCCCAGCACTTCCTGGCCGAGGGCTTTTTCCTTGACGCGTGCGATGAAGTCGCGCACCACCGGCAGGGCCACGTCGGCTTCGAGCAGCGCCATGCGGACTTCGCGCAGCATGTCCTGCACATTGGCCTCGGTGATGCGGGCCTGGCCGCGCAGCTGCTGGACGAGGCGGGAGAGTTTGTCGGTGAGGGCAGAAGCCATGGGAAGTGTGCCTTGGGCGCGCGGGCTGTGGGACAACTGCCGAACAAGACCCGCAACAGTCAGATGCAAAACGCTAAACTGTGCCAATGATTCTACCCAGTGTCTCCATGGCCGGCCTGGTGCTGGGGCTTGCCGCAGCCCTGGCCTATGCCACGCCCGCAGCCGTTTCCTCGCGGCTGGGCGTTGACGGCATCCGCAAGGTGCTGGTGGTTGCCTGGGTCCTGCACGGCCTGGCGTTGGCGCAAAGCCTGCTGGGCGACTCGCCCCGCTTCGGCTTCGCGCCGTCGCTGTCGGTGACAGCCTGGCTGGCCCTGACGGTGTACGGCATTGAAAGCCGCATGTTTCCGGAGCTGCGCGCCTGGGGCGCCCTCGCCGGCCTGGGCGCTGCCGCCGTGCTGGTGGCACTGGCATTCCCGGGCACCCCGCTTTCGCGCACCGCCTCGCCATGGCTGCCGATGCACTGGGCACTGGGCATCGCGTCGTATGGCCTGTTCGCCGCGGCAGTCCTGCATGCCTGGCTCATGCGGCGCGCAGAAAAGCAGATGCGCCAGGCCCTCGGCCAGCAAAGCGGCCTGCCGCTGCTCACGCTGGAGCGGCTGACCTTCCGCTTCGTGATGGCCGGCTTCGTGCTCTTGTCCGGCACCCTGCTGGCCGGCTGGCTGTTTGCGGAGACGCTGTACGGCCCGGGCAAGGCCTGGCAGTGGAACCACAAGACGTTCTTCTCGGTGCTGTCCTGGGCCACCTTTGCGGGGCTGCTGCTGGGCCGCGCGCGATTCGGCTGGCGGGGGCGCACTGCCGTGCGCGTGCTCTATATGGGGTCCGCGCTGCTGCTGCTGAGCTATGCGGGCTCGCGCTTTGTGCTTGAGGTCCTGCTCGGCCGCGCCACATGAAGTACCTGATCGTCATTGCCATCGTGTTCGCCGGCATCTGGCTGTGGCGCGCCAACCGTCCCGCCGCCCGCAAGGAGGCCAAGGCGCCACCTGCCCAGGCACAGCTGCAGGACATGGTGAGCTGCGCGGCATGCGAGCTGCACGTGCCGCGCGCCGAGGCCGTCCACGGCCGCCAGGGCGCGCTGTACTGCAGCACGGGGCACCGGCAGCGCGCAGAGGGCTGAATGGCCGGCGCCAGACACACCGCTTCCTGGCTGGGCCCGCTGGAGGGCGGCGCCCCGCCGGCACCGGAAGACTTTGCCTTTGTGCGCCTGTGGCACGGCTTCATGACCGCGCGGGTGATGATCGCCATGGTGCTGCTGCTGCTGCAGGCCTCCATCTACGGGCTGGGCCAGCCGGTGCACGGCTGGCTGGTGGGCCTGTGCGGGGCCTATTTTGCCGCTGCCCTGGCGTTCCGGCTGCTGGCCGGCCCGAAGCCGCCGGGCCAGACTTTCGATGCGCAGTGGGTGCTGACCATCGGCATCGACCTTTTCGTTTTCTGCGCGCTCCAGCTGCTGCAAAGCGGCGGCATCAACTACACGCCCCTGTTTGCGGTACCGGTGCTGCTGGCTTCGGTACTGGGGTCGGTGCTGCTGGCGCTGGGCACGGCGGCCGGGGTGGCGCTGCTGCTGCTGACGGACGCATGGTGGGTGTCGCTGCAGTTCCCCGCAGAAACCGCCTCGCGCTTCCTGCAGTCGGGGCTCACGGGCACCGGCTTCTTCGTGGTTGCCTTCCTGGCCAACCAGCTCGCGTCGCGCCTGGCGCGCGAAGAGCAGCTGGCCCGGCGCAGCCAGCTGGCAGCGCGGGTGCAGACACAGGTCAATGAGCTGGTGATCGAAACCCTGGCTGACGGCGTGCTGGTGGTCGACGCCAACGGGGTGGTACGGGCCGCCAACCCCGCCGCACGGCGGCTGCTGGGCTCCAACGGATCGGCGCGCAATGCGCCCTTTGTGCTGGCGGCCGAGCTCGGCTGGCAGCCGCTGGTGGAACTCTCGGCCGTGACCTACGAGCGCCAGGGCGGGCAGGTGGCGGACCTGGCCATCGCGCATGCGGGCCAGAGCCCGCGCCGGGTGCACGCACGCACCCGCCTCACCCCGGCCAACGAGGCCGGCGCCGAAAGCCTCTGCGTCATGTTCCTGCAGGACCTGCGCGAGATGGAGGCCCGCCTGCGCACCGAGAAGCTGGCCGCCATGGGCCGCATGTCGGCGGCGGTGGCACACGAGATCCGCAACCCGCTGGCCGCGATCACCCAGGCCAATGCGCTGCTCGACGAAGACCTGGACGACCCCTCCCACAAGCAGCTCACGCTGATGGTCAGGCAGAACGCCCAGCGGCTGGCGCAGATCGTGGAGGAGGTGCTGAACATTTCGCGCGTGCAGCACCAGGCACCGGTGGCTTCGCCCGCGGCGCTGGTGCTGGACGAAACGGTGGAAGGCATCTGCCACGACTGGGCCCAGCAGACCGGCAGCGCCTCGCGGCTGCAGGTAGAACTGCATGCGCACCGCACGGAGGTGGCGTTTGATGCCGACCACCTGCGCCGCGTGCTGGTGAACCTGCTGGACAACGCGCTGCGCTACACCCGCGACCGGCCCGGCGCCATCCATGTGGCGACCCGCGAGTCGGCGACCGGGCAGGCCAGCCTGATGGTGTGGAGCGACGGCGACATCCTGGAGCAGTCGGTGCAGCGCCACCTGTTCGAGCCCTTCTTTTCTTCCGAAAGCCGCTCCAGCGGCCTGGGCCTGTACATATGCCGGGAGCTGTGCGAGCGGCACGGCGCGGTGATCGGCTACCAGCGCGCCACCCGCCCGGCCGACGGCGCGCCGGGCCGCGCGGCCGAGGGCAACGAATTCTTCGTGGCTTTCCGGCCCGGCCTGGCGCTGCGCGGCAGCGCTTCGTCTTTTGACACAATACTTGTCTGATCATGGCAACCGGCATATCCCCTGCTCCAGCGCAAGTCCTGGTCGTTGACGACGAGCCGGACCTGCGCACGCTCTATGAGCTGACCCTGCTGCGCGAAGGCTACCGGGTGGAAGCGGCGGCCAACCTCGCGGAAGCCTGGGAGCACCTGAACGACAAGCGGTTTGATGCCGTCATCACCGACATGCGGCTGCCCGACGGCCTGGGCCTGGAGCTGCTTCACGGCATGGTCACCCGGCAGCGGCCGGAGCGCTGCATCGTCATGACCGCCTATGGCTCGGCGGAGAACGCCGTCGAGGCGCTCAAGGCCGGCGCCTTTGACTACCTGACCAAGCCGGTGGACCTGAAGCAGTTCCGCAGCGTCGTGGCATCGGCCATCCAGGGCACAGCGCAAGCCGCGCTGGCGGGCAACAAGGCCGCGCGCGCAGGTGCCGCGATGGCTCGCGCAGGCAATGGCGCAGACCGGCAGGCCGGCGGACCGGCGGCGCTGGAAAGGATGGTGGGCGACTCCGAAGCCATGCGCGTGGTCAAGGAGCGCATCGCCAAGGTCGCGCGCAGCATGGCGCCGGTGCTGGTGCGCGGCGAGTCCGGCACCGGCAAGGAACTCGCCGCGCGCGCCATCCATGCCTGCAGCCACCGGGCCGACGGGCCGTTCATCGCGGTGAACTGCAGCGCCATCCCGGAGAACCTGCTCGAAGCCGAGTTCTTCGGCGCGCGCAAGGGCTCCTACACCGGCGCCACCCAGGACCGCGAGGGCTACTTCCAGGCGGCGCGCAGCGGCACGCTGTTCCTCGACGAAATCGGTGACCTGCCGCTGGCGATGCAGTCCAAGCTGCTGCGCGCGATCCAGGAGCGCAGCGTCAGGCCGCTGGGTTCCACCCAGGAAGACTCGGTGGATGTGCGCATCGTCAGCGCCACCCACAAAGACCTGGCAGCCGACGTGCATGCGGCGCGGTTCCGCCAGGACCTTTACTACCGGCTCAACGTCATCGAGATCTTGCTGCCGCCGCTGCGCGAGCGCAGGGGCGACCTGCCCGCGCTGTGCGACGCGCTGCTCTCGCGCATCGCGCTGGATGCGGGCATGCCCAAGCCGGCGCTGTCGGAGGCCGTGCTCGCGCAACTGCTGCTGCATCCGCTCAACGGCAATGTGCGGGAACTGGAGAACCTGCTTCACCGCGCCGTCGCGCTGAGCGACGGCGACCAGTTGCAGGTGGACTTCGCACCCACGCAGTCGCCTCCCGTGATGGCCGCGCCCGCGCCGTCACCCCTGCATGCACCGGCGCAGGCCGGCGCGTTGCCGCCGGGCCAGGACATGGACCTGCCCGGCGACCTCCAGTCCTGGCTGGACCAGCAGGAACGCGACATACTGGTCAGGGCCCTGAGCGAAACCGGCTTCAACCGCACGGCCGCCGCGGCGCGCCTGGGCCTGAGCCTGCGCCAGATCCGTTATCGCATTGCGCGCCTGAACATTTCCACGCCGCCGGGCGAAGAGGCACATGAAGACAGCGCCTGAGGCGCCGGGCGCCGGGCTGTGGCGGGACGGCTGGTACAGGTTCGCCCGCCACCTGCCCTCGCCCAACTTCGGCGCGCGGCCGGCCGGCGCCACCGTCGACCTCATCGTGCTGCATTCCATCAGCCTGCCGCCGGGCCAGTATGGCGGCGACGAGGTCCAGCGCCTGTTTACCAACACGCTGGACTGGACGGCCCACCCGTACTTCATGCAGATCCGGGGCGCGGAAGTCTCGTCGCACTTCTATATCCGGCGCAACGGCGAGCTCTGGCAGTTTGTCGGCTGCAACGAAAGGGCGTGGCATGCCGGCGCCTCGCACTACCGGGGCCGCGGCAACTGCAACGACGACTCGGTGGGGATCGAGCTGGAAGGCCTTGAAGGGCTGGTGTTTGAAGACGCGCAGTACGAGACCCTGTCCCATCTGTGCGCGGCCCTGGCGCAGGCCTGGCCCGTGGTACACATCGCCGGCCACGAGCATGTGGCGCCGGGCCGCAAGCAGGACCCGGGCTCCGGCTTTGACTGGCCGCAACTGCAGCGCGCGCTGGGCTGGCCGGCTCAGTGTTTTCCCGAGGGTGTCCTGCAGCGCTGAGGCAAGGCAACACCGGCAAATATTTTTTTGCGCTTCATGCGAGCGCGCTCGCATGAAGCGCATATCCATAGACGGTAATTTCCTTTCAACACGGCGCAAGCCTGCATGCGGCCATGCGCGGCAAATCCGCCTGAAACGCGCGCTGCGCCTTGCCCTGCTCCGGCGCAGCGAGCATTCAAGACCTGTTTCAGCGCATCGCGCCGCGGCCCGTCCTGGCGCATGAAGGCGCGCATGCGTGAGGGCCGCAAGGCGCGAAGCGTAAGTTTCTGTTTCAGGCGGCGATACACTACCGGTAGTGGCTTGAAATCCCGCCAGACCCTAGATATAGTGTGTCAGTTCTGTGAATGCCTGACCGCTGAAACACCGGTCCCGAGCCAGACAGAGGCCCCGGGCCACCCCAACAAGAATCGCGAAACAAGAGGAAACCCAATGCAAGCAGCCTTGAGCACATCGGCCAACCCGGGCACAGCCAGCCCCTCCATCCACGGCACAGACCTCGCTGCCAACCCGTCCACCAACCCCCTTGCCAACTACCAGATCATCCGCCGCAACGGTGCCGTCGTGCCGTTCGAGCCGAACAAGATCGCGATCGCCATGATGAAAGCATTCCTGGCAGTGCATGGCACGCAGGGCGCGGCCTCGGCCAGCGTGCGCGAGACGGTTGACGGCCTGACCCAGGCGGTCATCAAGGCCATGGTGCGGTCACGCCCGGGCGGCGGCACCTTCCATATAGAAGACGTGCAGGACCAGGTCGAACTCGGCCTGATGCGCGGCGGCCACCACGAGATCGCCCGCGCCTATGTGCTGTACCGTGAAAAGCGCTCGCAGGAGCGTGCCGCCAAGTCGGCGCAGGCCGCGCCCAAGGCTGCGGTGCTGCATGTGATGGACGGCGGCCAGAAGGTCGAGCTGGACCTGTCCCATGTCAACAGCCTGATCACCTCTGCCTGCGCCGGCCTGGGCGCCGACATCAAGCCCGACCCGATCATTGCCGAGACGCTGCGCAACCTGTATGACGGCGTGCCGGTCGATGAGGTCTACAAGGCTTCCATCCTGGCAGCCCGCACCCTGATCGAGAAAGACCCCGACTACACCTACGCCACGGCCCGCCTGCTGATGCACACCATCCGCCGCGAAATCCTGGGCGGCGAGGTCGCGCAGGAAGAAATGTCGGAGCGCTACCCCGAGTACTTCCCCCAGTTCATCAAGAAGGGCGTCGAGAACGAACTGCTCGACAGCAAGCTGCTGGAGTTCGACCTGAAGCGCCTGGGTGCCGCCCTCAAACCCGAGCGCGACCTGACGTTTGACTATCTCGGCCTGCAGACCCTGTATGACCGCTACTTCCTGCATGTGCGCAAGACCCGCATCGAAATGCCGCAGGCCTTCTTCATGCGCGTGGCCATGGGCCTGTCGCTTAACGAGATTGACCGCGAAGCCCGCGCCATCGAGTTCTATGAAGTGCTGTCGTCATTCGACTTCATGTCCAGCACGCCCACGCTGTTCAATGCCGGCACGCTGCGCTCGCAGCTGTCCAGCTGCTACCTGACGACCGTGCCTGACGACCTGGACGGCATCTATGAGTCCATCAAGGAAAACGCCCTGCTGTCCAAGTTTGCCGGCGGCCTGGGCAATGATTGGACGCGCGTGCGTGCGCTGGGCTCCCACATCAAGGGCACCAACGGCGAGTCGCAGGGCGTCGTGCCCTTCCTCAAGGTGGTCAATGACACGGCCGTGGCCGTGAACCAGGGCGGCAAGCGCAAGGGCGCGGTCTGCACCTACCTTGAAACCTGGCACCTGGACATCGAAGAGTTCCTCGAGCTGCGCAAGAACACCGGCGATGACCGCCGCCGCACGCACGACATGAACACGGCCAACTGGATTCCCGACCTGTTCATGCGCCGCGTCATGGAAAAGGGCGACTGGACATTGTTCTCGCCTTCCAACGTGCCCGACCTGCACGACCTGTTCGGCGTTGCCTTCGAAAAAGCCTACGTGGCTTATGAAGCCAAGGCCGAGCGCGGCGAGATCAAGCCCTCGCGCAAGATCCCTGCGGCCGACCTGTGGCGCAAGATGCTGACCATGCTGTTCGAGACCGGCCACCCCTGGATCACCTTCAAGGACGCCTGCAACGTGCGCTCGCCGCAGCAGCATGTGGGCGTGGTGCACTCATCCAACCTGTGCACCGAGATCACGCTGAACACCAGCGACACAGAAACCGCCGTCTGCAACCTGGGTTCGGTGAACCTGCTGCAGCATTTGAAGGGCGACGGTGTCGACCACGAAAAGCTCAAGAAGACCATCACCACGGCCATGCGCATGCTGGACAACGTGATCGACGTCAATTACTACGCCGTCAAGAAGGCACGTGACTCCAACCTGCGCCACCGCCCGGTGGGCCTGGGCATCATGTCGTTCCAGGACTGCCTCTACCAGCTGCGCATCCCGTATGCGAGCAATGCTGCGGTCGAATTCGCCGACAAGTCGATGGAAGCCGTCTGCTACTACGCCTACTGGGCCTCCACCGAACTGGCGAAAGAACGCGGCAAGTACGCCAGCTACAAGGGCTCGCTGTGGGACAAGGGGATCCTGCCACCCGACACACTGGACCTGCTGGCCAAAGAGCGCGGCGGCTATGTGGAGGTGGACCGTTCGTCCACCATGGACTGGGAAGCCCTGCGCAGGAAGATCGCCGCCGACGGCATGCGCAATTCCAACTGCGTGGCCATCGCACCGACAGCCACCATTTCCAACATCATCGGCGTGGACGCCTCGATCGAGCCGTGCTTCGGCAACCTGTCGGTCAAGTCCAACCTGTCGGGCGAGTTCACCGTCATCAACGGCCCGCTGGTGCGCGACCTGAAGCGCCTGGGCCTGTGGGACGACGTGATGGTCATGGACC